>JBBILT010000004.1:0-232563 GCA_037444745.1 Ignavibacteriales bacterium
TATCATAATCATTAACATCGTGGGCGGGGGTAACTTTAACCGCACCGGTTCCAAATTCCATATCAACATAATCATCCGCAAAAATTGGAATTTCTCTCTCCGCAATCGGTAACAAAATCTTTTTACCTATCAAATGTTTGTACCGTTCGTCATTTGGATTAACAGCAACGCCCGTGTCGCCAAGCATTGTTTCAGGGCGTGTTGTTGCAACAATTACAAATTTTTCGGAATCTATCACAGGATATTTAAAGTACCAGAGTTTACCGTTAACAGTTTTAAATATTACTTCTTCATCAGAGATTGCAGATTTATTTGCAGGATCCCAGTTAACCATTCTGTAGCCGCGATAAATTTTCCCTTCTTTATACAGATCAACAAATGCTTTTATAACTTCGTGATAATATTCGTCATCCATTGTAAAGCGTTCGCGCCGCCAATCGCAGCTAACGCCAAGTTTTTTTAACTGCTGAATGATTATTCCGCCGTACTCTTTTTTCCACTCCTGGCAATGCTCTAAAAATGCTTCGCGACCAATTTGATATTTATCAATCTGCTTATCTGCTAAAAACTTTGTTACTTTTGTTTCTGTTGCGATAGATGCGTGATCAGTTCCGGGAACCCAGCAAGCATTAAAACCCTGCATACGTTTTGTGCGGATAAAAATATCCTGAAGTGAATTATTAAGAATGTGCCCCATCGTTAACATACCGGTTATGTTTGGAGGCGGGATAGCAATTGTGTATGGTTTTTTTGTTTGGTCTATATCGGAATTGAAAATACCGTTATCAATCCAGTACTTGTACCATTTATCCTCAACATCTGTAGGATTATAAGCTTTTGGTATTTCGGAAAAACTTTTTGCGGACATTTATATCTCTGTTAGTGAAATTTTGAGTTGTAAATATAAGGATTTTTATGGAGTGAGGAATAAGCGCAATAGCACGCAGATGACGCAGATCGAACAGATTATCGCAGATTTGAATTAGTGAAAATCAGCAGTATCTGTGCCATCAGTGTGCCATTTATTTATTTAATTTCATAAAGATAATTTGGAAGTTTAATTTTTATTCCAGTGTATGGTCCGTTAAGGTCAATCCATTGGTCACCGATTGTTCCGACAATTTCATAACCTTGCTGTGTGAGTTCAGTTCTTTTTCTACTTTTAAACTCTTGTGCTTTCAAATTAAGTTCATCTTCTCTTTGTGTAATTAAGGTATCGAATTTTGTATAACCGGCTAGGATAAGATTTTTATACGTAACATCATACTCGGTATAATTTCTTCCCGTTAGAAAAATAATTTTAGCACCTTTGTTTAGGAGATAATTATATAAATCTTTTACTTGTGTAATTGCCGGAGCTTTTAATTCCTGATTCCATTTCTTGTTGAGATCATAAACGTAACCAAAATCCATTTGCTTGGCTAAACCATAATTATTTAGTGAGGTGTCATCAACATCAAAAATTACAACAGATCCGCCCGAGGTGTATTGCTTTATTTCGACTTTACTGAACTTTTCTTTTGCATCATTAATAATTTCATTCATTTCTTTATCATACTTACCGGATTCATAATAATCTTTTACAATATCTTTTGCGGTTCTAAGATTTACAATTTCAGTTGAAGAGCAACCTGTAAAAATAAGTGTGAGGCAAACAGTGAGAATAAGATAATATTTCATAAATATTTTGTTAGTTTAAGAAATCAAAAACAATTACCCTTCGATCTGTCTCGTCTCATGTCGAGCAGGGCAGACTTCAATCATGGTAACAATGAAAAAACAATTCAGCAATTAGACAATGCGGTAATAAACAAGATCAATTATAAATTATCCGCACCAAAAGTATCTCCCTGCCTGATGTCTCCGGAAGTATATCCTTTGTAGAACCAGCGTTTTCTTTGCTCAGAAGTTCCGTGCGTAAAAGAATCTGGAACAATATATCCCTGGGCTTGTTTTTGAATTCGATCATCACCTACCGCACTTGCAGCATTTAATGCTTCTTCCAAATCACCTTCTTCAAGCAGTCCTTTCATTTTATCAGTGTAATGCGCCCAAACACCCGCATAAAAATCTGCTTGAAGTTCTAACCTTACTGAATATTTATTGTATTCCTCTTCGCTTAAACGTGAGCGCAGCTTTTCCATTTTATTCATAGTGCCAAGTAATTTTTGAATATGATGACCTACTTCGTGGGCAACAACATAAGCCATAGCAAAATCACCGGGGGCTTTAAATCTGTTTTGAAGTTCATTAAAAAAACTTAGATCGATATAAAGTTTTTCATCGCCAGCACAATAAAATGGACCTGTTGAAGCTCCTGCTGTGCCGCAAGCAGATTGTACGCTTCCCGTAAACAAAACTAATTTTGGCTCGCGGTAGTTTTCACCAAGATCAGAAAATATTTTATGCCATATGTCTTCTGTTTCAGCAAGCACAACAGAAACAAATTGAGCGAGCTCTTTTTCTTCTGCTGTTTCAGAATAATTAGAAGTGGTTGTCTGTTGATCTGTCTGAATATTTTGCAGCAATGATGTTGGATCGCCGCCCAAAAGAAGTACAACAAGAATTATAACGACTCCGCCTATGCCGCCGCCGATAACGCCTTTTGATGAACGACCTCGTTTATCTTCAACATTTGAACTTTCTCTTTCTCCTCGCCAACGCATATAATTACCCTTAATTTATTTTAGTAATTAAGTAAAAGATGTATATAAGTAATTTAATACTTCCAAAACCAATTTAACAATTGAGCAATGCAACCATACAAGCATGCATCAATAAATTACTGAACAGATTGCTTCACTCGAGGACTTGTCTGCCAACAGGCAGGCTCGTTCGCAATGACTAACTGAATCTATTTGTTACCAAAGAAAAAAAGTAACGGTCTTTCTAATCGAGCAGCCCACTCTTTTTCACTATGTCCGGCGCCGGGTGCGTAAAAATAATCTATGTCTTGTCCAATCACGTATCCTTTTTTAGAAAGCTCTACAAACATTCTTTGCACGCGTGTGGAACCATCTTCACCGTGATCAATATAAAACTTTACGTGCTTTTTATGTCCGGTATATTCTTCAACCTGCTTTATACTTCTATCATTGTTATAATAAAATGAACTTGATAAACATCCTGCCATTGAAAAAACATCCGGGTAGTGCCAGCCTGCGTAAAATGAAATCAAACCGCCCATTGAAGAACCCATTATTGCTGTGTTATCTTTATCTGTTAATGTTTTGTATGATGAATCAATAAATGGTTTCAACTCGGTGACGATAAACTTTAAATAGTTTTGTCCTTTTTCAGTCCAGCTATATTCATCAAGTCTATCTGGTGAATTATAAATTCCAACCACAATAATTTCTTTAATCTTTTTCTGCTTGATGAGCTTCATTACTGTTTCATCAACGCGCCAATCTTTTCCAACGTACGCTGTTTTGGGGTCCATAATATTCTGTCCATCGTGCATGTAAAGAACCGGGTATTTTTTATCGGGATTTTTTTGTGGATTATATCCGATTGGCAGCCAAACAACAATATCTCTTTTGTTATTAAGGACCGGTGAAAATACTTCTTTATGATATTCTACTTTACCAACAATTTCATCTTTTTCCTGCCCGGGTTTTCTACGTGATTTTTTTATTTCTTCAGCCATCATTCTAAAATTTTAGTTGTATATAATTATAATATTTCTTTATTTTTTGTTCGAAAATAAATTGTTAAATATTTTATGGCGCGATTTTTAGCTCTCTCTCTCTCTACAATTTTATTGGGGCGGAGAGATGTTTCTGATATTTGTACTACTGCTTCTTTTCTTCCAGTATGATACTTTTCAATCTGTAGCATTCTTACAAAAAAATTACATCACTTTTATTATTGTACACTATCAATTTATCATTAACTATTACCCTACTGGTTTTATATAGTTTTTGGTATACTAAAAATCAATAAACCAACTTTAAAAAATATTTTTACAAAGGAAATAAAATGAAAAATATAATACAAGTTATTAAAAACAGATTTACTTTTATAATATTATTGGCACTAACTTTTATTAGTTGTGAAAACAATAAATTGCCGACAGAGGTCGCTGGTAGCAGCAGTTCTGGATTAAATAAAGAATATGTTCCGCCGCCACCGCCAGTTGTGACCTATCAGTGGCTAAGTGAATGGTATAACAATGGTAATGGCACAATTGAAGGATGGAGAATAAGATTAAACGACAGATTTATACCTGGATTTTATTATTTTGGCTCTGGTTCGACAGCATCTGATGAGCCATTAATTATGGTCATCAATCCAGCAGGTACATATGGAGTGTTTGATCGTTTTGGTCATTTTTCTGACTATCATGATTATGGAACAATTGGTGGGTGGAATATACAATCAAGTGATAAATATTGTTCTTTAACTGGAAGTAGTAATAACTCACCTTATTTATTTGCTGCAAACCCCTCAAGTCATTTCGCTATGTTATTACGTTATGATAATTATTATTCGTTGTGGACAACACATTGGTCAAATTCTGGCAATGGATCATTTGGTGGTTGGAATATTGGCTCCCAAGATATATATGTTAGCGGAAAATTTAATCCTGCCGACCCAAATAATCAACAAATTTTAGCCACTAATTATAGTTCACATTGGGGTGCACTTCTAACCTATCAAGGCGTTAACACTTGGGTTTCCCCTTGGAGTAATGCTGGCAACGGTAATTTAAGTGGATGGAACATCCAATCTGGCGATAGATATTATGCTTCTGACTTTGATGGTGACGGATTTGATGAATTATTTTGTGTGAGAGCAAATTGGGCAGCGATTCTAAAATATAATGGTTCTGGCTGGACGTGGTTATGGAGCAATTCTGGAAATGGTAAAATTGGAGGTTGGATATTAAACGGTAGTGATAAATTTGATGCTGGTGATCTTGATAATTCAACAGCAAAAAGTGAATTACTTGTTACAAATTCCTCCACTGGACATGCTGCAATTTTCGCTTTAAATTTTTCTGTTATAGTTTCAGTTTGGGGAAATGGAGGAAATGGTTATATTGGACAACATCAATTAAGTTCTTTTGATACTCATTTAATAATTCGAGGTTTAGCTATACAATACTCGAATTTATTAACGATAAATTGGATCAATGTTCGTACTCAAAAACTTGTACAAAATTTAACTTAAGAATAGGAAAAGTCAAAAAAATTAATCATTAATGGTTCAAGCTCTTAAGCTCGAACCTTATATTATAAATATATGCGAATAAATTTTTCGATTGTTAATGACTTTCTTGGCTGGTCTAAAACAGAAGTCTTTGTGCAGGAATTAATTTTAAAGTACAATATAAAATCAATTTTAGAAATTGGTGCAGGTGCAAATCCAACAATAAATCAAAACTTTATTAAACAACATAATTTATCGTACACGATTAGTGATGTTGACGATGATGAATTAAAAAAGGCTGATGAGATTTATTATAAGTTAGTTGTTGATTTGAGCTTACCTGATTATTATTTATCTGAAAAATTTGATCTTGTTTTTAGTAGAATGGTTGGTGAACATATTTCAGATGCCAAAACTTTTCACCAAAATGTTTTTAATATTTTAAATAAGAACGGTATATCATTCCACTGTTTTTCTACTTTATATGCGCTTCCATTTGTAGCAAATAGATATTTACCAGAAAGTATAAGTAATTTACTATTGCACAAAATAGCGCCAAGAGATAAACACCAACATGGTAAATTTAAGGCGCATTACGATTGGAGTCGTGGACCATCTAAGAAAATGATTAAACGGTTTGAGAAAATTGGATATGAGATTATTGAATATGGGGGATATTTTGGTCATAAATATTATGAGAATTTTACAATATTAAATAAAATTGAACGAGTAAAATCTAAAATGCTTCTAAACTATCCCATCCCCTTCTTAACATCTTACGCTCATTTGATTTTAAAGAAACCTTAAAAATATCATCAGAATACCTACTACTTGCAAGTAATTTTACATCTCTCTATTGGCTTCTTACTAATATTTTATGGATTTTTGAAGTGCAGAGTTTTAATAGTCTTTTCTAAAAACGGAGATTAATTTTATGGCTGTTATCAGACCCTTTAAAGCACTAAGACCTACAAGAGAAAAATCCCATCAAGTTGCAAGTGTTCCTTATGATGTGGTTGACCGTGAAGAAGCAAAGCACGCTGCCGATGGTAATCCGTTAAGCTATTTACACATTACTCGTTCTGAAATTGATTTGCCGGAAGTAAAAGATGTTTATTCAAAAGAAGTTTATCTAAAAGCAAAAGAAAATCTAAATAAGATTATTGAAGCAGCACCATTGAATGTAGATGAAAAACCTCACTTTTATCTTTACAGATTAATTATGGATGGAAGAGCACAAACGGGAATCTGTGCAACTTTTTCTGTTGATGATTATGATAACGATGTGATACTTAAGCATGAAAAAACACGAAAGGTAAAAGAAGACGACAGAACAAATCACATCATCACAACGGAAGCGCAAACAGGAGTTGTGTTTTTAACTTATCGCGGGGTTAAAACTGTTAATGAGCTTGTTGATAAAACAATGGCAAGTGAAGAACCCGAATATGATTTTACTGCACCGGATGGAATTAAGCATACTGTTTGGATAATGCCTGATGAGTATAATGAAATGATTGAAAATGAATTTGCAAAAATTCATAAACTTTATATTGCTGATGGACATCACCGAGCAAAAAGTGCGAGTCGTGCACGTGAAGAAAAGATGAAAGCCAATCCTCATCATAACGGCAGTGAAGAGTACAATTATTTTATCGCAGTAATTTTCCCTGCAGATCAGTTGAGGATTCTACCTTACAATCGCGTTGTGTTTGATTTGAATGGATTAGGCAAAGCAGATTTTATGAATTTGATTGCGGATAAGTTTAGTGCTGCTCCAACTACTGATAAAGAGCCAAAAACAAAAAATACTTTTTGTATGTATTTGGATAAAGAGTGGTATTTGCTAAAGCCGAGAGATTCTGTTTTTGCAAGTTTATCTTTAGAAAAATCTGTTGGAGAAAAACTTGATGTAAGTATTCTGCAAAACTTTTTATTAAATCCTGTACTCGGAATTGATGACCCGCGCACAAATACTCGGATAGATTTTATTGGCGGAATACGCGGAACAAAAGAGCTTGAGAAACTTGTTGACAGCGGCAAAGCAGCGGTTGCATTTTCATTTTATCCGGTTGGGCTCGATGACTTAATGAATATCTCGGACGCAGGAGAAGTTATGCCGCCAAAATCAACCTGGTTTGAACCGAAACTTAGAGATGGATTGTTGACGCACTTAATTTAACTTAGTGTCTTGGTGACTTAGTGGCAGCAATCCTTTTGCCACAAAGACTCTAAGACACAAAGATTCACAAAGAAATACAAATAAAGGAAAAAATATCATGGAAAAAAGAATCTATAATTTAAACGCTGGTCCGGCAGTTTTACCGGAAGAAGTTTTACTTGAAGCACAAAAAGAATTGTTTGCTCTTCCAGGAGTTGGAATGTCAATCCTGGAAATTTCTCATCGTTCAAAAACATTTGATGCAATACTTGCTGATGCAAAAGCTGGAATAAAAAATCTTTTGTCCGTTCCTGATAATTACGAAATATTATTTTTGCAGGGCGGGGCAAGTCTTCAGTTTTCGATGGTGCCGTTAAATTTAATGCCGCCGAAGAATAAAGCAGATTATATTTCAACAGGCAGCTGGTCTAAGAAAGCGATTAAAGAAGCAAAGCGTGTTGGAACTGTTAACATTGCAGCATCAACCGAAGAAGGAGAGGGTGATAAAAAATATTTTAAACGTATTCCAAAGCAAAGCGAGTTGAAGCTTGATCCTGATGCATCTTATGTTCACTTCACATCAAACAATACGATATATGGAACGGAATGGCAGACCGAACCTGTAGTTGGAAATGTTCCGCTTGTTTGTGATGCTTCTTCAGATATTCTTCACAAGAAAATAGATGTAAGTAAATACGCAATGATCTATGCAGGTGCACAAAAAAATATTGGTCCATCGGGAGTTGTGCTTGTTATAATCAGAAAAGATATGCTTGAAAGAAGTCAGGATTCGCTGCACACAATGCTGAATTATAAAGTTCAGGCTGAGAACAATTCGATGTATAACACGCCAAATACATTTGGTATTTATATCATCAAACTTGTTACCAAATATTTGCTTGCTAACGGCGGACTTGATAAGATGTATGAAACCAACAAGCGCAAAGCAAAAATAATTTACGATGCGATTGATAATAGTAACGGATTTTATAAAGGACACGCAGAAAAAGATTCTCGTTCTTTAATGAATATTACATTTAATCTTGCAACGGAAGAATTAGAAAAGAAATTAATAGATGAAGCGACAAAAGCAGGATTCATTGGATTGAAAGGTCATCGATCTGTTGGAGGATTGCGTGCATCAATCTACAATGCATTTCCTGTTAAAGGTGCAGAGGCGCTTGCAGAGTTTATGAATGATTTTCAAAAAAGAAACAGCTAAGTGTTTATCAGTGTTCTGTGTGCCAGCCTGTCCGGTAGGCAGGTCTAAGTGGTAAAGATTCTTTCACCACTTAGACACTAAGAACACAAAGGTTCACTTAGAATAAAAAGGAATAGAATGAAAAAAGTAATTTTAGTTTTAGTTGCACTTTTAATTGTAATCTCCTGCAGCAAAAAAGATGTGAAGTTTGAAGCATTCAGTTCAGAGGCTTTTGCTTATGATATTGGAGATGGAATTGCTGAAGTAAATGCAAGTGTAAGAGTTAAGGGATTTACGCAAACAGAAAAAAATGGGACATATGTTGCTTCCATAAATTATATTGTTGATTTGGTCAAACCCGATAATTCAGTAGTGAAATCAATTTTCAAAGATGTTAAAATAGA
Source organism: Ignavibacteriales bacterium (assembly GCA_037444745.1). GTDB lineage: Bacteria > Bacteroidota > Ignavibacteria > Ignavibacteriales > Ignavibacteriaceae > IGN3. Next base: position 8,921 of record JBBILT010000004.1, read on the forward strand.
AACTGGCAGCGAACCCATTGCTGATGTTGCATTAGAAGCGCAGTTTAATCTTGATTCAACGTACGTTGATGGAAACTACAAACTAATTTTTAATATAGCAGACAAACATTCCGAAGGTACCGCCGTATCAGAAGTTAAATTTGATTTGTTCAGATAATTAAAACGTACCGTCTTCAAAAAATTGCGGAGGGATTAACTTTCTTCCTGCATATCCATTATCGCTCTGGTGATAATATAAAATATCATCTTCGTCACTGCGCCAGCAAAGAGAAACTTCCTCCCCATTGAGCAATGCAGGAAAATCTACTAATCCAATTTGAAAATTAGAATCTTTATAAAAGCAGCCAATTTCTTCAAGCTCACCTAAAAATCCCGTAACATCTGCTGCAAGCTTTTTAATCCTGGTATCATCCTCTATGCTGCCACCGATTTCTTCTGCTATTAAACGCATCTCTCGTGTAGCCTGCAATATATCACGAACTATATTTTTAACTAAAGGCAAAGTTTTTCTTGCTTCAGCAGGAGTAAAGTATTTTGTTTCAGTTGTCATCTTATTCCGCAAATATTATTTGTTGTAAAAATACAATTAAATTTGATCAATTAAAGATCATTATATGTGGTATAATAATAAAATCAAACTCTTTACCCCTGAATCTTGTTTGATTTATTGTTCTCTAACGATTGCACAAAAAATTATTACAAAAACACAGAGGGTTCGATTGAACAACGCATTAACAGAAGACACAAAGCAATTAGGAATCAATTATGATTCATTTAGAAAAATATTCATCAAACAAGTTGAAGATCCAAACAACAATGATGAAAGTGAGGCAAAGAATTTTGAATATCGTAAACTTAATTTGCAAAGAACAGTAAGGCTGGAAAAAACTTTTACTCCATCTGAAGAATTGATAAGTGAAATAAATAAAATTGATTTACCTCAAACCTGGATGGTAATTACAGAAACGTGGTGCGGTGATTCTGCACAAAATCTTCCCATCATCGCAAAGGCTGTATCGTTAAATGATAAAATAAATTTACGAATAGTTTTGCGTGATGAGAATTTAGAAATTATGGATAATTACCTTACTAACGGCTCGAGAAGCATTCCCAAACTTGTTGCCTTTGATGGAAATGATAACGAACTTTTTCAATGGGGACCACGACCTGCGTATGCACAAAATCTTATGCTCAAAATGAAAAACGATGGAATCCCTAAAGATGAAATGAACAAAGAATTACATTTATGGTATGCAAAGAATCGCGGAAGAGAAGTTGAAGTGGAATTGGTTGCGTTATTGAAAAAAATAAATAAAGAGAACGCTATTTAAATTATTACCGTAAATGTTATTATTCCATCTGAAGTACTTTCAACTTCAATCTCTGCCTGATGAAGATCTACTATGGATTTAACTATTGAAAGTCCTAGCCCTATTCCTCCTGTATTTCTATTCCGGGAGGATTCTGTTCTATAAAATCTATCAAATAGTTTTGGTAAAATCTCTTTTGGGATTTCTTCACCATAATTTATAAATGAAATTGAAATTTTACCTTGAGTACTTTTTCTACAACTAATAAGTACCTCCGAGCTTTCTTTACTAAACTTAATTGCGTTGTCTATCAAATTACTAATTGCCTGCCGGAATAAATCAGGATCAATCTCAACGGATGTATCATCAAAATTCTCACAACTGAAGGTTAAGTTTATATTTTTCTCCTCAGCCAATTTTAGATATGATTTAATAATTGTTTGAAGGAATGGTCTGATCTTGGTTAGTGTTTTATCAATTTTAATCTGCGAGTTTTCAAGTTTGGAAAGATAGAACAAACGCTCTATAATATTTACCAATCTTAACACTTCTTCATGATTACTCTCTAATACTTCTCTATATTCCCCAAGTGTTTTGGGGGATCTTAAAGCAAGCTCTATTTCACCTCTTAAAATAGTAAGTGGCGTTTTTAATTCGTGAGACACTGAAATGGAAAACTGATTCATATAATCAATAGAAGTTTTAATTCGTTTGATCATTTTATTCATTGTAGTAACAAGCCGCCCATATTCATCATCAAAATCTGCACCCTCTATATTTTCGTTTAAATTTTCAGTCGTTATTTTTTCTGTTTTCTGTGTAATCTTGTCAATCCTTGAAAGTGCCCTGAAAGAAATGATGGAACCACCGGCTAAAGAAAGCAAAAAGAAGATCGGAACAATAATAATATAAAGATTTGTTAAGCTGTCTAATGTTTGATTTATTACATAGCTGGGGAAAGCAACTACTATTTCGTATCCATCTTTAATTAATGATGCGGCTCTAATATCGTGGTCAGAAAGCAGCGAATCTGCAAATGTAAATAATACAGTTTCCTTATTTTTAAGATTTATAGTTTTAATTTCATTATTAGAAAGGTTTTCTGTTTTAAATATTTTTTTGTTGTTATAACTTACCTGCACAAAAGTATTTGTTGGATTAAATACAACCGCCTCAAAAATCAGATCGTAAATAAACTCACTTTGTGATGAATATATCGAATCAGGTTCAAAATCATTTAAGTTGACTTTGCTCTCTTTTACAAAATGGTAAATTAAATCTGCTTGTTTGCTTAAGGATAAATCAAGTTCTTTATACATAGATTGTCTGAGATACTGATAAATAACGAGTCCGATTACAAACTCAAGCAAAAGAAATATGAGGGAATACCAAAGCGTGGTTTTAAATCTTGTTGTCTTTAAATATTTTTTAAATTTAGATAACATTTGTTAGTAAGATATTTTTTCGATTTTTAATATTAAAGAAAGCTGCTTTCAATTATCTTTTATTACATATCCAACACCTCTTACTGTTTGAAGAATTTGCTTATCATAGCCTTTATCAATTTTATTTCTGAGTTTATTTATGTGAACGTCAATTACATTAGTATCTGAATCAAAGTGATAATCATAAACATGTTCAGAAAGGATTGTTCTTGAAACAACACGGTTTTTATTACGTATAAGGTATTCAAGAATGGAATATTCTTTGGGAGTTAATTCGATCTCATTATTATTACGGAATGCTTTATGTACCTGAGTATCTAATTGGAGCTCTCCCGCTGCTAGTATAATATTTTTTTCTGAAGATTTTCTTCTAAGCAAAGCTCTAACTCTAGCTAATAGTTCATCAAATGCAAATGGTTTTGCGAGATAATCATCAGCACCCGAATCCAAACCAAGCACTTTATCCATAACATCAGTTTTTGCGGTTAACATCAAAACAGGTGTAAAGATTTTTTCGATTCGTATTTCTTTAAGTATTGAGATACCATCTTTAAAGGGAAGCATAATATCAAGAATAATTAAATCATACTGTTCAGATAAAGCTAACCTGGTTCCCTCTTTACCATCCAAAGCAATATCAACAGAATAATAATCTTCTTCCAATCCTCTTTTTATAAAGGATGCAACTTTTTTTTCATCTTCTACAACAAGTATTCGCATAATCAAAATTAATAAAAAAAAAGGAGAGATTTTATCTCTCCTTTACAATAACAACTAAACAGCAGTTTTATTTTTTCTCGGTTTCTATTTTCTTCGTTTCAACTTTCTTCAAAGGCATAGTATGATGTTTAACGTTTTTATGAGTTTTCTTTACGATTTTTTCTGTGTCTTTTTTAACATCAGTCTTTACCGTATTCATTCCTTCTTTGATCGTTTCTACTTTCTTTACTTCTGTTTTTGACTTTACTTCACCAACTTTGTTTTGAATTTTTTGTTCAGTCTGTTTAACTGTCTTTGGGGGTGTTTTGGTATCCTTGTTTTGAGCCATTACTGTTGTGTTAACTGCAAAAGCCATTAAAACTATGGCTGCTGCAAAAGCAAAAAATCGATTTTTCATTTCCAGATCCTTTCAAATTTGTTTTATATGATTTTAATTATTTAAGTTCTAAAAACTTACAGATCAAACTTATAAACCTAACATTAAGACTGTCTTAATCTAACATTAATAAAAATTAATGTTATCAGTTGATATTTCATCCTGATAAAGTTCCCTTAATGTTGGTACAACTTCATTACTAATTTCAAACTCTGTACATTTTGCTCGAAGGAAATCATCCTTCGCTCCTTCAAAGTCACCCAAATCAGCTTTAATGGTTGCACGATTAAATAATGCAATAGCATAAAGTGGATTTAAGCCAATCGCTTTGTTAAAATTTTCAAGCGCTTCATTCAGTTTGCCATCATCAGCATTGTTTGCTCCTTTGATATTATAATAACGGGCAAAAATTAAATTCAACTCCGGATATTGAAGCGGCTGTCCATTTGATTTATTGAAGTACTCCATTTTTTTGTCCTTAAAATATTATTAAACTTATTTAGCCTTGAATTTCGTTACAAAGCTAGGTGGTGATTATTAAGAAAAGATTAACAATAGATTAAGAATAGGATAAAAATTTTTGACCTTTAGATTATGAAAAATGAAAATATAATAACACAGGAACTTCTGAAATATTCCATTTGTCATTTCCAACCTATCGCGACATACTCTTTTGACACTTCCATCAACCAATCGATTATGTTAATCACCTCGTTTCTTTACACCTTAAAAAGATTTACTTTTAAATAGTGCTTAACTAAATACTTGCATATCATCCTTGATTTATCTGGGTATCCATCCCGTTAGGAGAGGCTTTAATGATTGAGGCGAGCGCTAAATTAAAATACATTCTTCTTGTTGATGTTTTATTATTAATTCTTTGCATTGCAGGAATAACAAATATAAATCAAAAAGCTAATCTTCCTTTCGAGATTTCCGGGCAAGACTCACTTAATTCTATAATAATTACTCAAAACAATCCGTATCATCTTTCCGCTGTTGATAATCTGATTTCTATTAATGGCTTTAAAATTAGTAACGAGGAAAATGCTGAATTTATTACAGATACAAAAAACATTGGCGATCTGATTTTAATAAAAGTGACTGGTATTTCTGGTGAGCGAACATTAAGTGTAAAGCTTACTAAATATTATACTGGATTTTACATTTTTATTACATCAATAATTGCTTTACTCTTTTTTGTTATTGCTTTTTTTGTTTTGATAAAAAAAAGTGAGAGCAAAGCAGCGCATATTTTTCATTGGGCATGTGTTGGTACTGCATTAATAATGTGTACGACGTGGGCAAATCAAAATACTTATCCTGCGATTTTAAACTATACCCTTCGTACCATCTTCCATTTTGTGTATGCTTTTATACCGGCACTATTTATTAATTTCGCATTCATTTTTCCAAGAGACAAGGAGAAAAGATGGCAAACATTTATTAACTTCAACTATGTAGTTGCTTGTCTGCTTGCAATATTAAGCGCTATCACATTTATTAATTCTTCTATCCATCTGGATAATCAATCAATACAAAATTATTTATTAACATTTACCTTTATAAGAATTTATGCGGCAGTTGCTGTGATTTCTGCCATCATAATATTTTTTACAACATACCTTAAAGAAAAAGGCGAAGTAGAAAGAAAAAAATTAAAGTGGCTGCTCCTTGGTTTTGTTATTGGTCCATTAAGTTTTATTGTTTTTTGGGTATTGCCCCAGGAATTTATTAGAACGGAAATTTTGCCGGAAGAGATAATTATACTTTTGCAGTTAGCTGTGCCTGTAACTTTTGCTATTGCAATTGTTAAATATCATTTGTTAGATATTGATGAGGTACTTAATCGAAGTATTGTTTATGGAATTGCACTCTCAATATTGCTCATTTTATACTCAGCAGCAATTGGAATTTTTGTTTCTTCATTTGATGTTTCTGATCAATCTATTATTTCTACTACAGCCGCTGTTTTTCTTGCATTGTTATTTCAACCGATTAAAACCAAAGTTCAGCAATTTGTTGATAAAAAGTTTTTTAGAGTTCGGTATAATTTTAGAAGGGTGTTAAACCGCTTTACTGAACAAATTAAAAATTATAATGATATAAATTCACTTGGTAAATATTTAATTCGGGAGATTGACAATCTTATCCCGGTTGATAAAATAGCTTTCAGTGAGTTTGATAATCAAACAGGAAAACTTTTTATACGTTCTCAAAAGAATTTTGACCTGATAGCAAATAAAATATTAAGAATAAAACCTGACACGTTGAAAAAAAAATGGTTTCAGGTCGCTTCTATAAAAAATAAAGTAGAAAGCGATACTGATATTTCAACAATTTCCCAGAACACACTTTTGCGTTGGAAGATAACTCTTGTTGTGCCTATTAAATCTGTTAAAGAGGAATTATATGGATTTATAATTATTGGTAATAAAAAGTCAGGCTCCAAATTTTCTATTGAGGATGTTGATCTTTTAAAAGATATAGGAATAAATGCCGGCTCAACAATAGAAAGGATAAAATTACAAGAACAGTTAATCCGCAAAAAAATTGAAGCGGAAAAATTAGAGGAAGTAAATGAACAAAAATCAATGTTTGTTTCAACAGTCTCGCATGATTTAAAAACCCCTTTAACTTCTATTAAAATCTTCTCTGAGATGCTTTTAGAAAATGAAAAGAATTTATCTGATAAATCAAAAAATCATCTTGAAATTATTGAAGGCGAGACTGACCGATTAACACGATTAATAAATAATGTACTTGATTTTTCCAAAATCGAAAAAGGGGTTAAAGATTATTCTTTTCGTGAGATCTATTTTAATAATATTGTTAAAGATGTAATTGATATGATGCAGTACACACTGAAGATGAAAGGGTTTAAACTTGAAATAAAGCTGGGGGAATTTAATGATTTGATTTGCGGAGATGCTGATGCAATTACTGAGGCAATTGAAAATATAATTTCAAATGCTATCAGATTTTCTACCGATAAAAAAGAAATTACTGTTTCATCATATTATAAAGATAGTTTTGTTTACATTGATGTTAAGGACCATGGAATCGGTATTGATAAATCAGATATCGAAAATATTTTTGATCCGTTTTTTAGAACAGGCAATGCAAAAATAAAAAAGATAGAGGGAACAGGATTGGGGCTTTCCATCGTTAAGCACATTGTAGAACAGCACAAAGGGAAAATATTAATCCAAAGCTCTCCTGGATTAGGAAGCACATTTACTTTATGCTTCCCGGTTTTATCTAACAACAAATGAGGTTTCAATGAAGAGAATATTAATTATAGAAGATGACCCCGCAATAAGGACCGGTCTAAAAGAATCTCTTACAACTGAAGGATATTCCTTAGCAGAGGCGGATACGGGTACTAAAGGATTTGACCTTGCACATCAAGATAATTTTGATTTAATACTTTTAGATTTAATTCTTCCGGGCAAGGATGGAATTGAAATCTGTAAAGACTTAAGAAGCGATGGAGTAAAAACTCCTATCATTATGGTAACAAGCAGAAAAGAGGAGGTAGATAAAATTTTAGGATTGGAAATAGGGGCAGATGATTATATAACAAAACCATTCAATATCAGAGAACTTTTAGCAAGAGTGAAAGCATTAATAAGAAGAAGCACCTACGAACCAGGAGAAATTGAAGAAGTTGAGTTCTCGAATTTGAAAATCAATTTTAAAAAACAGGAAATGTTTAAAAAAAATAATCCCGTAAGATTATCAGCAACTGAATACAGAATTTTACATTACTTCATTGATCACGAAGGTGAAGTAATATCGCGAGATAAATTTCTCGATGAAGTTTGGGGCTACGACACATATCCAACAACACGAACTGTGGATAATTATATCCTTTCATTACGAAAAAAAATTGAAGATGATCCTGCAAATCCCAAACATCTTTTAACTGTACACAAAGTTGGTTACAAGTTCGTGAAGTGAAAATATTTTCAACTGATAAATCGACAATTAGAGACTTCTGAAAAATTCAATAAGTCATTCCTGTGCAAATAGGAATCTATTGATTATGTTTTAGATTTCCGGTTTCGCGAGAATGACAGTTAATTAGAAATCTATTTTTCAGAAGTCTCTAATTAGTTATTTTTAATTAATTAAATACAGAAAATTTAAATGTCTTCCAGAAGAAACTTTATCAAAACAAGTGGACTGGCAATTGCGGGATTATCTTTATCAAATCTTTCTTTTACAAAATCATTTGCTTTAGATCAATATCAATCTAAACGTCCTCCAATCTCAGAAAGAAAATTTATAAGCGAAGCAATCGAAGCTAAGATTGTTGAGATGAAAAAAATTATTAAAGATGAAGAACTTAGCTGGATGTTCGAAAACTGCTTTCCTAACACACTTGATACAACTGTAACACACAGAACAATTAATGACAAGCCGGATACATTTGTAATAACTGGTGATATAAACGCAATGTGGCTGCTTGATTCATCAGCGCAGGTTTGGCCTTACCTGCCTTTTGTAAATTACGATAAAAAACTAAAAGATTTAATTGCTGGAGTTATCAATCACCAAACAAAATGTATTCTTATCGATCCTTACGCAAATGCTTTTAATGATGGTTCGGGAGAAAGTCAATGGAAAGACGACCTGACAGAAATGAAACCGGAGTTACACGAACGAAAATGGGAAATTGATTCGTTGTGCTATCCTGTAAGACTTGCTTATGGATACTGGAAAACAACCAATGATGTTTCCGTGTTTGATGACGATTGGGAGTCGGCTATGAAGCTTGTGCTAAAAACATTTAAAGAGCAGCAGCGCAAAGATGGGAAAAGTCCTTACAAATTTATGCGTAATACAACCTGGTCAATGGATAGTTTGCCGCTTGGTGGCTATGGTAATCCTGTAAATCCCGTTGGTTTAATAGTTTCATCTTTCCGCCCGAGTGATGATGCAGCAATATTTTCTTTCCTTGTTCCATCAAATCATTTTGCTGTTGTTTCTTTAAGACAACTTGCAGAAATTTTTGTTGATGTTACCAATAATAAATCCTTTGCAAATGAATGTAATTCTCTTGCCGATGAAGTTGAAGAAGCATTAAACAAATTTGCGATTGCAGAGCATCTTAATTTTGGGAAAATTTTCCCCTATGAAGTTGATGGATTTGGTAATAAACTTTTTATGGATGATGCAAACATTCCAAGTTTACTTTCACTTCCCTATCTAAATGTAATTAAGTCTGAAGATGTGATTTACAAAAACACAAGAAAATTTTTATTCAGTGAAAACAATCCGTACTACTTTGTAGGAAAAGCCGGAAATGGTATTGGCGGACCGCACGCAGGACTTGGAAAAATATGGCATCTTTCAATTATTATGCGCGGATTAACAAGCACTGATGAAAAAGAAAGAATAGATTGTATTAATCTTCTAAAAAGTTCACATGCCGGTACCGGATTTATGCACGAATCATTTGATAAAGACGATGCAACGAAATTTTCTCGTCCCTGTTTTGCGTGGGCAAATACATTATTTGGCGAATTTATATTGAAGGTTCACAAAGAATATCCACATCTTTTACAAAATCAATTTTAAGTTTTATATGAAAACATTCAAATTTTTATTTCTATTAATATTTATACAAAATATTTTTTCCCAAAATTACACTCTATACGTTAATCCTTTTATTGGAACAAGCAGTCATGGACATACATATCCCGGGGCAGCTGTTCCATTTGGGATGGTGCAGTTAAGTCCTGATAACGGACGCAGCGGCTGGGATTGGTCTTCCGGTTATAATTATTCTGATAGCATTATTGTCGGATTCAGCCACACTCATTTAAGTGGAACAGGAATTGGTGATTTGTGCGATATACAATTTATGCCGGCTTCTTTTCCTAAGTCTTTTCCGGATAAAGAAATTATTTATCAAAAGTTTGTCTCAAAATTTGATCATAAAAAAGAAAGTGCAAGGGCAGAATATTATTCTGTTCTGCTAAAAGATTTTAACATAACAACAGAATTAACTGCAACACTTCGTTCTGGATTACAGCTGCATACTTTTAAAAATGATGGGAATGAATTCATTCAACTTGATTTGAGCTATTCAAAAAATTGGGATACACCAACTGAAACATTTATTAAAATTATTGATGATCATACTATCTGCGGTTATAGATATTCAACAGGTTGGGCGAAAGATGAAAGAGTTTATTTTTATACTGAGTTTTCTGAACCAATTATAAAATCGTTTTTAATTTCTGACAGCATTTATCAAAAAGCTGTTAAGGAGGTGAGGGGAAAAACTACTCGCGCGGTTTTTAAATTCGATCTAAAATATAATTCGCAATTATTAATCAAAACAGGAATCTCATCAGTCAGCATTAATAATGCAAAAGCTAATCTTGAAAATGATATTAAAGACTGGGACTTCGATCAAGTTAGGAAAGATGCCGAAGCTAAATGGAATAAAGAATTAAGTAAGATCGTGGTTAAATCATCAGACAAAAATTTACTTACAATTTTTTACACTGCGCTCTATCATTCAATGTTAGCACCTGTGGTTTTTAATGATGTTAATGGGGAGTACAAAGGAGCTGATGGAAAAATTCACCAAGCAAAAGATTATACAAAGTACAGTATATTTTCTTTGTGGGATACCTTTCGGGCAGAGCATCCATTGTTTACAATTATACAACCTGAAAGAGTTAATGATATGATCAACTCAATGTTATCACATTACAATGAATATGGTTTGCTTCCTGTTTGGGAATTACTTGGAAATGAAACTGGAACAATGATTGGTTATCATTCAATCTCCGTTGTTGCAGATGCAATTTTAAAAGGATTTAAAGGATTTGATATAAATACTGCTTACGACGCAATGAAAAAATCTGCTATGGAGGATCATCTCGGATTAAAATATTATAAAGAGCTTGGCTACATTCCCGATTATAAAGCTGCAAGTACCGATTCTATCGGGGAAGTCGAATCTGTTTCTAAAACTCTTGAATACGCTTATGATGATTGGTGCATTACGCAAGTAGCTAAATATTTAGGAAAAGATGAAGACTATAAATACTTCTCCAATCGTGCTGAGTATTATAGAAATCTTTTTGATCCATCCACAAATTTTATTCGTGCAAAAACAAGTGATGGAAAATGGAAAACTCCATTTAATCCAAGATCATCAGAACATAGGAATAATGAATACACAGAGGGCAATGCATGGCAATATTCCTGGTTTGTTCCCCAAGATGTTGAAGGATTAGTAAACCAATTTGGCAGTAAAGAAAAGTTTATTGAAAAACTTGATTCACTTTTCACAACTGATTCAATAATAGAAGGTGAAAATCCAAGCAGTGATATTTCAGGAATGATTGGACAATATGCTCAGGGAAACGAACCGAGTCAGCATATTGCTTATTTGTATAATTATGCTGGGCAGCCGTGGAAAACACAAGAACGGGTTAATCAGATTATGCGGACACTTTATGATCACACACCTGAAGGGCTTTGCGGAAACGAAGATTGCGGACAAATGTCGGCCTGGTATATTTTTAGTGCGTTGGGTTTTTATCCATTAAATCCGGCTGATCAAAACTATATAATTGGCTCACCATTATTTGATGAAGCAGCTATCAATTTAGAAAATGGAAAACAATTTATTATCCGGGCAAAAAATCTTTCTGATAAAAATATTTACATTCAATCTGCAAAACTTAATGGGAAAGAATTAACAAGAAGTTTTATCACTTATAATGAAATTATAAACGGCGGTATTCTAGAATTTCAAATGGGTAATCAACCCAATAAAAATCTTTGGATAACATCTGAATCAATCCCACCATCAATGACCTCAATCCAATCTAATGTTGAGATTGATAAAAAAAATTACGCCGAAAAAGTAAAACAAGAATTTTTAACTGCGTGGAATGCTTATAAAAAATATGCGTGGGAAAAAGATGAACTAAAGCCTCTTAGTAAAACTTTCCGTAACTGGTATGATGAAAGTTTGTTGATGACACCGGTTGATGCTTTTGATACAATGATGCTTATGGGGCTAGATAAAGAGTCAAAGGAAGCTAAGGAATTAATTTTATCGAAACTTTCTTTTAATAAAAACTTCTTTGTTCAGAATTTTGAGATTACTATCCGATTGCTTGGCGGATTAATTTCAGCATATCAATTAGATGGGAACAAAAGATTTTTAAATCTTGCCGAAGATTTAGGAAATAGATTGCTTCCTGTTTTCAATTCTAAAACCGGAATGTCTTACCGGTATGTTAATTTACAAACTGGCGAAGTAAAAGATAATATTAGTAATCCCGCAGAAATTGGAACGCTGATGCTTGAGTTTGGAATGTTGAGTAAACTAACAGGAAATTCTATTTATTATGATAAAGCAAAGTATGCCGTGACAGAAGTATTTAAACGAAGATCTAAAATTGGTTTAGTTGGCACAACAATAAATGTTGAAACCGGCGAATGGCAAAATACCGAAAGCCATATCAGCGGAATGATTGATTCTTACTATGAATATCTTATCAAAGCCTTTTTACTATTTAACGATAAAGATTTTAAGAATATGTATGATGAAAGTATGTTTGCGGTAAATAAATACTTACTTGATTCTGCATCAACAGGATTTTGGTACAAAAAAGTCGATATGAATACGGGAGAAGAAACTAACACAACCTTTGGTGCTCTTGATGCTTTTATGCCGGCGGTGCTTTCTCTCGGTGGTGATTTGATGACTGCAGAAAAAGTTCAACAAAGCTGCTACAGAATGTGGACACACTTTGAAGTTGAACCTGAAGAAATGAATTATAAAACTTTTGAAGTTAATTATCCCAACTATGTTCTGCGACCCGAAATTATTGAATCAGCCTTTTATTTATATCGTTTCACAAAAAATCCAAAATATTTACAGATGGGTAAAGATTTTTTTGAAAGCATTGTTAAATATTGTAAAATTGATGAGGGCTTTGCCTCACTTAAAAGTGTAATGAGTAAAGAAAAAAGTGATTCTATGGAAAGTTTCTTTTTCGCTGAAACTTTAAAATATCTTTACTTAATTTTCGCACCGGAAGCAACTTTTGATTTACAAAAAAATGTTTTTAACACAGAAGCCCATCCAATAAAAAAATGAGCAACCAGAATGGACAATGAAATGTGGGAATGGACTTTAGGTAATGTTAATACAAATGATCGATATTTTGAATTAAAGTTTGGTTTTAATCCTGCACCTGTTGTAAGAATTGGAATTGTAAATAACAAAAAGTTTGTTGTGGAATTTTTATTATCACCTACCTTTGAAAACGGACAGAGAGAAGAAGTATTTAAAGAAATCATTTATGAAATTGAGCTTTATCTAATTAATAACAGCGAACCAGATCCTATAAACTACATGATAAAGCATACCCAAAAGTGTGCTAACACATATTCAAAAGTTCATTGGGGATATTTTCCGAAAGGATCGAAGCGAGAAATAATTTTAACTAAAGAGCGAACTATAAAAAGTACCGGGAATGCTTTTTTAAACTTTTTTTCAAAAATAAAATTAGATATTTAGAAACTATAACAACTTTTTTGCTTCTCTTTTCTCAACTTTTTACAATTTCATGACAACTCCTAATTATCAGTTTATGATTTTAACAATGAAATCAATTCATAATTAACAATTTGAGGAGTTACAAAATGAAAAAGTTATTCTCGTTTTTTTCTTTCTTCCTCATCTTCTCAACTTTAATACTGGCACAACCTGATACCTTAACGATACTTCACGTCAATGATTCACATTCAACACTTGAGGCAATCGGACCAAGAGATGCAAATCTAAAAGGCACCTTAGGAGGAGTTTCCAGAGTTGCAACTTTAGTAGGACTGACCAAAATGACAGAGCCAAATGTTCTTTTTCTTCACGCAGGTGATATTTCGATTGGTGATGTTTTCTTCAATAAATATTTCCAGGTTCCCGAGCTTCAAATTCTTAGTGCATTAGGACTTGATGCAATGACACTCGGCAATCACGAATTTGATTTAGGACCAACAACTTTACTTGGTTCATTGCAATATGCTTTTCCAGTTGCAACGGATGCATTCCCGCTGCTTTCTGCAAACACAGATTTTTCTGATACATCAATTAATGGAATGCTGGATTACGTTCATCCTTATGTTATAAAACAATATGGAAATACTAAAGTTGGAATTTTTGGTTTAACAACTCCATCAACCAATTTACTTTCCAATCCTTCTCCTGCCGTTATTAGTGAAGACATCGCTACAATTGCAGGAACAATGGTGGGTACACTAAAAGCAGAAGGCTGCGCTGTTGTTATTTTTCTTTCTCATCTGGGAGTTGATCTTGATAAAGTTATCGCTTCAAACATTCCCGGAATAAATGTAATAGTTGGCGGGCACGATCATTATAAATATGCTGCTCCTAATACAATTACTGATCCAATTGGTGGAACAACATGGATTGTTCAGGCTGGATCAAATTATATGTATGCAGGTAAGATGAAATTAGTTGTTGATGGCGGAAATGTTCAATTATTGAATTATCAATTAATTCCAATTGATACGAACATTCCGCAAGAACCAACTGTGCAGGCAATTGTTGATGGTATGATTGCAGACATAGAATCATTTTATGGAATTCCGTTTTTTACGCAACAAGCCGGTTATGCAAGTGATTTCTTTTGGGAGGAAGCTACAAATCTTTTGGATCAGGGCCCACACGATACACCAGCAGGAAATTTAGTGGCTGACGCTTTCCGCGCCTACACTTCAACAGATATTGCATTGCAGGCAGGTGGATCAACTGCTCTTCCATTGTGGGAAGGCGCATTTACGGCTGGAGATCTATTTAGATTAAATGGATACGGATTTAATCTTACAAATACTCTTGGATTCCAGCTTGCAACTTTTGATTTAACTGGAATGGACATTTTAAAAGGACTAGAGTTTGGTCTTTCTGAAATTGAATTGAGTGACGAATTCTTTCTTCAGGTATCTGGAATGGAATACACTTACGATGGAACAAAACCATCATTTCAAAGATTGGATTCTGTAAAGATAAATGGTGTTCCAATTGATCCTGTAAAAACTTATTCTATTACAGCAAACGAAATGGTATTGGGAATTTTAAATTATGTAGGAATTACTCCAGCAAGTGTGCCTGTAATACTTGATGGTAAAACTGAATTTGAAGCGCTGATGACTTATACAATGAATCAACAAAACATTTTAACTCCGCAAACCAGTGGAAGAGTCTTTAATATAATGCCTTCGGTCCCTGTTGAGCTAACTTCATTTTCTGCAAGTGTTGTTGATAATTTTGTTAATCTTAGCTGGATTACGGCAACTGAACTAAACAACTCAGGCTGGGATATTGAAAGAAAATCTGCAAGCGAAAAAGATAATCAATGGAAGAAAATTGGATTTGTAAAAGGTTCAGGCAATTCTACAGAAATTCTGAAGTATACCTTCAATGACAAAAATACTAATCCGGGTAAATTCTGTTATAGATTAAAACAAATTGATTTTGATGGTACATTTAGCTACAGCAAAGTTGCAGAAATATCTGTGAAAAGTCCGGATAAATTCGGACTTTATCAGAATTACCCAAACCCATTTAATCCATCAACAACAATTAATTACTCAATTCCGGCAGCAGGAAATGTTGAGCTAAAAATTTATGATATTCTTGGAAATGAAGTTGCAAATTTAGTTAATGAAACTGAAGAATCCGGTAATCACTCAGTTTTGTTTGATGCTTCTAAACTTGCAAGCGGAGTTTACTTATATACCTTAAGGGCTAATAACTTTGTTCAAACAAAAAAAATGATGCTTTTAAAATAATCCTAATTGTTATAAACCCGATTTCTCAAAGGAATCGGGTTTAATAAGAGGGAAAGGAAAAGTGATATGAAAAAATATATTGTTTCAGTTTTAATACCCTGTTTGCTGCTACAGTTTGTTGGATGTTATTCACTCCAACCAATTTCTGTTGGGGATGAATCAGAACTTATTAATCTTGAGAACAAAGATATAAGATTTGCTCTATCTACTGGAGAAACAGTTTCATCAGAAGCATATCATCATATTCTAATTTCCTCTCCTTCAGAATTCATTATCGGTGAAGGTTATAGATACATTAAAAACTCAAACTCATTTGAATCTTTTTCAGGGAAGGTTTTGCTAAATGATATTGATTCTGTTTCCTTTAATAAACAACAAAGGATTTACACGGTTAGGTTGAAAACGAAAGACAGAATCAGATTTCTTAAGGGAGACTATTTTGTCGTTACAAACAAAACAGAAAATGGATTTTGGTTTTGGGATAAGAGTATTTCACGCAAAGTTGATCCCAGCACAATTTCATCAATTGAAGTTGATAAAATTAATATTGTCGCTACTTCTCTATTGGTTGGCGGCAGCGTTTTAATCATTGCAATTATTATTTTAGCAAGCAAATTTCATCTTACTGGACCAATATTCTCGGGAGGGGGATCCTTTTAATTTAAAGAAGGGTGATCAAAACCCGTTTCCTTAGTGGAATCGGGTTTGTTTTACCTATTGGGAACGTCAGGAAATGTTTTTTACTAAAAACCTTTTGATCTTCTGCGTAGTAGTTTTTTCAAACTCGCTGTCTCTTACATAAAATTTTCTAATCTGTTTAAAAGCGGGTAATTCTTTGTTTGTTTCTTTTACTGCTTGGGAAATTATTTCATTAACAAGCTCCGGAGTAATTGCTACTTTATTTTTTTCAGAGTACTCAATAAATGCTTCGGCATCCGTTACAATTTGAACTGCGATAATTTCGGTATGCTTTTCATCCTGCTCGCCGTAAACCATACTTTCTTGCACAAATGGACTCCTGTTTAATATGTCTTCAATCTCTTCGGGAAAAACATTCTCTCCACTTTTAGAGATGATAACATTTTTTTGTCTTCCATTTATATGAAGGAAACCATCTCCATCAAAAAATCCAATATCTCCCGTTTTAAAATACCCATTGTCAAAAGCTTCCTTGGTAAGTTTTTGATTTTTATAATAGCCAAGCATTACGCTATCACCTTTAATGTATATTTCTCCAATTCCCTTTTCATTCGAATTATTAATTTTGATTTCAAGTCCAGGTAATGGCAAGCCGGCAGCATTATCTTTAAAACTGTACAAACGGTTTAATGCCACAATTGGTGAAGTCTCGGTTAATCCATAACCTTGAACAAAATTAAATCCAAGCTCTCGCAATCCTTTTGCAACTTTAGGATCAGGTGCTGCGCCGCCGGCGATAAATAATCTTATGTGCCCGCCAAATTTTTCGTGTAGTTCTTTAAACACTAATTTTTTTGAGCTCTTCCAGCCGATTAATTGCAAAATATTTGTTATCGAAACAAGCGGAGGAACAATTTTTGATTTTAATTTGTCTTCTTGTATTCCTTTGTAAATTTTCTTAAACATTTTATCGTAAAGAAGCGGAACACCAAGCAAAATTGTTGCCTTAACTTTTTGCAGATCATCAACAACAGTTTTTAACGATCGTGCGTAATGTGCTGATCCGCCAGCATATAAAGGGCAAAGCAATCCACAAGTACACTCATACTTGTGATGAATAGGAAGTACGGAAAGAAACCTATCCTCGGGAGTAATCTGAATCATGCTCGTCATTGCCATAAGATTTGACGCAATATTTTTTTGAGTAAGCATTACACCCTTTGCTCTGCCAAGCGAACCAGAAGTAAAAATAATTTCCGACATTTCTTCGGGATTAATAAACGGGAGTTTTTCAATAGACGCATTTTGTTTTTCAATCATTCGCTGCATTGAATATATACCGCCTATGTCTTCTTTTGCATCCATATTGATGTAGAACTTAAGATTTAGTAATGAGTCCCTTTTCTCTTTCATCAGCGGTTCGAATATATCTGAAAAAACAATCGCCTTTGCCTCAGATTCGTGAATAATATTTAATATCTCATTCTGATTTAAACCCTTATCAATTGGAACGATAACGAAATTAAAACACATCGAGGTTAAGTAAGTAAGCGACCATTGCACCCGGTTTTCACTTATCACGGCTATATGATCTCGCTCCTTAAAACCAATATCAAAAAGCGCTTTACCAAAACGAATTATATAATCGTGCAACTGCCTGAAAGTAACATTTGAAATTGGAGTGTTGTTTAAATCCTCCAATGCAATTTTATCTCCAAATACTTTTGTAGAACGTAAAATCATATCTTGAATTGAAGTAATGCTTGGAACAACATATCGTGGATATTCTTTAACCATTTTAATATTCCTTTAGATTTAAAGTTTTCGAAATGATGTTGAAATAATTTACCCTGACGCACTCTCCTGAAATTAAAAGATCAAATCTGTACATTAATCTAACAATAAATATCTAACGTTAGATAGATAATATTTGTGTTTTTGTAAATAATCTGATATAACCTTTTGAGATAGAGGGTTTGCAAATTGCGATTATCTTTTTCTGTCAACAATTAAAGCTTTGAATAAGTAATCCCCTGCCGTTATTTTAGAACTAAAATTAGCGTAATCTTGTTTAAATATAGAAATTAATAAATCACAGCGGAATATTATGATGAAACTATTTGTTCTTTTAGGCGTAGTAGCCGCGGCAATATTTATTTGGAATCTAAAATCAAATAATCATCCAACCATAATAAATAATTTAACAAAATCTGGCCTTGCTGATTCTTTAAAAAAGAATGGAGAGAATATGAACGATAAAATTATTAAGTCTGATGAAGAATGGAAAAAAGAACTTTCACCCGAACAATATAGAATTCTTCGTGAGAAAGGAACCGAACGAGCATTTACAGGAAAATATTGGGACTATCATGAATTGGGAACGTATATTTGCGCAGCGTGCAGCACAGAATTATTTGAATCTGAAACAAAGTTTGAATCCGGCTGCGGCTGGCCAAGTTATTTTCAGCCTATTGACAGCAGTAGAATTATTTACAAAGATGACAGCAGTTATGGAATGAAACGAACAGAAGTAATGTGTGCAAAATGCGGAGGTCATCTTGGTCATGTTTTTGATGATGGTCCGCCGCCAACAGGTTTGCGTTACTGCATTAATTCCGGTTCGATGAAATTTATTAAAAAAGAAAAATAAACTAGTTGCCCATTACCAACCTCATCGAGATGAAGCCATTCGAATTTAAGAAGCAAAGATGACAACTTTTATAAAGATGTCATCTTGATTATTAAGCAAAAAAAATCCGTACCGATAAAATAGGTACGGATTATAATTACAATGAACTATGTGTTAGAAACCGAGTGAAAGAGCGAATACATGGTTTCCATCAAAGTACTTAGTATCTCTGTATGCGTAATCAACTTTAAGTCCGATGCCTTCAAAGTCAAAATTGATTCCAACACCAGCGGTAAATCCATAAAGATAATCAGCGCTTTCAATCTGAGGTGCCATCTGATAACCTAATCGTGCAAAGAACATGTTATTGTAACCATATTCTGCACCAAGCTTATACTCATCACCTGAGAAGTTATTGTTCTGGAAAGCACCTGAGAACTGGAGTGAATTCACTTCATCCAATACCGGTTTGTATCCTAAACCTATTTCAAAAGATGATGGCAAATCAAATGCTGCTGCTTCTATCTTATAATACTGTGGAGGGCGATTGTAATCGCCAACATTAGCTAATGTAAGAAGACCCGATCCCGAATATTTCATCTGAGGACCAAAATTCTTTATTACAATGCCCATGCTTAATCCGTTGATATCTGCAAGATTACCATAGATAACACCTACGTTGAATGCTAAGCCGGTGGCTGAAGCTTCACCAAGTGTTTCTGTAACATAATTTGCAGTTAAACCAACAGAAATTCTCTCAGTTAGCTGACGTGAGTATGATAAACCAGCCGTTAACATCTGTGGAGAGAATGTAGCTCCTGTTCCATCAGGATCTTGTGTGGTTGTAACCAATATATCTCCAACGCCAAGACTTTTTAAGCTTAAGGAAATAACTCCAAAGCCTTCAAAGTTGGTGGAGACGGCTCCGTACTCAACACCTATATCTGCGATATAGGACATATGTGAAAACATTACGCTTGTTGAGTTGTTCATCCTGGCAACACCTGCTGGATTCCAGAATAGTGATTCAACACCATAAGATGTTGATATATTAGACTCACCCATTGCGATACCGCGCGGGCCGACAGGAATAAGCAGCTGAGCGGCTCCTCCTGTACCTGTTCTATTTCCACCTCCGGCATATACATCAAGTGCAAGCAGGAGGGCGAAAACAATTATTAATAACCTAGATATATTTTTCATTTTTACTCCTATACTTTTAAACTTGATTTCATTTAGAATCTGTCAAGAATTTGTTGTTCTTGAATTATTGCTAATTTAACTATCTTGGTCGCTCCTAAATCAGGAAGTTCGATATATGCAATGTACAATCCGCTTGCTACTGGCAAACCGGAATTGTTTGCAAGATCCCATCTTAAGAATTGACCTGCGTCGTCTTTCTCAATATTCTTTACAAGAACACCAGCAAGATTGAAGATTCTAACTGTGGCTTTTGCCGGCAGATGACTAAATGTTACAAATCTATTATACTTGTTTAACTCTTCTGAGTTAACACCATAATAAGGATTTGGGAATGCATTAATTTTATCTACCTGGCTCTTAGCAAGCTCAGTCGAGAAAGATACTCCTTTTGTATTAAATAAATATTTGTCTATGCCAATCTGAATTGGGTTATCATATTGAACTGTTACAACATCATTTAATGTATAGTGTGTACCGTAAAATACTAATACCCAAGTTGCTAGTGCATTGTTTGCATCTGGACCAGCATCTACTTGAATTGGTTGAGTTTCGCTATATGGTGAATTTACAATAATAGCATACATTCTATTATTTATATTCCAAGCATAAAACGGATCCGTAGTCGCTGAGTTCTGTAAACGATCCCTAAATGTAAGATTAACTTGATATTTATTATTTGGATCAGCAATATTCCATACCTCAAAAGGTATTCTTAAAAGGAATGGTGCATTTGCACCTGACTCATTTAATGGATGTGCTGCGAAACCTCCGGTAATTCTAAAACATGTTGCCAACTGTCCGCCGCTAACAACCTTCTTTACGGTTCTTCCACCAATTGTAGTATCAGCCCAAACACCGGTGAATCTTAATTCATAATCCTGTTGTAACTGATTAATATCAGTGGTTCCAACACCAAAATTGTCAATAGCATTACTACTAATAGTACCGCTGAATATTGTATAATTTTGTATGTCAAGTGTGGTAGTAGTTGAGTTATGAGTTAAGCTAGTTGGACTAGTTTTGGGACTTAACTTTATAGTACCATAGTTTATAGGTGCTTCCCACACTACACTTGTACCTATCTGGAAACCATCAACAATTGGATCTGCGGTGGTTGAGGGATTTAATTGCGCTGCTGAAAAATCATCACGTTTCGGGAACAAGTCTTTACCAGCAATAACGCCTTGGTTTTCAAGTTTTAATGCACCGGTTGTTACATCTTTTAAGTTCCAGTATTTAGCTGTTCTTGAAAGGCTGCCAACCGTGGTTATCGAGAATATACCTTCAGCATCAAGCACTGGTCCTACTGGATCTGTGTAACCATCATCATGTACTCTCCAGGCAACATCGATAGGAGGAGCAAACTGGCTAACAAATACTGACCAGGTTTCACCACCATGGAAGATACCATTTTGAGTTTGTTCACCGTTGGTTAAACCCATTTTAATAATATTACCGTTAACTTCCGGTACAATTGTTCCGCCGCCAGCTTCAAAAGAAGGTGCGCTAAGAACTGTTACGCCAACAGGCAGTGTGATTGTAACTCCATCAGCCCATGCATTTGTAGGAGAAACTAAATCTAATGAAAAACTTAATTCAATTCCGGCTGCAGGATTTGGCCCATAAAGACCGGCAACAGAAATTGAAGTTCCCGTTAAATCATTAGGTTTATTTTTGTCAACACCCGCAGCTACCCAATTACCGTTAGCATCTCTAACTTCATCGCGCTGTGTAAAGAATACTTCATAATTGTGTCCTAGTGTTGCAGCAGGATCTACGATATTTACGTCGCAGCTAACATCTGCCGTTCCTTCATGGGTTATACCGTTTCCTATTGTTAAATGATTCCCTGATTCATCACCATAAGTAACACCCGGGTTTTGCACCTGAGGAACAATGGTTAGAATTTTAATCGGGTTTTCAAGATTGTTCGGAACTGCAGCTAAGTCTGGGTTATAGCTATAAGATGTAACTGCAAAATAATATTTAATTCCATTTACCAATGGAACCCCGCCTCTAACAGCATCATTTTTTATTGAGATAAATCTTTTAATACCAGTATCGTTTCCAAACTGAACAGGTTTTTTTATAACAGAACCAGTTTTTGTATCAAAAACTAAATCTGAAATTTTACCAACCTGATCAATTATATCATAAGTTGCAATTCTGATACCTTCGCTTACTTGTGCAGAAGCATTTGGTAACTGATAAACATTATATCCTTGGAAAGAATGCCCTTTGCTGCTAAATGTTTCAGTAGCTTGAACTTTAGCAACATCCTTTGACCAGTCAAGAACTATCTCCTTATCTAATGGAGTAATTGTAATTTGCTGATCTGGAATGAAAGGAGGAGGTGTTGGGAGATCAAAGAAGTTATCGTAAGCAACCTGTGCTTGTAGATCATAGAATTTCAACAATCCAACAGCAGAAAGTCTATCAACACCCGGTATTGCACCAGCTACTATTTCAGCAACTACAACTTCCTGAGTATCACCGGGAGCCATATTAAATGGACCGGAAGAACTTCCCTGTCTTCTATCACCAGCAGGTAATTGCTTACCATCCAACCAACCTGTACCCGCTTGAGGATCACCATTCAAAGCAAAAGTTGTTGGATTACCGGTAGCCAGATCAATAAATGGGGCACCGGATACTCCGAATCTTCCTTGTAAGAAATTGTAAAACTCACGTGAACCCTGAATTTCACCCTGTGGGGGGTCACCAATATTAGGATCACCGTTGGCAAAATAATATGCCGCGGTCATCGGTAAATTAATTTTACCTGGACCTACTTTTGCACCGTTAAATATTCCAAAATCTGCCGCATCATCTACACCGTTTTTGTTTATATCTTGACCAGCAACTCCATTTAATAATGGGCCCTGGAAGAAGTCAAATCCGGTTGAAGGCGGAGGTAATGGGCTGTAAGTAGC
This sequence comes from Ignavibacteriales bacterium, assembly GCA_037444745.1. Classification (GTDB taxonomy): domain Bacteria; phylum Bacteroidota; class Ignavibacteria; order Ignavibacteriales; family Ignavibacteriaceae; genus IGN3. The sequence continues at coordinate 32,032 of JBBILT010000004.1, forward strand.
ATCGTTAGCTGCTGCATTATAGCAGTATTGTAAGCTCAGTGTAGTATCAACGCCTACATAGTCATCACCTGCATCGCCAAGATCAACATCAGAAAACATGGATACATACATTTGTTCAAATGTTGTTGGTGTAAGTGTACTTCTGTTGGTTACATTAATAAGTTTATATTTTCTAAAATACATACTGCCAAGAGCGCCTGACTGATTATAAGCCCAGATAGTTGTCTGGCATTCTATACCCAATGGATTTGCGCCATATAAGTAAACCGTATTTCCTGAGTTTAAATCATTTGTAACGTACCAAATTGTCTGGTCAGCGCCCTTAACACCAGGGATGTCAACAGCCGGTTCATAAGTACCGTTTCCGTTTACATCATCAAATGGTGCACCCATATCGGCAGGCCATTCTGTCCAGTCTGTTTCGTATTGTGTACGTTCTTCTGATTGGGATAATCCGTCTAATTTAGCCTCTATTGAAAGGTCAACATTCGGATCACCGCCCGGATAAACATCTCGTCTAACTCTATAAACCCTGTATTTATCTAAAGTAGGGTCATCTGCGGTACCGTCAGGAAGAACTTTGCCGGGTGTTAAGCCGGTTCTATAAGCAGTTCCGCCCATTCTTGGATCCGGGTCTCCCGCAACCCTGGCACCCCAAAGTAAACCAGAAGTAAATGCAGCAGTTTTGCCGCTTCCTTTTGGGTAAACTAATCCTGAGTTACCAAGTGCTGATATATCGGATATACCATTATTGTAAAAATAAGTTGAAATGTTATTTATGTTCAAAGACGTTATCGCAACATATGTATTGGTTTTATCCAACCCTCTGTTACGGCTGTCTTTCTTATCTCCTTCTGCCCGAAGCCCGGGGACAAGGAAAAAGATACTTATCATAAAGACAAGTATATATTTGATTGTTCTATAACTCATATTTTAAAACTCCTATTCTTTTTTTTTGCTATCAAATTTTTCATTAGTATTCTAATTGAACTCCAAATCTAATTTGACGTGGTGGACCATATAGAAAACCAACGTTTCCCTGATATGCCTGATAATAATCTAGATTAATAGCTTTGTAAACAGCTTCATAATCTGCTCTTTGATCAGGATATAAAGTTCCGCCAAGACCAGGGTCAGTAACATAACCGTCATCCGTAGCAGTACCGGTTCTTAGGAAAACGTTTGTTACATTTTTTGTATCAAGAACATTTATAACTGAAACGTAAATGTTTGCATTTAATTTCTCGGTAATTGAAAAGGACTTATCAAGTCTCAAATCAAGTTGATATTTCCATGGGGTTGTTGAAGAGTTCAATGGTTGAGTAGGTGATCTAAATCTTTGATCACCTTCAAGTGAACCGGTAGCGTCTCCTTTTCCAGTTCCAAGCGTAAATGGATGTCCGCTATCAAATGTTAATAAAGCCGATAGTCCTAGCTCACTAAGAACTGGAGAACTTTCTTCTTTGGAAAATCTGTAGTCTAAGTTGAAATTTCCTGAGATTGCTTTATTGTAATCAAGTGGCGTTACATAATTTGGTCTAAATACTGTTACACCATCAAGAGGTGCACCGACAATACCGGCTTTTGAACCAGGATTAGAGCCTGTTCCTTGAGCATCCTGAAATGAAATAGAACCATTAACCTGTATGTTTTCAACTCTTCTCATATTAAAAGAGACTTCAACACCTTTAGTTGTTGCAAAGTCACCGTTTCTAAGTGAAGTATATGCCTGGAAAGGTGAACCCGCGGCTGTTGTTTGAAGATTAAATTCAACCTGATCTTGTATATCCTTATAATATCCAGTGATATCAAAAGAAGCAAAATTTGAAATTTGCTGTGTAAATCCGATTTCATACTGTGTTGTTCTCGTTGGTCTTATATTCCATCCTGTTGGAGTTGGGATAAAGAAGCCACCTCTCATATTTTGACCTAATTGATAAATTCCCGTATACATATCTCTTAAACGAGATTGCTGAACGAATTTACCATACTGAGCATGAAATACTGTCTGGTCCGTTACAGGAAACGAGAAACCAAGTCGAGGACTAACAGCACTGAATGTTGGTGTTTTTTCCAATCCTGCTGGATTGATTTCGTTTGTGTTAAAATCAACTGCTAATTCAGGACGGGTTACATCTTTAAGGGTTAAATTATCTACATCAAAGTAGTCATATCTTAAACCAACATTTAATATAAGATCTTTATAAGTAATCTTATCTTCAATATACGCACCGGCAAACAAAGGTCTCTTTGGGGCAAGAAGACCGGCATCAAGGACTCCACCGGACGCGTTAAAATCACCATTCACTTCGTTGCCAAAAAGGTCATATCCATAACCATTGGTTCGTAAAATTAATAACTGCTCCAATGTTTTGGGATTTGTTAAGAGACCATTTGAATAAACCGCATTTGCATATCCGGCAGCACCACCTGCACTAAGTGCATAGCTTCTGAGGGTATAAGTTGAAAGCTCACCGCCAATTTTAATTGAGTGAATCTTATCAAATTCAGTTGAGAATGCAGCACCAAAGTTTAATATTTCTCTTTTTGTCTTACTATATCCGGCTATTACATCATTTGGTGCAGAAAATTGGAACCCGAATATATCATAAGGTGTGGGCTGCTGATATCTTCCCATTCTTTTAGTTGTGATATCGCGAGCTGTTCTATTCCAAACAGCGCCAACTTGTGCGTTAGCAACGCTATCGCCATAAACTTGCCAGTTATCTCTTAACAATGGGTCCATTGCTTCTGATGTAGTAACAGTGTAACCACCGCTTAATTCATAATATGTGGTTGGACTTAAAATATGAGTGATTTTTCCAGAGAATGAAGCATTAGATCCTTCCTGGATTTGAATTCTGCCAAGGTCTAACAAAGAAGTGATGTTTCCACCGCCGCCGTTGCTTTGATCATAGCTTGTATATGATCCAGTTAATCTAACAATCAATGGGTTGAAATCAAAAGTCAAGGTACCTGTTCCGGTATATCCCTGATAATTTGCTCTAAAAGTAGGACCAGCAGGATAAACTAAATTGATTGAATTAGTCTCCGGTGTCGTTGATATATTGTCAGTAACAGTACCAAGATTAATTCCCTCAAATGGCAATGGATTGGGATCCAAATTCCAAGTAGAATTAACTAAAGCAAAGAATTTAACTTTATCTGAAAATAAAGGTCCCCCGATAGTCCCGTTAAATTCACTATATCCAAATGTATAGGCACCTAACGTTTTTTTACCATCGAATCTGTTTTCTTTACTCTTAAAACCAATGTTATCCGTAGCATAGTTAATTGTAAATTTTAGGTCCGGCGTACCCGACTTCAGTTGTGTACGAATAATACCGGCGTTAGCGCCGCCATATTCTGCGGTATAACCACCAGCTTGAACTTGAATTTCCTCAACAGCATCCTGCGCAATTGTAACAGCACGACCACCGGTTAATGGGTTGCTTATGTTGGTTCCTTCAAGATAGTAACCGACTTCATCAACACGTCCACCTCTGATGTACACAGTATTATTTTGCAATACTACACCCGGTGTTAATGCTATTATATTATTAATACCTCTCACAGGTAATGCATCAATAACATCACTAGTGGTGGTTCTAATAGCATTTGTGTTACTCTTATTAATAAGAGGTCTTTCAGAAACTACTATTACCTCACCAACAGAAATTCCTTCCGCGGGTAGTTTAAAGTTCAACTCCGTAGTTAGTTCCGCACTAAGACGGACATTAACTTGAGTTATCGTCTGGTAGCCTATGTATGATGCTTTAACCTGATAGGTACCAGCGCTAAGGTTAGAAATTGAATACTCACCATTTACGTCGGTAGCAGCGCCGAGAGATGTACCAACGACAATAACGTTAGCACCAATAAGCGCCTCACCATTTGTAAGGTCAGTAACTTTTCCTCTTATTTTTCCTGTCTGTGCCATTAACACAAGTGAAGGAATAAACAATAAGGAAAATAGAAGAGTAAACCATCGATTCATATGATCTCTCCTTAGATTAGATGATGATTAATTAATTAATTAGATCAGAAAACAATTATAATATTTAGAAGAACACATCTAATTAAAAAAATGGAATTACGGTATCTTTTGATAATTTACACAGATTGATATTTGTTCTGCGAGCATAAAGACTTGCTTGATTACCCAAAGAAGCGTCAGATAAATCTTTCGCATTGGATACAAGAAATATGTAAGAAGTTGTATCAATCAATCAGATAAATAATTCCTTTTTTTAAAGAATTTGAAAACTCACTTGTGAAAGTCCTAAAATATCTAGTTAAAGTCAACCAATTTTTAAAGAATATTGAAAATTTTTAATAATTAGCAATTATCAGATTTTTTTCTGCATTTTTAGTTTCTTGACTTAAATAAATTCGACCAAATTATTTTGTCCAATGAAAACTTTAAAAATATAATTGTACTATTATAAATGTGCAATCCAATATCCGCTTGCACTGAATACTCTCGAATCAGACCAGGTGCGGAATTTTATCGTAAATCCATCACGAGAAATTGAAAGAACTTCAGCATTATATCTTAGGTTTGTTTCTTTATCGGTATCTAACTGTGTTACAGATAAAATTACTTTGGGTTTTTTAATAAATGGATTTTCAAAACGCACTTCAATAGTTACTGCCCTTTCCCCATTATTCTTATCAAGAGCAAAACCGGAAACACTTTGATTTACAGACCAGCTTCCTGCTTGCATTTTTGTTTGTGCTTGAGCTGGCAATAGTAGTACAGTTAGTAAAAGTAAAACGGTAAGACAGTGAAAAGTGTTCATGAATATTTTTGAGTTTTATATTACGAATGAAAAATAATTTTATAATTTTACAAACTCAATACCATTTCTACTTTAAGTTATTTTATTAATTACTATCATTTTTTAATTTTTCCCTTACAGATTTCTTTAATCCTTTTACAACTTCATCGTATGAATGATCAATCCAGTTTTTCAAATCATTCCAGCGAATGTTGCCTTCAAGTATTATTGTGTTCCAATGTTTCTTACTCATATGCCAGCCGGGCATTACATCTTCAAATTGTTCTCTTAGTTCAATTGCTTTTTCAGGATCACACTTTAGATTTATTTGCAAAGGTATTTTTTCAAGCGGAATAAGCGCAAACATTTTTCCTCCAACTTTGAACACTAGCGTTTCTTCGTCAAACGGAAAATCTTCTACTGCTCCTTTTTTGTTTAAGCAATACTTTGAAATATTTTCTATATTCATTTTTATTGTTGGAGTTTTTGTTTGCCACTAATTACACTAATTATTCACGAATTAAACCTCAAAATTATAATTGTTTCCATCTCTTTGGCAGTGTTAATTAGTGTAATTCGTGGCTAAATTTAACAAGCTATTTAATATCATTAAACTTAATTTTTAAAAATGACAAATAGAATAGATAAAATTTCAACTAATGTTTTTCTTCTAACTGGTGAGTGGAGTGATTACAGCGGCAAAAACATTCTTAAATTTATTGGAACAAGTGATGAACTTGGTGCCGTTGAAATAATAGTTACAAACAATAAGCCTGTATTTTTTATCGAACAATCTGCAATTATAAATCCGCTTAACAAATCTTTTTTAAGGAAAGAAACAAATCTTAAAAACTTCAATCATCAGCCGATTGATGCGTTGTACTTCAACACTAAAAAAGAATTAACCTCCGCTATTGAAGAGCTTAACCAATCCGGAGTAACAACTTATGAATCTGATGTTGATCCGTTAAGAAGATTTTTAATGGAGAAGTCCATCAACTCGCAAATGAAAATTACCGGCGTTGTAGAATCCCAAAATTCCATTACAAAATTTGTTAACCCAATTATTGAGCCGTGCGATATTACTCTAGATTTTATTGTTGCTTCTATTGATATTGAGACAGGTGCAAAGACAAATCAGCTTTACTCTATTGCTGTTCATATTACAAGTAAAAAGGGCGAGCATAAAAAAGTTTTTATGATTGGTGATAAACCAAAACGCTCTGCTGAATTTCTTTCTTTCTTTGCCGATGAAAGAGATTTACTTACAAATTTTTTTATTTGGTTTAAAGAAATTGATCCGGATATAATTATTGGATGGCACGTTATAGGATTTGATCTTCTGTTTCTTGATAACAAATGCCGCGAACTTGGAACTAATTTAGACATTGCACGATCAAACGGAAGAGTTTCGATCAGACAAAGAAAACCAAGCGGGCATTATATTTCTATTACCGGCAGAGTTGTAATTGATGGTCCTTCAATGCTTCGTGCATCATTTTTTAATTTTGAAGATTTTAAACTCGAAACTGTTGCTCAGGAACTTTTGGGGACAGGAAAAACAATTACTCCCGATGAAAATAAAGTTGAAGAGATTGATCGTTTATTTAAAGATGATAAAACGGCACTCGCAGAATACAATTTGCAGGATGCAATTCTTGTAACAGATATTTTTAAGAAAACAGGTTTGATTGAACTCTCGGTTCATCGTGCGCAAATTTCAGGGTTATTAATGGATCAGCTTGGAATGATGACTGCAGCGTTTGATCATTTCTATTTACCAAGATTGCACCGCGCAGGATTTGTTGCGCCAAATTTAAAAGACATACAAACAACAGAACATGCTGCTGGCGGATATGTAATTGAACCAGCACCCGGCATTTATGAAAATGTAGTTGTGCTGGATTTTAAAAGTCTGTATCCATCAATCATGCAGACCTTTAAGATTGATCCTTATTCACTTTTGATGAAAGATGTTGATACAATACAAACATTAAACGGTTATAAATTTTCATCATCACTTCATATTCTTCCGGATTTTATTGATGACTTGATGAAACTCCGGGATACAGCTAAGAAGAAAAAAGACAAACAGCTTTCACAGGCAATAAAAATTTTAATGAACAGCTTTTACGGTGTTATGGGTTCATACGGCTGCAGGTTTTATCATCCTGATTTGCCGCGTGCAATTACGGGAAGCGGGCATAAACTTTTACTGGGCAGTAAAGAATATCTTGAGAAAAAAGATTTAAAAGTTATTTATGGTGATACTGATTCTTTGTTTGTTATGCTAAAAGATATTTCCACTGATGATGGAGAAACACAAGGTAAAAAAATTGTTAGGGAACTAAATCTGTTTTGGAAGAATAAACTTAAAAAGGAATTTAAAGTTGAATCATATTTAGAGATTGAGTATGAGAAATATTATAAAAAATTTATCATCACTCCTGCGCGCGGTGCAGAAATCGGCGCAAAGAAAAGATACGCAGGATTGCTTGTTAAATCCACCGAGGGCGGAGAAAAAGAAAGTATTGAATTTGTTGGATTGGAATTCGTGCGATCTGATTGGACAAAGCTTGCAAAAGAATTTCAAATTGAGTTGTATGAAAAAGTTTTTAAAGGTGAAGATGTTGACGATTGGATTAGAAGTGTGATACAAAATTTAAAATCCGGCAAGTATGATGATAAACTGATTTACAGAAAGAGACTGCGAAAAGAAGTTGAAGATTACACTAAAAATGTTCCGCCGCATGCACGGGCAGCAAAATTATTAAACGAACCGCGCGATGTTATCTATTACGCTATCACTCAACGCGGACCAATTCCAATAGAACTAAAGCATAATGATTTTGATTATGATCATTACATTGAAAAACAATTAAAGCCAATTGCAGATTCTGTACTATCATTACTCGGTAAAAATTTTGATTTAATTGTGGATAGTGATCAACTGAGTTTTTTTTAAATCAAAAAGGATAACATGCCAAAATACATTGCATTTCTAAGAGCCATAAACGTTGGTGGGCATACCGTTAAAATGGATCAACTTAAAAAACTTTTTGAAAAAATTGGTTTTGAAGATGTTAAAACATTTATTGCAAGTGGAAATGTAGTGTTTGATTGTAAAATCAAAACCATCAATTCTATCAAACAAAAAATAGAAAATGAATTAGAAAAATCACTTGGTTATAAAGTTGCAACATTTATCCGGACAAAAAATGAGTTAAAAGAAATTGCGGAGTATAAACCGTTTAAAGATTCCGATTTAAATAACAAGCAAAATTCTTTTTACATTGGGTTTTTTGATAATCAGCCGGAAAAAGATTCACAGAAAAAAGTTTTAGCTTTATCTGACAGAGTAAATGAATTTCGTTTTAATAAGACTGAGCTTTACTGGTTGTGCAGAAAAAATTTCAGTGATTCGAGTATTACCGGAAAAAGTTTAGAAAAAATCTTGGGAATGGAAACCACAATTCGTAACTCAAAAACAGTTAAAAAGTTAGCAGTTAAGATTTCTTAACTTTAATTTTAGTATTAAAATTTAATGGAAAACTATTATGCAAATAGATTTTATTGGGGCAGCCCAAACAGTAACAGGCTCACAACACTTACTTCACATCAACGGCAAAAAAATCCTTCTAGAATGCGGACTCTTTCAAGGCAGGAGAAGTGAGACTTACGATAAAAATAAAAACTTCAAATTCAATCCGGCAGAAATAGATGTGCTGATTTTATCTCACGCACACATTGATCACAGCGGAAATATTCCAAATCTTGTTAACAAAGGCTTTAAGGGATTAATCTATGCAACTTCTGCAACAGTAGATCTTTGTCAGATAATGTTACGAGATTCTGCACATCTTCAGGAAAGAGATATTGAATGGGTAAATAAAAAGAAGGCGAAAAAAGGGGAAGAGCTGTTCGAACCACTGTACACATTGGAAAATGTTGAAAAAGCAATGAAACAATTTGTTGGAGTTCAGTATGATAAAACCATAGATGTTTTTCCCGGAGTACGTTTTACTTTTCAGGATGCGGGACATATTCTTGGTTCAGCTGGGGTGTACTTAGAGATTGAAGAAAGCGGCAATAAATTTAATCTGGGATTTTCCGGAGATATTGGAAGACCCGATTCGCCTGTAATTAAATCACCGGATGTGCTGCGCGATCTTGATGCGTTAATTATGGAATCAACATACGGAAACAGATTACACTCGCCTGCAGAAGAAGTTGAAGAAGAGTTATCGTCAGCAATAAACAACGTAATTCAAAATAAAGGAAAAGTTATCATTCCTGCTTTTGCCGTTGGAAGAACACAAACTATTGTTTACATGCTTCACAAACTTTTTGATCAGAATAGAATTCCAGAGATACCAATTTACGTCGATTCACCTTTGGCAGTAGATGCAACAGCGGTATTTCGCTCACATCCCGAATGTTTGGATAGAGAAACCTACCGTATCTTCCTGCAAAATGGTGAAGATCCATTTGGATTTAGAAGATTGACATACATAAAAAAAACTGACGAATCTAAAGAGCTTAATGAAAAACCGGGACCAATGATAATAATTTCCGCATCCGGTATGGCAGAAGGTGGAAGAATTTTACATCATCTTGCTCACAACATCGGGAATCCTAATAATTTAATTTTGTTTGTGGGATATGCTGCAGAACATACTCTTGCACGTAGAATTATGGATGGGGATGAAAAAGTTAACATCTTCGGTGAAGAATTTGATGTTAAAGCTAAAATAAAGAAAATGGATTACTTCTCAGCTCATGCTGATCAAAAAGAACTATTGGATTACGTTCGTCTAAATTCACCAGATAAATTAAAAAATATATTTTTAGTGCACGGCGAAGAAGATATGGCATTACCATTTAGAGAGAAATTGCTGCAAAAAGGTTATAAAAACATACAGTTTCCGGCTTCGGGGGACATAATTAATCTTTAATAAGGAATCTTTTTTCTCTTACATTTATCTAATTTAATATTATATTTATTGTTTATAATTTCAATACACCTGTTCTTTTTCAAAAAGAACCATTTAGTATGAAATTTGGTTATCATACAATATTAACTCATAATTAAGGAGATGTTAAGTATTGAAGATCACGAAGCAATTTACAAACCGTGAAAGCAAGTCTTTAGATCAGTATTTGCAGGAAATCGGAAAGGTTGATCTTCTCACTCCAGATCAGGAGATCGAGTTAGCAATTAAGATTAAAAAGGGAGATAAATTAGCTCAGGAAAGATTAATAAAAGCAAACCTCCGATTTGTGGTGAGCGTTGCAAAACAATTTCAAAATCAGGGCTTATCTCTTGGCGATCTTATTAATGAAGGTAACATTGGTTTAATAAAAGCTGCTGAAAGATTTGATGAAACACGTGGCTTTAAATTTATCTCTTACGCTGTGTGGTGGGTAAGACAATCAATAATGCAGGCAATTGCAGATCAATCAAGAGTGGTACGTCTTCCACTTAACAGAGTTGGAAATCTTACTAAAATAAGTAAGGCCTACAGAGATCTTGAACAGGAATATGAAAGAAAACCCACTACCGATGAGCTTGCTCTTATCCTTGATATGACATCTGATGAAGTTGCTTACGCACTTCAAATTGCGGGGAGACAAGTATCGATGGATGCACCCTTAAAAGAAGGTGATGATGGTAAAAATTCTCTCGTTGATATTCTTCCAAATGAAGAACAGCCTCTTCCTGATAATACACTTATGACCGAATCACTAAAGAAAGAAGTTGCAAATGTTCTCTCTACTCTTTCTGAAAGAGAAGCCGAAGTAATAAAATTATACTTTGGAATTGAAGGAGATCATTCTGCAACTTTGGAAGAGATTGGCGAAAGATTTAATCTTACTCGTGAACGCGTAAGACAAATTAAAGAAAAAGCTTTAAGAAATTTAAGGCAATCTAAAAGAAGCGGCAGACTGAAAGCTTATTTGGGATAAAATAATTCGTTTCAGGTTTTAAAGCCCCGATTTACCGGGGCTTTTGTTTTTTAAACTCAGAGATGATATTCCGATTCATCGGAATGTCATCTTTGTTGATTAACTTACTTTGCTAATATCATCTTTCGTGCTTGAGTAAAACCTGGAGTTGTTAATTGATAAATATAAACTCCGCTTGGAAGTTGCGAAGCATTAAAATCTACAGAATAGTTTCCTGATTCTTTATTTTCATTTACAAGTGTTGCAATTTCTTTTCCAAGTATATTGTAAACTTTAATATTAACTAACCCAGCTTCTTTAATGGAATAGTTAATTTGAGTTGATGGATTAAATGGATTTGGATAATTTTGTTCCAATGAGTATTCGAGAATTTGTATTTCACCTGAAACAATTTTAGGAACCCTACCCATTCTCCAATCATAATCCGAGCAAATTGATTCCAATTGAGTATTATCAACAGCCGAAATTTTATAAAACAATTTCCTTGAAACACTTGGACCAACTTCATCATCAACATAAGAAACTACAGGTTGTCCACTAATATAAGCGTTAATAAATGCGATCTGTTCCCAATAAGTTGGTAATCCACTAAACGCTTCACCACGATATATTTTGTATTTACCGTTGGTAATTACATCTGGTTCCTTGTTCGGTTCCCAAGTCAGTAATGATTCATAACCACCGTTTTGCGAAATCACTTTTAAATTTTGAGGTTTTGATGGCGGCAAAAGCAAACCACCAGTTTGTGTGGTATAACATTTGATTTCTATCTGATTTGTTTGTTGATCCTCTGAAAATAATTTTATCGTAATGTTAGTTGGATTTTCGCTACCTCCTGAAAATTTAGTTGTGCTTGGATTACTCCATGGTGTAATCTGATCGTTATAACCAATTTTAAAAGCATCTGTTTCATCACCCATACAATCACGACTAATCCACCATTGTTTTGTTAAGGGATCAATATCATGCCATCTTGGCCAGTGTTGATAAGAACCATTAATATTCACATATAAATCCGCATTTCTATCGCAATTACCTGTTTGATTGTATATACCAGTTGGTAAATATTTGTAGGTCCCATCTTTGTCAAGAACGGCAACAATTGGATCAGGCGCTCCACCACCCCAACCCGTCATAGTTTCCCATCTATCAAACTTCCATTTCCAAGAACCATCAGCTGTTAATGCGTTGATTGTCCAGGGATATGTTGACCCGCGAACATACCAGACATACATTCCTTGACCAATTGTAGTGTTTGGATCTAATGCTCCCTGAATTGCACCACCGCGAATAATCTGGTCGTGAGGATTTAATCTTCTATGGTTTTCTATAACAAAATACTCTGTGCTTGAAATACTGACTTTCAAAGCATCTCCAGTTGTTAAATAATCGCCAATGGTCTTAGTTTGACCATTATATAAAGGTTCAATGGTTATATAACCAAGTGTCTCTCTTTCAATAGCGCTCATTGCAAAAGTACCACCGTCTGTGCCATTCGCCATAACACCACTTTCCCTGGGATGGCCGCCACCAAATAGATAATGTCCATATTCATGAGCTATATGTCCGGCAATACTCCAACCTGATTGTATTGAAGCTTTATTGTTAGTTGTTATACCTGAACCTAAAACACTACCTGCACTTCCATTTATTTTTATTCCATCATGTAGCATAACATCACCGCTAAAACCTAAATAAGCATTTCCTCCCCAATCTTGTCCGCCACTAAACCAACTTATATCTGCCCATCGATAAATGATATGGATCATATCTAAATATCCATCACCATTTGAAGCAGAAAAATGAAATGCACCATCAGCATAATACCAGTTATCGTATCTACTAAAATCTTCAATCTGGTTATTTAACTGATTTATAACATCTATATTAGCATTACCCCATGATTTATTTTCTTGCACAGTAATAATGTTCGGATGGATATGTCCAATAAAATCAAAATCATCCTCAGACATAACATCAAAATATTCGGAAACTGTGAATTGAGAATAATTTTCTGCTACTGTCTGATCGACAAAATCATAAGCCCAATCTGGTAGACTATTTTTAGTCCAATTAGTAATTATTTTATTATCACTTGCAAATTGAGCAAACACATAGAGTGCTTTAAAATATTCACCCTGCGAATTTGAAGATGGTTTATACTTACCGCCTATAGTAGCCATTACGCTACTCGATTTTATGTTTGGATCCAAGCCACAGGTTAGAACTTTCATTTGCGCAAAAGTTTGAGAATAAACGAAGAAAAATGCCAATACAAGGAAAGAAAATTTCGGTTTCATTTTAAACCTCAATTATAAAATTATGCAGCAAATAATTATATTTGAATGTAAATGAAAAAGAGGTTATCCTCTACCAGATGAGCAGTCTGTAATTTCATTTACACAATCGGAACGGTGTTGCCGCACCGTTCCATTTTAATTTAAATATCACTCATCCCTCCATTATTTTATTAACAACATTTTTTTTGTTTCCTGATAACGGCCAGCAATTAATTTGTAAAAATAAATACCACTTGAAAGTTTACTTCCATCAAAAATGACTTGGTGATGACCAGCCTCTATTTCCTCATCTATTAATTCATTTATTTCATTGCCAAGTAAATCATAAATTTTAAGTTGTACCCAAGTTCGCTTAGGTAAATTAAAATCTATAATAGTGGTGGGATTAAAAGGATTTGGATGGTTCTGTTTAAGTAAATATACATCGGGTGGTAGCTCATTATCATCAACTGAAACTGGATTTAATGAAGTATCCCCATACACCACTCCATCTATAACACAACCTGAAAGCCAATACAAATATCCAGCAAAAGGATCCTCAGCCGTATATTGAATTAAACCAAAATCTACAGACCAGTATTGCTCATCATAATTTAGAATACTATCTGTGACTGAGAGAATAAAAATTTTTGTGCTTCTACCAAAGATCAAAAAATAACTAGTATCTGTTATTGTATAATAAATGTCACCCTCAAAAAAACTATTTATCCAAGAATCTCCAATGTTGGGATTATCTTTATAAAATATCCTTTCAAAAAAATTAATACTATCTATATTAACATAATATCCATCCTCCCTAAGTCTTGAATAATAAATAAACTCAGTAATGGGTACACCCGCATTTAAACTTTGAATCTTAAAGTATTTTTTTTGATCAATGACTACTCCAGAATCAACAACTGTTCTTTTATAATTCGGTCTAAAGAAAAAATCCCTAGTAGTCCAACTATTACCCATCTTTAGAGGAAATGGTTCCTGGCCAAAGATCACATCTACAATTACTATTAATAATACTAAAAAAAATAAGTGTCTCATTTTATTGTCCCTTTATATTAGTTAATATTAAAAAAGGAAATAGTAGTACAAGAGGAATCATTTCCGTAAAGAATCTGGAAATGGAGAAGTATTTGCCCGCGAAGAAAAATTTTATTGTACTCATTTTATCCCTCTGTACAAGTTAATTAATGCAAATTTTATGCTATAAAAATAACGTAAAAAAAAAATCAATTCTCAAGCCAAAGTAAAATCTGTCGGCAAAAAATTATTTACTTAACAGGTAATTGTTTCAAATGCAGTAAAACATTTTACAAAGAAAATTATAATCTATTTTAAGGGTTGTCACGGTACGACCGTGACAACCACAAAATGCACGCAGATAAAAACATTTAACCGCTCATATAAAAATAAATTATTTATTCGTTTTGTTCTTGTATTTTGACGGCGTAAAAGTTCAGTCAAAAGGATTAAACAATAATGATAAGATTATTACTAATTACAGCGCTGTTATTGTTACAGCATTCCGGTTATTCAACAGAAAATAAAAATTTTGGCAAAGCGCTTCATTTAGTAAAAACTAATTCGGAGATTATTGTTGATGGTAATATTGATGCTGGATGGTCGTACGCTGATTCAACTTCAAATTTTTTCCAGTTTGATCCATATTATAATCAACCAACAACTGTTAAAACCATTGCTAAAGTTTTATCCACAGAAGATGCGCTTTATTGTCTTATGATTTGTTACGACGATAGAAATTTTATTCAGGCAAATGCTGGTTTACAAGATGGATATACTGGAGATATTGTTTCTATTATGCTTGATACTTTTGGAGATAAACAAACTGCATATAAATTTGCTGTAAATGCGTCAGGAGTTAAATCAGATTCACGAATGCTCGATGATGCACGCAATCGTGATTATAGCTGGGATGGAATTTGGACTGGTGCATCTAAAATTTATGACTGGGGTTATGTTGTTGAAATGAAAATTCCATACAAATCTATTAAGTATGATAAAAACCTTACGGAGTGGGGATTAGATTTTGACCGATGGCGATCTTATAATAAAGAAGATATTTACTGGTGCGAGTATGAACAAAGTGAAGGACAAAGAATTTCTAAATTTGGAAAGCTGATTTTTAAAGATTTTAAACCAACGGTAACCGGATTAAATTTAGAAGTCTATCCTGTGGGAATTTCAAAAGTTAAATATGCTGGCAGCAACAAATATAATTTCGATCCAAGTGCCGGGTTAGATGTTTTTTATAATCCCTCTGAACAATTAACTTTTCAGTTAACTGCTAACCCTGATTTTGCACAGATAGAAGCAGATCCCTTTGATTTTAATATCTCACGATATGAATCTTACTTTAACGAAAGAAGGCCATTCTTTACACAAGGCAATGAAGTGTTTAATCCCGCAGGAAGACAAAATAATTCCGGATTCTACAGACCACTCGAACTTTTTTACTCAAGGAGAATTGGAAAACTTTTACCCGGCGGAAATGAAGTTCCATTAATATTTGGAACAAAGGCATTTGGCAGAATTAACGATTGGGAATACGGCGGGTTTGTTGCGTTAACCGGAAAAACAGATTATGTTGAGGACGGGAAAAACTTAACAGAGCCGCAAGCATATTTTGGTTCAGCAAGAATAAAAAAACAAATCCTCGATAACTCATCAATCGGTGTACTAATGGTTGGTAAGCAAACAAAAGATAATACTTATGGTGTACTTGATATTGATGGTGCTTTTAGAGGAGCAGATTGGCAGTTAGCTTATCAGTTTGCAAGATCTTTTAATAACTCTGACGGAGATTATGCAGCTTCTATAGGACTTAATAGCATCAGCAGCACCTGGGGTAATTTATTCCGTATCCGGGCAATAGGAAACAATTTTGATGTGAAGCAGATTGGTTATGTTCCATGGCAGGGAACGCTTTCTTCTCTTGCACTTACCGGCCCAATGTGGTATTTCGATGCTGGTGCTATCAGAAATATATTTGTTTACTTCGGCCCATTAATAGAATACGAACACGCAGATTTATATACAGATCGCGGAGCTGTACTTGGATTTAATATGCAGTTTAGAGACGGATGGGGTTATGAGATAAATGGTTCCTATGCTAAAAGTAAAGATGAAAATATTGTTTATAATTCTTCCAGCATAAATTTAAGTTCATGGTTTGACCTTTCACAAAAATGGAATGCAAATCTTTATGGTGGTTATGAGCACACCTATAATTTTGATAGAGAATATCTTGCATTCTACTCCTGGTTAGGTGCAGAAGCAGAATGGAAAGCATTGGACATACTTGAAATAGGAACATCATACAATATGTTTATTGAAGGAAATCCGAATGGAAACATTGAAGATATTACTTATAATGCCCGTCCCTTCTTTTCACTAACGCCAATTAACAATTTAAACTTTAGAGTTTATGTTGATAATGTCTTCGTTCGTTCTACGGATAGAATGGAAAGAATTATTGCCGGATTTTTATTTAGCTGGAACTTCTTACCAAAGAGCTGGATATATTTTGCAATAAATGATTTCCAGGATAGAAGTGATGAGTATGATGTAAACAACAACCTACTACCAAACAGAATGCACACAACAGATCGTGCCGGAGTTTTTAAGATAAAATATTTGTATTACTTTTAGGAAATAAAAATTACTTTATTTGTCTCTTGTGTTTGCGTACATTATTACGTACGTTTGCGACAGAAGAAAATTAAATATGAAAACAATTTCAATAACTGAAGCACGAAATAATATATATAAACTTATTGATATGACTAGTGTGGAAAGTGAACCAATCCAAATTACTGGCAAAAGAGGAAACGCTGTTTTAATTTCTGAAGAGGATTGGCGAGCAATTAAAGAAACACTATACTTAGTTTCTATTCCGGGAATGCGCGAATCTATTATTAAAGGATTGAAAGAACCATTATCTAAAACCACATCTAAGATTACATGGTAGGTCGGAAAGTCGTTTTCACAAAGCAAGCATTAAAAGATGCTAAGAAAATAAATTCTGCGGGATTAAAAGAAAAAGCAGAGAATATTTTAATTGTTCTACAGAAAAATCCATTTCAAAATCCGCCCTCATTCGAAAAACTTGTTGGTGATTTATCGGGTACCTTTTCGAGAAGAATTAATATTCAGCATAGATTAGTTTATCAAGTTTATGATAATATAAAAACTGTTAAAGTTATTAGGATGTGGATACATTACGAATAATTTAATAAAACAGGAAAACAATTAATAATATCCCAACAAAAACTTTTACAAAGATTGAGGCCTCTTTGGGGTAACTTTTTTTGATCCAGCCCCAAATCTTTGCTGCAACTATCATTAACGAAATTAAAATTATTGCTGATATTAAAGCTTCAAAAGCATTTAACTTGGTGTCAATAATCATAGCTAAACTTTTTCCATTCCAGAAAGCACCAAAAATAATTATTAAATGCAGCCAGTACACAAGCAGCGATTCGCGGCTGGCATCAAGTATAAATGATTTTCTTATATTAAATTTTTTATCCGCAAGCCAACAAAAAAAGAAAAGCATAATTATATATCCTAATCTCTCAAGATAAAAAACCGGATTTGGAATTATTGAAGTAATTGTTTCGGAAAATAATCCCGAGTAAAAAAGATGACCCAAAAGTAAAACCACAAATCCTGTAATAGCAGAAAGTTTAATAAACTTTGTTTCTTCATCTCGCTGGCGTGCATCCACAAAATGTTTTGCAAAGATTGCTCCTGCAAACAAAAAGTTTAACCACGGGAATAATGGAAATAAAGATTTGTGCTGTGTGTTTAAATAATTTCCCACAATCGGATGAATATATTGATTGAAATCTATTTGCCAGATTAACGGAGATACAAGCGCAATGACAACAAGTGAAGTGATAAGAAAGTAATCATACCCTTTATTTGATTTGATTATTAATCTTGTCAAAAACAAAATCAACAAACCAAATCCAATGCTCTGAAGAACATCAACAGCAAAAAAACTTTCAATTAGCTGTGGAGTTGCTTCGTTAATTATTTTAGATAGAGAATAAAATGGAAGATGAAGTGCATAACCAATAATTATTATCTGAAAAATTCTGCCAATTTTTTTCCAGAATGCTTTACCAAGCTTTCTCATTTCATCCAACTTGCCACCGGATGAAACCTGAAATGCAAATCCTGATACAAACAAGAAAGAAGGGGCAACTAATCCATTGATGAAATTTAAAATACTAAACCAGCCGGTTTGTCTTAGCGCCGGGATTAGAAAGGCATTGAAGACATGAACTTCAATCATTATTATGATCACAAGCCCACGTAATAAATCTGCTGATATGTATCTTACTTTTTCTTTCATATAATTCTAAAAAATTGCTGTAACAAAAAAAGGAATTTCTTCCATCTTCTAAAAGGGTTGAGACGATAATAATTATAAAAGCAGGGCAGTAAATAAATGACGAATCCATTACTTATTTACTTATAAATCTTTCCTTTTAGTTCAAAAGGACAAATAAAGCTTAATTAGTTTTGGAATAATAATTGTTTAAGTTGAGAACAATGATTCGTATCAGAATCTAAATAACTAATCATTTAACATTTATCGGAGGCTCATTATGAAGAAACATATTCTGTTTCAACGTGTTTGGCAATTTTTCATTCTCTCTTTAATAATCACAACTTTTTCATTTCCTCAAGGTGCTCCAGGTCAAAAAGCACCGCCAATCAATTCAGGAAAGCATTTTGTTCATATTGCAACTGCGGGAAACTCAACCGCCAATTATACAATTATAGATAATCCAAATACCAATACTAATCCAACTGCAAAATTATTTATTACTCATAATTATGGAATTTATAATAACCATGCTTCTGGTTTATGGTATAATGGTTCTAGTTGGACTATATTTAATGAAGATGGAAGTTCTATGACAGAGAATTCTGTGTATAATGTTTTAGTTGCAGATGAAACTCAATCTACTGTTTTTCAACACACTGCAAGACCAAGTAATATAGTTGGAAATTGGACAGTTTTATCAAATCCTGACCTAGATGGAAATCCCAATGCACGAATCCTTGTAACACAAATTATAATTAGCCCGGAATATCTTTATAATAACAGAGAAATTGGTGTTTGGTATGATGGTTCTCATTGGGCGATATTTAACGAGAACCAAGAAAATATGCCTGATGGTGCTTCATTTAATGTTCTTGTTTTAAAAGAAGATAATTCAATTTTACAGACAGCAGTTTCTGGAAATATTCAGGGATCAACAACAAAAATTGATAACCCGGCACTTAACAACAACCCAAATGCAATAATATATGTTACACAAAATTGGTCCCCCTACGGTGTTTATAATACTCTAAATGTTAGTACATATTATAACGGATCTCAATGGACAATATATAACGAAGATAATTCCAATATAGCTGTAAACTCAAGTTACAATGTTTACCTCGGCTCATCGTCGTTTGTACATAAATCAGATTCTACTAATAGTTATCCAAATTTAACTTACTTTGATAATCCATTAATCAACAAAGATCCAAACGCTTTCATTTTTGCTTTGCATAACTGGAACCCATTTGGATCTGGAACATCTGTTTACGATAAAAAACTCGGTGTATATTATACAGGTTCTGCTTGGAGTATTTTCGATCAGGATGCAACACCAGTTTCTCCAAACATATATTTTAATGTAGCTGTTGCCCCAAAAACAGATTCTGCTTTCTTACATACGACCACAGCATTAAATATCAGCAGCAACTATACAACTATTGATAATCCCTTGCTTAATGGAAACCCTAATGCAAAAATTCTTGTACAACAACGTTATATTAATTCTTATAACAATATTAATGTTGGCGTTTGGTATAACGGAAGCAAATGGACTATTTTCAATCAAGATTTTTCCGCGATGGCAGAAGGAAAAGATTTTAATGTTTGGCTATTAAATGATAATAAATCTTTTGCGCACACTGTTGATAGTACAAATATTCTTTATGTGAATACGTACAGTTTTATAGATAATCCTTTAACCAATAACAATCCTGATGCAAATATTTTAATAACACCTTTACTTAATAGCGGAGATTATTTTGACCACGTTTTAGGCGTTTGGTATTATGATGCTATTCAAAAATGGGCAGTTTATGTTGAAGATGGAACACCATTTATAAGGGGTATAAAATACAATGTTTATATTGCCAATTCTTTAGGTATTCCAACATCGGTTGAGGAAGAGAATAATCCTGCATCAGTATCTAATTTTGAATTGCAGCAGAATTATCCCAACCCATTTAATCCAACCACACAAATTAGATTTTCTCTTGCAGAACAATCTCAAGTTACTTTAAAGGTTTACAATATTCTTGGAAAAGAAATTGCAACTTTGGTAAATGATGTAAAGAGTGCAGGAACTCACGAAGTTAGTTTTGATGGTTCCGGATTAGCAAGCGGTGTTTATTTCTATACGCTTCAAACAGGAAAATTTACTCAAACTCATAAAATGATCTTGATGAAATAATTTTTTCCGAAACATTCATCTATAAAAAAGGCGAGCATAATAACTCGCCTTTTTTTATTACTATCATTTCAGTTTTTGTTCAATCTCAAACACCGGTTTTATATCAACAGGAAGTGTTTCTAGTTTTTTTCTTAGTGTTTCAATCGATGACGAATTAACAGCATACTTTGCCATCAAATTTTTTGCGCCTTGATAATTCCCTTCTGCTTGAATTGTTAATATCAAATTAGCAAGCTCTTTTAATGCCGGATGAATCTTCGCAAAATCCACACGAACTTTTTGTGTACCTTCATTATAAACATACCCACCTTTCTCAAGAAGATAGTTGTAGATGATTGCATTACCTCCGCCGTGTGCTTCACCTATTCCAAATCTCATACTGCGGAAAGCCCCGGCTAAAAATGTAACAAGTATTTCATTCTCAGATTCTTTGGGATAAACACCTTTTTCAACCATAAACATATTGTTATACATTCCAAGAATATCTGCTTTGCATTCTTCAATCGTTGAATATGTTTCTTTAAGTTCTTTTTTTACTTCGGTGTTTTTGCCGTTTACTTTTATAAATCCAGGACCAACACCGTGAGACATTTCGTGCATTAACGTATGATTAAAAAAAGCATCGAATGTAACATACTTTAGTTGTTCAGGGTCAAGTACAATTTTCGCAATAGGTTTTAGTAGTTTTTCAAATTTTGCTTCGTGAACATTTTTTAACATCACTTTTTTTGAACCTTTTGCCTGTCTTACTCTTTCATCATTTGGTAGATTAAATGCAAGTGTCTGAACCCCGGCTTTTGTATCTCCCGCAGTAAACACTTCGTTTGCAACAACGATTGGCGATTCCGACCCTCGCGTAAAGTTTTTATGTTTATCGTCAAGAGGAAGATTTTTTTCTATGTCATTTAAGTACTTTGCAAACACTTCAAGCTTTTTACTTTCAACAGGATCTTTAATCGTTACAAAACTTTCAAACGAAGCTTTGTAATTAAACATTTCATCTTCATAAACTTCGTAAGGACCGATTACCACTTCTATGTTATGACCTTTCAAGTCCATCCAATTCATATCGCTTTGATAATAATCGTTACTTAAAAAAGCATCCGCTCTTGAGATCAAATATTTTTTTAACGATGGATTGTCTGCATACTCAGCAGCTTCTTTTAAAAGATTTGATGCATCCGTTAATTTATCTTTAAAGTATTCACTGTAAGGAATAGCAACTAGTTTACTTGTCGCGGCAGGACTTTGTCCTGACGGATCGTTGTCTCTTCTGATAACAGTAAACTCATTTGTAAAAACTTTTTCATCTTTTGGATTATCTTTTATGAACTTTTCGAATTCATTCTTTGTCATATCATCAGGATAAAAATTTGCACCGAGCGGTTTTTTATCTGTTCCAATAAAGGGTTTGTTATCTTCTAATCTGTCAAATGGACCGAACATAATGTTGAAGAGTTCAAGTTTAAGCCTGTCTGCTGTGGCAGATTCAGGTTCAAGATTTTTCTTATCACTAATGTTTGAAATCAAATCTGATTTAATCTGATTGTTCTTTGAGTAAACCTGCTCAAGAAATAACTCATCAATAATCTTTGAAGCACGATAAAGTTTGTCCAGCACAACTTTTTCTCTATCCGTTAAAAGATTTTCATCATATTTAATTTCAACTGGAATAAATTTGGAAATGTTTTCTTTAAGCATTGTTATTTCCTTAGAATCGTTTTGCGGAGTTTGATTTTGTTTTTCTGTGCAGGATATAATTATTATCGCCAGCAGAACCAGGACTATTATTTGTTTCATTATCTCACCTTTAATTGCTTTAAAAGTTAATTGATTTGATGTAGAAATATAAAAAGATCACCGCTAATAATTGGTAGGATTTTTAAGTTCATTTTCATCAATCACATGTAACCGTTCATCAAATATTTTTTCACAGTGAATAATTCTTATTAAGTTTACTACACAAAAATTTTACTACTCATTAAGGTGAAAAAATGACAAAACAAAAGCTGATTCTTTTTTACGTTCTTTTTACTTTTTCAATTTTTACTTCTGTCTTTCCTCAATCACCAAATCGAACAGATGTTCCGGATAAGTATAAGTGGAATCTTGCAGATATGTATCCATCCGTTTCGGATTGGCAAACTGATATAAAAAAGGTTGAAGTTGATATGAATAATTTTGCTTTATACAAAGGTAAACTTGGCAAGAGTTCTCAAAATTTATTGAACGCTTTAAATTCTTACTTCGCATTACTTAAAACTTTTTATAAAGCTAACACTTATGCTGAAAATTTAAGCAATGAAGACGTACGCATTTCCGAAAATCAGGCATTGCTTCAAAAGCTATCTTCGGTTGGAACAAAATTTAGCGAGAGTGCTGCTTTCTTTGAACCGGAATTACTTTTAATCCCAAACGAAAAAATTAAAAAGTTCTTTAAAGAAAAACCTGCACTTGAACCCTATTCAATGTTCATTGATAACATACAACGGCTGCGTCCGCATAAACTATCAGAACCAGAAGAAAAGATTCTTGCTAGTTTTGGTTTGACGGCAGAAAATCAAAATACTGTTTACTCAATTTTTAATGACAGCGAAAAACCAAATCCTAAGATTACGCTTTCAGATGGTAAAGAGGTTGAACTAAGCTCATCGGAATATACCAGAGTTAGAACCGTGGAAAATCGCGCTGACAGACGCATGGTTTTTGAAACTTTCTTTAACAGTTATGGCAACTTTAAAAATACTCTCGGTGCAAATCTTGTAGGAAAAGTAAAAAAGGATTGGGTCTATGCCAAGGATAGGAAGTATAATTCCTCATTAGAAGCATCACTCAATGGTGACAATCTTCCACCAAAAGTTTATACAACTTTAATAGAACAAATAAATAAAAATCTTCCAACGTTATATCGTTTTTTGGATTTAAAGAAACGTATGCTTGGTGTTGATACGCTTCATTATTATGATTTGTACACACCCCTTGTAAAAGAAGTTGATCTGAAGTTTACCGTTGAGCAGGGACAACAGGTTATTTTAGATGCGCTTAAACCAATGAAAGATGAATATCTTTCAACTTTAAAAAAGGCTTTTAATAACAGATGGATTGATTTAATTCCAACTGTAAGTAAGCGAAGCGGGGCTTACTCTTCGGGCGGGGCTTATGATGTGCATCCATATATATTAACAAATTGGAATGATGATTATGAATCAGTTTCGACTCTATCGCACGAACTCGGGCATACAATGCACAGCTTTTATTCTAATTCTAATCAGCCATTTTCCAAATCAGATTACTCAACATTTGTAGCTGAAATTGCATCGACAACAAATGAAACCCTGCTTAATAATTATATGGTTGCAAATGCAAAGAGTGATGAGGAAAAACTTTTCCTGCTCGGCAGTTATTTAGATTTGTTGCGTACAACAATTTTTCGCCAAACATCTTTTGCCGAGTTTGAACTCAAAATTCACACGCGCATTGAGCAAGGTCAGCCATTAACAGGTAATGATCTTTGTAAAATTTATTACGAAATTGTAAAAAAATATTATGGTAATGATTCGGGACATTGTGTTGTTGATCCATACATTCAATACGAGTGGGCTTACATTCCTCATTTTATGGGATACTCTTATTATGTGTTTCAGTATTCAACTTCACTTATATATGCAACAGCTTTTGCAGAAAAAATTCTTAACGAAGGATCTCCTGCTGTTGAAAATTATTATAAAATTTTAAAAGGCGGCGGCTCTAAGTATGCAGTTGATTTAATTAAAGATGCCGGTATTGATCCACTTTCATCCGAACCATTTGATCTTACTATGAAGAAGATGAATAAAGTTATGGATGAGATTGAAGAGATATTAAATAAAAAATAGAATAATTGTCATTCCCACGTAAGTGGGAATCCATTAATTATTATTCAGATCCCCGCCTGTCTGCCGCCAAGGCAGGCTTTCGCGAGAATGACAAACATAATCCTTTAATAATTTAAACCTTACCCTCAGAACACCATCTTCAAAACTTGTTGAGATGACTTGAAAACTCCCGATTTCTTTTGTTGATGAAACGTGAACTCCGCTGCAAGGACAAGCATCATAATCACCAATTTTAATTATACGAATTGTATCCCCAGCATCATCTGGTAGTTGAGATAGTTTGTAATTATTTATTGCTTCTTCACGATGCATAAACTCTTCGGTTACTTTTAAATCCTGCTCAATAACATCATTAACTTTTTTATTAATTGCTCCAATTTCTTCTTCCGTAAGATTACGATCAAAGTGATAATCACACTTAGATTTTTTCTTTTCAATATGATTACTGAATGATCTTCCCTTGTTAAACATTCTTACCATTGTTTGATTAAGAATGTGTTCTACGGAATGCATCTCGGGATTATAATCTTTATTTGATTTTACTTCATCCATCATTTTTCTTTTTATTGTTTTACTTTGTGCAATTTATTGCTTCAATGCATTCGTTGCAAATTATTTAAAAGGTAAACTACTCACATATTTTTGTCTTCGTTATTCAACTATATTTTTTTATTATGCGTCATAAAAATAAAAGGATTTATGATGAATGTTTTAGCCAAATTACAAAAATTTTTTAATAGGAAATCAAAAACATATTATTTTTTAGCCGGAGCTTTATTTGTAGTTGGAATATTATTTATTACAACTAATCTTTTCTTCACTCACAATACAAACACCGCAGTTGATAGTAAACCGGGTGGAAATTTTCCGCAGGATTATAAAATTGTATCACCACACATCCCCGATTCCATTTCAATCTTTAATGAAAAAGTTCCCTTAGAAAACTTTGAAGTATATGAACGAGTTGATCGTGAAGTTTTAGTAAACACTTACTGGCATTCTGCAACGATACTTGCAATCAAAAGAGCTGCAAGATGGTTCCCGCTTATCGAACCAATCCTAAAACAAAATAATATTCCCGATGATGTTAAATATCTTGCCGTGGTAGAGAGTAATTTAGAGAACGCAACTTCATCTGCAGGTGCCGCAGGTTATTGGCAATTTATAAAATCGGCAGCAGCAAAATATGGATTAGAAGTTAATGATGAAGTTGATGAAAGATATGATGTAGAAAAATCCACGCAAGCTGCTTGCAATTATTTGAAAGAAGCTTATACAAAGTTTGGAAGCTGGACAATGGCTGCCGCTTCTTATAATGCCGGAGTAAATGGAATAGATAAATGGAGTGGTTTACAGAAAGCAAAAAATTATTGGAACCTTGTTTTAGGTGCAGAAACATCTCGTTATGTTGCACGCATTATTGCAATGAAGTTGATTATGGAAAATCCCGGTAAATATGGTTACGATTTAAAAGAAGAGAATCTATACAAACCGCTTAAGTATAAAGTAGTCGAGTTAAATACTTCTGTTACAGATTTTGCAGATTATGCCGCAACACTTGGTATAAATTATAAAACACTAAAACTTTACAATCCCTGGCTGCGTGATACATTTTTGAAAAATACAAACGGCACTGCATATAAAATAAAAGTACCGGAAGAAGGAAGCATTTCACTCATAAAGGAATGAACAATTTACAACCTGCCGGCAGACAGGTTATCAATTTGTAATTTATTATGTACAATTAAGAATGAGTAAAAAGTCATTGGGCATTGAACTTTATAATTTAGATTTATGGCAGTTGGAAGATCGAACCCTTTTAATTTCCTGAAAGCTTTGTTACAATCCCATTATTACTGTTAATCCAAATTATCAAAGATTTGGAGCTTGAATAAAAATTAACTATCCAATCAGCAGAATTATTTAGCGTAAGTGTTGTATCAATAGATTTACTCGGCAAAAGAAACATATCAATTTTTACTTCGCTGTTCTGCGCAATAAAAACATTTCCGCCGTGCACAAGTGCAGTATCTATTGTTGCAGGACTATCTTTATAAACTGCATTCGGATCTATCGTAAGAGTTGACAGCCTGTTAAAAACTTTACCAAGAATATTTCTCGCAGTACTATCTTTAACTAACGATAACATTGTTGTAAAGTTTATTGGGGATTGAACTGGTCCCGCTGCAAACACTGGAACATAAAACGCATTATCTTGCAATTGATTTGATTGAACAACATAAACATAAGCGTTATCAGTTTTAAGTAAATCAACTTCGCCGTTTGAATCTACATTCCAGCCATAAATAGCAGAAAGATTTGCATCCGTTGCAAAATCGATTCGAGCTTTTTGCAAAACATCATTAACTTTTTCTTTTGCTGTTATCTTGCTGTCAACTTCATCAGGGGGATTAATAATTTTATCACAGCCAAAGAAGTAGAATACAAATAATATGCTTACTGATAAAAATATATTTTTCATTTTAATTTCACTTAATAAAACTTTCTATTAAAATAATTTTTTCACCTACTAATTGCCCTTTCGAATCCCTGATTTATCTGGGTGAGAAATCTGTTTGTTTGCTGCATTCAGATTTCTCCCTCCCGCCTTGACTGCGTCAGCGGGCAGGTTTGTCGAAATGACTTTAGGTAGAAATAATTATATCAAAATATCATTTTATAATATCTGTCAATCTGTTCGTACAATTCTGAAAGATGTAGATTTCTTGAAGTTCTAATCATTTCCCTACCTTCAAAATAAACAAGTATTGTTGGAATAGAAAATACAGAAAGCAGCCCAGATATTTCTTTTGCTTCATTCAAATCAACATAATAAAAATGAATCCGAGGAAAATTTTCTTTAAGCAATTCAATTACTTTGGGTTTTAGAACTCTACAAATATTACACCTTGGTGTACTAAGATAAAAGCAAACAGCTGAATTTTCTTCTGCTATACTAATCAATTCATTATAATCTTTGACGGTTTTTATTTCCATGGCATAAAAAAGAGGATCAAAATAATCAATCCTCTTAATTGTTAATTGTACATTTTTAATTGTTCATTAATGATGATGATGTCCATCCGGTCCGTGAACATGACCGTGAGATAATTCCTCTGAGGAAGCTTCTCTAACATCAAGAAGTTCAATATCAAAATTTAAATTCTTACCGGCTAATGGATGATTAAAATCAATAGTAATATCTTCATCATGCACTTCCGTAATCACAAAAGGCATTTGGGCTCCATCGGGCGAGCTTGCCATATAACTCATACCAACTTCAAGTTCAAAATCTTCCGGAAAATTTTCTTTTCCGACAACCTGCACAATCTGTTCATTATAATTTCCATAACCATCTGCCGCGGTAAGCTTAATATTTTTTTTAGTACCTATCAACATTCCGCTAACAGCTTCCTCAAGTTTAGGAAGTACCATATTATTCCCGCTTATATAAGAAAAAGATCCATCACTCTCGGTAGTATCCAAAATATTTCCTTCATCATCTTTCAAGGTAAAGTTCATTGTAACTACGTTGTTAGGTGCAATTGCCATTAAAGTTCCTTTAAAATTATTAAAAAAATGATGCGAATTATAAACAATAGCGGGTGAAAATAAAACCCTAATGTTTTATTTTTTATTTAAACTTAAATTGAAATTAAAACCAGTGATGGAGTTAACAGAATTGAACAAAATGGATAAGATTTCCTAAGCATATTTCTTTCGAAGATAGACTGTAAATAATACGGCAATGAGAGTAAAGAATAAAATTATTGAAATCGTAGAGATGTGATTCTCTTTGCTGATTTCAATCGGTGATATATTACCCGAAAGAACGAATGCTGCCCAATAATAAGGATTGGCGGAATAATTTTTCTTAAAAAATATTTTGGCTTGTCTTAAAGCTTCAGATTTATCATAACCATCGCTTAAAAATTTGTAAAAGCTCTGCATAAAAAGTGAAGTATATTTATCATTTACATCCCACAAAGAAACCACAACACTTTTTGCCCCAGCTTCAAAAAATGATTTTTGCATCCCGATAACCCCTTCGGCTTTATCTACAGAACCAATACCGGATTTGCAGGAACTAAGCACTATCAAGTCGCTGTTAAGTTTTAGGCTAATGATTTCGCTGCCTTCCAGGTAGCCATCCTCGCGATTATTTTTACTCTGAGAGAAAATAATTAATGGCTGATCTTTATAAAGAAAAGAGTGCGTTGATAAATGAATGACATTACTATTAATTGCATTGTCCTTAAATTTTTGTTCGGTTGCATCCTCAGAAAGCAAAACGGAGGTGTTTGAAAATAACTCGCTGATTTTTTTGACTTCCTGCTGCGAATATTTAAGTGGATACAATACAATTCCGTTGGCTTTAAATGAATTGTCTTCTAAAAGTCCACCGCGATAACTTGCCGCAAAGTCTTTGTTATCAATTAACGGATCACCAACCAGAAGCATATTTTTATTCTGGGACTTCTTTGCTTTTTTCTGAAGCATGTATATAGATACTGAGGGTGTGTATGAAACAGGATATTTTTCTATCAAAAATTTCTTGTTGTTATAGTAAAACGGACTGTCTTCGTTTTCAAAATCAGTTACTAAAAATTCCAATGGAATAAATGACATTTCCGCGGGCAGAGAAAAGATCACTTTCTCATTCGGAGGAATTGATGACATCACATTTTTTAGAATCAAATTATAAAATTCATTTGATGCTTTAGCGTTGAAGGAAAAAAGATCCTGGTTTAAATAAATATTATCGATGCCTGCTATACCTGAATACATTGAAGTGATGCTACTCATCATCTTTTGTATTTGGATACGAGTGATATCAATTTTGTTTACTTTAAATTCCTTCGCGGATATATAAAACACAAACAGTGAGCTATCACCAAAAAAAATTGTAATAAGATTTTCCTTTTCCCCAATGCCCTTTTGTATTTCTTTTAAACTAAATAATTTACCTTTATCAACATCCGTGATAAAATACCTGTTTGTTAAAAGCTTATACTCGTTTTTAAGTTTTTCTAATCGATCATCAGAAAATAAACCGGAATTAATTTTCCATCCCAGATCATAATACTGCCTCAAAAGTTTTTCATCGTGAATTTTTGAGCTTATCAAAAGGTTATTAAGATTTTGAAATGTGTTTCGCGAGCGTGATTTTTCAACAACCGAGAACGCCTCTTCATCCCTTTCTTGTTTCAAATACAATTCAGCCAGTGCTATGTAAGGCTCATTCAAGCCGGCAAAATGCGCTATTTGAATTTCGGAGTTATCTATCAAGGATTCA
The DNA here is from genome assembly GCA_037444745.1 of Ignavibacteriales bacterium. GTDB lineage: Bacteria > Bacteroidota > Ignavibacteria > Ignavibacteriales > Ignavibacteriaceae > IGN3. Next base: position 61,795 of record JBBILT010000004.1, read on the forward strand.
GATATTTTATCCGTCATATTAATAGCCGAAATATATTTTGATTCAGCTTCTTGCAAATTCCCGGCTGACTCATAACATTTACCTGAAAGAAATTCAGCAGAAAGAAGTGTGTTAAAATCTTTTATAGATTGTGCAAGCTTAATTGCGTGTTCAAAAAACGATATTGCTTTTATTCTGTTATTTTGATCAAAATTTATTTTTCCAAGGTAGAGATATTGTAATGACTGTAGTTGAATGATTCCTGCCTGCTCACTTTTTTTTGCAAGTAATAATAAATCTTTTTCTGCATTCTGATATTTTTTGTGGACGTAGGAATTGTACGCTAATTCGGTGGATATCAAGAGCTTGTTGTAAATATCCCCAACAGATTGTGCAATATTCATCCCCTCATTCAAATATTCATTTCCTTTGTCCATGCTGTCAACAGCAGAGTATGCCAGCCCTGTTTTAAAATCCAAATCTTGGTTGACTTGCAGATCAGCATTTTGCCCAAGATTTTTTTTTGCATCTAAAAATATTTCAAGCGCTTTATAAGGTTTGCTGATATTGTAATAAAGCGTTCCAATACTAATATCTATATCAGCTTCGGAGTTAATATTTTTTATTTGTTTTGCTAATTCTTTTGCTTGCGCATAATAATTTAAAGCATCCGAATAATTTGAAACATTTGCATTTACATCTCCGAGCCCTCTAAGATTTAGAATTTTAGAAAATATGTTCTCACCCGCATAACTCAACCCATCGCTGTAAAACTTTAACGCTAAATTGTAATTAGCTTGCTGTGCATAAACAGCGGCAATATTTGCAGATAAATTTGAAAGCCGTTCTTTATTATTTAATACTTTGTTCAGATCAAAACTTTTTTCATAGTTATCACGGGCATTTATTTTTTCATTTGTGTATGTGTATGAAACTCCCAACTCAGAAAGTACTGTTGCTTCGATGTCCTGACTTTCGATTAGTCTAGATATATCTAGTGCTGATTGCAACTTCTTTCTTGATTCATCGGTCTTTCCATTTTGATCATCAATGATTGCGAGATTAATTAAGACTTTAGCTTTTTCTTTTTGATTGCCGGATTTTTCTGATAATTGAAGTGCTTCTTGATAAATTCTGTTTGCATTTGGGTAATCGCCCGAGAGTAAATAGATTGAACCTTCAGCCACTAAAACTTTGGGAAGGTTAGAATCATCTTTACCAATTTTCAATTCGCATTTTTGCAATACATCCAAAGATTTCTGATAATCACCAAGCCCTCTGTAAGCAAATGATAAAAGATATAACATATTAAAATTATCTTTGCCATCCAGAACTTTTATAGCGTCGGAGTATTTGTTTGAATGATAATTGATCAGTGCGGATAAATAATGATAGCAGCTATTCTTATTAGGTTTAGTTTTTGCAATAAAGTTCTCAATTTTTTCAACATTTCCTGATGCTTTGGCGGTAAAAATTAATTCATCATAATATTGATAGTGCATCGGAAAATTTGGCAAGTACGCATAAAGCTGATTAAAAGAATCCGAATATTTTGCTTTCCTTTTTTTATCTAAGGCAAGCAGATAGTCTTTTTCAAAATCATTATCTAAAGAAAAGATAGAATCAGTAACGGGATAATTAATTTGTTTATTTAATAAAGAGTATTCTAACCGATAAAACTTTTTTGAAAAATCTTTTTTCAGTTCTATGCCGCTAACAGAATTGTCTGATGAAGTTTCTGAGATCAAAAATGCCGGATGAAAAATCACTAATCCTAAAATCAACTGTAAAAGCAAAAACAATAAAACCGGTTTTAACATAATCATTCATTAAATCCAATGGCTTATAAAATCTTAAGTAATGCTTCCGCTTTTTTATAAAAACCGCCTTTTTCATCAACAACAATTTTTAGGTGTTCTTTAGCGGAAGGAATATCATCGATCAGAAGATATGCCTTGCCGATATAATATTGAGCATCGAGATTAAGATTATCAAAGCTGCCAGAAGTATTTAGCTGAATGGATTTGTTAAAACTTTCAATTCCTTTTTCAACATCGATTCTATCAAAAGATTTGAACAAACCCAGGTAATTATTTTCAGCTTTGTTGATGTATGTAATGCCTAATATAAAGTGGGTATAAAATATAGATTCGTTCTCTGCATTTTCTGCAATATCTTTTTTTAGATACTTAATGGCGGTGTCAAAATTTTTATTATCGATGGCATCCAATCCTCTTTGAAAAGATTCCGAAACTCTGCCGCGTGTTATGTAAAAATCTTCGCCATCTAAAAATGATTCTTTATAATCAGGAGTTGTAATTGATGACACAAAGAACAGTCCAAGGTAAATTAGTGCAATCGCAGTAACAGAAGCAAAAGCATATTTAATCGCTCTAAATTTTTTAATCACCCCAGCTTTTGTTGGATTAAAAACTATCCCATCAACTTGATTTTGTGTAATTGAATTTGCAACAAATGTGTCTACATTTGAATATTCTGAGTTTAATTCTCTGAAAAGATCTTTACATTTAGTACAAACGCTTAGGTGATTTTCTATTTTATGTGATAAGATAACAATTAATTTTTCTGATGTAAGATTGTTTTTATACAAGACATACTCAGCCATCAATTCTTCATCGATGTGTTCGTTTAGTTTAAGAGAATTTTTTAATCTTAAGTAAGTTTTTTGAATGTTTCTTGCTTCCGGGTTCTTTAATGCACTTAATAAAAACTCATTTTCCCCGGAGGTTAAAGAATCTTTGTCTAACAGTTCTAATATTCTCTCAAGTTCATTCATTTTTCAGATCGCCTTGTTAATCTTGCAAATCATTAGTAAAGTCAACAAATAAAAAGTGACATTATTCGAGTTTGTTTTTTAATTCTTCGATAGAGCGATAAAACATTTTCTTTACTGCTGCTTCGTTTTTATTAAGCTTTTCGGCAATTTCAAAAAATTTAAAATCGCCCCAAAACCTAAGCTTTATTATTTCCTGCTTATCTGGACTTAATGTATTTAAAGCTTTTAACACTACACCCAAATCAAACCCCTCGTCAGTTTTGATACTTGAATCATCAGCTGTTATTTCTTCATTAAGTTCATAAGTTCGTTTTGCCTTCAATTGTTTGTACCATCTAACGAAAGTTAAAAACATAACTTTCCTCAACCAGTTTTCAATTGTATCTATTTTTTGATACTGTTCAGCAAAGGTGAGATACACGCTGGTAGTTAAATCATCAACATCATCAATATTCGTAATTTTGCGGGCACGGTGTTTTGATAAAAAATAAGAATATGAAATTTCACGTACGTATCCCGAAATTTTATTAAATGATTTAGAATCACCCTTTTTTGAAGAAACAAGAAGAGTCTCTAACTCTGATTTTGATATATTTAAAAAGTCGATTATTATATCTCTTTATTTTGTCACTAATTTTATAATATTTGTACTAAAATAAATAAAGAAAAGAACTATGTATAAGCCTCCTAAAATTATTTTATTCTTTCTTCTAATTGGAGTCAATCTTTTTGCCCAGACAAGTTTAAAAATTTCACCCGAAACAGTTCGATTTAAAAATATATTTAACCGATATGAATACGCTCTTTTAATAAATATTGGAAATCAGGTTCTTCAAATAGATAGTATTGCGTACAAAAATTCATTTTATTTACTTGATTTTGAAAATGGTCAACAACTGCCAATAAGTATCAATCCAAGCGATACTTTAAAATTAAATATAACGTTAGCAAATTTTTATAATATTTCATTAACAGATACAACCGATACGATCTTTGTATATAGCAACGCCTCTGTAAGTCACAGTAACCTTAAAATTAAAATTGATTTTTTTGATGATGAATATGGTACTTGTGCTGGAATAATTACAGACGAGCTGTCAAATCCTATTATAAATTCAAAGGTATATTTCTTTTATTACGGAGTTTATCTTTTTGATTCTACGTATACAGATGCTACGGGTAATTACTCATCCCGTTTGCCAAAAGGTAATTATACAATCTGTGCCGAGAAAGATGGATATCATCTGATGTTTTCTGGAAATACCCCAGATCCATTTTTTGCTCAATCTGTAAATTTTGATTCGAATAAAACGGTCATAGTTAATTTAATGCTGCCGGGAATTGTAAACACAGGTCATTCTGTTTCGGGAAATATTTTAAATCCACTATCTAACAGTACGATAAAAAACGGGATTGTGGTTGTAAGAAAAGGGACACACACTCCAACCCTTCTAAAAGCAGATTCAACATTTGCACCTTTTTCTGTTTATGCTGGTATTGTAAAAAAAGATGGGAGTTATAATATCGCCGTTGAAGATACGGGTTATTATTATGTTCAGGGATACTCAAGTTATTTTTTGCCGGCATATTTTAATATTCAAAATTCATCCTCTGTATTCTGGCAAGGTGCAGACTCAGTGTTGTTAAACTCCCAGCAGAGTAATAAAAACTTATATCTTGTAAGAGATTCTTCCTACGGTGCCGGCAATGTTTACGGTAAAATTTTAATGCCATTATCCGGCAATAATAATTTTGAAGGGATAACGCTACTTGCTAAATCGATATTTAGTGGAAATTTTTACTCGTATAATTTTAGTAAAGAAGACGGCACATATAGTGTCAATAATTTACCTTATGGTTCTTATCAGATAGTTGCACAAAAGATTGGTTATGATAATGCTATAAGCGATACTTTTACCATCGATGCATTAAACCCCAATCATTATAATATAAATTTTTCGTTTATTGTTGCAGATGTTGCAAATGAAATTATTATTCCCGAGGAATTACGATTAAATCCCAATTACCCCAATCCATTTAATCCGTCCACAACGATCTCATTTAGTTTGCCAAAAGCAGAATTAGTTAGAATTAAAGTTTACAACATACTTGGTGAACAAGTTGCGGAGTTAAGTAATGATATTTTTAATGCGGGCACTCATAAAATTCTATTCAATGCAAATGGTTTATCATCAGGAATATATATCGTTACTCTTGAAACAAAATCAACAAGACTTTCTCAAAAAATTGCTTTACTAAAATAATTTTAGATTTTCTTAAGAATTTTTTGGAATTTATTTATTGTTTGGCGTGATTCTTAAAAAAGTCCCAAATCAAATCTGTAGCAGAAACATCCTTAATTGGCGTATCTGCCAGTATCCTAATCTTTTCACCTCCGGGCCAGGTATGTCCACCTTTTAGCATCCGATAAAAAATTATTTCAGTTCCTTTTTCGTTTATGAAATCAATCCTTTGGTAATCTGATGCTTCGGTTTTATTTATCGATACACAATTAAATTTGTTCGTCCAAAAATCTACAACTTTTTCTACAGCCATTTTATTAACTTTTACAATTGATTCATCCCCAATCCCGCCTTCATAAGGAATGTGTTTGTCATCTAAACTGTTAAAGATTATCATAGATAATTCATTTGAACAATTACAAACCCCAGCATCAAACATTGTAGCAGCAACGGGCGCAACAGCAGCAAACTGATCTGACATTTCACAAGCAAGCAGATAGCACATCATTCCACCGTTAGATAATCCGGCTGCATAAATCATTTTATCATTCACTCTGTACTTTTGTTTAACTTCTTTTACAACAAGTTTAATGAATTCAACATCATTAATGTTTTTTTTATCAGCATAACCGCAGCAATCCCAGGTATTCCAGGTCAAAAGTTTTTTATCAAACGAGCCTGTTCCGTATGGATACACAACAATAAAATCTTCTTTATCAGCTTTAAGTGAAAAGTTTGTTGTCTTCTCAATATTATCGGGGCTGCCCAAGCCTCCGTGAAAAACAAATACAACCGGATATTCTTTTGGATAAGTATAGCCTAATGGAAGATGAACCCTGTAAAATCTATCCCTGCCATAAATTGTTATTGTATCTTCAATGGTTGTAGATTGAGGGAATGCCTGACTCAATATAGTTATCGAACAAAGAATTAAAAGAAACTTCATAATATTTTGTCTTTAATATGTTGATATAAAAATAAATAAAAAGATTAATGAAAACCCGAGAAGATTAAAATTGATTTTAAAACAGAAAAACCCTCCGGGGTGAGGGTAATCTGTATAAACGATTAGTAATTTTTTCTTGGTACACCCTGCGGGATTCGAACCCGCGACCTGCTGATTAAGAGTCAGATGCTCTACCAACTGAGCTAAGGATGCGGGGTAAAAATAAACAAAACACATAGTTTCTCAAAGTATTTAATCAGCCGACTGATTCTCACTTAATATCTTTATGAACATTTCACTTATACAGAATGCTGAACAAAATTATAAATGCAATAAAAATCCTAAAGATTGCCTGATTTTTCATAACACCCCGCTTACCGGAATAATTAACTTTAGTTAGTAGATAAATATTTTTTATAAACAAAAGGTATTAAAATGAAAACCAAAGTTTTGTTTGTTTCTGTACTTATGGTAACTGCTCTGTGTTTCCTAAGTTTCAAATCTATCAGTCAACAGAAAGAAACTCATTTATTGAAAACTCCTTCAATTGAGGGAACATATAAATTATTGTGGCGCAAACTTCCGGATGGAACAACTGTAAAACCTACGATGGCAATGGGTATTCAGACTTTCACTAAAGATGTAAGAAATTTTAATGTATTGTGGACAGATAAAAATGGAAAGCACTTTTCTTTTTCGGTTTATTCAACGTATAAGCTGACCGATAAAGACTATACCGAGACAGTTCATTTTGCTGTAATGAATGACGAAATTGGCGGCAAAGGGGTCAACTATATTGCTGACCAAACAAAGACCGTTCCGATTCATTCAGACGGGAAAAAGTTAGAGTTTAAATTTCCATTCGATCCTCCAACCGTTACTTTTGAAGGCAACAAGATGACTGCAACAGCCGAAGGGATGTTTACAGATTACTGGGAAAAAGTGAAATAAATTGAGCTGTTATGATCGCAGAACAATGATGCCAAACTTAAAAATAAATTAATTCTCATATTTATATTATTACCCCTATCAATTAAAGCCCGCCTATCACGTTGGTAGGGGTATTTATTGCTTCTAACAAGCTTATTTGCTAATGAACAAATAATAATTGATATTAAGCAATATATCTGATTCACCTCCTTGAGGAAGGGTAAATAAATTTCATAAATCTATTTTCCCTCTCTCTTAAAACTATTCTTCACTCCTTAAGCGTGAATGCTGTTCTCTTGATTGAGATATGTGTTTATGTAAGGAACAAATTTATTTTAATAAATAATTTGCTCCCTCTAATTATGAATTTATAATCAGGGATTTATTTTTTCAAAATGTCTGTCTCGGCTTGGCCGAGCCAAGACGGGCTGTCCGGTTCATTTATTGAAACGAAAATATGATCCTTATTAAGCAAGAATAAAACAATTAACAAAAAGGAGTGAGTTATGAAACTGATTCAATTTCTATTTGTTGTTTCTGTATTAATTTTGCCCTTATCCGCACAAATAATTATCAATGCAGGTGATTTTCAGGCACAATATTCAGTAGGTAATTCAGTAGTTAATAACACGGATACTATAGTCACATCAATCAATATTGGGAGTTTAGGTTCAACTTCCTGGGATTTCAGCTTTTTAACTTTAAATCTAAATTATGCCATCGCGGTTACAAGTGTTGACCCTGCAAGCACTCCTTACATTTCAGAATTTCCAGGAGCTGACTACACATTAAAAGTTTTGGCAAATAGTCAGGGGATTCAGTCAGAGTCATATAGTTATCTAAGGCAAAGTAATAATTTTGAATACATGGGTTCCGCTGGAATGAGTCCAATTCAACCTGGTTTTGAATCAATTATAACAACTGATCCGTATATGATTGTTAATGCTATACCAACTACTTACAACACAAACTGGGATTATACAAGTAATCAAACATCGGTTACAAAACAAAACGGTAATTCTGTATTCACCACTAATAGTACCGTAATTTCAAAAAACGTTGTTGATGCATACGGGACAATGACAATGCCGGGTGGAGCCATAGTTGATGCTTTGAGGATAAGGGAAGATAGAACTACTCTTTCTAACGTTGGTGGATTTAATATCTACGATAGACATTTTAGTTATATCTTTCTTGGGAAAAACGGTGAACAAGTTACCGTTATTGCAGATACAACACAGCCTAATATCGGACTGATAAGTAACTATGGATATATCAGTTGGAAAAATACTTGGATAACTGCGATCGGAAATGAGAATATTTTACCCAATCAATTTTCTTTAGAACAAAACTATCCCAATCCATTTAATCCAAATACAAGTATTAAATATGCAATAGGAACAAACCAATTTGTTTCACTGAAAGTATATGATATTCTTGGAAATGAAGTAGCAACACTAGTTAATGAGGAAAAACTTGCTGGAAATTATGAAGTCGAATTTCAGTCCACAGTTGGCAGTAGACATTTGGCAAGTGGAATTTATTTCTACAAACTGTCTGTCTCGGCTCTACCAAGCCAAGACGGGCAGGCAGGTCCATTTGTTGAGAATAAAAAAATGATCTTGATGAAATAATTCAGAATTCGGTGATTTGTAATATAAATGTTTTCAAGTGTCATCACTCTCATTAATAATTGGAAGCAAAATATGAAAACAATATTTGTCTTAGCCATTTTATATTTTTTAATAACAGGGTGCAGTTCGACCTATGTAATATCTTCAAGTTCCTCATCCAATGAGTTTTCAGTTATTGAGTTTAATAAATATGCGGATGGGAGAGAGGCTAAAATTATCTTGAAAGATAAGGTCGTCACTGATGCAACTAATGTTTACTTATCTACAGATTCGCTTTCTTGGAGTGAGCCTGAAAATATTTTGAAAAGTAAGGTTGTTAAATCCGATGTTAGAAGGGTAATCTTCAAGAATCATTGGGTTGGTGGATTAGAGTGGGGGGCTATTGGAATACCTTCCGGCGGTATTGCCGGTTTTTTAATTGCTTGGGCGAGTGGTGGTGGTTTGGGTGCGATTCTTATCATACCAGGATTCGGCGTTATCGTGGGTGCTATAGCCGGAATTATTACGGGGTCAATTATTGGACATACTTATGAGTACGAATTTGAATAGTGTAATCAAATAGGAAATGATAAAACCATTGATTGATTTAATTAGAGTTAAGGATACATAACTGAAAATAAAAATTTTGCTGTTAAACATTATTTATTAGTAGTTAGCAATGAATAAGTTTCAATATTATTGAAAGGAAACAGTATGAAAAAATATCGCTATTTTGTTATAGTCAGTACTGTAATAATTTATTCTTCATTAAATGCCCAATGGGTCCAATCTAATGAAGGATTAACAAACACGAATGTTCTTGTCCTTGCCAATTCTGATACAAATCTTTTTGCCGGGACATTGAATGGTGGCATTTTTCGATCAACTAATAATGGTGCAAACTGGTCTGAGGAGAGTAGCGGCTTACCAACCAACGCTTATGTCTATAATATTGCTATCTCAGACACAAATATCTTTGCTGGGATTGATGGCAGCGGAGTGTTTCTTTCCACAAACAAAGGCGCAAACTGGACAATAACTGGTTTGACGGACCCGGAAGTCCTTACGCTTCTCGCCTCAGGTACAGATCTCTTTGCTGGAACTTCTGGTGGCGTCTGGAGGCGACCATTATCGGAGATGATTACTAGTGTTGAAAATAAGAGTAACGATATTCCTTCTAAATTTATACTTGAGCAAAATCATCCGAATCCATTTAATCCATCAACCAGTATTCAGTATGCAATAAGCAGTAATCAATTTGTACAATTAAAAGTTTATGATGTTATAGGAAATGAAGTTGCAACATTAGTTAACGAGGAAAAACCTGCAGGAAATTACGAAGTAAGTTTTAATGCTTCACGATTATCATCAGGAATTTATTTCTACAAACTGCAGGCAGGAAGTTTTGTTGAGACAAAGAAGATGATTTTAATTAAGTAAAAATTAGTAAAGCCTCTCGATAAGGGAGGTTAATATATTATCATTTAATTAAAGGTCACTGTGAAAAAGTTGATTAAAAAAATATAATCAGCATAATTAATTTTAACATTTCACTATAACGTTAGGAGATAAAGAATGAAAAAGATGTTTTTGTTTATAGTCGTAACATTTTTATATGGCTGCGGTTCCCTAATGATGTCTGTTGTAGATAGGGATGACACAAATAAAAATATTACTCTAAAAAATGGTGAACAGCTATCTATACTTATGCCCACGGTTCGGGAGGCATTGATAGAAAAGTTCAAAGACACTGGCTGGACTAGAGAAAGTTTTGTATCTGCCCTTCAGAATGAATTAGTTTTAGAATTTAACCGGAGAGGGATTAATGCACGAGCAGACTCGAGTATGGAAGGTAATTTTCTTATTACCAATATAAACGAATATGAACCTGGAAGCGGTGTTGCCCGTGCTATTAATATTACTGGTATAGGCTTGGCTGAATCTGGATTAGAAGGAATAGCTATTATTTGTACATCTAAAGGAAAAAGGGAACTTGAATTGAAAAAGCAAGGTCAAAAAAGCGGCATAACACAAGCAGGAGATCAAACATCCGAAAACATTAATTATTTTGCAAGCGCCTTAGCATCGAAAATTTGTATTGGATCTGAATAAATATTTCAAACAACAAAGTACTAATTAAACGAGGTCATTATGAGAAGATTCTTTTTAAAAAAATCTCAGCTGCATTTTATTGCGATTTTTCTCGTACTTGTATCCATTAGTTTTTCCAATGCGATTGCAGGAGGAAAAGCCGGGGTATATGGAATTTACATGATTCCCAGTGGTGAAGATGCGAAAAACTTTAGCCGACCGGGATTAGGTTTAGGGCTTCATATTGTGGTACCGGTTCCACAACTTGCAAATATTCTTGCAGGGACGGCGGGCTTCGAATATATAAACCTGCTTGAAAAAAGAGCTGAATTGCGAGACGGGACTACAGGGCTACTTGTTAATCAGATTACAAGTCAGGATTATGTTAGACTTTTTATCGGTGCGCAGGTAGGAGGACACGGGAATGGTTTCTTTCGACCGCATGCCGGAATGAACTTGGCTCTAATAGTCTATAGTATTTCTACAGATCTTGTAGTTCCTAGCAGCCAGGGTGGGAATGAAATAACCCAAAATCTAAGCAATGAAACTCACGTTGTTGCCGGTTACGATATTACAGTAGGGATTGATTTGAATTTTTCAAATAAAATTGCATTGGATGGAGGTATAAGATATTTAAAAACTTTTTCTGTACCACAACAACTAGGAGAAGGTTCGGAAAAAATTCATCCACAATATTTCCAAGTTTACCTGGGTATAGGACTAGGATTTAATTAGACCAATAGTGATTAAGATCCAGTTAATTACTATGTTGAGTTCAATGCATTGGCATTACAAAGCTGAGTTTACTTTTACAAATTGCAGGCTGGTAGTTTTAATTAAACTACGAAGATGATATTGCTTAAACAATTATTCTTTAAGGAACGATATAGCTATGGAAAAGCGAAACTATTTACCGAAGTATTCCACTTGAAAGTTGTATTGTATTTAACGAAATACGCTCGACTGGCAAATTAGTTTTAGAGACTTCTGAAAAATAGATTTCTAACTGACTGTCAATCTCGCGAAAGCGGGAATCTGCTTAATAATCAATCGATTCCTGCCTGCCTGCCGACATAGGCAGGTTTGCACAGGAATGACAGATTGAATTTTTCAGAAGTCTTTTTTATTTAGTCCTGAAAGTTTATTGGAAACACGAAACGATCTAACAGCAATTTATGGGATGTTAAACCAGCTAAATATTTTTTCTGTTAAATATTGAAACAATTTGGTATTAAAAAAGTATTGCGAAATATGTTGATTTATAGCAATATCATCGATAAAACTTGAGATGTTAAATGCTATTTAATAATTGTTTAACGTTAAAGTGACATTAGTTAGATATTATTGGTCAGTAAAAATATTTTTATGATGAAAGAAAATAGAAATAAAATTAAAGTAGCTTACTTTAATGGGACTATGAAACCCGGGCAAGATGGAGTTACGAGAGTATTGTTTCGTCTTTTGGATTGGTTAAATGAAAATGGCATTGAAAATATTTTTGTCTCACCATCAATACCTGATGAAAGTGAACAGGTGACTAATTTTTTTAAAGTTGCTTCGTTCCCTCTTCCATTTTATAAAGAATATAAGTTTGCATATCCAGGATATAAAAAATTTGAAAGTACATTAAAAGAGTTTAAGCCGGATATAATTCATATAAACTCACCCTGCTCTCTTGGTTTAGCTGCAATAAGTTATGCTAAAAAAAATAATATCCCAATCATAGCAACGTACCATACTCATTTCCCAAGTTATGCAAAATACTATAACATTAAACAGTTACAATTTATTAGCTGGAATTATCTTAGAAAACTTTACAACCGATGTGACCGTGTATTTGTTCCCTCCAAAACAATTATGAATGAACTTAGGGAACATGGATTTAAAACAACTGAATATTTGCCTCATGGAATTGACTTAAACTTATTTAACAAATCATTTAAATCAATTGAATGGAAAAAATCTCTTAACATTCAAGATAAAAAAATCCTCTTGTTTGTTGGAAGATTGGTTTGGGAAAAAGATTTAAGGACTCTAACAGAAATTTATGATAATCTTACCGGCTTGCGTGATGATGTTGTTTTCTTATTGGTTGGCGATGGTCCAATAAGAAAAGAATTAGAGAAGTTAATGCCTGAAGCTTTTTTCCTAGGTTATAAATCCGGCAAAGAACTTTCAACGATTTATGCTTCAAGCGATTTGTTTGTATTTCCATCAACAACAGAAACTTTTGGCAATGTAGTTCTTGAGGCGATGGCAAGCGGTATTGTCCCTATATGTTCAGATGAAGGTGGAGCATCAAGTTCAATCAGAAATAATCATAATGGAGTCATTTGTAAAGCTAGGGATTCATTTGATTTTAGTAAGAAGATTTTAAATATTATAAACGATCCATCCGAGCTCTTTAGAATTTCTGAAAACAGCATTGAATACGCTAGTAAACAAAGCTGGGAAAATATTTTTTCAATACAATATCAGAATTATCTTGATGTAATTAAAAATCATTCATTAAAGAACATAAATTGGGGAAATCAGAAAACAGTTAGTTATATTCATCAAGCAATAAAATGAAATACACAAGTAATGCTAAAGGACCATCTACCTAATTAAAGCTTTTCACATCAAAATACTTAATCTAATTTTAGCAGTAGCTTAACTAATTGGATAAACATAATATGTAAAAGAAGATATCTTAATTAAACTTTTAAAATAATTTTGGATTGTTGGTATGCGTATTGGATTTTGTCTTTACACAGCTTTACTCGTTTCCCTTTTTTCATTTTATAATACTAAAATTAAAAGTGAAACTAATTTTATTAATAGTTATAAGTGCTTGCCTGTCTTATCCGGTGAATATTTCCCTGTGAATAAGAACAAAGTTTTTATTTATGATTCAGACTTTGGTGAAACTGAGTTAAAAATATCTCAGGAAGGTAACCTGAATATTTTTACATTCAAAGCAGATAATTTTACTTACAGGCAAAAACTTCTTGTAAATGATGAAGGTGTGTTTGTTAAAGAAACTTATCAGAAAATGAAACTCCTTCTCGTTATCTCTCAGGAAGGAACATTTACTTACAGTGAACCTATGCCAAGAATAAAATTTCCTATTGATGCAGGAAAAGAATGGAATTGGAAAGGCAAAGAATACGACGATAAGAATGTTAATTCATTAAGTGTTAATGCGCGGATTGAAAAGATCGAAAAGATTAAAATACAAGCGGGTACTTTTAATGCCGTCAAAATGGTAACAACAGTACTTTCTTCGGTCGGAACAAAAAGTAAAGTGACCGAATGGTTTGCAAAAGATATTGGCCTTGTAAAAATGGTTGCTGAAGTTGAAGGCGGCGGAGTAGTTGGAACTGCAAGAGACTTACTTGGATTGAGTGAAATTGTATTTGAGTTAAAAGAAATAAAAAAGAAATAAGGAAATATTCCTGGAAGGCTATGTTATTGATAATATCATTATTGGCCGGGGGAACACTGGGGCTATTAAGGGTAATCGGGATTATTTAATTTATGAGAGAACATTATTAGAATTTATTCCCTAAAAATTAAAGCCTGCCTGCGGGTAAGCAGTGTTGCAGAAGTTAAATCGGTGTCCTTTCGACCAACCTGCCCGCTGACCCAGTCAAGGCGGGAGGGAGAAATATTTTTCGTGGTATAATCGAAAGATTTCTCTGTCGAAGACTCCTTCGAAATGACCCTTTCGTAATTCTGCAACAGTCTCGGTAGTCAGGTCGGTGGGATTTTTTATTATTCACCTGTTAATTATAGTAAATTATTTTTTTTATTCCGTTAGAGAAAAAGAATAGAGATTGCCATTAAATAGCTGAAAGCATCCACGCTAATACTTCTATTGAAGGGACAACTAAGACATATGTTTAATTTATTTCACTGATCTGCCAGAATAAATTCTCAGAGAATCTCTATTTCTGGATAAAATTACAAATGCAATAAAAATCCTAAAGATTGCTTGATTTTTCATAACACCTTACTTACCGGAATAATTAACTTTGCTCTACAGATAAATAATTTTTCCCAGTATAGATTCAATCTTGAATAATTAAATTGTTCCACTAGAAGCACTTAAAATTATGTTATCTGGTTAATTAACTAAATCTTCATTTTAAAGGAGGCAGCCTTATGAAAAACAAATTTTTTGTGCCCTTGTTGATTCTTTTTTTAATTCCATTCTTTCACTTATCAGCACAGGATAAACTTCCTGATTCTGAATTGCTTTTAGTTCACGAAGATGCTATCTATCCCTATGCATCAGAAAAATATGAAAAAGCTGTTAAAGATTTTGTTGAAATGCTTAAGGATTCAAAAGTTGATAGAACATTTAGAGCTCTTCAGTCTGATTATTTTACTTATGATTTTCTTACCCCTGTGAAAGACTATGATGGATTAGCAAAATATTTTGGAATGAGCAGCGATATGGTGCTGAAGATCGGAAAAGAAAAGTTTAGTAAAGTAATGAGTGAATTTGATGGCTGTTATTCATCCCATAAAAACTATATCCTTAATTTGAGAAATGATCTATCTTACAAACCAAAATATGGAATGGATCCAAATGAAGGATTAAACTTTAGACATCTCGATTATTTATATGTTATTCCCGGTAAAGAACAGGAAATGATCTCACTAATAAAAGAATATAAATCCCTTTACGAAAAGAAGAATATTGAAGAGGGATACAGAGTTTATATAGGCGATTTGGGAACTAATATGCCTATGTTTCTATTTGTTCAGCCTGCCAAAGGTAATGTAGATTGGGCAACGCTTTCCGATAAACAGGATGTATTATTGGGCGATGAAGGTACTGCTTTATGGAACAAGGCAATGTCTATTACTCAAAAGTTTGAGCATCGCAGTGGAATGATGAGACCAGATCTTTATTACATATCTAAATAATTTATTATTAAACCCAGAATAATTAAAGAGGATAAAGTGAAAAAAAATATTTTTATTGCAATACCCATTGCAATTGTAGCGATGTTAGTTGTCTCACAAATTAATTGCTCGGGTAAAGAGGAAAAGAAGGCAATGTCACAATCAGAAATGGTAGCATTGGGCAAATATATAGTTACCACAGGTGGCTGCGATGACTGCCATACGCCAAAAATCTTCACCCCAACAGGACCAGTGTTCGACACAACAAGGCGATTGTCAGGTTTTCCACAAGGGGAAAAACTTCCGGCTCTTGATGTTAAATTTGTTGCACCCGGCAATTGGGTGGCTGTAGAAATGAATTCGGCAGGCTGGGTTGGGCCCTGGGGAATTTCATATGCTTCAAACCTTACGCCGGATAATGCAACCGGAATTGGGGCGATGACAGAAGAAATGTTTATTAAAACCCTTAGAGAGGGAAAGTATATGGGCGTAGGAAGACCATTGCTTCCACCAATGCCCTGGCAAGTTATCGGACAGAAAACCGATCAAGATCTAAAAGCAATCTATGCTTATTTGCAGTCCCTTAAACCAATACATAACGAAGTACCGCAGCCAACACCACCGGACAAAATGAAAGAAATGTTGGCGGGTAAGTAGTGGAGAATTGTATTGGCTTGGATGAGAATTTTTTGGAGTAAATAATTTTATTCGGAATACTATTCAGAAACTTGTAATAGAAGATATCCATTAAATCCTTCCATTAAAGTTCAGCCCCTATCAATAAATTTTGATAAGGGCTTTTTATTTGCAAATCCACATTTATGTAAAATCAATTTTTAAGAATTGATTTTAAATTAACCGAAGCACAGAATATTTTAGTAATAACAATACAAATTATAAAATTAAGTTTATCAACAGCTTTAGTGCTTAATAGATTAAGCCTCTGCTAATAAAGTGGCTGCTGTTTTCTACCTGGGATTACTTCTTTGTATTTGTTCCCTTTTGCTTTGCCTTTAAATAATCAATCTGTGATTGACTTGCCTTTTTATAAGTGGGATCATTTAATGCAGCAGTAAATGATACAATAGCTTTATTATCATCACCTTTGTTAAGTTGGATTAGACCCCCATAGTATGCAATTGCGCCGTCTGTAACTGTTTTCTGTACTTTTTTCAGATCGTCTAATGCAGTCATTGCTTCTGTGTATTTCTTTTTTTCAATATATGCTTTTGCTAAACCAAGATAGGCTGCATCCGAAGGAGAAACGGAGATTGACTTCAACATCCAATCAATTGACAGATCAAATTTTTTATCTTTAAAAGAATTGTTGCCTGCAACCAGATAAGTTTTAGAAATCGCTTCGTTAATGTTTGTTTTAAGATTTCCATTTTTTGTAACAGCTAAAGCTTTCTCATAACTTTTTACAGCTCCATCATAATCTTTATTTAACGTCTGTAGACTGGCTAAAGCAACATAACCAATATCGAACGAGTCATTTAAAGCAACAGAAGATTTTAATGCATCTTCAGCTTCTTTATTCTTATTTAATTTTGAAAGAGCCAATCCTTTTTGATAAAAATATTTTGGATCTTTTGAAATAGATAATGCTTGGTCATAAAGTTTAATGGCTTCTTCAAAATTACTCTGTTTGTTTAATTCATTTCCCTTATTATAAAAGTCAACCGATTGGGAATTTACAGTGAAGTTGATTGATTCATCAGCATTTTTTTTAACGTTAGGATCTTTGGTTACTTCGGCAACTTTCTTAAAATCATTTATTGCTTGTTCATATTCTTTTAATGCAAGATGAGCATTAGCGGAAGCCATCCAGCCCATATCATAATTTGGATTCATTTTCACACATTCGTTAAAGGAATTTGCTGCATCATTAATTTTTCCAAGTTTAATATTTGCCTGTCCCTGCAAATAATAGGTCCTATAATCTTTGGCAACCATTAAACTTGAATCGAGTGACTTTAAAGCATTTTCAAATTGTTCAGCTTTCATTAATTGAATTGCCGTATTATAATAGTTTGCCGCTTTGGAATCCATTTTCCCATTGGAAGAATCACCGGTCTCCTGGGCAATTATCATTATTGAGATGAAACAAATATAAATACCCGTCAAGAAAAACAGTTTTTTCATAACTCCTCTTTATTAAGTTAGATTAAAATTAAAAAACCCTAGAAGCATCAAGAATATAAACTATTAATTATTTAATTGTCAATATTTAAAACTATACTAAGTTTTATTTTTTAGCAGGATTGCTAATCTTTAGCAACCGATCACCTGGGTTTAATAGAGATACGGCTATGAAAAAAAAACTAAACCCTTTATTCTTAAATTATATTTATGAGAAGGGACGCTTTTATTTCGTAGATAAAAAAAAGACCATCACATTAGATGGTCTTTATAAAATTACCCTCATAAAATATAACTATAAAAATAACTTACTTACTTCGTCTTTGTCTTTTGCGGTAGCAGACTTATAAATTGAGAAACAAAATCCAGTTACACCAAAGGACAATATTGTTAAAACAATTATTTCCATCTATAAATTTATTACTAAAATTTTTACAAAATCAATTAAATACTATGTAAAACTTTCCACAGCATCGATTTTATTTCTATAAAGATTAAGTACACCATACAAACCAGTAATCTTAAATAAATATAATGCCGATGGTTTGGGAATAACATATTTTATTTCGCCGCCCCGTTCTGTCATCTTTTTTAAAACCACCACTAATGCTCCAAGAAATGTCGAGTCGATATAATCGCAATCACTTAGATCAATGATTAATTTCATTTCACCTTTAAGAATGTCAAACACAAGTCTGTCTTTAAAGATATTAGCTTCCTTAAATGTAGCCCTTGAAAAGTTGACTTTCTCAATAAGCACATCTCCAATATATTCTTTTGTAAAATCCTCAAATTCCACCCACATTTTTTGAACTTTGGGAGGATTACCGATCAATGTTTCCGTAATAGCCATAAGATTTATCTCTTATTTATATTTGTTTCATCGAATAAGTCAAAAACAAGGCCAGAGTTTATTTTTATAATTATTGATTGAAAAAAGTCAAAATAAACACTTTATTAAGAAAAGAATAGTTTCAAAAGTGTTTATCAAAGAGTTTTATTGGAAATAAAATGATTATTAATGAAACAAAATAAGTACCCTGCCACATTTTGAGCAAGGATTTATTAGTGCTCTTGAATGCGGTTAATTTGTTTAAAGAAATTACATCCCTTAATTGATTTTGACTCTTTGCAATAATATTTGATTGTTAATGGTGGTGTATTATGTTTTATGGAACTAACATGTTGAAAATCTTAATAATTGTTTTTAAAAAATATTTTTACACGAGTAGTTATTTTTATATGTTAACAATTAGATATAAACGGCTACTTTTTCTTTTACAATTTAATAAGGAGTCATTATGAAAAAGTTATTAGTGTTTGTTGTCCTGGTCGTCGCGGGTTATCTGATTTACGATAATTTTATAAAAGAGAAAGAGATGATAAAAATAAATGCTACATATAATAAAACTCGAGAAGCTGTTGATATTGATGCCCCGGCAATTAATCCAAGAGATTTTGCACATTATGAAGGAACCGCTAAAAATATAAGTGACAAAGTTTTAAAAAGTATAGTTATCACATATTTAATAGATGCTCAAATTTCGGAAGCAACTATCGAGATCCTTCAGCCCGGAGAAGAGGTAAATTTTAGAACAAAGGATGTAATGTTGCATCATATGGATCCGTCACACTATTTAAAAGATGTCTTGTTTAAGAATGAGTAAAACAAATAAGACGTGTTTTTAAATAAATTATTTTTACTTACAGCTTAGAAAATATTTTATTTCATGATCTGTTAAAAAATTATTTTGCAATTTTTTTAGAATTTATTTTAACCAAGTTGTAAAAAGATATTACAATAATTAATAATTTTTTCGTTTTGAAAAAATATTTTTATTAATCTTTTATGTTTCTTCTTTTTATTGATTAATATTTTTAGATTAGATACAAGAGATTAAGTAATATTGATTGTAAAAAATTTGTTAACAGTACGGAAGAATGAAAAAGAAAAGATCTAAAAAGTTTACGCAGGAAAATCCCAATCAACTTAGTCTTGAATTTTTATTCGGAGAGCCCTCAATAGACGTCCACATTCCCAAAACAAACATTACAAAATTTGATACACACTTTACAACTTCCAAAAGACTTGCAATCAAATTAGCGCAAGGTTAACACTGTTTTTATTTTTTAGTCAAAATATTTTTTATCGCTTTATCAATCCATTTTTCAAGAGATACGGAAAGATTATTTTCGGCAATTACCAAAGCTTGATTTTTGGGGATCAAAAATACAGTCTCACCAGGATTGTTTTCGGATTCAATTTTTGTTTTTAACCATTCGGAAAGTCTTTTTAACCACAACTCTCTATCCTTTTCGCGAACATCGCCTTCGAACACTATCAACTCTTCTTCTTTAAATACACAGCGAACTTCATTGAATTTAAATTTTTGTCCATCTGCTCCAAGATGATTGAACAGTGAGTTGGAAAGATAATTTACTTTATAATCGCTTACAGCTTGATCAATATCTCTCCAAACTTTTGCTATCGGATCTTTATCTAATTTAACCGGAGGATTATTCTGGCACAAATTATATTGATTAAATAAATATTCTGTGAATTGTGACACTTCAAATAATTTTTGATTTGCATCCAATGAATCCCATCTTTTGCGAGCGTTAGTTAATCTTTTATTTTCTAACGAGGCTAAGTTCGAGTAACCTTCTTTAACGTTCTGCAAGTTAGCCCATCTTTCTAATGGATTGTCCTGATAAATCCAGCAATTAGAAGCAATCCAATTTTGCGTGTTTGTATCAAGTGCATCAGTAAAGAACGAAAAGAAATTTGATTCAACTGAATTGTTTAACCTGTACTGCGCAAAAACAGATTTAATTAGTTTTACCGCTTTCTTTTGATCATCAACAACGCCAATTGAGTTTATTGCCTTACTTATAGATTCTTCACGAATACTTCTTGTAGTTACTGAATTAGATGTATCTAACCAGGAAAGGAATGTAAGGGGAGATTCTGCCCTGCTGATTTCGCCAAGCATATTAACACAAGTAAAAAGTAAATATGTCCGCAGAGAGGATAGTTCATAATTTTCATTAGTGGCGTTTATCCATTTTGAAATATCTTCATCAAGCAATGACTTAGATAAATTTACACGCCTTAAAACAAACTGCAGTCTATTTTGTAATGACGTTTCCGCTTTATTCCAATTTGGCAAGTCTGCCGCAACAATAGCTTTGCTAATTACTTTTTCAATATCTAAATCAAAATCGTCTGTAAGTTTTCCGGAAACATTTTCAGTAGCCAGTTGATTTTCCACTTATACTCCTCAGCTTGTTTAAAAAAATATAGTATTTGGTTTCAAAGAGATTTCTTATAAGAAAAATTTTCCTTTTAACAACCTTTACCAAATACTTTTTATGATAATTACCGCCATTAATACAATTATTATTCCATCAAAGGATTGTGTTTATGTTAAATTTTGTGATGAGGGGGTGGAAAAAATAGTAATGGATTAAGGTTTGGAGTAATTTTTACCTGAGTGTTATCTTCAATTATATTAAGAAATCATAACACAAATATGGCTAAAAAGACAATTTATTTAATAAATATTCATATGTTTATATCACATTATTATTAAAGTTTATGGAATCATTTTTGGGTTATTTTGCGGCATTTTGTACAACAGCGGCATTTATACCACAGGCATTAAAGGTATATAAAACTAAACACACACAAGATATCTCTGTACCAATGTTTTCGTTGATGACATTCGGAATAATTCTATGGCTGATTTATGGAATTATAATCGTATCGTACCCCATAATAATTGCCAACCTTGTAACTGTTTTTTTTGCTGTATATATTTTATTAATGAAGTTAAAGATTGATGTTATTAAAACAGAACCGTATAACAAGAGTTAGTATTGATTAGTACAAAAGATAATTCTATAAAAAATAATTTTGCTTCACCATTTTTTGTAATTATTGCTGCAAGTCTTTGGGCGGTTGATGGAATTGTACTTCGTCCATTGCTTTATAGTTTACCAGTTCCTTTAGTT
This sequence comes from Ignavibacteriales bacterium, assembly GCA_037444745.1. GTDB lineage: Bacteria > Bacteroidota > Ignavibacteria > Ignavibacteriales > Ignavibacteriaceae > IGN3. The sequence goes on from JBBILT010000004.1 coordinate 83,446, forward strand.
GTGTTTGTTGAAAGTTCAATTGTTGCAATTCTTCTCACACCATTTTTCATTAATAAATTTTCTTCACTTAAGAATTTAGAGAGAAATGATTGGATTGCATTTATTGGCGTTGCATTGCTCGGTGGTGCGGTTGGAACAATGGCAATTACCAAAGCATTGTTCTATGTAAACTTTGTTAATCTTTCTGTTGTTATTCTATTACAAAAACTCCAGCCAGTTTTTGCAATTTCGTTAGCAACTATTTTTTTGAAGGAAAAACTTCCTAAAGAGTTTTTGTTTTGGGCGGGATTGGCAATTGTAGGCGCGTACTTTATGACTTTTGGCTTATCAGCACCCAATATTTCTACCGGAGATAAAACCACAATTGCCGCTCTGTTTTCCTTACTTGCTGCCTTCAGTTTCAGTTCATCAACTGTGTTAAGCAAACTAGCATTACGAAATGTTGATTATGAGATGGGAACTTACTTACGTTTCTTATTTTCAGCTTTAATTATGTTTATAATTGCTTTCGCAACAGGCGATGCTTTTCGTCTAGCAGAAATAACTACTAAGCAAATAATTATTTTTCTGATTATAGCTTTTACAACAGGTGGAGCAGCAATATTCCTTTATTACTACGGACTAAAAAAAATTTCTGCTTCCGTCGCTTCTATCTGTGAACTTGCCTTTCCATTAACAGCCGTAGTTTTAGAATACTTTGTTCACGGAAAAATTTTATCTCCTGTCCAATGGATTGGTGCAGCGGTTTTATTGATAAGTATTTTAAAAGTAAGTGGAATAAATATTCAGTCTTTACTAGTCAGCAAATGAAAAACTATTTATTAAAGTAAAAATTTTAGTTTCGACAACTATCGAATTGTACTCCACAAACTTTTCTTTTTAACACCGAAGGAAACAATCTTTGCATCTTTGGGAACCTGGAATCCACACAGTAAAGATCTTGCTTTTGTTTTTGCAGGAAATTTATCACTAAAGCAAAGATTATGCGCTTTCTGATCCTGCTCATCACTTCCGCTTTTGGTTAGATAATTTGAAACAATTCCCTCGCCTTTTAAACCCGAACGATATTCATTTCCATTTGCATCTTTTATGGTAATGCTCATTGTGTACTCTGCACCCATCTCTATGCTTGTGCTGGAAATGTTTTCTATTGTAATATCCGCAACTAAAAACTTATTGCCGCTTTTTGCATTCGAATCATTAAACTCAATTAATCTATGTAATTTAATTTTTACTTCGTTGTTATTTACTTCCGATATAACAGCATTTTTATTTTGGGAAAAACTTATTGATGCAGTAAATATTAAGAGTAGGAATATTATAAAGCGTGTTTTCATCTTTTGTTTAACCTCTGTTCTAAATTTTTATTATTGTTTATGTATGTTTAAAAATTATTCTTCTCAAATTCAATTTAGTAAACTATGCTTTTACTTTTTGTGATCTGGCTTTTCCAACTTTAATCTCATAATCGGTCTTGTTTCTGAGCGTCTTAATACTTCTTTAAATCCTGCTTTCTCAAATGCCGAAGTTGTACCGGTATAAATGAAAACCGGGACTGAGTTTTTATTTTTTGTCTCGGTAGGATATGCCTCAACTATCGTTCCGCCTTTGGATACTGCAAAATTACACGCATTATTTATTAACTCGACAGAAATGCCCATTTTTCTGTAATCTTTATGAACAAAAAAACACACAATTGACCAGACAGGTTTGTTGTCTACCGATTGAAGTATTTTTGAATTGGAGAGCCTTGGATAATTTTCTCTTGGTTGAATAGCAATCCATCCTACAGGTTTATTGTTATCGTAAGCAATTATTCCCAGTTCAACATTATTTTTAACAAGAAATTTCATCTCTTTTTTGGTTCTACCATATTTTCGTTTTTCATCGTATTCTTTTTTATTCATTAACCAAAACATGCACCAACATCCTGCACAGGCTCCATTTTCCCCAAACAGTTTCTCAATGTCTTTCCATCTATTTATTGTTAGCGGATGAAATTCTAATTTAAGTTTTGATTTTGATTTCATATTAGGTTTTCATTTATACTTCAAAATTCTAAAAAAATAATTTCAAATACTATAAGCAAAAAAAAATAGACCACGGATAGCACAGATCAGACGGATTAACACTGATAAAAAACTTTGTTACTAAAATTCATCATAACTAAATTGTGCGCACTATTTTTGAAAGGATAGCTTGTGGAACAAATCGGCATTTTGCAAAAACTAAAGTCTGGTTTCCAACCTTCATTCTGGATTGCAAACGGAATGGAGCTATTTGAAAGATTAGCATACTACGGGCAGGCAACAATCCTTAGCGTCTTCCTTCGAGATCATCTTAAATTTGATGAAGTGCAAGCAGGACAGCTTTCATCAATCTTTGGCGGACTGATATATTTTCTTCCTATCTTTGCTGGAGCCCTTGCAGATAAATTCGGATTTAAAAAAGCTTTTTCATTCGCTTTCTTTGTTCTTGCAATCGGATACTTTTTAATCGGCTCAACAGGAATGGCTGCTTTTTCCAGTTGGTATTCCAATACAAATCTTTTCTTAGTCCTTTCAATAATTTTAGTCTTCACTGCAATTGGTGGTTCATTTATTAAACCCAGCGTGTTGGGAACGGTCGCATTAACTACAACGCCCGAATCAAAATCTTTTGGTTATGCAATTTATTACTGGCTTGTAAACATTGGTGCTGCTATCGGTCCTTTATTAGCATTTTTTGTTAGAGATTCATTTGGGATCGAATTCGTTTATCTTGTTTCTGCATTAAGCTGCACCTTAATGTTCTTTACCACGCTTTTTATTTTTAAAGAGCCCGAAGCTAAGCTGACCGAAAAACGTGATGACATCATTACCGTTTTAAAAAATTTATTAACAGTAGTAAAGAATGTTAAGTTTATGTTTTTCCTTATGCTGTTTGCGCTTTACTGGATAGTGTTCTGGGAATTTTTTATTGTGATTCCATTTTACGTTTCAGATTATATTTCTCCCGATGCACCGATCGAATTACTTCTTTCTGTAGGTGCTTGGACAATTATACTACTTCAAATTCCTATTAATAGATTTACCAAAAATATTCCCACACCTACTGCAATTATGATTGGATTTATATTTGCAGCATTAAGCTGGTTCCTTTTATACTTTGCACAGATAGCAGGAGTTACTGTTGGAATAGGATTACTTATTGCAACAATATTTGTTTTTTCTGTTGGAGAACAAACTCAAGCTCCAAGGTTTTATGAATATCTTGCCGATCTTGCACCCAAGGGACAGGCAGCATTATTCCAGGGATTTGCTTTTCTTCCAATTGCAATTGCCTGGTTAGTAGGCGGAACCTTTGGCGGCTGGCTTTACAAAACATTTGCAACAACAGCAAAACGACCCGAAATGGTTTTTCTTATTATAGGTTTAGTCGGAGTTGCTGCTGCAATATTAATGTTTGTTTACAATTCTTTGACGAAGAAAAAGTAAGCCAACCTCATCATCCTGACTAAAGTATAGAATTGTTTTATTCTTACCATTCCGCTTTGGTCAGAGTGATATTTTTCGCATTTTTTCGCTGAATCCTTTTTGTAATTTTCCTATCATACTAAACACAAAATTAAAAGCTTATGACAACTGAACAAATATTACTTTATGTGCTAATTGCTCTTATAATCTATTACGTTGGTAAAAAGATTTATTTAATAAAATCAATAAAACAATATTCACCTGTTGATGCTTCAGCAAAGGTTAAGAAAGAAAGAAATGTTATTTTTCTCGATGTGCGGACAGAGAAGGAAAGAAAACTAAGTTTGATAAAAGGTTCTTATCATATTCCAGTAACTGATATTAAAGCAAAAGAACACGAGTTAAAAAAGTTTAAAGATGCCGAGATAATTTGTTATTGCCATACCGGAAACCGCAGTCTGACGGCTGCATCTAAACTTAAAAAGATGGGATACAATGCAAGTAACTTAAGTGGAGGAATGATCCGTTGGAACGCATCAGGTTTGAAATAATTTTGAAATGGACTAAACGTATTTTCCCCGTTGCAGCCGGAGCTTTGGGCGGATTTTTATACTACAATTTTATTGGATGCAATAGCACTTGTCCAATTTCAGGCAATCCATATATAAGTACCGCATATGGTGCTTTTGCAGGATTCCTTTTTGTTGATTGGAAATCCATTTTTAAAAAGAATTTAGGTTCAGAAATAAAGGATGATAATTAATGCAATACGGTTTTTCAAAAACAACGAATTACCGCTTTGAGCAGGCAATTGAAAAAGTAACTGAAGAGTTAAAGAAAGAAGGATTTGGTGTTCTATCCACAATTGATGTTAAGGATACCTTAAAGAAAAAGATTAGTGTTGATTTTAAGAAGTACACAATACTTGGCGCGTGTAATCCCCAAATTGCATACGGCGCATTACAGATTGAAGAAGAATTAGGATTACTTCTGCCATGCAACGTTATAGTTTATGAAAAAAATGATAAATCTGTTGTTTCCATATTCGATCCCAGAATTATGGCTTTGGTAATTGATAACCCAAGTATGAAAGCGATTGCAGAAGAAGTAAGAGGTAAATTAGAGAAAGTTTTAGAAGCAGTTTAAAAGAAAGTTACACTGATCCAAGTCGAAGTCTGAAGGCTCATGTTCAAGAAATTAAAAAAAACATAAAATCATAAGAAAGGCAAACAAATGACAGAGCATTTAACAAAAGAAACTTTTTTAACTAAAGTTTTTGATTACGAAAAAAATAAAGATTGGAAATTCAACGGCGAACTTCCGGCTATTATAGATTTCTGGGCGCCTTGGTGCGGACCTTGCAGAATGGTTGGACCGGTTCTCGAAGAGTTATCAGAAGAGTATAAAGGAAAAATTAATATTTATAAAGTAAATACCGACGAAGAGCAAGAGCTTGGCGGTGTGTTTGGCATAAGAAGCATTCCTTCTATTCTTTTTGTTCCAATGACTGGACAACCTAAAATGGCGGTTGGTGCACTTCCTAAAGAATCAATAAAACAAGCTATTGATAAAGAATTGTTAGTCCCCGTTTCCTAAAATTTATTCATAAACCCCAATGACTAAACGCATTCCAACAACGGAATGCGTTTTTTCTTTTTAAAGAAATTTTTAAAAAATTATATCTCAAGTTTAAATTCATTAGACTAAGTTTATAGAAACCTGACATTTTTTGACTGATGTATTTGCCGCTCACTTTTTGCTTGTATCAATTCTGATTTTTATCTTAGCTGTCATATCAAAGGAATTGTTTTATGAAAAAATTAATTCTATTCCCGGCTTTTCTTTTTCTAATTATCGTCGGCTGTTCATCTGCACCAGAACTTGTGCCTGAAGTGAAACAAGTAACGTTCCTAACTAACGGGATTTGGTTAGGTATGCTGCCTTGCGCTGATTGTGATGGAATTGATTATCAGTTAAACTTGAAAAATGATTTTACATTTAAACAAAAATCTGTTTACAAGGGGAAAGATGAAGAAATTTTAATTGATGACGGCAATTGGAGTTTTGAATCAGACTCAATTATTTCGGTGGAGGGTTCTGATGATAGAAAATTATTTTTAATTGCCGGCAAAGAATTAATTATGCTTGATCAGGATGGAAATAAAATTGAATCATCATTTAAAGAAAAATATTATTTACATAAAGATCCAAGCACGATAAAGGAAATTAAAGAAGTTGAAGAAGTAAAGGATATTAATCCTCTCCGAGAAACTATTGAACTGAATTCAAGTTATTATCAAGAAAAGTTTTTAAACGGAGTAGATTTTATTGCCAGAGGAAACGAACCAAACTGGACTCTTGAAATTGATTTCGAAAAATTTATGAGTTTTGCAACAATGTATGATACTAAATTAAACGCGCCAGCAGTTAAAGGAATAAAAACTCAGGATTCTGACGTTACTTTATACCGCTCTAAAACAGATAGCGGCGAATTGGTAATCACTTTAATCAAAGATAATTGCCAGGATAATATGTCAGGAGAAAAATTTCCTTACAAAGTTAGAGTTGAAGCTAAAAGCTCAGATGATGTGAACTATAAAACCTTTGAAGGATGCGGAAAGTTTTTATTCGATATGCGCCTATATGATATTTGGGTGATGGAAGAATTGACAGGTTTCAATCTTAAAAAAGAGAAGTTAACCAAAGGATTACCACAGTTTGAATTTAATTTAAACGATATGCGATTCTTAGGTAACGCTGGATGTAATAGTATATCCGGGTCGATTGATGTTGTTGGAAATAAAATTACTTTTGGGAATTTAATGGGCACGTTGATGGCTTGCGCAAATATGAAAGTTGAAAAAGCCGTTGTCGAAGCACTCAACCAAAAAACTGTTACTTACAGCATCGATAAATTGAAGCTTACAATTGTTAGCGGAAAAACAAAAATGGTTTTGAAGAAGGTGGATTAAAAATTTTAATTTTTACAACACCATCTTTACAAACTCACAGTCTTTAAGTTTTGTAAAGATTATATCGCGGATAACTTCGGAGGTTACATAAACTGTTAGATTTAAACTAAAATAATTTCCTTTAGAGCTAACTTTAGAAGAAGAGATTTCATATTCCATTCCTTCGGCTGCAAGCTCAATAGTTTTAATCACTTCATCAATACTTGTTCCGATGATTTTATAATCCCAATTACATGGATAAATTATTTTTGGTTTTTCGCTGTCAGAATCTAAAATCATAGACTGTTATCACTTTTACTCTTTGTTAACCAGAAAAACACCTGTGGTAATTATCAAACCACTTAATATCATAAGCAAAGTAATATCTTCCTTAAGAATAATCCAGGCAGTGATAACGGTTACAAATGGTTCAAAGTAAAGATAAGCGCCCACCTTTGCTGATTCCATTTCGCGCAATGCGTAAGCCCAAATTACATAAGCAACTCCGCTGCAAAGCAAACCTAAAAATAATATCGCGATCCAACCAATTCCAGAAAGATTTACAACTGATTTTATTGATGATTCACTAACTGTAAATGGAATAATTATAATTGCCATCATTACAAAAAGATAAAGTATTGTCATTACCGGTGAATAGTTGAGTGAGATTTTTTTATTAACCATCGAATAAATTCCCCACGTAAACGAGCTTGAAAGAACGAGCAAATCACCTTTATTCTTTATCAAGTCTATGTTTGTAAGGTTTCCTTTACCAACAAGCAAAAGCAAACCAAATGTTGCAATGATAATTCCTAATATTTTTATAGCGTTTAATTTTTCTTTATAGAATATCAAACCAAGCAAAGCCATAAAAATTGGTGCAGTGCCAATTATCCATCCAGTGTTAGATGCAGTTGTAAATTTTAATCCCGTAACTTGTATCCACAAATGAAAAACTGCAATCACTGCAAGAAGAAAAATATAAGAATGACTTTTAAGATTAATTTTAAAATCTTTTTTTTGAATTAGCGCAATCAAAAGTAAAAGTGCGATTGCAAGAATTAATCTCATTGAAATTATAGTTTTGGGAGTTAGTTCATCGAGCAAATATTTTGTTGCAATAAACGATGCACCCCAAAAGATAATTGCTAAGAGCGGCAGCCAGTATTTGTATGGTTTTGTTTTAATAGATAAAAGTATTTTTAGATAAGAATCTATGAACTAAAACATTATAGTCATTTCGACCGGAGGGAGAAATCCGGATTGTGTTTTTTACAGATTTCTCTGTCGAAGACTCTATCGAAATGACATTAATGAAATTCACTTTGAATTTTTTGTTTTCCTTGCGGAAGAATAGTTTTTTAAATCATATTGAATTTCTTTACCTGGCATATCCATTTTTACAATCTCAACTCCAGCATCAGAATAAAATTTAGTAGCAAGCGTATCGTGAAAATCCGAAAACACAACTATGCGTTTTACTCCAGCAGCAATAAGTGCTTTTGCGCAGGTTGTGCAGGACATATTTGTAATGTAAGCTGTCGATCCGGTGATATTAACGCCATGCTTTGCTGATTGCACAAGCGCATTAATTTCAGCGTGATTTGTTCTAACACAATGGTTATCAACAAGTAAACAACCATCGTCTTCACAATGCGGCTGTCCGGGCAGCGAGCCATTATATCCGGTTGCAAGTACAAATCTATCTTTTACAAGAACACAACCGCAATGCATTCTGGGACAAGTTGCTCGTTCTGACGCAAGCATCGCAAGTTTTAAAAAATATTCATCCCACGAAGGTCTTTTGTTTTTTGCCATTTATTAATATCCAGAAATATATTTGATAATTTATATGGGAATTTAATGTATAGAAAATTAATTACAGAGATATCCTGAAATAAAATTCGGGTCGAATTTTAAGAAATGATGAAAATGTCAGCTATGCGAACGAACTCTTTGTGAAGCAAATCTATTATTAAGAAAAGCATTAAGCGCCTTACGCGGTGAAGAATTGAAAGTTATCAAAACTTCCTTTCCTTGTCTCACAAGTTTTTCTCTAAATGAATTTGGCATTCCTCTGGAAATGATCGCAGAGCAATCATCGAGTTTTTGATTATCAATTGCGGTTTTCAATCTGTCCGTTGTTCTGAATTCCTTAATAAACACATTGCTTTCATCAACTTCATAAATAAGGAAACCATTTGAACGAACGAAAGGATCAGAAATAGTTTTACCGCCGTCATTGGACTCAATTGCAATTTTCATAACATCCTCTTTAGAATAAATTAAACTTTGTAAGCCCATCGCACTTTGCTTCGGCTTTTTTTTGCATACCGTTGGTGATTACTGCTTTTATAAATTTTTTCACTCCCGCAAACAGCACAAACTTCTGGCTGTTTAGAAGCATCTTCTGTCCATTCTGTTTTACATTTGCTGCAAAGGTAAATAATCTTTGAGATCATTTAATACCTCCGGGCTTTTTATTTTTGTTGTGATTGTTTCATTAACATTTCTTTTTTCAGTCAGATAATCTATCATTCTACCGCGATTAAAAATTATTGAATAAAGATTTGCGCCCAATAATTTTGCTTCTTCCATTTTTGTGTTGTGCAATAGAACATTTGCAAGATCGCTGGCAAAGAAATCATACTTCGCTGCGCATTCTCCTACTGCAAAAATATCTTTATCGGAAGTTCGGAAATATTCATCAACTAAAATTCCTCTGTCACGATCAGAAATAATTCCAAGTTTTTCTGCGATTTCGGTGTTTGGTCTTGTGCCGCAGCATATCATTAAAAAATCACATCCCATTCTTTCATCATTAGAAAGCTTAAGTGCTGTAATTCTATCAATTCCCAAAATGCTTTTAACTTTGCAATCCAGTATTACTCTTCCGCCAAGGTTCTCTAAAATTTCTTTTGCTTTCAAACTCATATCGGCATCAAAGGAAGAGGGTAAAAGTCTTTTTGACTTTTCAATAATTGTAACTTTTTTCCCTGAGCGTAAAAGCTCATCACACAATTCTACGCCAATGTATCCGCCGCCGTAAATAACAATATTCTCCGCAAATAATGCTTCTCTTTTACTTTTACAGATTTGTTCCGGATTTTTATTTATTAACTCCACTCCATCCATATGCAATCCCTCGATTGGTGGTTCTATTGGGCGTGAACCGGCAGCGATAACAAGTTTTTCGTACTTCAATTCCTTTCCACTTTTAAGAAAGAGTGTTTTACCAAATCGGTTTTCTATCTCATCATACAAAATTAAAAGTGAGCTACTCATTTCAGAAATAGGATTTTTTAACAATTCTTCAATTAAAGAATTCTCTTTTTCCGATTTAATAATTGCAATGTTTTTTGTGGGATATGTTTTTTGCGCAGAAAGAGTGCACACAAGCGCAGGTTCACCATTTCCAATTATAACGATTTGATATTTTACCATTTCCTACTCCGTTCAAAAGTGCGGGGAAAAAAGACCATAACCTTTTTGGTAAATGTGGAAGCCGGCGGTTTGTGCAGTTAATCGTAACCAGAAAATTTGCGGGAAAGAACTTATGTGATCGCTCTAATAATATAATTGAAATCTACTCAAAATCCACCGGCCTCACTTCAGTAAAATCAATTTCATAAATCCAACTTTTATCAAACTGTAAAAAAGAATCTGTTATTAAGATAAACTTTTGAGGCATATTAGCAAGAGACTTCGAAATGCACTTTGTTAAAAATGCAATCATCGAGGACTAAAAAATAAATTTTATCTGCTTTCTAAAAGTGATTCAAAACCATTTTTTGCGTTTGAAGAAAATGATCATAACAATAACAACAAGTAAAGTTAAGGACCAAAAGCCGATCGGATACATCCAGGGTGTATTTAATTCTGGAAAGTGAGCAAAGTTCATCCCATAAACTCCTGCTAGAAAAGTTAGCGGAATAAAAAGCGTTGATATAATCGTTAGCACTTTCATTACCTCATTCATCTTGTTGCTCATACTTGAAAGATAAGCATCAAGCATTCCTACAAGCATATCGCGGTATGATTCTATTGTATCGATTATCTGAATGATATGATCATAAAGATCACGCAAATAAATTTGTGTTTGCTTTTGGATAACAACATGCTCGTTTCTCTGCATTGCGGTTATCACTTCTCTCAGCGGCCAAACTGATTTACGCAATAGAATCATATTCCTTCTCATCCTATGAACAATTTGCAAGTCTTCTCTTTCCGGCTGCAGGATAAGTCTATCCTCGAGCTCCTCAACTTCTTCACCCACTTGTTCAAGAATATGAAAATAGCTGTCAACGATAGAATCAATTATTGAGTAAGCGAGGAAATCACTTCCATTGCTTCTAATTTTTGTTCCTGCTTTTCTAATTCTATCTCTAACAGGATCGAAAACATCGCCTTCATCTTCAAGAAAAGTTATAAGATAATTTTTCCCAAGTATCAAACTAACTTGCTCGGACTTTAGCACTCTTTGCGTCTCATCATAAAAAAGCATTCTTAAAACAATAAACACATAATCTTCATACTCTTCCATCTTCGGTCTTTGAGATATGTGGAGAATATCTTCCATCGCAAGCGGATGAATATTAAAATGATTCTGTATCTTTTCCATTATCTGAAGGTTATGTATACCATCTATATTTATCCAGGAAATTCCATCGTTGTTTTTACAGGAAAAAACATCCTCAACTTTTTGTATTTCCTTTTCGATAAATTCTTCTTGCTTGAATTCTATAAGTTTAATTTTTACGGGTTCTTTTTCCTTATCGCCGGTATAAACAAGTGTTCCCGGAGGCAATCCAATCTGTTTTGGTTTTGAACTGATAAGACGTTTTACTTTTCTGATCTGCTTTTTTGTTTGAAATTTTATTTTCTTTCCTGTATGATCCAGCATAAAACCCTCAAAGATTTTTTATAACCATTTTTTTAAGTGCATCAATCCACATTGGATGATCATTTAAACTTTCTACAAGTTGAATTTTTTCTCCACCGTATTGTTTAAAAATATTCTGATACTCAATTCCTATTTCAACAGTAGTTTCAAGACAATCGGCAACAAAGGCAGGACTGAATACAAGAAGTTTCTTCGCACCTTTTTTTGCCCACTCCTCAACTACTTTATCAGAAAAAGGTTCAAGCCAATCTTTATCTAAACGAGATTGAAAACAAACTGTGTATTTATCTTTTGATAGATTTAATTTTTCAGCAAGCATTCTTGTTGTTGCATAACAAGTTGCTTTGTAACAGTATTTGTTGTCTTCGTTTATTTCATCTTCGCATTTATGATCTGTGCAAGGTTTGCCATCAGAATAAACCTTATCAACTTGTCTAACAGGTAATCCGTGATAGCTAAAAAGAATATGATCGTAATCATTTAAATTATATTTCTTTGATTGTTCAATTACACAGTTCAAATAATTTTCATCATCATAAAACTGAGTAATGATTTTTATTTCAGGAATCACCCACCATTTACCAATCAACTTCATTGCTTTTTCAATTGCTGATCCTGTGCTTGCGGAAGCGTAATGTGGAAATAATGGGAGAATAATTATTTTTTTATACCCGCGCTTTTCCATTCTTGCACAAACTTCATCAAGTCCAGGATTCTGATAACGCATTGCAATCTCAACTTCAAAATCATTTCCAAGTTCTTTCTGTAATTTTACTTTTACAGATTCACTATGAATCATAATTGGCGAGCCCTGCCTTCTTGTAGAACGTGCTGCATGACTCTCTTCGGTGTCATTTCGACCGAAGGGAGAAATCTTTTCTGTGACATAATCTAAAGATTTCTCAGTCGAAGACTTCTTCGAAATGACACTTTTAGAATATAAGCTAGCCTCTGCGGGCAAACTTCCTTTTGTCCATAACTCTTTGTAAATCTTTGCAGATTTTGGCGCACGAAAAGGCACAATAATAAAGTTAACCAGAAAAAATCTTCCGATAGGATTTATATCAATCACCCGCGGATCGTTAAGAAATTCAAATAAATATTTTCTTACATCTTTTACTGAAGGACTATCAGGAGTTCCGAGATTAATTAAAAGCACACAGGTTTTTGACATTTAATATCACAAATTAGTTTATAGATTTATCACAAAAATAAGTTTAAGTTTAGTTATAAATTACATTATTGTTTGTAAATCCTAAACTCAATTATTGGTGCTATGAAGATATACTTATTCTCATTTTTATTAATTATTGCGGTTGTTTCTTGCTCAACAGTTGAGGAAGATTGTATCTGTACAGATGAATTTAGATTTTATTTGGTAACAGTTGTAGACACCCTTGGTGTTCCGGTTGATTCGATAGATGTTATAATTAGGGATAAAGACGGAAACGAATTGAATGTCGTGCAGGAATCGCATCCTTTTGGTCCGGGAAAATATACCGTTCTGAATGATTCATTTACACAAATGTTTTGTGCTTGTGGCACTTCAGAAAAAATTTACTGTTCTGCAACTGATAGAAATAGAATCGCCAATGGTGAGTTTTTGTTTAACACAGATAAATGCAAGTGTCATATCAATAAAGTATCAGGACCTGATACTTTGGTGTTGAAATAATTCTGTCAGACTGAGCTTGTCGAAGGCTGACAATTTATAATACCACCACGCTTCGACAGGCTCAGCGTAACACAGGTTTCAATTCCTGCCAAAAAGTTCTGTAAGATTTAATGTTTGTGCTCTTGTTTTGCTTGCAAGAGTAACATAAGATAATGCAAGTTCTTCTTTGCCCGCACCAAGGACAGTGCTTACCAATCCTAACGCTTCGCCAAGATTTTCAGGGGTAATGTGTTTTGTTACTCTGTTCCAGAGTTCTTCCTCGAGAGCATTAAATGCTGTGTGGACTTCGTGCAAATTAAATCCGGCATCAAATCTTTCTTTTGCAATTTTTGCAGCATACTCTTTCATTGGTATAAGTTTTTTCTCAACAACACATTTTTCTGTTAGCGTTAAAAGGTTAAGTAATCTTTTTTTGTTTTCGCCCCGAGATGATTTTGAGTATGATTTAAGATGTGCGCAGTTTAATGATTGAAGTGCATTTCCCAATATTTCAGAACTCTGGGTTCTGAGTAATTCTTTTAAATCCATTTTATAAACCAATAATTAATTTGTTGCACAAAATTACTAAAGGTTTGTTAATGCAAAAATCTTTTTTATGTTATTGGGTGATTTTGTGTTCCTGCCTACCGCAGGCAGGTTTGTAGCAAGAGGAATTCTGCCACTAAGTCACCAAGCCAAAAAGTTTCACGAAGTTAATTTTATCCAGCTCACAATTTCATTTATAAATTATTTGTTTGTCTCTTGCGGACAAAAATCATTAATGCCGCAGTTATCAAACCAAAAACTAATGCACCGCTCCATAAAATAACAGAGCCATAATTTTGATAAACAACTGTACCCAGCCAGGGACCGGCGGAAAAAGCAAAACTAAATGTCATTTGATAATATCCCATATATTCGCCACGTTTATCTGCCGGAGCAATTTCGGATGTGTAAGCGGCAGTGATTGGAAAGAATATCATTTCACCAAAAGTAAAAACAATTATTGCTATAACAAGTGGAATTGTGGTTGTAGCTATTGCAAATCCACCAAAACCAATGCCCGCAAGCATTGCCCCAATCATTAAAGATTTTCTGTAAGGTGTATCATTCATCCAATTATTAAGTGGAACCTCGGCAATAATTATCAGAACTGTATTTATCGATCCGAACAATCCAAATGTTGCCGTTGTATATCCAAGATCATTTACTATATAAAGCGGCAACGCACCAAGATGTTGGAAAAAAACCAGGTTTGCGGGAACAACTGCAAAAAGAAAAAATAAAAATGTTTTATCAGATAGAATTGTAAATTTTATTTTAGAATTATTTTTTTCATTTACACTTTCCTTTTCAGTCCCGGCAAGTGATGACCATTTAACTGAGCTGAAATAAATTCCCGCCGCAATTGAAGCAAGTGCATTTGCGTAAAATAAATAATGGTAATCGATCAATGTTAAAAATCCGCCGATAACAGGACCGATGCTCATTCCCGCATTTATTGCAAGACGATTTAATGCAAAAGCCATACGGCGTTGCGGTGGTGCAACAATCTCTGTTATCAGAGAAAGATTTGCAGGACGAAATGACTCATTGACTGCTGCAAGAACAAATGTTGCAGCAAGTATCCAATTGTAGTCTGTTATGAAAGAAAAAGCAAAGAACAAAACTCCCGAACCAAACAAAGCAAACTTCATTACTTTAAGTGAACCAAGTTTATCGGAAAGTTTTCCAGTTAGCGGAGCGGCAATAAATGCGGCAGCACCATATACAAGAAGTGCGGTACCTGCTTCTGCGGGAGTGGTGCCGATTTTTTTTGTTAGATAAAGCGCAAGAAAAGGGATAACCATTGTTCCAGATCGATTGATAAGCGATGTAAAGAACAGCGCCCACATATCATGCGGAAGACCTTTTAATCCTTTGTATGGATTCATAAAAAAATTTTTGCTTAATTATTTTTTTAGTTGCGTAAAATTAAGAAAAGTTGGCTACTCAATCAGCCTACGTATAGTTTAAGTATCAATAAATTTTAATTTGTGCGACTTGGTAACTTAAAGTCTTTGTGACTCAATTTATTGCTACTTCATTTGCTACAAAGTCACGAAGACACAAAGAAATCACGAAGTGCGCTTGATAGTTTACTTATTTAAACCGCACGAAGGGATTAGTGCGTTACAAGTTATATCTGAAACAACTTCTAAGATGATCATTTACCATTCCTGTTGCCTGCATGTGTGCGTAAATAATTGTTGAACCAACAAAATTAAATCCTCGCTTCTTTAAATCTTTACTAATCAAATCAGATAATTCTGTTCTTGCGGGAAGCTCTTTTAATGTTTTAAATTTATTTTTTATTGGTTTGCCATTTACAAATTCCCAAATGTATTTATCAAAAGTTCCAAACTCTTTTCGTACAGCGATAAAGGCATTAGCATTTGTAACAGCGGAATTAATTTTTAACTGATTACGAATAATTCCCGCATCTTTCATCAACGAATTTATTTTTCGTTTATCGTACTTAGCAACTTTGTTAAAATCAAAGTTATCAAAGGCTTTGCGAAAGTTTGGGCGTTTTGCAAGAATAGTTCGCCAGCTTAATCCAGCTTGAAATCCTTCGAGCAATAAAAACTCAAAAATTTTTTTATCGTTGTGAACGGGAACGCCCCATTCTTTATCGTGATACTTAATGTAAAGTTCATCATTTGCAGGCCAGGGGCAGCGGGTTTTCATTTATCGTTCCTTTCCGGAGTAATTTACAGTTAAATAATTCTTTCTTTACTAAAAATATATCTAATTCGTGATAAACTTAAATAATGCTTTAATTAAATTTCAGACGCTCTGGAATTTTTTTACTTAACAGTTTGTTTTAATTAATAAAAAAATGAAAATACTACTTACCGGCGCAACCGGATATATCGGCAAAAGGCTTTTGCCTGTTTTGATTGAACAGGGACACGAGGTTATTTGCTGTGTGCGTGATAAAAATCGATTTCCATCAGAAGGGATTTATAAGCATCCAAATGTTTTTGTGTTTGAAGTTGATTTCCTTAAGGACGATTCAGGTTCAGGTTCAAGTAGTATTAAAGATATTGATGCAGCTTACTATCTTATTCATTCAATGAGTTCAAACGTAAAAGACTTCGGTTCGCTGGAAGAAACTTCCGCGAACAATTTTATAAAACTCGTTAAACAAACTTCCGTTAAACAGATTATTTATCTTGGTGGAATTACGAATGAAGAAAAACTTTCTAAACATCTTGCATCAAGAAAAAGAGTTGAGGAGATATTAAGTAAAAGCGGCATTCCACTCACATCAATTAAAGCGGGAATAATTGTTGGCTCGGGCAGTGCGTCGTTTGAAATCATTCGTGATCTTGTTGAAAAACTTCCCGTGATGATCACACCCAAATGGCTTAACACAAAACATCAGCCGATTGCAATAAGAAATATATTAGAATATCTGACCGGCGTTTTACTTAGATCGGAAACATTTAATAAATCCTATGATGTTGGCGGACCGGATATTTTATCCTACAAAGCAATGCTTTTACAATTAGCAGAAGTGCGTGGACTTAAAAGATTTATTTATACTGTGCCTGTTATGACTCCGCGTCTCTCTTCTTACTGGCTGTACTTCGTTACATCAACATCATATATGCTTGCAATAAATCTTGTTAACAGTATGAAAATTGAAGTTGTTGCAAAAAATAACGAACTGGAAAAAATGCTCGGCATAAAACCAATTACTTACAAAGAAGCTGTGCAGCTTGCATTTCAAAAGATAGAACAGAATAATGTGGCCTCAAGCTGGAAGGATTCTCTTGTTTCAAGTTATGTTGATAATTCCCTGCTCGAACATATTCATGTTCCAACAAACGGATGCTTTGTTGATAAAAGAGAAAAAGAAATTGCTTCAAGTGTTGAACAAGTACTTAACAACATCTGGTCAATCGGTGGTGAGCGCGGATGGTATTATGCTGATTGGCTCTGGCACATTCGCGGTTTTATGGATAAGCTTCTTGGTGGCGTTGGATTACGAAGAGGGAGAACAAATAAAACAGAAATTCATACTGGCGATACCCTCGACTTTTGGCGTGTCCTTGCTGCTGATAAAGAAAACAAAAGATTACTGCTTTATGCAGAAATGAAATTGCCCGGCGAAGCCTGGCTTGAGTTTAAGATTGTTGAGAAGAACGGAAAAAATTTTTTAAAACAAACCGCAACATTCCGCCCAAAAGGATTGCTTGGCAGAATGTACTGGTATTCAGTTCTTCCATTACACTACTTTGTGTTTGATGGAATGGCGGAGAATATTGTAATTTATAAAGAGAAAATATTATAAATGAATTTGTCCCACTTTATTTTCTACGCTCTTACTTTTTCTAACCTGGTTTCTTTTATCAAACCAATGGTTAAAATTATTGAGAAAAATATTGATGCTGCTATTGTACCAAAATTAAGCCCGCCTTTTTCAATTGGTTTCGTAAGTAGATCACCAAATGTTGCACCAAAAGGTCTTGTTAAAACAAAAGCAATCCAGAATAAAACTATCTTCGATACTTTTGTATAGAAATGAAGTTTGTCATTTATTCCTTTTCAGATGCCTTGAAGGTCCAAGAAAGCGACCTTCAAGGTAGATGAATAAATTGACGGAATTTGGATCCTTCGAGGTCTAAAACAGAGACCTCGAAGGATATTTTCGTAACGTTAGATACTAAATAACAAAAAGCTAGTCTTTATCATTCTCTTCTTTTTCTTCAGTCTCAGATTTTCCCATATTCTTGACAAGAATTTTTCCATCTTTATCAAATGATAAATCTTTCTTGGTATTACCCTTACTAATTTCTGCTTCAAATGTTAAAATTCCTTTATCATCAATAATCTTTGCAGCTTCTGTAATTTTATAACCCTTATATTTTTTAGCTACAAGTGGTTCAACCTCTTTCGGCAAGTTTTTGATATCTATCTTTGTTTCGGTCTCAAGAAGTTTACCTTCATTATTAATAACAACAGAAACATCTGTTCCATTTTCTTTGAAACCAGCTTCAAACTCCGTTTTGCCTTCTTTATCCCATTTTACATCTGATACTTTTGGATAAAGCTTTGTAAATTCATTTTGCACTTTTTTTGGCACGTCAACATTTTGAGCAAGTATAGAAAATGAAAAAATAGAGACAACGATCAAGATCATTTTTAGTTTCATTATAACACCTTTTTGTTAATAAATTGTATTAGAAATATAGGATGTGATTCTGAAGAAAATTTGTAGCTGTGGCCCGGTTTATTTTTATTTCTCAATCATTTTTAAAATAGTTGGAAATACAACTATCAATAATGGTAATGCAAGTATAAATCCCCCAATAATAGCAATAGCCAAAGGCTGATGCATCTGTGCACCGGTGCCTATGCCCAATGCTAACGGGAAGAGTGCCGTTATTGCCCCTAAAGCGGTCATCAAATTAGGTCGCAATCTGGTGGAAACTGAATAAATTATTGACTCTTCTTTATTCACATTATTCTTACGATTTGCCTGATATTGCATATAAGTAAAAATTGCATTCTCACCAATTATGCCGACAATCATAATTATTCCAGTATAACTTCCAACATTCAGCGGCGTGCCGGTTATGAATAGTGCTAATAAACTTCCAGACATACCTACCACAGCTATGAATATTATTGCGAATGAAACCCTAAGATTTCTAAACAAAAATAAAATTACAGTGAAAACAAGCAGCACTGCTGCAATTAAAATACTTAACAACTCTTTAAAAGCCTGTTGTTGTTCGGCATAAGCACCACCATAAATTATCTGATATCCTGATGGAAGTTTAATTTTACTTTGTACCTCTTTCTGAATTTCACTCAAGGTACTTCCCAGATCTCTGTTATCTAATCTTGCAGTAACCGCCACCATTTGTTTTAAATTATCACGATCAATTTCAGCCACACCTTCATTAACAACTAAATCTGCAAATTCATCTATTGGTTTTAATTTACCATCGTTCAAAAAAATAAAATCATGTTGTAGTTTATTTACCGATACTGAGTTTTGATTTTCCATCATCCTGATATCAACCATCTGATTTTTTTCAAGAATGGATCCAACAAGCGAACCCTCAATCTTTGTCTGCATCTGGAACTGGAAATCACTTGGTGATAATTGATATTGCGAAAGGCTAGCAATCTTTGGTTCAAACTTTATTTCAGGCCCCGCAATAATAATTCCATTAAAGACATCCGCCGTGCCATTTATATTTTTAACTATTCCGGTAACGCTATCAGCAAGGTTAACCAATGTTTTATAATCATCTCCAAATATTTTAACTTCTACAGGTTGAACAGAAGACATAAGATCACCAAGCATATCTCCAATTACCTGCCCAAAATCAACCTGCAGCCCGGGTAAAATTGATTCTATTTTCACCCGAATTTCATTTGTGACCTGCTCAGAGGTTCTATTTCTATTCTTCTTTAACTGTATTAAATAATCACCAACGTTTGCTTCAGTGATAAAAAATCCCATTTGAGTTCCCGTTCTTCGAGAAAAACCTTGTATTTCAGGTATGTGTGAAAGAATATTATCCAATATTTTTAGCATCTTGTCCGTCGCCTCCAATGATGATCCCGGAGGACTTTTATAATCAAGTACAATAGAGCCTTCGTCCATATCAGGTAAAAATCCGGAAGGTAGTTTGGGAAGAATAATAATTGCTGAGATTAATAATAATAAAACCAAACTCACAGCTAAAAAAGGTTTTTGAATAAAGAAATAAATAAAGTGTTGTGATTTTTTACTTTTTATTGAATGTTTTACTGAATGCTGTTCAACTGAAAATAAAATATAAATTACAGGCAGTCCAATCCAGGTTACAAAGAACGAACTTACTAAAGCAATTATCATTGTATCAGTCATAACCTTGAAATAAGCACCTGCAACCCCACCCATTAAAACAAATGGGAGAAAAATTACAATTGTACTTAGAGATGAACCAACCATTGCAGGAAGTAAAAACTTTACCGCTTTTGTTACAAGATGATAACTATTCTCTTCAGGATTTTCTTCGTGTGTGCGATGGATTTGCTCCACGACCACAATCGCATCATCAATTATTAAACCTATAGCGGCTGCTATTGCACCAATTGTCATAATGTTAAAAGTGTAATTCAATGCGTAAAGTATAACTAATGTAAGACCAAGTGTGATTGGAATTGTAATCAGAATAACTGAACTTGCTCTAAGTGATCGCAGAAATAAAACTGTGATAAAAATTGCAAGTAACAGTCCAATCCATAAAACGTCTTTAAGACTATTAATAGAGTCGCTAACAAAATCTGCTTGATTATAGTACTGACGAAGCTCGATTCCTTTTGGAAGAACTTTTTGAATCTCATCTAGATGTGCTTTAACACCGTTTGTTACATCAATTAAATTTGCCGTTGGCTGCTTAACGATTGCGATTAAGGGAACATCTTTACCATTGGCATTTATTTTTATAAAATCTCTTCTTTCGGCAATTTCAATTTTACCAATATCTTTAAGACGGACTTTATTCTTCGAAGAATTAATTATAAGTGTATTTTCAAGTTCTGATTTCTGATCTATTGCTGCATCAGTTAATGTTAAATAAAGGCGATTATAATCTGATGTTAATCCATTTGAAGAAATAAAATTTGATTCTGATAGCACTGTGGATATTGTTGCAGGTGTAATTCCGAGATTACTCATTTTTATTGGATCGAGAATTATGTGATACTCTTTAACCTTGCCTCCAATTATCGCAACATCAGAAACACCTTCAACTCTGGCTAATATGGGTTTAATCGTAAACTCTGCAATTTTTCGTAGTTCAATCTGATTCAATCCATTTCCTTGCAGCGAAAATCCCATTACAGGAAGGATGGAAGGATTCATCTTTTCTATTGTAATATTAATTCCTGACGGAAGATTTTGTTTGATAGCGTTTATCTGCGCTTCAATCCTTTGCTTCCCTAAATCAATATCGGAACTCCAGTTAAGGAAAGCAGATATTTCACAACTTCCTCGACTTGTTGTGCTCCTGACAAGTTGAAGATTTTCAACACGTTTAATTGCATTTTCCATCGGAATGGTTACAGTAACCATCATCTTATCTACTGGCTGTTCACCATTATCTGCAATTATTTTAATTTTAGGAAAAGTTATGTCCGGGAATAATCCTGTTTTGATATTGAATAGTGAATAGATTCCACCAAATAAAATTAAAATAAGGATTGCGGCAATCGGGCTTTTGTATTTTAGATAATAGTTGTTCATAATTATTTATTAACGACTACGATTGCTGTATCCGGTAAACCATAAGCTCCATCAAAAATAATTCTGTCATTAGGATTGAACTGGGGTTTTACGATCTGAATTAAACTATCATTTTCTATTCCTTTTTGGATATCGACCCGAATTGCTGTTGAATTATTAATAAGTTTCATTACCCAAAATTTCTCAAGAGTCTCGTTACTCATCACGGCACTTTTGGGAAGCGTTAAAGCATCTTTTACAAAGTTAAGAGGGATCTGAACATTCACATTAAGATTTTCGGGTAAGTTCTCTCTTGCATCAAGATTCAAAATGAAAGTTTGTGTTTGCGAAGTTTGATCTACGCTTGGAATTATTTTTTGAATGTTTGCTTTAACTGTTTTCCCATTTGGTAAAAGAACAGTACAAATGGAGCCATGATTAATCTTTGATACATATTGATACGGTACATTTAAATTTATTCTTAGAGAAGAAGGATTTGATATGATGGCTAACTGTTCACCTTCAGAAACATAATCACCCGTGTTATAATTTAATAAAGTTAATATTCCATTTGCCTGAACTTTTATGGTGATTGTTCCTTTAAAGATTTTATTGCCAACACCGACATTAAGGCTGTCATTAGCGGAGGATTCCTTTGTCCTGATTAAAAAAATCGGATCACCTATTTTCACAGCATCACCAATGTTTTTATAAATCTTTTCTATAAAACCTTGAAAAGTAGATCGGACAATTTGTTTGTTAAGAAAAATTGTGTTCGCATTTAAGGTTATATATTCGGTTAAATTAGTTCTGACTGGATTTGTAATTTTAACAATTGTCCCGGATTCGCTCGGAGAAGGAGAATCTTTACTTTCTGAAGTACAGGAGATAAAAAATATTAATGATATCGCAGTAAAATATTTTATAATACTTTTTAACTTAATTTTATATTGCTTCATCATCTTACCAATTCCAGTAATTATAATTATTTATTTCCATCTGATAATTAATTTCTTTATCAATTTTACTTTTCCTTAGATCAATAAAATTTTTGAGTAATGTTAAATATTCAATCATTGACAAATCACCTTTCTGTAATCCTTTTTTAGAAATATCCATCAGCTTTTGATATTCATTTATCTGCACATTCAAATCATCAAGATTTTTTTTAATAGATTCAATTTTAGATGAGGTGCTATTTTTCTGCACTTCAAGATTTATTTCCGAATATTTTCTGTATTCACTGATGGTTTTTTGTGAAATTATATTTTGCTGTTGAGTTAAACTTTTCTGCCCGCCATCTAAAATTGGCAGCATAAAATTCAGACCCGCGCTCATTCCAAACTTCCTCTGCATACCATCAATTTCAACAGCGTTCAATCCGGTATTAACGAATAACTTAAATTGCGGAAGATATTTCGTTTCAAACAAAGACTGCTGATTTATTGTAGCAAGGCTGTCAATATTATATTTTTCTAAGAAATCAGAATTTGTTTTTGGTAATGATAAACTTAGTTCAGCTTGATTAAGGATGACTTCAGTTGTATCCTTAATACCGCAAATAAAGTTGAGTTGGGTGAGATCATTGTTATATGTTTGATATGCTTCATAGGAATTTATCTGCTCAGTTTGCAATTCAATTTTAAGTAAAAGATAATTCTGTGCCTTCTCATATCCTTTCTCAACCTGATCTGATGTTATTCTCAACTGTTCTGTTAAATTAGAAATAATTTCTTTTGAAAGTTCAAATAGCAGGAATGATTTGTAAGCTGATAAATACTGATCGGTTATCTGTTTTTCGAGGTTATGCTTTTCAAGTTTGTAGCGATAGTTGTATTGTTCCGATTGTACACTGTTTTGATTTTGCAAAGCATCCATTAATCCGCCATTAAAAATATTTTTTTCAACGTTTAATTGTGCAGAATACAAACCGCCGTTTGTAATGCCAATATCATAGCCAATTGCTTTTGGATCGGGATTAGCAGAAATCAACTTACCATTATTATCGAAATAAGGGGCAAAGAGATAGTCTGCCGAAAGAAAAACTTTAATTGCTGAGTTTTCCGCAGAGTTTAATTCGCCCTGAATATTATTAATATCGCGAAGATTCCGATACTCAGTTAAAGTCGGGGCATTATTAATCCCCTTATACAGATAGTACTCCAAGGAATGCTGGGCAACAGCTATACCTGAAACTATAATAATTAAAATTGCAATTCGATTAAACATACTATTTGTAAATTTTTATTGGCTTATGAGAAGTTTTTGTTTTAATTAAATGATAATAGCCTAAAACTTTTTTCTAATCAATAAAATGATAAAAGTGATTTTTTAAATTCCATTATCATACTGTAATGATTTTTCTTCAGACTTTTTAGATGTATTTCCAAATCGATATGTCGCCCCCAAATAGATTATTCTTGCGTTACGGCTGCTAACAGAATTTTGAACCAGCCAGGCTGTATCAATATTATTTTCTCGTTTTAACGAATTAAAAATATCTGAAATGGTTAGTGTTAAAGAAAGTTTATCTTCCAGCATATCCTGTCTTAACCCTAGGTTAACAACATAATTAGGTCTTTGATTTCCCTGCGGAGTTAATCTTGCAGAACGAAAATTAGAATTTAATTGCAGCATTGTTGAAGTTGTAAAATTAAAATTACAGCTACAGTTGCCGCTCCACGTTATTGTTGATTTCTTATTACTGAATCCGATGTTGGACGCATCTATCTGTTCGTAATATGCATTGCTGCTAACATTAGCCGAAAAGAAATTTCCGAAATTTGATGAAAGTACAAACTCAAATCCGGCTGATTGATCAGTTGCTAAATTTTCGTGAGTGGTAAGCAATGTTGTATCGTTAATAGCTTTTGTTACCGAAGAGAAGCCGTTGTATTTCTTTCGATAAAAAATACTCGGTACAATATTTAAGTTATCGTTTTGCCATTGAAAACCGAATTCAATTGAATGAATATATTCCGGTTTAAGTTTTGGATTGCCGGCTCTAATATTTCTTGGATCCTGGTATTCCGGAAAAGGATTTAAATCATCATCCTCGGGACGATTTGCCCTGCGGCTATAATTTAACTGCAGTTCCGAAACATCACTTAATTTATAAGCAAGATGCAGTGTTGGATATACATTATAATATTGATTTTTGTATTCGATTCCAGACGAAACAAGATCTGAATTTAGCTGCGCACTTTCTAAACGTACACCTCCTAAAATTCCAAGCAGCCCAAGTTCATTTGAATATGTTACATACACAGCATTAATGTTTTCATTATAAACAAAGTGATTTGTCTTTTCAATATCTTTAACAAACTTTTGTTGAAGCGGATCGAAAAACTCGCCATAGAAATCCAAATCTTTTTTATTAAACTCTCCTTCGTAACCTGCTTCCAGTGTTGAGGTTTCTGAGAATGGATTTGAATATTCAATCGTTGCCTGTGTGTTATTAGAACCCTGCTTAATCAATGTGTTATCGTAAGTTGTTGAGGATGAAGGAATTTTATAAACATTTGAATAATGATTGTCTTCAACCTCCGGTGATTTAGACCAATTAAAATCAAAACGAATTTTATGATCTTCTCCCAAAAAATTATGTTCGACATACGCCGCAATTACATTTTCTCTTTCATATTCATCATCATATCGCAGACGATTATATTCTTCTGTTATAATTTTTGAGCTGTTCAAATACTTTTTATTTGCTGCATCATTGCGAATAAATCCGCGATAATAATAATTACCAGAAAAACCGATTGAATTTGATTCATCATAATTATAATCAATGCCCGCCATAATACCGTGAGATAAAGGACGCGAATTAGAATTGCTGGTATCGTCATTATAATTTGGTGCTCCGGTTATTACATCAAATAGTGTTCTCCTATCGTATGAATAACCTATACGGTTATCTTTACGAATGCTGTATCTTCCAAAAATATTAATGCTGCCGGGATTGTAATTTAAATTGATATTGCCGTTATATCTTCCTTGATTTCCAATGTTGCCTGTAATGCCGCCATTTAATCCTTTACCCGAATCTTTTTTGAGCACAATATTTATAATTCCTGCAGTGCCGTCGGGTTTAAATTTTGCGGAAGGATTTGTAATCACCTCAATCTTCTCAATAGAACTTGCGGGCATTTGCTGCAAAACTTCTGCACGGGTTTTTCCCATCAACGGTGAAGTCTTTCCGTTTATTAAAATCAATACGTTTCCCGAACCTCGAAGACTTACATTTCCATCAATATCTACTTGAACCGAAGGAATGTTTTGGAGTAGATCACTTGCTGAACCGGTTTTACTTAAAATGTCCTGCTGAACATTGTATGTTTTTCTGTCAATTGAATTGCTCAACATTATTTTATTGGAGGTAACGGTCACTTCATCAAGGCTTATATTTACAGGCTGCAATGATACGTTTTCAATTTTAATATTTTGATTTTTAGAATCGATCAAAAAATGTTTTGATTCAATTTGTTGGTAGCCGATAAAACTATATCTCAAAAGATATACCCCCGTTAAAATGTTATTGATTTCATAGTTGCCTTTTTTATCTGTTGTTGCCCCCTTCATAACTGAACTATCGGAAAGAGAAACAAGGGCAATGTTTACAAATTCAAGCGGCTTGTTGTTTGATTCATCGAACACGCTTCCAGATACTTTGCCTTTTGCATCAGTTTGTCCAAATAAATTTACGATAAATAAAAAAGTTATTATTAAAACAGTTAGCTTCATTTATAATTCTTTCTTTTTGTAATTACGAACGAGTCTCCGAACGAAGCAATCTTTTTCATCCAATACTATTAAATGTTAGGATTACGCTATGCAGATTATCAGAAAAATTATTCCTAATATCTATTCTATATAAGTCACAAATCTTTTTTGCTATTGTCAACCCAAGTCCTACAGATTCTGTTGAAGTTGATTCTTTGTAAAATCTTTCGAAGAATTTTTCCGTATTCCCCTTGGGGACTTGTCCAGTGTTTGAAATGATCAATTCATTATTTTTTAATTCAATATTAATCTTACCGCTGTTAACATTATGTTTTATGGCATTCGAAAAAATATTGCTGAGCAAAATATTTATTAGTTGTCGGTTAGCTTTTATTTCAATATCATTTTTCAGAGAACGGCTTAAGGCAATTTTCTTTGAAACAATAAAATCGTTGTAGGTTGCAGTAACATTATCTAGTTCTTCGGCAAGGTTTATTATGGTAGTTTCAAATAAATCTTTGTGCTCAAGTTTATTTAATAGAAGAAGTGATTTGTTTATCCGTTCCAATTTGCTGAAATTTTTTAAAGAGGTGTCAAGCAAAGATAAGTTGTCCTCACTCAAATCATTGCTTTGCAACAGCAGTTCCAACTTTGATTTTATTACTGAAATTGGAGTTTGAATTTCGTGATTCGTTTCTTCCGAAAATTCTTTTAAGCTGCAATATTCACTTTTTGCTTTCGCCGCCAGGAATAAAAGTGATTTATTAAGCTGTTCAAACTCTTCAATCTTTGAATTGGTTAGCTGTAATTGAACATCATTCTTAAGCGAAAAATTTTCAATTTTATTTAATGTGTCGTAAAAATCTTTTAGAATTTTTTTAGAAATAATTTTGTTTGTGAAATACAAAATCAAAATAAAAAGCAGAAATGTTGATGATACTACTAATACAATAGAGTAAAGCATATCTTCTTTTTCGATTAAAGATATTCTAACAATGATTTTATAATTTTTACCATTCACATTTACAAAAGTAGTTAGTTGTCTAAATGGTTCTCCATCATCTTCCTCGTTTGATTTTATCAAAACATCTTTAAATTCATTTTTATCATTTGCTTGATTAACCGGGATAATATCTACGAAAGGAGAAAAGCTATCTGCACTACCGCTTTTTAATTCTTGAACAGCTTTTTGAGAAATGTTTAACAATTGTTCATCGGTTTCGCTGGTAATAGTATTTTCAATAACAAAATAAAGTCCGGCAGACACAATTATAAAAATCAGCACCGAACTGAAAAGGAAATAATAACTTATTTTATTTATCAATTTCATTTTAATGATAACTTATATCCAATTCCATAAACAGATTTAATATAATCGCTCGCACCTTGTGCAATAAGTTTTTTACGAAGATTTTTTATGTGTGTGTAAACGAAATCAAAATTATCAAAAGCATTTGCATCATCGCCCCAAACGTGCTCAACAATTGATTCTTTTGTTAAAACTCTTTCCTTGTTGCTGATAAAGAATAGAAGTATGTCGTATTCTCTTCTTGTTAGTTCAACAATTTTGCTATTAACTTTTACTTCGCGTTTTTCAGCATCAATAACTATTTCGTTAATAATTATTTTACTGCTTCCATCAAACAATCTTCTTCTTAAAACGGATTTAATTCTTGCATTAAGTTCCGCAAGATGAAATGGTTTTGTAAGATAATCATCTGCACCAAGATCAAGTCCGGTTAGTTTATCATCAATAGTATTTTTTGCGGTGATGATTATTATTACACATTTCGGTTGAATCTTTTTTAGCTTTTTAACTAAATCCAACCCCGAACCATCGGGAAGCATCAAATCAACCAAAGCACAATCGTAATCGTTTAAACTGATTTTCTCATCAGCATCAGAGTATCTATGTGCTATGTCAATTAGATAATTTTCTTTGCCTATAAATTCAACGATAGATTTGGCAAGATCTTTTTCGTCTTCTATTAATAAAATTTTCACACTGTAAAGTAAATAAATAATTCTGAAGAAAAATTGAAGTGCTACGATTGAATAATATAATAACAACATTAAACCAATACTATTTTTGATTTTTTATCGTTATCACCCTCCCCAAAATTAATGTTGAATAGTTAGATGGAATTTTAATAACTTTAGCTAAATCAATTATTAAAATTCAAGAAAGGCAGCAAAATGGATATACTTAACACAGTCAAATCTGCATTGGGCGGAGGAGATAAACAAAACGATCTCATGTCAACTGTAATGAATTTGGTTGGCGGGCAAAGCGGCGGATTAAACGGTTTAATCAGCCAGTTTACTTCAAAAGGCTTGGGTGATGTTATTGGATCATGGGTTGGGACAGGAAAAAATCTTCCTGTTTCACCAGACCAGCTTAAAAGTGCCTTGGGTGATGATACAGTAAAAAACATTGCCTCAAAACTTGGAATGGATACTAATGCTGTAACATCACAATTATCGAACTTGCTTCCACAAGTTGTTGATAAATTAACCCCTGATGGAAAAGTTCCCGAGGGTGACTTGCTAAGCAAAGGAATGAGTATGCTGGGCGGATTGTTTGGAAAGAAATAAACTATATTTGAATTAATAATTTTTAAGCCGTGGTTAAATTATTACGGCTTTTTTTATATTGCGGATAAAATAAATCCGATCATCACAATTATCATTTTTTAAGGAGGCGAACTTATGAACGATAAGCACAGCATTATTCCCTGCCTTTGGTTCGATGCGCAAGCCGAAGAAGCTGCAGAGTTTTATACTTCACTATTCCCGAATTCCAAACCCGGAAAAATTATGCGCTTCGGTAAGGAGGGATTTGAATATCATCATAAGCCCGAGGGTTCTGTTATGACTGTTGAATTTAAATTGAACGGACAAAATTTTCTTGCTCTTAATGGCGGACCAGATTTCAAGCTGAATGAATCTATTTCACTTTTTGTTTATTGTGAAAACGATGAGCGAATAAATTTTATGTATGAAAAACTTTCCGAAGGAGGATCAATCAATATGCCTTTGGATAAATATGACTGGAGTCCGAAATATGCCTGGGTGAAAGATAAATTCGGAGTTTCGTGGCAGCTTGATATCGAAAAAATAAACTCACCACAAAAAATTCTTCCATCACTTTTGTTTGTTAATGAAAAATTTAATCTTGTAAAAGAAGCAGCAAATCATTTCACTTCAATCTTCCCTAACTCAAAAGCAATTATGGAATTCCCCTATGATAAATCAATGAATCTTCCCGAAGGAACTTTGCTGTTTGCTCAATTCAAGTTGAACGGATATTTGATGAATGCAATGAGCGGCGGAACAATTAAACACAATTTTGATTTCAACGAAGCAATTTCATTTATAATTAATTGTGATACGCAGGAAGAGATTGATTACTACTGGCAGAAACTTACTGAAGGCGGCGAAGAAAGTATGTGCGGCTGGTTGAAAGATAAATTCGGAATTTCGTGGCAAGTTGTTCCGACTATTTGGAATAAGTTAATAGATGACCCGCAAAAATCAAGTAAGGTAATGAATGCAGTTTTCACGATGAAGAAGTTTGATATTGAGACTCTGATTAAAGCATTAAAATAAATTAAAACATTTTTTTAATAAATCTTTAAGTCGGATGAATGAGAAAATAGAATTACAAAAAGTTCAATCAAATAAATTAATTTTTCTTGGAGTTGCTTTCTTTCTATTAGGATTAGTTGTTGGCTGTTCGTCCCAATGTTTGCCAATCCACGAATGGGATTATCAAGCCACATTGAAGGTGTTCTTAACGAAATATTTTTAATTGTGCTCGGACTGATATGGAACAAAATTGATTTATCCGTTAGCTGGTTATAAATTAATTTTTGGCTGGTGCTTTACGGAACATTTGCAAACTGGTTTGGAATTCTTATTGCAGCAATTTTTAATGCGAGAAAAATATTAAACATAGCAGCACAAGGCAAAGAGGGCTCTATCATTGCGGAAGCTTTTATAAATTTTTCTCTCGTTACATTATCAATTGCAATGATCATAGTTCGTGCTGCAGCTTTAATCGGGTTAAAAAGAAATTTTAAAATAAATTGGAAGAGACTAATGACTGACAAAACAAAAATTACTATCGAAGCTAACATTAACGCACCGGTTGGAAAAGTCTGGAACTGCTACACACAACCCGAACACATTACAAAATGGAATTTTGCTTCAGATGATTGGCATTGTCCATCAGCGGAAAATGACTTACGGGTTGGTGGAAAACTCAACGCCCGTATGGAAGCCAAAGATGGAAGCAATGGATTTGACTTCGAAGCAATTTACACCGAAATAATTCCTCACAAAAAAATTGCTTACAGAATGTTGGATGACAGAAACGCAGTAATAAATTTTAATGTTTCTGAAAATCAAACAGAAGTCATAATCACTTTTGAAGCTGAATATATTTATCCAATTGAAATGCAAAAATCTGGCTGGCAGGCAATACTAAATAATTTTAAAGAGTATGTGGAGATAAATTAAAACAGGAACAATGGGAGCTTTAGGTAAGAATATGGCTAAAATAAAATTGTAATGGGATGTTAATGACATTAATAAATTTAAACTTATATGGGAGATAGAATAATGAGAAAATTAATAATGTGGAATATCATCACCTTGGATGGCTGCTTCGAAGGCAAACAGAATTGGGATTTGTCTTTTCATAATGTTGTTTGGGGAAAAGAACTTGAGAAAATCAGTATCGAGCAGTTAAATTCTGCAGACTATCTATTTTTTGGTCGCGTAACGTATGAAGGTATGGCTGCATATTGGACTAAAGCAGAAGCGGAAGGAGAAATTGCTGAATTAGAAATCGCTAAACTGATGAATAGAATACCAAAACTTGTTTTTTCCAAGACATTAAAATCTGCTCATTGGAACAATACGAGACTTATTAGTGAAAATGCTTCCGCCGAAATTAAAAAACTAAAGCAAGAACGTGGAAAAGATATGTTTGTATTCGGAAGTGCTAATCTTTCAGAAACATTTATCAATGATGATCTCTTTGATGAATACCGGATCGGAATAGCTCCCGTTATTCTTGGCAGCGGAAGACCTTTGTTCAGGCAAGGAAATGCTTTTAAGAATCTGAATCTTGTTTCATCTCAACAACTTTCAACCGGTTGTGTGGTTTTAAAGTATTCAAGATGAACTTGACAACTTTCTAATTATTCAGTTAGTGGTAATTTTATTTAGACATCTAAAAGAATCTGTGTATTATCAATCCATTTTTATCTTTCTTCAATTCTTCAGGAATAACTTTTAAGATTTCTTCTTTAAGCGCTTTTAACAGATGTTTTTTTAATTAAAGTTTTAGCCTTGATTGAAGGAAGAACTATTCAGAAAGGCGCAGATACAATTGTATGGCTTGCAACTTCTGAAAATATTCCTGGAAGCAACGGTGGATTTTTCAACCAAAGAAAAGAAGAGAAATATAAATTCAAAAATCCATCTGAAGAAAAAAGATTGCGGGATAAATGCGAAGAATACTTGTCAGTTGTCGAAAAAAAGGTGCTTATTAATTAATCAAACACTCTTCGTGTTTCTCAGTGCCTTCTCTGTGGTTCTCTGCGTAACTAATTCCTCGAACGGAGTATCACTGAGATGAAAAACAAAATTAAATACTTTGCCGGAATTGATGTCCAAATAAATCGTGGTTGCCGTTATTACGTCATTGATAAAAATAAAAAGCAGGTCTCAAGCGGATGAATAATAGAAAATATTACTCGGTCTTTTCAAAATTTTTTAACGAACTTTCAAATAATCAAACAGACACAATCGCAATTGGAATTGACGCGCCACGAATGCTGATTGAAAAATTACGAACCAGTTATTTTGATAGAAAAAATAATTCGTGGATTGGAAAAACCAAACAAAGCGTTGGCAGAGAATGCGAAGTAATAGTTAAATCTTACAACATAGCAAATCCACAATGGACAAGAACCTATGAGGATTCCGCCGATTGGATGAAACCTGGTTATTTAATTTTTGATTCATTAAAAGATTTTCCATCCGTGTATGAAGTGTTTCCCTCTGCATCATACAAAACACTAGAGAAAGAAACTTTTGCTTATGAATTATGTTTGAACAATTTTACGGGCGGAGTAAAAGATATGCTTGATGTATCTGTTGCAGCAATTACGGTTTATGAATTTGTAAGTGGTCGCGGCTGCGAAGTTGGTGGCGATGGCGGTTTGAGAACAATAGTACTCCCCCAGGGAAAATCAATAATTTAGACTAACAACAAGCATATTTAACATAAAATGGACAAAGTGGAATTTTTGAAGCCAAAAAGTTGTTGGGTTTATAATAGTTAATAACTCGGCAAATCAGTAACAATAAAATTTAATTCCAAATAAGGATTATCAAAATGGAAAATTTAAACTCTATCGGTCTCGATACTAAAAAGATATCTGAATTAGCACAGAAACTAAACATACTTCTTGCAAACTATTCGATCTTTTATCAAAACACTCGCGGTTATCATTGGAACATTAAAGGCGAAAAATTCTTTGAGCTTCATCTAAAATTTGAGGAACTGTACAATGACTTGTTTATTAAAATCGATGAAGTTGCAGAAAGAATTTTAACGCTTGGACACTCACCAAACCATAGATATTCCGACTATAAAAAAGCATCTGCAATTGTTGAAAGTAAAGAGGTTTCTGGCGGAATGAAAGCGGTTAGCGAAATTATAAGTTCCTTTAAGACAATCATAACACTCCAAAGAGAACTTCTTGCATTATCGGCAGAGATAAACGATGAAGGCACTAATGCACTTATGAGTGATTACATTCGAGCACAAGAAAAATTAGTTTGGATGTATTCGGCTTTCTTAAATAAACGGTAAATTATTAAAGTTAGATTTTAATTTTTATTAAAACGTGGAGTCCAGCGCCCACGATAAAAAACGGGGAGTAACCGAAAATCCAAACGAGTAGGGAAATTATAAGGGGAAACTAATGAATACTTATTCCGCTATTGCTCAGATTATCGTTGCTGTATCCATTGTAATCGTATGGGTATTTCGTTTCGATAACATCGTAAAAGAATTCAAACAATACCAGTTAAACGATTTAACTCGCACAATGGTTGGCGCAGCAAAAATATCTTTGGCAACTTTACTCGTTGCAGGTATCTGGTATCAGTCACTAGTGCTTGTGCCGGCACTTCTTATGGCGTTTCTAATGTTAAGCGCCCAGTATTTTCACTTCAAAGTAAAAAATCCGTTGGAGAAACGAGTCCCATCTTTTTTACTTTTATTTTTATGTCTTTTTATTGCTGCCGTATCGGCACAAATAATTAATTAATTAACCTACTTAATATGCTGATTTCTATTTCGAGTATTTCATTTTTCACATACGGAACAAGTTACTTTATAACCCCGCATATGAAAAGTGAATTTAAACGCTTTGGACTTGAAAAATTCGGGGCGTTCACAGCGACTTTAGAAATATGTGGATCATTTGGTTTGATGGTGGGTTTATGGTTATCCCCTATTCTGATAATTTCATCAGCGGGACTTGCTGTTTTAATGCTTTTGGGATTAACTGTACGGTATAAGATTAATGATGGTTTTTGGGCATCTCTGCCAGCTTTGTTTTTTATGATATTAAATTCATACATTTTCTTTCGATCGATACAATTATATAATGTAGCGTTTGAAAAATAACCGCTTAATCCATTATCAAATGAATAAAGCAGTTTTAATATTTCCTCATCAATTATTCGAATATTTTCCTTCTATCCAGAAAAACAGCGCTATTTATCTTATCGAAGAATTCCTTTTTTTCAAGCAATACAAATTTCATAAACAGAAATTGCTTTTTCATCGATCTTCAATGAAATTCTATCAAGACTATCTTGAAAGAAAAAAACTTAAGATAATTTATATTGATTCGAAGAATGAATTATCTGACATCAGGAAACTTATTCCGCATTTAAAGCGAAAAGGAATTGGAGAGATTCACTTTGCAGACGTTTCCGATAATTGGCTCGAAAAAAGAATTAAACAAACCGCTGAAAAATCCGGTATAAAATTTCAAGAGTATTCTTCACCAGCTTTTCTGAATTCTAAAGAAGATTTGAAAGAATACTTTAGCGGAAAGAAAAAATATTCACAAACGGATTTTTACATAAAGCAAAGAAAGAAGCTGGGAATATTAATTGATGATAATGCTTCGCCGGCTGGCGGTAAATGGACTTACGATACCGAAAACAGATTGAAATATCCCATTGCAAAGAAACCTCCCAAAGTAAATTTTCCACCTGCAAATAAATATTACAAAGAGGCCGTTACTTATGTGAACAAGCATTTCCCTAATAATTATGGAGAAATTAATAAACACATTATTTATCCCAATACTTTTGATGAAAGTAAAAAATGGTTTAAAGAATTCTTGGAAAAAAGATTTTCAGAATTCGGAAGCTATGAGGATGCCATTGTTGCCAAAGAAAACATACTCAATCATAGCGTTTTAACTCCAATGATGAACATAGGGCTGATCACTCCCGAACACATAGTCGAAGAAACTCTTAATTTTTCTGAGATGCACAAAATCCCATTGAATTCGGTTGAGGGATTTATCAGACAGATAATCGGCTGGCGTGAGTTTATTCGAGGAGTGTATGAATCTTCCGGTACAACTCAGCGCACAAGAAATTATTGGGGATTCAAAAGAAAAATTCCGGAGAGTTTTTGGAGCGGAACAACGGGCATCGAACCACTCGACATAACAATTAAAAAAGTTTTACAAACAGGTTATTGTCATCACATTGAAAGATTAATGGTGCTTGGAAATTTTATGCTGCTCTGCGAATTTGATCCCAATGAAGTTTACCGCTGGTTTATGGAATTATTTATTGACGCCTATGATTGGGTAATGGTTCCGAATATTTATGGAATGAGTCAGTTTGCAGATGGCGGCTTAATGTCAACAAAACCTTATATAAGCGGCAGCAATTATTTGATGAAGATGAGTGATTATCAAAAGGGTGATTGGCAGCTAATCTGGGATGGTCTGTTCTGGCGGTTTATGGATAAGCACAGAAAATTTTTCCTTTCAAATCCAAGATTAGGAATGCTCGTAAGAACTTTTAATAAGATGTCCGAGGAAAGGAAAAATACTTTGCTATCTGCTGCAGAGAATTACTTAAAAACAATTTAATATTTATTGATTCTTACTCTTAAATCTGTTCACTTCTTTTGAGCGGAGGGAAAGATGTTTTGTTTTTCTTACGCCCACCCGTTTACGACAAATCAAAATGTTTGATTTTATAAATTGCGCTTGAGGCAAACCTGAACTTGAATTTTATAAACAAGGAACGAATTTAATAGTTCGTTTGTTTAATAATTTATAAATATTTAATAGAATAGAAGGAAAAATAAAAATAAACGAAAACGATCCCATACTTATCGAGGTCTCTGAAGCCAAAATTATAAGAGGCGGAACCGATGAGACTATTTCGCAAAAAACAATTGCTCCTTGCAGATGTGGTCAATCATCTAATAAGCCATTTTGCGATGGCGCTCATAGAAAATGTGAGTTTAAGGGTGAGCTGGTTGAAATTGAATTTAAATAACTAAGTTTTCATTCTAACAGCGGTAAAACTACTGCGGCTTTTTATAGATTCTTACTCTTTAATCTTTTTACATATTTTGAGCGGAGGGATAAATGTTTTGTCTTTCTTCCGCTCACTCTTTTGCGCCACATTTTAAAGCTTGATAACTTCATTTCTCTTCTCATAATATCACGCACTTCGTTTTCTTTCAGACCAAACTGGAGTTCAATTACTTCAAATGGAGTTCGATCTTCCCACGCCATTTCTATGATTCGGGATGTATATTCATTTGAAAGATTTTTCATTTCATAGTTCTTTTGGCTCAACACCAGGCTTTGCATAAGATAATCTTGCAATCTTTTTTGTCTCGTGGTAACTATCCAGTCCGCTGATAGCAATCGCTCCCGCTTTTTCAATATCAACATAACCATCCATTGCAACAACATCATCGGGTAAAATAATCTCAACAATTTCTCCAACAATAAAAATTGTTCCATTAAATTTTATTTCGTGTTCTTCAACAAAACGACAACCAATTTTTATTTTTGATTCTTTAACATAAGGAGCCTTATTTGTTTCGCTGTATTCTGGAGTTAAACCACATTCATCAAACTCAGAAACATCTTTGTCATACCTTGCAGATGTTTGATGTGCCTGCTTAAATATTTCTTGATTAATATGATTGATTGTAAAGAAGTTAGTTTCTTTAATGTTATTGTATGTGTGTCTTTCAACTGAAACCGGACGCATTAATAATCCCATCAAGGGTGGATTTGCACCAACGTGAATAACTGAGTTGAATGTTGCAAGATTGGTTTTTCCTCCGGAAGAAATTGTGCCGATGAGATTTGCGCTTTTGAATCCGGATAATGAGTTAATCAAGTTGATTCGGTCTTGTTTTTCAAGAGATAAAATATTTTCGTTTGTTATTTTCATTGTTTCACGCAAAGACGCTAAGTCGCAAAGTTTAAATTGTTTTTATAGATGATATTCCGCCATCAACTTTTATAATTTGACCTGTAATAAATCCTGATTTTTCTGATAACAAAAATTCAACTGTTTGTGCAATTTCTTCTGCACTGCCAATTCGTTTTAATGGATGTCTATCTTCTGAGGCTTTAACGTTAGTTTCATTGTTCAGAAGTTTTTCTGCAAGCGGAGTATTTGTTATCGATGGAGCAATACAATTTACACGAATATTTGGCGCAAACTCTGCGGCAAGTGTGCGGGTTAAACCTTCAACAGCACCTTTTGAAGACGCAACAGATGCGTGATATGGCATTCCCGTTTGCACAGCAACTGTGCTGAATAAAACTATGCTTGCCTTCTCTGCAGACCTAAGATTGTTAAAATATTTATTTATTACTTTTACTGCCCCAAGAAGATTAACCTCAAAGTCATTTTGAAAATCTTCCAACTTGAGGCTCTTTAATGGCTTTAGGTTAATTGTACCCGGACAATAAACTAATCCATCAATTTTTTCAGCAATACTTGGAAGCTCATCGACTGATTTTGTTACATCAGCGGAATGAAATTCCACATTATTTATTCCTTCTAAATTTCTATTGGTTCTGCTTAATACAATAACACGATTATTTTGACTTAATAATTTTGTTGTTTCTAATCCAATGCCGGATGTTCCGCCGACGACAAGAAATGTTTTCATATTTTTTCCAATTGTCATTCCTGCGAAAGCAGGAATCTAATTAATATTTTGTGTTTATAATTTTAAATTAATTCCGATACCAACACCACCTGCAAGAAAGCTTTCTAAATGTGGATAAAGATTTACGTTTGCGTTATTCTGGTGAATGAAAAACCAAGAAACATCAAACAACAAAAGAAAACCACCCTGCAACAGTAAACTGTTTCCATATCCTCGTAACCGTTCTACATTCACAGAATTTTTAGATCGTTCTTTCAAATAAAATCCTGTTGCAATGTATGCAACATCAAGTCCTGCATTAAGCAAAAGTAAATTCTGTAATGAATTAAAATCTTTAATTATTTCAACATTTGTCATTAATGCTGGATCACAATTAACAGCATTAAAATATCCAAAGGCAGCAATACCAAGATTAACAATATTCCAGGCTGCATTAAACTGATGAAAATATTTCGCTTCTCCGTTCGCCTTAAAGTTGCCGTAAGTTCCGATTAAAATATTTCCTACAGCCCACGAACCAAGAACGATCATCCCCGTTTTGCTAATGTCTTGCTGTAGCAGTTCGAACGATAGGATTAGACTATCTTTTTGAGCAACTGCTGACGACGTGATTAAGCAGAACAAAAACGTAATCATATTGAAGTATAAGGTCTTTTTGTTCATAAATATTTTGTTTCTTATTAAACATTACAGTATTGAAAAGAGTTCAATTAGTTGTGTGATTATTCTTAGATACTTCTGAAAAATAGACTTCTAACCGCCTGTCATTCTCGCCCCGATTGCTGAAGGGGAATAGCTTAATAATCAATATATCCCTGTTTGCACAGGATTGACTTATTGAATTTTTCAGAAGTCTGCTTAAGTTAATATGCTTAAGAGAAAATTATATGCAATATTACTATTAGAATTTTGTTAACATTACACCTAAAAAGGATAAAGGATTACAAACTTGACGAAAACGGAAAATAACAGAGCATCTCACAAACCTGACATTCAATTCAAATCATTAAATATTATTGAACCGATTTTAAGAGCAGTAAAAGAAGAAGGCTATATTACCCCAACCCCAATACAAGCGCAATCAATTCCAATTATTTTACAAGGCACGGACTTGCTCGGCTACGCGCAAACAGGAACCGGAAAAACAGCTGCATTCGCAATTCCTATTCTGCAATTATTAAGTGCGAATAAAACATATCAGAAGAAAAGAAAAGTAAGAAGCCTTATCGTAACACCAACACGAGAGCTTGCAATTCAAATTGGCGAAAGTTTTAGAGCGTACGGAAGACATACGGGATTAAACTGTGCAGTAGTTTTTGGCGGTGTTAGCCAAAGCCCGCAAACATCGGCATTGCACAGCGGTGTGGATATTGTAGTTGCAACACCCGGCAGGTTATTAGATCTTATGAATCAGGGACATTTAACTTTACACGATGTAGAAATTTTTGTTCTGGATGAAGCCGATCGTATGCTGGATATGGGTTTTATTCATGATGTAAGAAGGATATTGACAGCACTTCCGAAAAAAAGACAATCACTTTTCTTTTCTGCAACTATACTTCCAGAAATAGTTAAGCTGGCAAATACAATATTGCATAATCCTTCCAAGGTTTCGGTAACTCCTGAGTTATTGACGGTAGATATTATTGAACAATATGTTTACTTCGTTGATAAAGGAAATAAAAATGCTCTGCTTGTATATATTTTAAAAGATAAAAATATTAAAACCGCATTAGTATTTACACGTACAAAACACGGCGCAGATAAAGTTGTGAGTTATTTGCTGAAGCATAATATCAAAGCGGAGGTTATACATAGTAACAAATCACAAAATGCCAGACAGCGTGCATTAACAAATTTCAAAGCTCAAACAACTCGTGTTTTGGTGGCAACAGATATTGCATCACGCGGGATTGATGTTGATGACCTGGAATATGTATTCAATTATGAAATTTCAAACATGGCAGAAACTTACGTTCATCGTATTGGAAGAACTGGCAGAGCCGGGGCAAAAGGAACTGCAATTTCATTTTGTGATGCAGAAGAAAAAGCATACTTGCGCGATATTGAAAAACTGATCGCTAAAAAGATTTCTGTGGTTGATAATCATCCTTTTCCATTGATGGATCATAATCCCGTAAAAGCTCCACAGCAACAGCATAGGAAAAGAAGCTCAGAACACTCAAGACCAAGTCGTTTTGGAAAAGACACTAAGAAAAAGTGGACAGGTAAACCCCAAAAATCAAGGTAGGTTTATTCTTGCATTTGTAAATAAAAATAAAAGATGTTGATATTATAACTGTGATATTTCCAGAATTAAAGCAGTAAAAAAATTTGTCCATTATTCGAAGCTATTTTCGTCTAATATATTTCAACCTTTTTATTATCTGATGATACTTGTCATCTTGTTTTAATACTTTTATGATGTTATGCTTTTACAATTTCATTTATTGCTTCTTCTGGAGAAGTTGGAATAAAACTAAACCGCTTATTGAACTTGCTGCTGTTAAAGAAATAATTTCTGTCGAGCTGATATGAAACATCTTTTAACTCTTTAATAACGGGAACAAAGATTCCAAGCAATCCCATTGCCCAAATCGGAACAGCCTGAATTTTCTTTTGTTTATTCATTGCTTTCATAAACAACTCAATCCATTCTCTTGATGTAAGCTTTCCTTCATAAGTCGGTAAATGCCAGACCTGATTGAATGCATCCGGCGTGTTGCCAAGTAATGAAAGAGCGTTACCAATATCTTTGCTGTAAGTAAAGCTATGAACCACATCAAGTTTACCAAGCCATTGAGGACTTTTATCCTTCAACAAATTATTGTAAACAGAGATTGTTAATGCACTATTTTTTACTTGTGAACCGTAAAAATCAGCACTTCTTGCAACAAGAGCCGTTACTTCTTTTCTTTCAACGGCAGTCATTAGCATTTGGAAAATCTCTGCACGGATTTTCCCTTTTTCAGAAACGGGATTGATCTGTGTTTCTTCGATCATATTTGATAAATGATTAACATCATACATATACATATTATCAACAAAGACAATTTTGGCGCTATGCTTCCTGCAAGAAGCTATAAGATTCTTCATAAATTTCGGCCAGCTATCTTTCCAAACAACTGTTTTGTAATCGAAAGCAATACACACATAAACAATTTCAGAACCCTTAACTGCTTCATCAAGCTTTAATGGATTTGAGAGATCGGCACTTATCAGTTGATCTGATTCGTTTACCTTTTTTGGATTTCTACTTACAAGCCGAATGTCTTTTGTATAGTTGATTAATTGTTTTGCCAATTCAATGCCTGTAGTTCCACCAGCGCCTAATATTGTTTGCATAACTTATATTCCTGTTTAATAATCGATGATTTAATTAAAGTATTTCTGAATTAATAATTATAAACTTAATGATAAGAAAGCTCAAGTTCGTCGATCAGAAATATGAATAGAAAGACAGCCTGTGAAAATTGTATTATCGTCCTAGGAAATTTTCGGTTAAAGCCAACCGAAATTTGCTCAGGCAGATTTTAGCAAATTGAAGTAGTGATTTATTATTTATTTTTTTCTACATTGTAATAATTATACAGTTTCTCTTTAGTGAATTATGCCTTAGCTTTCGTATAATAATTTAATAAAAAAGTATTTATGAAAATCTTCTTTTCGCTTTCGGTATTTTTAATTACTTTGATTGGTTGCTCAACAAATGAAAATTCTAATCCGGTAAGTAAAGAATACACTGCAACGGGATTTATACGAGCATCTGTGAATGGCGGATCCTGGTATTCAAATCAAGTATTAACAAGCAAATCAGGCAACGTTCGCTATTTAAAATCAGAACAGCCAATTGTTAATAATTCTAAATTTTCATCTTCGGTGTTGGAAATGTGGATAGGTATAAATCAAGCTGGTCGGGTAGGTATTGGTGAAGATGAGCCGGGTTACACATACGGAGTTAGAGCAGCTTACACTTTAAAGTCCATCAGTGGGACACAAGATGAAAAATACAAAGCATATTTTCAGGATTACAGCTTTCTAACAATCAATAGAATTTCAGATACTAACTTGGATGCTGTGTTTATTTTTAGAGCATTTACGGATGATACTTTAAAAAGTGTTGTGGTGTCTGATGGCGTAATAAAATTAGATTTTTAGTTTTTTACAAATTGATGACTCTCTAAAACTGCCATTCTTTTAACAAATGCATTTGCAAATCTTTCGGGAGATTTAATATCCCTATTAAAATAGAGCGAAGGTTCGATTAGTTCCAATTCCATCAGGGCAAAATCATTATCTTTTGTTCTCACTAAATCCGTTCTTGCATACAGAGGAATTGTAGAAAGTTTATTAATAATATTTATTGCGATTGATTTTTGTTCTTCGGTTGGTATAATGCTTTTAAAAATTCCACCATGTTCTTCCTGAACGCGAAAATCTTTTTCCTTGGGAGTTTTTAAAACTGCGTGGCTAAACTCTCCATCAAAATAAAACAAAGAATACTCGCCCTCATTAATAATATTTTGCATAAACGGCTGAACCATAAAATCTCTCTGCGCAAATATTTTTTCAATTTCGTGCAGATGTCCATTAAGATTTTCTTTTGATAATCTAAAAGTATTATCCGCGTTGGCACTAATGTTTGGTTTAATAATTATTTCTTCGGAGTTAAGTCTCTCAAAATATTCATAAGCAATTTCTGGGTTAAATTTTTTCTCCCATATTGTATCAACAATTCGAACTCCTTTGCTTTCCAAATCATAAAGGTATTTTTTATTCATATTCCATTTAATAATCTCTAATTCATTTTCAAGATGTGCAGATGAGTTATTGATTTTTTCTAAAACTTTTAAAAATATTTCATAATCATTTTGATAGTCCCACGTTGATCTTACAATCACAGCGTTATAATCATTCCAACCTACTCTCTCATTCCGCCAGGAGACTTCTTCGGCAATCCACCCAAGCTTTTTCATTGGCTCAATAAGCAGTTTATCGTACGTGTGAAAGTTTTTGAGTGAATCCATTGAAAGAAGAGCAACTTTTTTATTCATAAGATTTTTTACTTTGTAATATGGAATTAATTAATACATCAGAAAATAATGCACAATAAATGATTTACAAAAATAAATTATTTAACTTTGCCGGGTCAAGAATGTAAAAATTAAAAACCTTATAGAAAGAAAATTCCTGTGGAGTGGATTGTACTTATTCTTTGGCTTTCCATTATTAACGGCGGGTTGGGCGGGCAATACGTTCTCAATTGGATGGGTAATCAGCCGGAATTTACAGGCGGCAGTAAGATAGATGTTTCCCCGGGTGTGATGACCTGGTGGCGCGAAATTTCTAAGCTTGCATGGGCTGTTATTGCAGTTATAATCGAAACTATCCGGGGCAAGGAAACAAAATATTTGTGGCCCGGTTTTCTTTCTCTATCAACAATAATAATCTGTGCTTTTACCGGAGTAATTGAAAACATTGGTTTCTTTTATCTGCCCCGGTATTATTCCCCCCACATCTTTGCTCCTTATGTAAATATTTATCTGGCATTTCTTCCTTTCTTTGGAAAGATTATGTTCAACGCTCCAATCCGTAAAGAACATTGGATTGGAATTTCACTTGTTATTACAGGACTTGCATTGCCGCATATTCCATGGCTGCTTGGTTTAGCTTCGGATAATAATGCTTTGGATAGGACTGCTATAATTTGGATAATAATTATAAATGGATGTTTACTTTCACAACAAGTTTTAAATAATAAAACTGTGCAAACTGCTTTGCCCGGTGTTGGACCAAATGCACTTGTTGTTTGGCGTGAGATCTGGAAAATGGTTTTTATTACTTCGGCAATTTTAATTGTTCCCTTAATCGGAAATATGATGAATGCTAATATGCCCCAAAGTGTAACCGCTGTAAATTTTGAGATAAGGGTTTTAGATAAAGTTGATGAAAGTAAAAAAGAATTTTTACTCGGTTATTATTCCAAAATAGAAAACGAATATGTTTTAAAAAATAATGTTTCCGAAAAAGAAGAAGAAAACATCAAGCAAATTTTTAAAGCAGTTGAGTATCACAGGTTCTTCTCTCTGTTTGATGGAAGTATAATTCCTAACAACTGGCTGCCAATACTTTTTGTTATTGCTGCGGGATTAACAGGATATATTTACAGCTTTGGTTTCTTCAAACTTTCAAAATTTGCTGCACATTTTTGGGTGCCATATACAAATGTTTATCTGGCATTGCTGCCTTTTATTATGCTTTTGTTCGGAAAAGAAGTTACCGGTTATCAAATAGCCGGTGCTGTTGTGGTTACCGCAGGACTTATGATTGGCGTTATGGATCATCGCCGAAATCAAGTTGTAGAAATTGAAAAAAGAAATAAATCATAATAATATGACAAGCACAAAAAAATCTTTATCACTTTCAAAAGAAAAAATAAAAATTCTTCTGCTTGAAGGAATTCATAAAAATGCTTTGCAGTTATTCAGCCAAAACCAATACACAAATGTTGAATATCATAAAAGTTCTTTAGAAAGCGATGAACTGATTGAAAAGATTAAGGACGTTCATCTTCTTGGAATAAGATCCAAAACAAATATTACAGATGATATTCTTAAACACGCCAGGAAGCTAATTGCAATCGGCTGCTACAGCATTGGCACAAATCAGGTAAACTTACAAGC
The DNA here is from genome assembly GCA_037444745.1 of Ignavibacteriales bacterium. Classification (GTDB taxonomy): domain Bacteria; phylum Bacteroidota; class Ignavibacteria; order Ignavibacteriales; family Ignavibacteriaceae; genus IGN3. The sequence goes on from JBBILT010000004.1 coordinate 127,358, forward strand.
AGCAAAACTTCAAGGTATTCCTGTTTTTAACGCACCATTTTCAAATACCCGTTCTGTGGCTGAGCTTGTGATAAGTGAATGCATTTTTCTTCTTCGCGGGATTCCCGAAAAAAACTTTGCCGCACATAATGGTATCTGGCTAAAAGATTCTTCCAACTCTTTTGAAGTTAGAGGAAAAAATTTAGGGATTGTTGGATATGGGCATATTGGTTCTCAGGTTTCGGTTCTTGCTGAATCATTAGGAATGAATGTTTACTACTTTGATATTGAGAAGAAGTTAAATCTGGGAAACGCAAAATCGTGTATTAGCCTGGATGAGCTTCTGTCAATATCTGATCTTGTTACTCTCCATGTTCCCGAAACATATCTTACAAAAAATATGATCACTTCAAAAGAATTAAGTTTGATGAAAAATGGTTCTTATCTAATTAATGCTTCAAGAGGATCGGTTGTTGTAATTGATGATCTGGCAAAATCATTAGAAGAAAAACACATTGCCGGCGCTGCGATTGATGTTTTTCCCAAAGAACCAAATTCAAAAAAAGATCCTTTTATAAATGTACTGCAAAAATTTAATAACATAATACTAACACCACATATTGGCGGCAGCACATCGGAGGCGCAGGCAAACATTGCTGTTGAGGTTTCTGAAAAGTTAGTTAATTATTGTGATGTTGGAACTACAATCGGCGCAACAAATTTTGTTGAAGTATCTTTAAACCCCAATCTTAATAAGCAGCGTTATCTTCACATTCATAAAAATCAGCCCGGAGTATTAAATAAAATAACCAAAATATTTACTTCACGTGATATCAATATTGCTTCTCAATTCTTGCAGACAGATGCAGATATCGGTTATGTAATTATTGATGTTGATCAAAAAAATATTTCGGTTGAGATAATGAAAGAACTAAAAGCAATTCCCGAAACAATCAAAACAAGAGTACTGCTTTAGAATTTATGTCCTCACAATACTGCTAATTAATATCATCCAGCTTTGCAGACCACGGAATAATACCATGGCGGAGATTATTTTAATATCTCCACCATTTAAAACATCAACACAATATTTTATTAATACTTTATAATAAATAATTACTGAGGCGTTATAGGCGTTTCAGCAATTACACTTTCAGGTTTTTTCTTTTCATTATAGATAAGCCAATACACAACAGCGGCAGCGATAAAAAGTATTATTGTCAGCCAATAACCAGATTGATATTCGAGCTTTATAATTCCCTGCCCGCCAAGAGCAGCATCACCATCCATATTTATTTTAAGAAGGAATAAAAATACAACTCCAAGGACTGCAATTACTAAACTAATTAATGCAGTTATTTTTTTTCTGATAAAACCGATAGCTAATCCTGCCACTGCAGCAAGTAATGCAAAAAGAGCCATTGGCTGCGATTTAACTTCCCGATTTTTATTATCCGCAGTGTTCTCTTTATTCTGATCAAACATATTTTGCCCCATCATATTCTGGTCTGAATATTCTGTGCCTGTAATTAGTTGAAAACCGGTTAATGTCATAACAGTTTGTCCGCTGCAGGAAAGATTAGCAAAGGGCAAGAAAAAGCAAAGGATAATAACTCCAAACAGTGCGGGTGAAAATTTTTTTATCGGTTCCATTGATGCCTCTCGGGAAAGTGATTTGATTTAGTTAATTAGTTCCTAAAATAATCTCTGTTTGTAATTTCAAAAGAATAAATCGGAAATAGTTTTTTTTCCACAGGAATTTAACCCGAGATGTAAAAAGAATCAATCAATTGCTAAAAATATTTTTACTTTTTACTCATTTACAATATTTAACTTCACTCAATTTAGAAACTCCGGATTCATTAAATGACTCAATTGCAAAATAATATTCCTGATCAACTGTAAGTGCGCGGAGTTCCAGCTTTGTGGTTTTATCTGCAAACACCTGATAGGTTTGATATAATTTATTAGGTTTTATCCCCCATAAAATATTATATCCGACTGCATCGGGTACCGAATCCCATTTGATAAAAACATTTCTTCTGTCCTTGTCTCTTTCAACGGATAAATTCTTTGGTGTTTCTGGAAAAGCACTATTAGTACTGCCAAAAATTCTTATATCACTTATCGCAAGATTTTTAGCCGCAACATAAATATGCTCATATTTAATGTACCGCGCTTGCGCTGGATTATTAAATTCAATGTAAGCATTTGGTCTGTCGCATTTTTCTTTTGTGAGATCAGAAATCAACCACCAATTTTTATTATCCAGAGATGAATAAATTTTAAATTGAGTATAAACGGTTGAATCGCTTTTATAAATATTGTTTTTATAATCTGCGTAATTGATTTGCAAAGCATTCACCGTACAGTTCTTTTCCAAATCAATAATCAGCCATTGATCGGAATTGTTATTTTCTGCCACCCAAAATGTTCTTGGATTTTCATCCGTTAAATTGCTTGCCGGAAAGGTTTCAAGTGTTGAAGAAGCTGCGACCTGTTTTTGATAAGATAGAAGCATCCAGCCTGTAAATAATTCATTAGATTTATTCCATTTTTTATCCGGCATAAAATGAGGAAAATCTCCGAAGCGCGTATCTGAAAACATCAAGCCATCCTTATCAAAACCTCCCGGGAACATCGCAATACGTCTTTCAAAATTCCAGTTTACGGCAATCCAGGGAGTTCCGGTGTTCCACCAATTTCCATAATTATCTTGAAAAGTATTTCCATGTCCGGCACCTGTTACAAATCCGCCCGGCTTATAAGAGACGGGGTTGTTTGGGGCATATTCAAAAGGTCCGAGCGGATTATCGCCGACATAAACTCCGTTAGCGTAAACATTATATTCTGTTCCTGGTGCACCGTACATCAGATAATATTTACCGTTATGTTTTGTCATCCACGCACCTTCAATAAATGGTTTAATCGTATCGCGATGATCAAAGCCAAATCGCTCCCAGCCATGCTTATCCGGATGTAGAGAAATTAATTTTTTAAAATAACCCTTAAAGTTTAGTTGATTATTTTTATCGAGCTCATCTCCATAGATTGGGTACACATTTGATGAACCCCAGTACATATACCATTTATTCATCTCTTCATCATAGAAAAGACTCGGATCCCAGGGACCGCAAAGAGAATCAGCTAACCTTTGTGTAAGTGGGTTTAAATATTTTAAGTGTCCAGAGTTTGGTTCAGTTAGAAAATAAATTGGTCGTCTGCTAAAAGTAGATTGAAATAAATACAACGTATCTCTCACAGAAATTGCTGCCGGTGCACAAACATCCTCGACAGGCCATTTGTCAGGTTTGATGTAATTCCAACGTAGTAAATCTTTTGAATGCCACCAGCCGCCGGATATAGTGGCAAATAAAAAATATTCGCCGTTATGATTAACAATTACAGGATCGGCACCAGAGCGGTAAGAAATCTGCAAATTTTTTTGTTCAAAATTATATTGATAATTTATATCGATCGGGTTGCAGTAAGTATTATTTCCGGTGGTTTGAGCAAAAGAAAACGAATAATATACTATGATAATAAAAATGATATGCTTCATTATCTGACGAATCCTTCGGTTCTTTAATAAACTTTTTATTACAACATTACAAAATTATTAGTAAAATTGTTTGTTTATGAAACTAATAGGATCCTAAATTCTTTAAAAATTTTACATCAATAATAAATTCTTTTTGCAAGTCTAAAATAAAATTGCTTATTTTATAACAAGGGGCTAATTCAAAATATTTTTTAATTTTCTAGAGGAGATGCTATGGTTTCAATAATTTCCCTCTGGCTTCCCATACTTCTTTCTGCTGTTGTGGTTTTCTTTGTAAGTTTTCTTTTGCACATGGTGATTAAACATCACAACAGCGATTTTCAAAAACTCCCTGATGAGGATCGGGTGATGGATGACCTTCGCAAAGCTAACATTCCTGCCGGAGATTATGTATTCCCTTACGCTAAAGACGATAAAGAAAGAAATTCACAGGAGTACAAGGATAAGTTTAAAAAAGGTCCCGTCGCTATAGTTACTTTTTTTCCGTCAGGACAAACAGGAATGGGATCAAGTTTAGCTTTGTGGTTTGTCTATTCCTTAGTAGTGGGAGTGTTTGCCGCATACATTGCTGGACACGCTTTGCCACCCGGCGCTCATTATCTTTCTGTTTTTCGTTTCGCCGGAGCCACTGCGTTTACGAGCTACAGTCTTGCACTTTTACACGATAGCATCTGGTATAAAAGAAATTGGGCTACTACATTCAAATATATGTTTGATGGATTGATTTATGCATTGTTCACCGGCGGGGTTTTCGGCTGGCTTTGGCCTGCGATGTAATTTATATTTTTAAGCAATAAACACACCCCTTTATTTCCCCTCTCGAGAGGGGATGCCGAAGGCAGGGGTGTGTTGCTTAATTCTCCCTGCTTGTAAAAAATGCAATGATAGTATAGACCACCGCCACCAACAAAGCATTAAATACAAAATTCATCAATGTGTCGCTTACAGAATGCGACCGACTGTCTGTATCAATAAAAAGATATACACAAATTCCAATTGCTATAATCGAAATAATCCAGCCCGCTATTGAAGACGGAAAAAATAATATCCCTTTTCTAACAAACCATTTTAAGTTCATTTCATTATTCGTTAATCGATTGTATGACCTTTGTTCCTATTTCACTCCGGCTGAAACTCCATTCGTTTTGCTTCTGCCGTTGCATCATCATTAAAAGCTGTTTGTTTACCATTCTGATCAAATAAGTTTAAAATTATTTTGGAAATGTAGGATTTGCCATCCGCTGATAGTGTGATGCTTTCTGTAAGAACTCCATATCCTGCAGGAGGAAATCCGCCTGATTTAATAAGCTCTTCGAAAGAAGCAGGTACCTGGGTAATGAAGAATTCATATCGTGCTTTGTACTGTTTATCGCCTGTCTTCTTCCAGATACCATAAGCAGGGGGAGTTGGAGGAAAGCCATCATAATTGGAAGATTCAGTCATAGTTCCGCCATCATTAAAGACCCACATAAATTGCCAGCCCTTCATTTCTGCAAACGCACCGGTTTTAAACTGAACTTTTCCTTTCCACGCACCGACAATATTATCTGTGTGATTTTTAGTTTTACTGCAGGAAAATAATACTGAAGCCAGCAAAATTATTATAAAGATGGAAAGTACCGACGGGCTGAATGTCCGTTTTTTCATAGCACTCCTTTTATTAAACTTTTTATTACTATATAAGATAGAAAGATTGGGGGAAAGGATAAAATTTTATTGGATTTTTTTAACTCACAATTCTCTAAATCCTATTTCCTTCAAATACTCGTACGTAGAATTATAAAACGCAGATGGTCTGGTATGATCATCTTTATCTCCTGGTGGAATTACTATCACCATCCCTTGTCGTGCGCGAGTAAGTAAAACTCTATAAGCATTCTTAAGATAATTTTGTCTTTCTAGTTTTTTTATTTTTTGCCATTTGTTACCCTTAAATGACCAATGTTGCCAACCATTTTTTGTATAACGAAAATCTGCATCCCAAGTAACGCAAACCCAATCAAGTTCCAATCCTTGAACATCAAATTCAGTTGCAACATCTTCAAGATAGTATGATGAACGAACATCATCCTTATCATCAAGAAACCAGTGAACAGGATCCATTGGTGAACTTACAAAAATTGAATGTGGCCTTAACCTTTCAGCTTGCGATGAAACAACGATACCATACCGTTCTGAACCTCTTGCTTGTTCTTTGAGCCATTGTTTTGCTTTGGATAAATCACGAGTTATTACAATAGGATATTTTGAATTTACATTACTCAGTGTTGATTTAGCTTCTTCAACATTTAGATCGAGAATCTGTTTTATTAGTAATGAAACATTTTCCGCACGAAAAGAACGCATTGATACAGAAAGGTGCAGTGAATCATTATAAGTAACATTTTTTCTTCCTTCTAATATTTTTAATGCTTCACCTGCAGCATATTCGCTATCTGTTAGTCTTGAAGAAATATATACATCCCAACCATTAAAAGTATTGTGAACCGAATTTAGCCACTCACTTATTCCTGCTTCACCTGTATTAATCTCTTGTCCGCCACCGACTAAACAAACAACAACTGCCCAATCATTGTGTCGGTCTAAACACGAAATTAAAAATTCTGGTTCTGAGTGATTAAAGTTAGGTTTGTTTTTTTTTCGCTTCATAAAGTTGGATGTTTGCTCAAGAGTCCAAGCTCTTTGTGCTTCATCAAACAATGCAACGTGCTCAATTGGTGGTTTAGTTAAACCGGTAAGACATTCATCTCTAAAGTTATGAACGTTTTGAATTTTGGATTTAACAGCACCGAACACAACACCCTTCTTTGTCTTTATTCCTGCTTCTTTATCTCGTTTTACTTTATCTCTTGTTAATGCCTCTCTTAAAATCTTTACAAGAGGACCATTGCCAGACAAAAACACACTGTACAATTCATTCTTATCATCTGAATATTTGTTCGCAATATTTAATCCAACAAGTGTTTTGCCCGCCCCGGGAACACCAGTAACAAAACAAATAGATTTTCGTTTTTGCTTTCTGGATAAATCGATGATCTTATAAATTTCTTCGGAAGTTATGGTTATGTTTATCGCTTCTGCATCGTTACGTGATATGTCCGCTACTGAATGTCCAAAGTACAATGCTCTGGCCGCTTCTATAATGGTAGGTGTTGGTTTGTAGTGTCCGTTTTCCCAATCCTCTTTTTCAATTTTCTGACCATCACAAAAATTTAGAACATCTTTAATTACTTCCGGCAGTAGTTCTGCATTGCTTTTAATTGGATAAAGTAATTTATCATTATGTGGAGTAGATGATACTATTGTGTTTGCATGCTTTGCATTAGTCGCAATTAAAATTGGGGCAATATATTGTTCGTGACTTGTTTCGTGAAAATTTTTTAAATCGAGAGCATAATCCATTACTTGATCAATTGCGTAAGAGTTGTAATCCTTTTCGCCAACTTTAAATTCAAGAACAAAAATTACTGAGCCAATAAGTAATACAGCGTCAATTCTTTGTCCCATTCGTGGAATAGAAAACTCTAAATAAATTGAACCGTTTGCTTTATAAACTTCTAAAACGCTTTTTAATATTTTGATTTCTTCAAGCCAAGCAAGCTTTTGGGTTTGTTCATCTGAAAAAGAACTATTTAAACTTAACTTGCCAATTATCGCTTCGTCTGATGATGCAAGGAATTTAGAAATTGTACTTGAGTAAAATGCGCGGTTCATAATTCCCGTTCAATTTTCTTCTCTTCCATCAACGTTTTCAATAAGCTCTTTCCTTTTATTCCCAGGAATTCGACATTAACACGTATTGTTTCGTTTGTAACAGGAATAATTTTTACCCCTTCTTTTTCTTCAATTAAGTTAACACGCGTGCCTAATGTTAAACGATACTTCTTACGCAAGTCAGCGGGAATTGTTACTCTGCCATTAGATGTAATTTTTGAAGCTTTCATAATTATCTTTTCTTTAGCAAACTTAAGAACGTCAAAGGTCAAAGGAAAGATGTCAAACGAAAAAAAGAGAGACGAATGGCGAGAGAGAAAAAAAAATAAAAGAATAAAGTAAAAAGCTTAAAAAGCGTAAGACGGGAAACGAGAAACTTTGAGATAGAAAATGTTTAATGGATGACGGTTGGTGAGAAAAGTCCGCAGTCGTCAGTATTCAGTCCGCAAAGAGTAAATGAAAAACTCAAGCGGGTTAGTTAATGTTAAATGTTCAATTATAAATTCAAAAGTAAAAATTCAAAATTGCAAAAGTCAGATGTACTGTATTTTGAAACGCCAATTATTCTTTAACCGCAAAATCAACCGCGGCTTTGGCGTGGATTTGCAGCGTATTAAAAACCGGCAGGTTTGTATCTTCTTGTTTTATCAGCAATGGAATTTCCGTGCAGCCAAGAACAATTCCCTTTGCACCTTTTTGTTTAAGGTCGTTAATGATATCTAAAAACTTTTTCTTCGTTTCCGGTTTAAATATTTCTTTAAGCAGTTCGTCCATAATTGTATTATGAATAAAAAGTCGTTCTGGTTTTTCTGGCACTAAAGAATTAATCCCCGCTAAACCTAATCTTTTAGTATAAAAATCCATTTCCATTGTAAACCTTGTTCCCAGCAAACCTATTGCAGTTAATCCTTGCTTTTTAATTTCAATCGCAGTTGCATCAGCAATATGTATGATGGGAAGTTTAACCTCTTCAACAAGCCTATCGACATATTGATGCATTGTATTTGCACAGAGCACAAGGCATTCAGCGCCAGCATTTTTAAGTTTAACTGCGGCATCAAGTACAAACTTGTAAACACCTTCGTGGTCATCACGGAGATTGCATTCATTAATATCGGCATAGTTAAAAGAATAAAGAATACAACGTGCGGCATTAAGTCCGCCAAGTTGTTTATTAGTTTCCTGATTTATAAGCCGGTAATACTCAAGTGTGGAAAGCCACCCTGTTCCGCCTATAAGTCCAATTGTTTTCATATTATTTTCAATAATAATTTTAGCGTTAAAAATTGCAGAAGTAATTTGTTATGATCGCTTCCGCAATTGAATAAAATTATCTGTTATTCTTTTTCAGCTATCTGTTTTAAGTACTGCTCAACCTGTTCTTTTCCCCAATGCGGCATAAGATCATTTTGGGGGACAAACTTTTCAAATTTAGCTAAGGATTTTTCAAGAATTGGTTTTGCTGTTTTTGGTCCGCCGCCAAATTGTTCCGGTGTATAAAATAACCCAACGCCCAACAGGTACTCGGGCCGCGGATTAAGCGAATCGGACTGCACCGCTTTAGTAAAATTGTTAGTTGCCTGTGTGCCATATTTTTGCCATCTGTTCATAGGATCAACCTGCATGCGCGACTGAGCAATCATACCTTTTAATGTATAAATCTCAGAGTTATTCGGGATAAGAGAATCTGCAGTATTAATAAACTTATCTGCTTTATTTAGATAAATATCCTTTGCTGTTTTTGATGAATCGGAGTAGCTGGCAAGCACACAATTTAAAGAAGCATAATAATAAGGCAGCCATTTATCTTTTTCTGCTGCGGCAATGCGTTCAAAACTATTTGCAACTTTAAGATAATCGTTTGCTGTTTTACATTCTTCCATTTTAGCAAGATTAGTTTTCATTCCGGATTCGTATTTATCCTGCGAAAAAGAATTCCCTGTAAAAAGCAAAACACAAAACAAAGAAATAACTAATTTCATTTTTACCTCCCGGGTAATTAATTAATTAATATGGATTAGTTTCACCTAATGAAATAAACATTCCTATAAAATAAGTACGTACTGCCGGCGGCAGTATTGGCGCACTTAACTTACCGTTAGTTGAATAATTATAGCCGTAAACATTTTTATAACCTAAAACGTTATCGATTGAAAAGAAAATAACCGTAAAGTTTCCGAATACACTTAATAAATGGCTGGCATTTAAACTAAGATTCTGATAATTCTTTGCACGGTCTCCTAAAAATTCAGGATTGTTAGGATTAAAATAAGGCCGCCCGGTTGCAAATGTATATGTTAATCCGAACAAAGTTGTTATGGATTGAACCCAATGCTTGGCTACTATAGAAAAAGTATGCGGAGTAGAAAACGGCTGGGCAGCAAGTGTGGGATAATTTTTGTAGTCGCGTTTGGTATCAAGATATGAATATGAAATCCAGTAATCGGTGTTATCAAAAGTTGCCTGGTCACGCCAAAAAATATCTATACCCTTTGCATAACCTTTACCATCACTGCCAAATGGAATTACCGGAAGATTAAAATAGGGATAGGTATAAACTGTTCCCTTTGCCAGGTTATCATAATTCTTATAGTACGCTTCTATCCTGAAAGTTCTATCAGTACCAATGTATTGATAATTAAATATAAAGTGATCAGCATTTTCAAACTGAAAGTTTTTTGAATATAAAAGGAAATCCGGGTCGGGTGTTTGATAAAATTTTCCATACGCAAAATTAAGCTGATCGTAAGCTCCTAATTTATAAGCAAAAGATAGACGCGGGGCAATATTGGTTTTATTCAGCAGCTTGGAGTTTTCTGTTCTTGCCCCAATTCTTCCGGCAAAATTATTTGTAAAAAAAATATCTGCTTCAAGATATCCTGCAAGATAAGTTTCATTAAATTTTCCGCTTAACTCGTTATAGGAACTTTTATGATCAAGATTTTGAACTTCGCCGCCAAACGTTAAAAAAGTATTTGAGAGAATATTTTTAGTAATTGTAAACTTGCCTGTATTAAAGATATCGACTCTATTTGCTGTATCATTATTTATTTTATCATCTTCATTATCAACACCAACAGAATAACCTGCGAACAAAGTCCAGTCATCCCAAAGAATATCATGGTAGTTAGTGTTTACAAAAAAATTATTGCTTTTTTGATGAAAGAAATCTTTACGAGGCAGGCTATCAAGATTTGGCATATACAGCGAAAGCGAACCGGTGCTAAATGATGTAAAAACTTTAAGCATTCCTGTTTTAGAAGTTTTCTGTCTAAAGTTTAATGATCCTTCAAAACTTTCAGGAGCTTTATCCCAATCGGTTCTTTGCTTTTGAATCTGGAAGTAAGGACCAAGATTGTAGTATCCGCCTTCAAATGAAAAAGAGGAATTATCCCATAGTTGCGTGTGAGATCCTCCAAGCCCAAGCGGCATTATGCTAATTGCACTTTGTGTTTTAGCGGGTAAATCCTGTGTCTTTAAAACAAGAACAGATGAAAGCGCCTGTCCATATTGCGCAGAGTAGCCGCCGGTACTGAACACAGTACCTTTAAATAGCATCGGAGAAAATCTTCCGCGGGAAGGGATGTCCGGCACACTGCTGTAAAAAGGATTTTGCACCGCCATTTCGTCGATAATAGTTTTTGTTTCTGATGCAGAACCGCCTCGCACAAATAATCCTTCGGTTTCTCCAATTTGTTGTGTACCGGGTAATGTTTCCAGCGTGGAATAAATATCTGCATCCGCACCCGTTGTTAGAATATCAAGTGGGCGCAGAATAACAGCCTTGTTTTCATCGCTTGCTTCAAAAGATCCCGCAGAAATAACTACTGTGCCAAGTTCTGTTGATTCTTCCTTAAGTATTATTTCAAGGTACTTGTCCTTACCATCCAGAATTAAATTTTGGGTATAGGTTTGATACCCAACAAAACTAACAGCAATTACCGCATCACCCTTTTCGTCTGTTGTAAAAGAAAAGTTACCGTTGACTTCTGAAGAAACTCCATCGTATGAATTTTTAATATAAATATTAGCACCGGGCAAGGGTTGTTTGTTTTCGTCTGTTATTTTGCCGGAAATTTTGGTTTGTGAAATGCCTGAAGAAGCGATAGTAAAAAGAATAAATAAGGTAAAAATTATTTTCATATTAACTTGATTAAATTAACTGATAATTACTTTATGAAACTTACAGCAAAAAATAAAATGCGTCAAAGTTTTATAGGTAAACAAATGATTATTATCGGTAAGTGCTGGATTTAATGAATCGAATGAAGTACAGGAATATCAGACGCATTGGGCGAAAGGTTAATAATGATATATTTTGATTACTTACTGTATACTGACATATTAAGCACAAGTAAGGTTTCCGAGACCGGCTATGGTAGTTCTTTTTTAATGCAGGCTGTTTTTTATACCATGAATCTGGAATTAGCATTATTTAATGTTAATTAGTGTTTAACTAATTTTCTGATAAATTAATTCCGATGCTTTCAATTATTAAAAGATTTTACTTATGAGGATCACAATAAAATATTTTCTTGTTCTGTTACTTTCAGCATTTGTTGGCAATAGTATTTGTCAGGAAAAAGACGGTACACAATCGCCGGATTTTGAAGGCAAAACAACACAGGGCAAAGAAATAAAATTATCTAATTATCTTGGTAAAGTAGTGCTCATAGATTTTTGGGCAAGCTGGTGTCCGCCCTGTCGTGAAGAAATGCCCGAGTTAATAAAATTTTATAAATTGCATAATGATCCTAAGTTTGAACTGATCGCAGTTAATATTGATAATCACTCCGAAAATATGCAGCGTTTTCTTGATAAGCTTTTCCCCAAACCTGACTTTCCAATTATCGTAGATGACAAACAGAAAATCCCTTCGCTATTTAATATTGAAGCAATGCCAACTACAATATTAATTGATAAAAAAGGTAAAATACGTTTCAGACACGATGGATTCAAAGAAACATACGTAAACGATTTTAATAAAGAGCTAACTCAATTATTGAAAGAGAATTAAAGGGTGATAATGTCAACTCGAATTTTCCTGCTGCTTTGCGCCGCATTATTTTTATTCGGATGCGCCACGGTTAAACCGTGGGAAAAAGAGAGCCTGTCAGATCCGATTATGATAATAGATGAAAATCCTATCAACGCAGGACTTAAAGAACACTTTCTGGATTACAGAGAAGGTGTGGAAGGTGCAACAGGAGCAGAAAGCGGCGGTTGTGGGTGTGGCTAAAAAGCTCATACTGTTCCTTTTATTATTTTTTAACTTTTATAGTTTAGATTTTGCACAACTTTTGCCCGCAAATGAAACACAGGTAAATTTTAGCGGCTATTTTGATGACTTTAGTGTTTCGGTTCTTTACCCAAGCATATCTTTAACCAAACGAGTTTCAGAATCTACTAGTATCACCACAAGATATCTGGTTGATATGATAACGGCTGCATCTATTAAAAGTCATAACCCGGCTCCAAAGGTAGATGTAGTAACATCCGCATCCGGCAGATCAGGCAATCAAAATTCAGCGCCGACATTCGATGAGGTTCGTCATGAATTCAACATTGGTGTTGCCCAATTATTGGGCAGCGGGATATTAACTGCTGACGGTCTCTATAGTACTGAAAGTGATTATACTTCTTCTACTCTTATCGGAAATTTCACACAGTATTTTGCTGAAAATAATACGTCTTTACAATTAGGAATTGTAAGAAGCTGGGATAAGGTTTTCCCTAAAACTAAACATTGGACAAAGGATAAAAACGTTACAACGCTAAATGCAAACTTTACACAAAACATAAGTAAGAGTTTAGTACTTCAATTGCTTTCGTCTTATACCGATAATAACGGGTTGTTATCGGATAATTATCAATTGGTTCCGATTTCGATTGGCGGTAAAGATAGTTTATTCGATCCTATCCATCCTGATCTTAGGATAAGACGTGCAGCAGCATTATCACTGAAATACCGCCTGACTGATCAATCATCTTTGCAAGTGGGATACAGATATTACTGGGATTCCTGGGATATAACATCTAATACTTTCTCTGCTAATTATGAAAGATACTTATCCAAGCATGTTATTTTAGATGTTGGATGGCGCGGTAACTTTCAAACGCAGGCATTTTTCTTCAAACAAAAATATTTAATACCCGAGCAATATATGACAACAGATATTAAACTTGATGCCGCTTATTCGAATGAGCTTCAATTGAATTTTATTTTAAGCGGTGGAGACAGGCAGAATTTTCTTCCCTTTATGAAAGACGAACGAGTACAATATATTTTTAATTTTAATTTTTATTTACGCCATACAAATACACCATACTGGTTTAATAATAAGAATAATTTATTTGCAACAAATATTAATATCGGTATCAGGTATCGTTATTGATATTCTAGTGGTGTAATAATTGTGGGAATGTTTTTCCGAATTTTTCCCGGGATCTAAATCAGAAAGAGAAATAAAAAAGTTTTAACAAAATTAGAAGGAATAAGCAGATGAACAGACGTAATTTTCTTAAATATAGTTCTTTGATTTTGCCTGCAACGGCTGCAATGGGAATGATTAGTCCGTTTGCTAACAAAGTTTTTGCTTCAGGCAGAAATAGCGATACGTTTTCATTGTCTGTTATTACCGATCAGCCTTCAAGAACTATTCACACAATCGAACAGGCAATTAAAAATTCCGATTATGGAAAGAGCACGCTGCAGTTCACTGAGTATCAATTGAATGGCAGGCATATTGGCGATATTGCTTATATAAAATCTCAGTCCTTGGTTGATTACCGAAAAGGAACTGATGAGTTTTCGCTGTTTCTTGGTGAGAGTGCAAATTCTCTTTCCCTCCCAAGAATATTGGATGACCCGACGCTGCTTCGATTCTCATCACAACAAGATTTACTTAACCCTGGCAGCGTAAACATTTTTAGAGGAGATGCATTAGTCCATCAATTATCATTGGATAAAGATATAGAACATTACAGGATTGGAGGATTAAAAGGTCATGTAGATATTAGAATAAAAAATAAATCTGTAAGCATAACCTCTGCATCATGCAAACATAAAACTTGTATGAATATGGAGCCGATATCGAAACCAGGCGAAAATTTAATCTGCATACCAAGCCAAATCAACATCTCTATTGCCGGCAAAAATTTGTTTGGGGTTGACAGTATTACTTTTTAGATAAGAGTAAGATAAATGAAAACTACAGCATTTAACTATATCCTGACTTCAACTTTAGTTTTATTCTCTGCCATCGTGTATGCTCAAATCGATAGCACAATGTACAAAGTATCGGTTACTAAATATTTAATGGGCACTACCGTTGAAACTACCGCAAGAAGCACCGATATCAATTACTGTAAAAAAGCATTATTGGCTGCCTATGAAGAAATGCAGCGTGTGGAAAATTTGTTAAGCTGTCAAAAAGACAGCAGTGAAATATCAAAGATAAACAGAGCAGCGGGACTTCATCCGGCAAAGGTTAGTTTTGAAACAGTAGAAATGTTAATACGCTCAAAGGCTTACTGCCAAAAATATAACGGTATATTCGATGTAACAATCGGTCCGCTTTCTAACTTATGGGGTTTCAGTGAAGACAAAGAAATAATTTTGCCAGAAAAAAAGATAATAAAGAAACTGGCTACGCTGGTTAATTATGACGACATGGATATAAATGAAAAAGATACAACTGTGTTTCTCAGAAAAAAAGGGATGTCAATCGATTTGGGCGGAATAGCAAAAGGTTATGCAATTGACAAAGGCTCCGCTATTTTGAAAAATATGGGTATTACAAATTTTATTCTTAATGCAGGCGGAGATATTTATGTGTCCGGAACTAAAGACAAAGAGACTTTGTGGAAAGTTGGTATTAAACACCCAAGAAAATCAAATGAACTGATTGCTTCTTTTGATTTGCAAGATTATGCTGTCGCTACGAGCGGTGATTATGAGAGATTTAGAATAATAAGCGGTAAACGATACCATCATATTCTGGATCCGGGAACCGGTTACCCGGGAACTTTATCCGAAAGCTCTACAATCCTGGCTCCGACCGCCGAAGAAGCGGATGCCACCGCAACTTATATCTTTCTTTTAGGTTGGGAAAAAACATTCACTGATAAAGACATAAACTTTCCTATTCTAATCGTATCTTCAGACGGAACTGTTCATTACAACCAGGTTTTTGCAAAAGAATATAATTTGAAAATAATTAATTAAAAAATATTAATTTTATTTCTACTATTACTTACTAACTCACCTTACGCATTTGTCATGCTGTTCGCCGCGGCGAATTATTTCAGCATCTAATATTCTTAACCAAATAAGTTTCTGAAACGAGTTCAGAATGACTAAATGCTAATTTTGCGTAAGGTGAGTTAATAATATTTGACTTTCAATTTTCAACCGCATTCCCCTGCAAACAATTTTATAAGTTGAACTATGTAGCAAAACTTTAAACTTGCAACGAGGGACAAGGTTAGGCAATGAAAATTATGAACTCTGAGACACCAGTGGCAAAAAGAAAAATGAAAGACGTGAGACGAAAATCGTTAGACGGAAGTAGCGAACTGGTTTTGAGCGAAAGGCACATCAGTCTATGGCTGAAAAATAATAAAGGCGCCGCAAAAGACGCCTTTTAGAAATCATAACAGAAATTTACCCCCATACAGAAAACTATGCCATTAGCTGCGTGCTTTGGCTTCATTAACTACGATTTTTCTTCCATCAATTTCTGTGTCGTTTAATGCCTTAATAGCATTGCTTGCATCTGAAGCGCTTTCCATTTCAACAAAACCAAAACCTCTGGATCTGTTGGTATTGCGGTCCGTAACAATCTTTGCAGATACTACAGTACCATGTTTTTCAAATGTTTCTTTTAACTTTTCGTCGTTAACCGACCATGGGAGTGAACCCACAAATAATTTAGTACTCACAAAGAACCTCTAATAAATAATAAATAAATTTCCGGTCTATTACCAGAGGGTGTAAATTTATGTAAATAACCAGACATTAACTACAATTGTTTTTTATTTGCCGCTTTTGAGGTCAATATTTAAAGTTATTATGTATAATAAAAAGTGGAAAACCTCAGAAGTAATCGTCAAGTTTCAAAAGCAAGGTTGGCAGAACCAGAAGACAGAGGATAAGCCCGGTTCATTTCTAGTATCAGGTATCCAATATCCAGCAGCAGGAATTGCTAGCATTGTTGAGTGATGCAATTTTACCATTGGATCGCAAATACTTTGTTTAACTGTTTGTATTTTTACCTATAAAATTATTCGGATTGCTTATGAACAAAACAGCTCTTATTACTGGCGCATCAAGTGGAATAGGGTTGGAACTTGCGCGCATATTTGCTAAAAACAAAACTAATCTTGTGCTAGTTGCAAGAAGCGGCGATAAACTAAAAGAATTAAGTGATGAGTTAACCAAATCAACCGGTGTTAAAGTAAAGGTTATTTCTGCAGATCTTTCAATCCTAAAAAATTGTGAGTCGCTTGTTGATGAATTGAAAAATGAAAATATCACTGTTAATTTTCTTGTTAACAATGCCGGTTTCGGTATGTCGGGATTTTTTGCAGATACCAAGCTGCAAAAGGAAGTTGAAATGATAAATCTTAACATCACCGCTCTAACTTATCTTACAAAAATTTATGCGAAGGAAATGAAACTGCGCGGCAGCGGAAAGATTATGAACGTTTCATCAACAGCAGCGTTTCAACCGGGTCCGCTTATGGCAGTTTATTATGCAACCAAAGCTTACGTGCAAAATTTATCCGAGGCTCTTACAAACGAATTAAAAGGAACGGGCATAACTGTAACAGCGCTTTGCCCCGGTCCAACTGCATCAGGATTTCAATCTGCCGCAAACATTAATAATGTAAGATTGGTTAAAGGAAGAAAACTTCCAACAAGTGCTGCGGTTGCATTATTCGGATACAATGCAATGATGAAAGGAAAAACAGTTGCTGTGCATGGATTTATAAATAAGTTTGTTGCGCAAAGTTATAGGTTTTTACCAAGGAAATTAATTACTTCAGTTGTTAGGAAAATTCAGGAAACGAGTTGATTAGATGTTGGTGATTTTTGAGTTAAATCTGGGTGCGCGTGCTGTGCCAAAAGCATAAGTTTGTTGTGTAATTCTTTTTTTTCTGTTTAATCTGCCACAGTACAACTGCGGCAGATTAACAGGTTAAATTATAAGAGAAGATTTTAAAAATTATTCAATAGGAATTTTACTTTTATTTTCTTCAAGCCAGGTATCAAAATTTTTAAGAGAGGGATTTATAGATTTGGTAAAATCAATACTTCTCACACTGCAAAAATAATCTGCAAAATCATGATTAAACTGGAACATATTGCCAAGATCATCCGCACCCGGAAAACCAAAACTACGATATACATCAAACGGAATTGCATTATAAACAACTTCCTGTCCCAATGCATTTGAAAAAGAATCAGCCATCATCTTTCCGGTCAAATGCCCGCCGCTTATTCCAACTGTTTTGCCTATAAACTTATTTCCTTTTTTAAAAATGCCATATGCGGACTTGCCAATATCTTCTGCAGCAATGCAAGGAAGTTTTTTATCACCCATAGGAATATTAAGAGTAAGTTTACCTTCCGCATCTTTCTTAGGTCCCATCCCAAAATAAATAAAATTATCCCAGTAAAAAGAAGTTAATAGAAATGTAACCGGCAGATTTTGTTCAGTAAAATATTTGTTGGATTCGCCTTTTGCATCAAAGTGAGGAACTTTGTATTTACCATTACCCAGTGTGGGCATCCTGTTATCGCTAAGCGGTATCCATTTGCGGGTATCTTCCAGCGTAGACCAGATAATATGTTTTATCCCTGCCGCCTTTGCTGCTTTTGCAATTGATTGTGCCTCTGCAATTTCTTTTTCTGGTGAAAAATGTTCCCAGAAAAATGTAACTGCATATACGCCATAAGCACCGTCAAAAGCTTTTCTTAAACTTTCTTCATTGTCTAAATCAGCAGCTACAACTTCGGCACCCAATTTAGCAAGTGCTTTTGCTTTGTCCGAGTTTGTGTCCCTTGTTATTGCACGCACTGCAAAATCACCTGATTTATCGGAGAGAATGGCGCGAACTAAGCCTCCGCCTTGTGCACCGGTTGCACCAAGTACCGCTATAATTTTTTTTTCTGACACAGAGCCTCCTTTTTGAGATTATCAATTAATTATTTTAATTAAAAGACACAAGTAATATGTTATAACATATAATTGTTAAGTAAGAAAAAAAACAGTAAAAGCTGGATAAGTGATTAAAAACACTTAAAAGTTGAAACTATAATCAATTAATCCCTAAATGGATTTGTTCTGTCTTCATTAAAATTCGGGCGGTAATTTTGCTGGCTATCCAGTTCCTGAATCCAGCCGTTGTGCAAACCAAACTTATCCAACAACTCAAGTGCTTTTTCATATTCAGAATTTCTTATTGCTCGGTCTATCAGGATATCTTTGTAAGCTTTATTTGTGGGATAGTATTGTGACATAAGTGATATATGAACTTTTGTACTGAGTTCTTCGGCAATAAATCTAAATACTTTTTCTGTTTCGGATAAATCATTTGGTAA
The DNA here is from genome assembly GCA_037444745.1 of Ignavibacteriales bacterium. Classification (GTDB taxonomy): domain Bacteria; phylum Bacteroidota; class Ignavibacteria; order Ignavibacteriales; family Ignavibacteriaceae; genus IGN3. The sequence continues at coordinate 146,221 of JBBILT010000004.1, forward strand.
AATAAGATGTCTTATGATTAATCCTCTTACCACAACATCACCGTCATAAACTAATTCATCTCCGACCTGATGAAACATTTCTTTTATTGCTTCTTTGGTTTTTTCAAAGTAGTTATCAACCAAAGAATATTTTTTTGCATAATCATTGTTACCATATTTAAAGTCGGGCAAATAAATATCAACAACACCATCATAAAGTTTTAGCATCTCAACAGAATCATAACCGTTTGTGTTATAAATAATTGGAAGATGAAGCCCTTGTTTAGCAGCAATGTAAATTGATTTTAGAATTACTGCTGAAAAATGTGTGGGTGAAACAAGTCCGATATTGTGGCATCCTTTTCCGCCATTGGCGGACTGCAGTTCAATCATTATTTCTGCTAAACGATTGTGTGTTACTTCTTTATACTTTTCAGATTTCGGTTTTTGACTAATCTCAAAATTTTGACAATAGATACATTTTAAATTACAATTACCAAAAAAAATATTTCCGACACCTTTTGTTCCGGATAAAACAGGTTCCTCACCAAAGTGTGGAGTATAAGATGATACTATTGGTAAATGACCACTGGTACAAATTCCAAGCTCGCCGGCAATACGATTTACTTTACAATCTCGCGGACAGCTTGTGCAGGAAATAAGATTTGTATAAGCTTTTTCTGCACGAGTTTTTAACTCACCGTTCTGTAATAGTTTTATGTAAGATGGAATGAAATTCATCTTGATAATTTACAATGGAGAATTAAGAATGAACAAATATAAAATTCAATATTAAAAAGTAAAAAGGGTTAATTGGCAATTGGTTGGTCATTGCAAACCCTTAAGATCAGCGTTTTATTGTCTTAATGCTTTTTCCACTTTAATTGTCTTCCACTTTTCTTTTTTGGGGGGAAAGACATAGTGATGACGAATAAAGTTCAGACGATTATCAATTTGAAAGCGTTATTATATAGATAGCAAAATATTTTAATAAAGATATCAATAAAAAAGAAAACCCTTTTACTTGCTAACGGTTAGAATTAAATTTGCTTATCTAAAAAACAAACATTTAAGAGGAAAGATAATTATGATTATTAAAATAAGAACTTTACTTACAGTTTTTATTGTCGTAGCCAATCTTTTGCCCGGACAAAAAAGAGCGTTTACTATTGAGGATCTTTATAAAATAAAAAATGTTGGCTCACCCGTACTGTCAAACTCAGGAGAAAAAATTGCATTCACTGTTTCGGAATCTTTTTTGACAGAAGGCAAAACACAAACCAGCATTTATGTTATGAACACAAAGGGCGGAGATTTGAATATTGTTTCCGAAAAATTTAAAAGTGCTTCCACACCTTTCTGGTCAAGTGAAGATAAATTATTTTTTATTTCCGCTGGGCAGGTATATCAATATTCTTTCGATTCAAATGAAGCTGCTCAAATAACAGATTTTTATGCCGGTGTTTCTGATCCAGTAATTTCTAAAGATGGCAAGTACCTTGCCTTTACTGCTGATCTTTCCCCCGAGTGCGGAACAGATAACGACTGCAATAAAAAGTTAGATGAATCTGCTTCAAACAATCCACTGCAAGCTTATGTTGCTGACGAACTATTATTCAGACATTGGACAGAATATAAGGGGGGTAAAGACTCTTACTTAATCTTGTATGATCTGCGAGACAAGGTTTACACAACCATCGCACATAGCGATGTTCTTTCAAGTATGTATATGCTTGGCGGGGGAATAAAATATAATTTTTCACCGGATAGCCGTGAAATTTGTTTTGTCTCATCGCCCGAAAAAAACATAGCAACATCTACAAATACAGATTTATATATTTTGCCGCTTGGCGGAAAAGAGGCTGTGGATGTTACTGCCTACAATCCAGCTTTTGATGGTAGTCCGGTGTATTCTCCCGATGGCAATTATATTGCATACAAAACACAGGTAACCCCAGGCTTTGAAGCTGATCGTTTCAGAGTTACGGTACTTAACAGACAAACTATGTTAAGCGAAACTCTTACCGAGGCATTTGATTATACTGCAGACGATTTATCGTGGTCAGCAGATTCCCGCAATATTTATTTTACTGCTGATAATCGCGGATACAATCCCGTATTTAGCGTAAATATAGAAACAAAAATTGTCTCTCAAATAATTGATGATAAAGCTGTGTCTGGCTATCAGGTAAGTAAAGATGGTCAGGATTTATTTTTAAAGTTTAGCAGTGTTGATAAACCAGGGGAAATTTATTCATATCAAATTAATGGAAGTTCATATTCTCAGATAACATACTTTAATAAAAAGCTTAGTGAAGAAGTTGATATTCGTCCGGCGGAACAATTTTGGATTGATGGTGCAGATGGAACACCCGTGCACGTTTTTGTGGTTAAGCCTCATAATTTTAATCCTAATAAAAAATATCCGCTTATAATAAATGTACACGGAGGTCCGCAAATGCAATGGATGGATTCTTTTCGCGGTGATTGGCAGGTTTATCCCGGTTCAGGTTATATGACTGTATTTTTCAATCCTCATGGTTCAACCGGTTATGGCAGCAAATACACAGAAGCGATTTCGGGTGATTGGGGTGGAAAAGTTTTTGAAGATGTAATGAAAGTAACCGAAGAATTATCAAAGCTTCCTTATGTTGATAGCACACGAATTGGGGCGATGGGTTGGTCCTACGGCGGATATATGATGAACTGGCTGCAGGGACAAACTAAAAAGTTTAAATGTTTTGCCTCGATGATGGGCATCTTTGATATTGCGTCTATGTGGGGTGCAACAGAAGAGCTTTGGTTTGTCAATTGGGATTTAATGGGGCAGCCTTGGAACTCTGAACTTTATAATAAGTTTTCGCCTTCTAACTTTGTTCAGAATTTTTCTACACCAACTTTAATCATAACAGGCGAAAAAGACTTTCGGGTTCCATATACACAAAGCATACAGTATTTTAATACTCTTCAATCGCTTGGGATTGACAGCAGATTAATAATTTTTAAAAATGATGGTCATTGGCCCAGTGCTGTAAAATCTATGCCGCTTTATTACAATGCTCATCTGGAATGGTTTCATAAATATCTTGGTGGTGATCCCGCTCCTTATGATTCCAAAGAGATGGTGAAGAATACTGTTTTCAAATAAAGATTTTATAATGCTATCTTAGAAGGCAATAGGAAATTTATTAAACAAAAAAGGCGTCTTACGACGCCTTTTAGAAATCAACTCAGAAAATTCTCTTAGTTTCTCGATTTTGCTTCATTAACTACGATATTTCTTCCGTTTAATTCCGATTCATTTAAAGCTTTGATAGCTTTTTCTGCATCGGAGGAGTTCTCCATTTCAACGAAACCGAATCCTCTGGATCTACCGGTATCGCGGTCTTTAACAACTTTTGCTGAAACAACACTTCCGTGTCCTTCAAATGTTTCTCTTAAGGCGTCGTCATCGACAGACCAGGGGAGAGAACCCACAAATAACTTAGTACTCACTATAGAACCTCTAAAAAATAATATTAAAAAAATTCCGGACTATTACCGGAGACTGAAATTTACTTACAATAACCGCGATAACCTAATTAATTCAGATATGATAATGCGGCATACTGTAATTTGTTCTCTATTGCTAACAACCGACGACCGTATGTTTGTTCTTTTGATCAATAGTTTCTGGCTGCAATTGTTTATTTAAATAGCGGCGGATGTTTTTCATGAAACTCCGTTGCATCCTGATACGCTTTAGCAAAAGCAATTAATCTTCCTTCATCAAATAATCTTCCAATAAAAGATATGCTGGTTGGTGTTCCCTTTTCAGAAAATCCATTTGGAAGAACCACACAAGGATGACCCGTTAAATTTGTCAATAACAAATCGTCGCCTTCATCCGATGGCGCAATATAAAGATCAATTTTTTCCATCAACTTCTGCATCTCTTGAATTAATATAAATCTTATCCTATTGGCGTTAATATATTCCACAGCAGGAATAAAGCGAGATGAGCGGAAAGAATTTGGCCATGCGTTTTTAATTTGACGCACGAGAAGATCATCCTTATTGCTGCGTGTCAATTCATCAAATGCCGCTCCTGCCTCTGCCGAAAGAATTATTGCAAGATCATTAACGGGAAGTTTCGGAAGATTAATAGGAATTAATTCAACACCAAGCCCCTTTAATTTTGCAAGTGTTAGTGAATCGTTAAAATGGGAATTGTATTGTTTATCAAAGTCTGTTTTTAGATATCCAATTTTCATTCTTTTAATATTAATTTTTGATTCATAATTATAAGGAACATCATAAAGTGATTGATCAATTCCATCTAAACCATAGATTGTATTAAAAACAATTGCAAGATCTTCTGCAGTTCGGCAAATTGGTCCGATTTTATCCATACTCCAGCTTAACGCCATCGCACCCGTTTTGCTAACTCTTCCATAAGTTGGGCGCAAGCCCGTTGTTCCGCAAATTGTTGAAGGAGATACAATCGATCCCCAGGTTTCTGTACCAATTGCAAAAGGAAGAAGCCCTGCAGAAACAGAAGATGCGGGTCCCGCAGAAGAGCCGCTAGAGCCTTGTGTTGTATCCCATGGATTTCTGGTTTTGCCGCCAAACCAAACATCGCCCCAGGCAAGCTCACCCATTGTTAGCTTTGCACAAAGCACTGCCCCGGCATTTTCAAGTTTGGATATAACCGTTGCGTCTTCATTTATAATCTGATCTTTATATGGTACTGAGCCCCAAGTTGTTTTATAATCTTTTGTTGCTAAAAGATCTTTAACCCCAAATGGAATTCCGTGTAATATTCCTCTGTATTTACCTTCACTAATTTCTTCATCCATTTTATTTGCTTGATTAAGTGCTCGCTCCTCAGTGAGGGTTATTACACAATGAAGTTCGGGGTTATACTTTTTTAGCCGATCAAGAAAAAACTTTGTTAATTCTGTTGATGTTATTTGTTTTGTGCGGATTAGTTCTGCTAATTCTCCAATTGAATAATAGGCAAGATCATTAATATTGGCGGGCAATTTTGCATAACTATAATCTCCAAATACAATTTCTTTTTGATTTTCAGGAAATTTAAATCCAACTGGAATTGGGTTAAATATTATAGCGGGCGGAATGTTATTAGTTAATTCCGTTTTTCTTATATTTTTATAATTTGAAAGCTGCTCCTCTAAATTGTTAAGCATGGAATCGCGTTCAGCATCATTGAGTTCTAAACCTATAATTTTTTCAGCACTTTCAATGTTTCCTTTTGTTATAGATTGTGCAAAGTTAATTCCCTGCAGCAATAATAATAAAGTAAAGATATTTTTAATCATTGTTTTCAAAGATGATTTCATAATTTCCTCTAATAAATTATTTTATTAAAAATATTTGTAACGTAATAATAAAAAATTGTTCAGATAATAATTTAAGAATAGATTGGTCAAATTAAATTCGTTGAAGTTAAAACCAGTTTTAGGTTTAAATTTTCTACGGATAATTAAATAACGGCAAGTATTCTGCATAAATTTTTAAGGCTTGTATGTTTTAACCAAACAAGTTAGTTTTGTTATGAGCATATGCTCATAATTAAAATTAAGGTTGGACTTGGCTCGACCGGAAAAGAGAAGAAAGACACGATGTAACCCTGCTGCTTATTATTTCAAGCCTCATGGAATTCCATTGGGAGTGCTTGAAGAGATACGCCTGGAGGTTGATGAACTTGAGGCAATCAGGCTTGCTGATATGAATGAACTTTTCCAGGAACAGGCAGCAGAGAAGATGAAAGTTTCACGAGCTACATTTGGCAGAATTATAATGCGGGCTCATAAAAAAATTGCTGAGGCAATAATAAACGGAAAGGCTATTCGAATATCCGACAACTTATCTATATCAATTAAAGAAAAATCAAAACAATTCTGTGAAAACTGTGGAAAAAAATTCACAAATAAATTACAGAATAATATGTGTCAAAAATGTTTACAAAACACAAAGGAGTAAAAATGAAAGTAGCAGTTGCAACTAACGATAATCAAACAATCGCCGGGCATGTTGGAAGATGCAGAGCATTTATAGTTTTTGAGACGGATAGCTCAAAAATTGTGAACAAAGAAATAAGAGAAAATAATTTCACCCATCATCACCAGCAGGAAGAGAACGAGCAGGAACATCATCACCATCATAACGAAGAACATTCTCATAGTCATCATAGCTTAATTGATGGGTTACGTGACTGTGAAGCAGTAATTTTCACTTCAGGTGGCTGGAGATTGATTGAAGATCTTAAAGCTCATAAACTTACACCCATCCTTACAAATGAAAAAATTGCAGAGGATGCTGTGCTAAAATATCTAAAAGGCGAATTAATTATTAATGAAGAAAATGCTTGTCGCGGTCATCAACACTAAAATATAACAGAGAAGACGCCGGTTTATAAAATCACTCCGGCGTCTTCAATATTTTTAATATCTGCGTCTGTTATTATTATTCGAATTATTAAATCTACCGCCGCCGCCACTGCTGCTACCGCCGCCGCCTGGTCTGCGTCTGCTATCGGTTTTTGGGCGAGCTTCATTAACAACAAGCTTCTTCCCCTTAAGTTCTTTAGTGTTTAAACCATTAATCGCTTTTTGTGCATCAGCAAGACCCGGCATTTCAACAAAGCCAAACCCTTTTGATTGCTGTGAAAACATATCGCGAATAATTTTTACTTCCTTAACCTGACCGAACTCTGAAAAAAGATTTGTTAAATCCTCTTCCTGAACATCGCTTGACAGATTGCCAACGAAGATATTCATACTAACTCCTGAAATTTTGATAAAAATATTTAATAATGTGAGAGCATAACTGCTATGCTTCTCTAATCCTGTGGATAAAAAAAAGAATGAATATTCTGGTATGATATCCAAATTTTTAAGCAGGCTTGTTAAAGATAAGTTAATTAATCCAGCTAAACAACAAATTATTATGCCAGCAAAATGAACAATTCACATTTATTTTGCCCGAGATCTCATTTTACAGCTAAAAATTAACTTCTTTAACCAATTTGTAATAGAACTAATAATTCAATATGGGACTTAACCACTTCTCGATTTCTTCAATGCTCATTCCTTTGCGGCGATGATAATCGAGCACCTGATCTTTTTCGATCTTTCCGACATTAAAATATTTTGCCTCCGGATGAGCAAAGTATAATCCGCTGACACTTGCTGCTGGATACATCGCCATTGATTCGGTCAGTTTTATACCGGCATTTTTTTCAACATCAAGTAAAGAAAAAATAATTGGCTTTTCCGTATGATCAGGTTGAGCTGGATAACCGTGGGCAGGTCGTATTCCAGCGTACTTTTCTCTGATCAATTCTTCATAAGATAATTTTTCTTGATTGGCATAGCCCCAATATTCTTTTCGTACAAGCTCATGAAGATGCTCTGCAAACGCTTCGGCTAATCTATCGGCAATGGCTTTTACCATTATGCTATTATAATCGTCATGATCTGTTTCATATTTTTCAATCAGCTTTTCAATTCCCATTCCTGCCGTAACAGCAAACATTCCAATATAATCTTCTACAGCAGTTTCTTTGGGCGCGATGAAATCTGCAAGAGCAATGTTTGGCTCGCCGGTTGATTTTTGAATTTGTTGTCTTAAAGTATGTAAAACTCTTTTTACTCCTGTTCTTGATTCGTCAGAATAAATCTCAATGTCATCACAACCGACTGTGTTCGCAGGGAATAAACCAATAACGCCATTTGCTTTAAGAAGATTTTCAGAAATTATTTTATCAAGAAGATTGTTTGCTTCATCAAAAAGTTTTTTGGCTTCCGTTCCAACTTTGGGGTCATCGAAGATCGCAGGATATTTCCCTTTCAATTCCCATGTTGTAAAAAAAGGTATCCAATCAATATATTTTTTTAATGTTGATAAAGGAAAATTATTGAACACAGTCAGACCTAATTTATTTGGTTTTTTTGTACTTGATTTTGTCCAATCAATTCTAAATTTGTTTTCTCTTGCTTTATCTAAACTAATTAATGTTTTTTCAGACTTTCGTTTTGCATAATCATCACGCAATTTTGCGTATTCATTTTTAAATGATTGAACATATTTATTTCTTCCAACTTCATTTTCATCCAATAGGTTTGATACCACCGGAACGCTCCGTGATGCATCAAGAACATGTATTACAGCACCACTATAATTCGGGTCAATCTTAACTGCTGTGTGCATTCTGGAAGTTGTTGCACCCCCGATAAGCAAAGGTAATTTCATTCCGCGGCGTTCCATTTCTTTTGCAACGTGTACCATTTCATCAAGTGATGGAGTGATTAGTCCGCTTAAACCAATAACATCAACGTTTTCATCAATCGCAGTTTGTAAAATTTTATCAGCATGGACCATTACACCAAGATCAATAACGTTATAGTTGTTGCAGCCAAGTACAACACCAACAATGTTTTTCCCAATGTCGTGAACATCTCCTTTTACGGTTGCCATTAATATTTTACCGCGCTCACGTGTGCTTTTGTTTTTTTCTTTTTCCGCTTCGATGTAAGGAATCAGAATTGCTACCGACTTCTTCATCACTCTTGCGCTTTTTACAACCTGTGGAAGAAACATTTTGCCAGCACCGAATAAATCACCAACCACACTCATGCCTGCCATTAAAGGACCTTCAATCACTTCAATTGGTTGTGCATAATTTAGTCTCGCTTCTTCAGTATCTTCATCAATGTAATCAACAATACCTCTTATCAAAGCATGCTTTAATCGCTCTTGAACGCTCGCATTTCGCCAATCTTCTTTCTTTTCATCTCCAGCAGATTTATCTTTTTTCTTAATCGTTTCCGCAAAGTCGATCAATCTTTCTGTCGCATCGGGTCGTCTATTAAGAATTACATCCTCAACTCTTTCTAAAAGTTCTTTGGGAATTTCTTCATACAGTGCAAGTTGACCGGCATTTACAATCCCCATATCCATTCCCGCTTTAATTGCATGGAAAAGAAAAGCTGAATGCATTGCTTCGCGTACAGCATCATTACCACGAAAAGAAAATGAAAGATTACTAACCCCACCGCTAATCTTTACAAAAGGAAGATTTTGTTTTATCCATTTTGTTGCTTCGATATAATCAACTGCATAATTGTTGTGTTCTTCAATTCCGGTTGCTATTGCCAGGATATTCGGATCAAAGATTATATCTTGTGGTGGAAAAGCAATTTCTTCTGTAAGAATTTTATAAGCGCGTTTGCATATTTCTATTCGTCTTTCAAAAGTATCTGCTTGCCCTTTTTCATCAAATGCCATAACAACAACTGCTGCACCGTAGCTTAAAACTTTTCTTGCATGCTCTTTAAAAACTTCCTCGCCTTCTTTCATTGAAATTGAGTTGACAATTCCTTTTCCCTGCAAACACTTTAATCCAGCTTCAATCACACTCCACTTTGATGAATCTATCATAATTGGAAGCTTTGCAATATCGGGTTCGGCTTCAAGTAAGTTTATAAATTTTGTCATCGCTGCTTCAGAATCAAGCATTCCCTCATCCATATTAATATCAAGAACTTGTGCGCCGCCTTCTACTTGATCACGTGCAACGGATAGTGCTTCGTCAAAATTATTTTCTTTAATAAGCCGTGCAAACTTTTTTGATCCTGTTACATTTGTACGTTCGCCGATATTCATAAAGTTAGAATCGGGACGAAGAATAACCGGTTCGAGTCCGCTTAATCTTAAATATGGTTCTTGCTGTTTTGGAACACGAGGTTTGTAATGTTTTACTATTTCTGCAATTGCTTTAATATGATCTGGCGTTGTGCCGCAGCAGCCGCCAACAATATTCACAAAGCCGCTTGCAAGAAAATCTTCAAGAACACTTGCCATTGAATTCGGAGTTTCGTCGTAACCACCCATCTCGTTTGGTAAGCCAGCATTCGGATAAACAGAAATAAACTTGTCAGAGATGCTTGATAAATCTTCTACAAAAGGACGCAATTGTTTTGCGCCAAGCGCACAGTTTAACCCAACGCTAACAAGATTTTTTGCATGTGAAACTGAGAGATAAAAAGCTTCAACTGTTTGTCCGGATAAAGTCCTTCCGCTCATATCAACGATTGTTCCCGAGATCATCAGCGGAACTTCGATTTTTTTTTCTTCAAGATATTTTTGAATTGCTATGATTGCTGCTTTTGCATTAAGTGTATCAAAGATTGTTTCGACAAGAAGTATGTCGGCACCACCATCAACAAGCCCGCGTGTTTGCTGATAATATGCATCAACCATTTCGTCAAAGGTTACGGCACGATATCCGGGATCATTAACATTTGGAGAAAGGGATAGTGTTTTATTTGTGGGTCCTAGCGCACCGGCGACAAATCTTGGTTTGTTTAGATCTATTGTATTGAACTCTCCTGCAACTTCTTTTGCAATCTTTGCCGCCTCAAAATTTATTTCATAAACAAGATGCTGCATTTGATAATCAGCTTGTGAAATTGGTGTGCCGTTGAAAGTGTTAGTTTCAATAATGTCGGCGCCGGCTTCAAAATATGTGCGATGAATACTTTTTATTATTTCAGGCTGAGTAATACAAAGGATATCATTGTCTCCTTTAAGATCATGTGGATGATCTTTAAATCTATTTCCCCGAAAATCTTTTTCAGATAATTTATGGCGTTGAATCATCGTTCCCATCGCGCCGTCAAGAACTAAAATTCTTTTAGAGATTAGTTTTTTCAGTTGTTCAATTGTTAGCTGCATTATTCTTTAATTTATTCTCTTTATCAATTCTTTAAAAGCTGAGCAAATATAATTAAATTGTCCTCTCTAAAAAATATAGGATAATTATAGTATGATAGTAGTTACAGGCGGTGCAGGATTTATAGGCAGCGCAATAGTGTGGCGGCTTAACGCTTTAGGAAATGAGAATATTTTACTTGTTGATGAACTCGGCACAACAGATAAGTGGAAAAATTTGGTTGGATTAAAATTTCAGGAGTTTATTCACAAAGATGATTTCATCTCTGCGGTTGTTGATGATACAGTTGAATTTCCTATTGAAGCAATAATTCACATGGGTGCAAACTCATCAACAACAGAAAAAGATGCTGATCATCTAATGTCAAATAATTATTTGTACACACAAGAGCTTGCTAAATATTGTATTTCAAAAAACATCAGATTTATTTATGCTTCCTCAGCAGCAACTTATGGCGATGGATCACTTGGATTTGTTGACGATGAAACGAAACTTGAGACTTTGCGTCCGCTTAATATGTATGGCTACTCAAAGCAGCTTTTTGATTTATGGGCAAAGAGAAATAAAGTTTTAGATAAGATAGCTGGAGTAAAATTTTTTAATGTTTACGGACCAAATGAATATCATAAAGGAGATATGCGATCAGTCGTACACAAAGCATTTGAGCAAGTTAGAGATATTGGTAAAGTGAAATTATTTAAGTCACTCCATCCAAATTACAAAGATGGCGAACAGATGCGTGATTTTGTTTATGTTAAAGATGCTGTAGATATGACTTTATATTTTCTTGATCATAAAAATAAAAACGGAATCTTTAATGTGGGTGCCGGCAAAGCAAGAACCTGGAACGATCTTGTTACTGCTTTATTTAATGCGGTTAGAAAACCTGTTAACATAGAATTTATTGATTTGCCCGAACATCTCCACGAGAAGTATCAGTACTTTACTGAGGCTAATTTAAATAAGATAAGGAAGGCGGGCTACAAAAAAGCCACATCTTCACTTGAGGATGGCGTTAATGATTATGTCAAAAACTATCTGCTAAAGGAGTTATATCTGGGGTATTAAAAAGATTATTGGTGTAAAAAGATTAGGAGTAAAAAACTTTTAACCTTACTCTCACTCCTAATTCTTATATCCGATTAAAGGACGCCTTCTCTTCGTCTTCAAAAAGATCGTCGTCATCTTCATCGTCTATTTCAAAATCATCTTTAAATATGTCATCCTCCTCGTCTGGCTCATCATCAAATAAATCATCCTCTTCATCCTCCTCTTCGTCATCAAATAAGTCATCTTCTTCATCATCATCGTAATTATCATCTTCCTCTTTTTTCTTTTTCTTAGCAAGGGAAAGAAATTCTGATCTAAAATAATTTTGTTCTTCTATTAAAAGCATTTTTCCTTTTTCATCTTTCGATTGATAATTGTTTTTTTCTGCGCTCATTATAAATTTTCTCCGATAAAACTTATTTATTTCAGTTGTTAATTTATATCTATACACTAAATCTGCAAATAGAAAAATAAAAATCATAAAAAAAATTTTTGTGATTTATTATTAATAAGAACTTATATTGCTTTAGTGTATTTTTCAATAGCATAAATTTTTACGGGAAATATAAATCATTATGAAACTCGCTACACTTTGTTATGTAACAAACAGAAAAACAAATTCTACTTTAATGCTTCATCGGGTAAAAAAAGAAAATGATTACCACGAGGGAAAATGGAATGGGCTCGGTGGAAAATTTGAGCAGGGCGAATCTCCCGAAGAATGCGCTACTAGAGAGATTGAAGAAGAGTGCGGATTAAAAGTTAAATCCGTAACAATGAAAGGCTTTATAACCTTTCCGCTGTTTGATGGAAAAGATGATTGGTATGTTTTTCTCTTTACTGCTGATGAGTTTGTGGGAAAACTAATTGATTCCCCCGAAGGGAATCTTGCCTGGATAAAAAACGACAAGCTTATTGATCTTAATCTTTGGGATGGAGATAAAATTTTTATACCATGGCTGTACCAAGAAAAGTTTTTCAGTGCAAAGTTTAATTATGAAGACGGAAAGTATGTTAGCCATGAAGTAAGCTTTTATTAGATAAATAGACAATGGTTTGATTATGAGTACACCAAAGAAAGAATTAAATGGATTATAATTTATGAACGAACTAAACTTTATGCATGAAAATATTTCTGGTATTTATAATTATTGCGACCGCTGGTGTGAAAAGTGTTCTTACACAAATCGCTGTTTGCTATTTAAACAAGAAGCCGAAAGGGAGATAAGGCATATTTTAAGAGACGAGAATAAAAATGATAAGGATATTCTTGCTAAAGATTTGAAAGATGATTTACAAGAAGCTTTCGAACATATAAATAAATCTAAGGATGAAGAAGATGGGGAATATGAAGAGTTTGAGAACGATGACTTTGACTTCGACAATGAGGAAGGCGAAGATGATGACGACTTTGAGAAAGAATTTTTTAAGGAAGAAATTAATGATGAAGAACGACCTTCTACGTTTTTGAAGAATGCTAATAATCCATTAATCTTACTGTCAGAAAATTTGTTTAACGACTTTTATAAATATTATGATATTTTAAAATCAAGATTTCCTAATGAACTTGAAGAAAAAAATCCCCAAAGTCCTTTACAGCAAAATTTAGATATACTTGGCTGGTACACTCCTCAATTACATGTAAAGATAAGAATGTCTTATTGGAATAAACATAAATTATCAAAATTAAAAGATCCTGAAATTGCAGAAATAGATGAAGAGATGCTAAATGTTAGTTCCCGTATCGCTTTTATTGGAATTGAAAAATGCATTGCGGCTTTAAATTTTCTTTATCAGCAAAAACCCGAATTCCAATCAGAGACCAAATCCATTCTAAATACTATTCTTCAAATTAGAAATATTTTTATTGAAGAATTTCCCGCTGTTCAAACTTATAAACGACCTTACTTTGATTAATTAACTGTTTTGAACAAAGCATTTTTTTCAATTATTAAAAAAAATTATTACGTTTGAAATGTTAATCGTCTGAATTTTATTTTTCAGAGTATTTGACCGCATAATTTCAGGGAGAAGTGAAATGCCAACCACACAAGAAAACCTCAAAGAAGCTTTCGCTGGTGAAAGCCAGGCTAACCAAAAATATCGTGCGTTTGCAAAAAAAGCCGAGCGCGATGGATTTCCAAACATTGCAAAACTTTTTAAAACTACTGCAGAAGCAGAAAGAATTCATGCCGAAGGACATTTTGGCGCTTTAGATGGAGTCGCTTCAACTGTTGAAAATATTAAAGCAGCAATCGCAGGCGAAACATATGAGTACACAGAGATGTATCCACCAATGCTCAAACAAGCCGAAACCGATGACCACAAAGCCAAGCGAATGTTTAAGTATGCTGTTGGTGCAGAAGATATTCACGCACAGCTTTATAAACTTGCACTTGCGGCGGCTGAGGCAGGAAAAGATTTAGAAGAAACAGAATTTTATCTCTGTCCTGTTTGCGGACATATTGAATTTGGTAAGCCCGAAGAAGACTGTCCGATTTGCGGAACACTTGCCACTAAATATGTGAAGGTTGTTTAAAAAATTTTAAAAGGGGTATACTAAAAATCTAATTACAATATCTAAACAATTTAAGGGTGCATAAAATGAAAAAGCTTTACTTCGTTTTTTTCTTAATACTCGCAATTGGTTTTACACAAACCACACAAGCCCAATTTTTTGATAAGCTGAAAAAAAAGACTGAAGAGAAAATTAAAAAAGAAGGGGAAAAAAGAGTTGAAGATAAAGTTAACAAAGGGGTGGAAAAGGGTTATGATGAAGTTGAAAAACAGGTCGAGGGAAGTGGAGATGATCAAAAACAAAGCAACGATAAAACCAAAAATGATCAACAGAATCAAAATAAAGATGTGCAGAAAACTGATAACGTAAAAACTTCTGATAACAAGAATCCTCAGGATGACCCTAAATTTTCAAGCTCAACTCAATATGATTTTGTTCCCGGTGATCATGTAATTCTTTTTGATGATTTCAGTCAGGATGCTGTGGGTGATTTTCCAGCATTATGGACAGGCAATTCTGCCGGTGAAATAAACACAATAAATATTGCTCCCGGAAATTGGTTTAACCTTAACAGTACTGATGGAAATTATTTTTACTTAAACGATATCAACTTTCCTAAAAACTTTATTATTGAATTTGATATTGTTCCTAAAACAAACGGTGGTAGAATTGCGGCTGGACTTCTTCTTTATGGGGAAAGTAAAAGAAAGGAAATGGATAACAATCCGCATCCCGGTAATGGCGGCATTATGCTATCAATTGAAAAACAAAATTGGAATACTTGGGGATATAAAGCTGGCGAAAACGAAACCATAACTGGAAAATCAGATGTTAAACCTGTTATTGCAGAACAATTAAATCATGTTATTGTTTGGGTTCAGGGAAGAAGAGTTCGTGTTTATCATCAACAGGCAAAAGTATTAGATGTGCCAACAAATCTATATGCAGATGTTAAACTAAGCAGATTATGTTTTAGGTTAAGCAGAGGAGCCTCTTCAGGATCATATATTTCAAACTTAAGAATTACAGATGCTGCACCTGATATGAGAAGCAAACTTATTACTGAAGGAAAACTAATTAGCTATGGAATTTATTTTGATGTAAACAAAGACATTGTAAAATCAGAATCTTATGGTACGATAAAAGAAATCGCAAAAGTTCTAACAGAGAACCCCAATGTAAAAATTAAAATCGTTGGACACACTGATTCTGACGGTGATGATAAATCAAACTTAGATCTATCTAAGCGCAGATCGGCTGCAGTTAAAAATGTATTAGTTAAAGAATTTAGTATTGATGATGCACGAATTGAAACTGATGGTAAAGGCGAATCAGAACCAATAGCAAAAAATGATTCCGCTGTAAATAAAGCTCTTAACAGACGAGTTGAGTTCATAAAACTATAATGTTTAGTAACCTTCGAATTATTTAATATAGAGATGACATCTTTTTATAAGCAAAGATGTCATCTCTTCTCTTTATGTGCTGTGACTTATTTATTCAAATGAAATAGTAAATACCATGAAAACTTTGTCAACTATTATTTTGTTGGGCATATTTAGCACATTCGCTTTTGCTCAAACCAACACTAATGTTTTTCTTTCAAAAATTCCTTTCTTGCCTAACAACCCCTGTTTAATGACAAAAGAACAAAAAGATAACTATCTTGGTAAGATTGACAAAGTTGATCGGGAATTATTAAATGAACTTGATCTTAAAGAACAAGCAATTGAAACTAACATAAATAATTCTCAGGGACAGATTAAAAAGCATTTTGCTAAGGAATATGGATTGTCTGACGCTGATACGCAGAAACTTAAGAATAAGGAAATGAGCGAAGCCGAAAAGAACGCAATGGTTAATAAGATGCTAAATGAAAAAGCAAACCTTTCTTTGGAAGAAGTAAAAAAACTAAAAAATATGAGCAAGGAAGGACGGCGAGCGTGGGCAGAAGCTTATTCTACAGAACAAATGTTAACGGCACAAGTTAATCAGGATTCTGGGCAGACACAGCAAATGAACAGTATGAATATTTATGATCTTACAAGTGAACAGCAATTGCTTATTCAAAAATTTTCCTCTGACGAGCAATATTTTAACAATCAACTAGTAGAGTTGGATAAAGAAAATTCTCTTGAACTAAAGGAATTAAAAGATGTTGGTGATGAAGAGTATTGCAACAAAATAAATTTACGTTATTATGATATTCTGAATAACCGCCTGACTAATATTAAATCCACAATGGTTGATTATAATCGATTTGATGAATTGACTTCGGAATTAAATAATGCAACAACAGGAATAAATCAAGATGCCTCCGCTTCCGGAGTTCAGGCGTTACGGGCAATTGAGGGCTATGTGTCTAAGCTTAAATCAATATTTAAATATGTACCTACTTCTGATTAACATTAAGAAAGCAAAAAAAAATGAAATATCTTTTATTTATATGCCTATTCTTTTTTGCAATATTCCAGTCCACGGCGCAGACCGACAAAATCAATCAAATAAAACAAAAAATTGCACAAATTAGAAAAAGCACAAATTGGAATAATCCAGAAGAGGCTAAAAAAGGCAAAGATGAAATACAAAAGCTGCTAAATGAAGTAGGTGGACCAAACATTCAAAACTTTCCTATTGGCGACAAGCAGCAAAACAAGAATACCCAAAAGCCAGAGAAAAGAGTTAGTCGTGACTACAAAATTAAGGGCGCTGTTACAGAAGAAAATATCGTCTCTATTGCAGATCGTTTCTTTAAGCGCTCAAACAAATTGTTGGATGCTGTTCAAAAAAATAATTTTAATACGGATTATAAGCAGGCTGAAAACGAGAAATTTAATTTACAATCAGCAAGAAGATTAACTAATATTGGTGCCTCTTTGATCACCTTTGGTAATGACCATAATATGGCTTGTGTTTACCTGGCAACAGCAGTTAAAAAATTTCCAAGCGATACTTTGTGCATTAATAATTTCGGGGGATATTTACGAATCATTGATTCTATCGATACTTCAATACCTGTATTGCTTTATGCAAATAAATTATTTTCAGAAAGCCCCGTAATACTTACACAACTTGGAAATAGCTTTTTCGAATTGGGGGATTTTGTAAAGGCCGAATCCTATTACAAAGAAGCGATTAAGAATAATCCCGATTTCGGTCAGGCTCATTCGGCACTATGTGATCTTTATATCAAGCAGAATCGATTGCAGGACGCAATTGTAGAGCTTTTTGCCGGTGTAAAAGGTATGGGAGCCTCGTACAATCAGGCTTCAAACAACTTTGCACAGATACAACAGCAATACACAAGCACTTCCAGCAATGATGAAATGGAATCGAAAGAAGAGTTCTGGGGCGAAGTAAAAAAACAGACAACCTCTTCGGATGGTAACGTTCAACCACCGTTTGATATTGCTAAATTAAAAATGCCTGGTTTTCCAGATTGTCAAAGAGTAGAGGATTGGCTCGATGGCGGCGGATGGGCAAATGCTGTTCAATCATATACTGGGTTCCACGGTTATATGATGTCGTCTGCCCAAAAGTTTCTGGAGATACACAAACAACAACCGGTGCTGCCGCCCGATGCCATATTGCGTGATTATCCCAACGAACGTTTTGCTTTAGATTGTATCACAGAAATGTTTTTAAACTTTTCAAACATGGAAGACAAAAAGTACCTGAAATCTATCGATGAGATTACACAACGGGTGAACGATGCTAAAGAAATTTACATAAAAAACTACGGAGACTATGCCAAAGAGTATGCAAGCTGTATTGAGGGTTGTACTAGTGAAATTTGCATTCAAGAATGCCACAGAGAATATTGCTCTAAAGAATGCCCAAATGCCAATAAATTTAACGACATATTAAGACAGGCTTATAAAGATTACCGAAATGAATTCGGGGGTATGGTAAAAAGGCAAACCAAACTTCTTGATGATCTCTATGGCTTCACCGGCCCCTGGCTAGCAAAAATATACAGCCCGTATTGGAGCAGAATATATGCTTATGAAATTAAGCGGGTTGCCCTATCCATTGTTGGTAATAGTTACAGCGCCTATCCTCAGCCTTTTCAGGGGCTTGCACATAATGATTGCGGCGAGGATTGTTCAATATTTTTGGTCCCTTTTACGGAAAAGCCTGACGATATAAATAAAAAAGATCCTGATGCAAATAATTGTACTGATAAAACAAAAATTAAAATCCCATTGTTTTTTTGTTACGTTGGTTTAGACTGCGAAAGCGTTGAGCTGGGATGTACAGAGGGTTTTGCCGGATCTGTTAAAAGAAATATTAAACACAAAACAACAACAATGTTTGTAGGTGTTGGTTTATCTGCTAATTTAGGTGTAATAGGAGCAGGCGTTAAAATGGGTGGGCAAATTACTGTGGGCGATGACAACAGTGTTGATGTGGGTATGAAAATGTCTGTAAGTTCAAATTTAAAAGTTCCAACCGGAAAGGAAAATGGCGTTGAATCTCAAATGACACTGTCGGTGCTTGGAGGACTAAACACATCAACGACAAATACTTATAGTACACCAAAAATTAATTATTAATCTGTGGCGAATCCTGAAAAAATAAGTTTTACAAAAGTGTCTCTCCCACGAAAGTGGAAATCTAAAGTAGAACCAACGGCTTGTCGTTTTTGCGGGAATGCCGAAACAATAACTCAGAAGATCCCGGCAATTAAAAATAAAAAGTTTAATAACCTAGTGGACCTTATTAATCCTAAAATTTATGAAAACTATTTACAAACACATTCTCTTATGGTTTTCTTTTCCATTTGTTGCAATATTTAATGCAACTTTGCGCGAGCTTATTTATAAAAAACCACTCGGCGATTTAGCTGCCCACCAAATTTCTACTGCAACAGGAATATTTATTTTTGCCATTGTTTTTTATTTCATTTTCAAAAAGTGGAAAATCGAATCAACAAAACACGCAATACTTGTTGGGGGAATCTGGCTTGGTTTAACAATTCTATTCGAGTTTGGGTTTGGACATTATATAATGGGCAATCCGTGGGAAAAACTTTTACACGATTACAATCTTGCAGAAGGCAGGGTTTGGAGCTTATTTTTGGTGTGGATAACAATTGCACCATATATTTTTTATAAGCTACTAAAAAGGAAATTCGAAAAATAATTTATGAGCAGCATACCTTTTCAATTAATAGCCTGGAATAAAATTCAAAAAGAAGAATATAGGGGAGAAACCGGAACATCGCTCTGGCAAACCTTACAATACGATGGTTTGCGTGTTCGCATAGTTGAGTACAGTGCTGGATATCTTGCCGATCATTGGTGTAAAAAAGGGCATATTGTGCATTGTCTTGAAGGTGAAGTTTTAAACGAACAAGAAAACGGCGAGAAACATTTACTAAAGAAAGGTATGACATATATTGTTTCTGATGATTTAAGTTCGCATCGTTCCGTTGCAAAAGGAAAAGTTAAGCTTTTGATAATTGATGGTGATTTTCTAAAATGATTTCTATGTTTTCATCAATTGTATTTGTCATTTCGAATCTCCAAGTTATCGGAGTGAGAAATCTGTCTTTTCTTTATGTTCGGATTTCTCCCTATAATAGAAATGACGTTTAGAATTTCAATAAAAATTTTGTAATTGCTTTGTTTACTTCCACGGGATTTTCAATCGGACTCATATGCCCGCTGTTTTTTATAACGACAAACTCAGCGCTATTAATCTTTTCTGCAAGTGGTTTCATTACTGACGGCGGAGTAAGCGCATCAAATTCACCGCAAATAACAAGTGTGGGAATTTTAATTTTACTCAGATATTCTGTTGTATCGTTCCTTCCAAGCATTGCAAGAAATGAACCTTTTACTCCAACTGGATTAAATGTTGATGATTTAGCAATTTGTTTTTCAAATTCCTCTTTGTGATTTTGTTTGTAGTTATCACCAAAACAGTTTGTAATAAACTCTTTTGCAAACGGAGCCAGTCCTTCTGTGTTGATTCTTTTAATTGCTGCTGCACGTTTTAGTTTCCCTTCGTTGTTATCAGCTTCTGATCTCGTATCACACAAAATCGCAGCGAAAAATTTTTCTTCCATTCTTTCTAGTGCGCGAAAAGAAATATATCCCCCCATAGATAGTCCGCATAATATTGGTTTGTCTAATTTTAATTCTGTCATAATTGATTCAAGATCATCAACAAAAGATTCCATTGTATATTGTCCATCACCAACAGGAGATTCTCCAAGTCCGCGAATATCATAAGTTACACAGAAGTAATTTTCGCTTAACGCATCAAACTGTGCTTTCCACATTGTGTGATCGTATGGAAATCCGTGTAAAAATATTATTGATTTGTTCTTGCTGCTGCCTTCAAGAAAAACGGATAAGCCGCTAATTGTTTTTTTCATACCATCTTTTTCTTTTTTAAAAGTCTTTGAATAACGAACAAGGAATGTTGAACAACGAATAAAGAAGTTTTTTGTACTTACTTCAAAATTCATAGTCCCTTGTTCATTATTCGACATTCATTGAAACCCTTTTCAACTTACAAGATGAAATTTAATTTATTATAGCTTATTATTCACTTAAGGAAATAAATTTATTCTTCAATCTTTGTGACTTCGAGTCTTCGTGGCTATAAATTCTCCCGCCACAAAGACACCAAGACACTAAGTCAAAATCAATCGGAAAAATGAAAATAGCATTTGTTACAGCAGAGTGCGTTCCATACGCAAAAACAGGCGGTCTGGCGGATGTTGCCGGTTCGCTTCCAAAAGCATTAGAAAGGCTTGGATGTGAAGTAAAAATATTTCTTCCAAAGTATAGCTCAATCGATGAATCCAAATATGGATTGCGATACAACTGGACAATTGGAGAAATGGTCATTCGCATTAATGGAATTGATCGTTCGGTTCATCTTCATCACGCAAAACTGCCCAACAGCAATATTGAAGTAAATTTTATTGATTGCCCGCATTACTTCGGTCGCGGCAGAATCTATACGAACGATATGGATGAGGACGAAAGATTTATTCTTTTCAGCAAAGGCGTGATTGAGGCTTTGCAAAGATTTGGCTGGGCGCCGGATATAATTCAATGTAACGATTGGCAGACAGGATTGATTCCTCTTTTTATAAAAGATAATTACAGTTGGGATAGAATGTTTGATAATACCGCAACGGTTTTTACAATTCACAACATTGGCTATCAGGGAAGATTTTCTAAATCCACTTTGTTTGCCGCAGAGATACGCGCTGATTTGTATTATCCAAACGGACCTGTTGAATTTGAGAACTCTGTTTCATTTATGAAAACTGGACTTGTCTTTTCTGATCTTATCAACACAGTAAGCAACAAATACTCGCACGAAATTTTAACCGAAGAATATGGAGCTGGGCTAAACACTATTCTTCATTCGCGCAAAAAAGATGTTTACGGAATTTTGAACGGAGTTGATTACGAAGAGTGGAATCCCGAGACAGATAAATTTCTTCCATACAAGTATTCGATAAAAGATCTTTCCGGCAAAGCAAAGAACAAAAAGTTTTTGATGGATCATTTTAATCTTCCTTACAATGAAAACAGACCATTGATCGGCGTAATCTCCAGATTAGTTACACAAAAGGGATTTGATATTTTTTCCGGAGCGATACACGATTTAATGAATCTCGATGCGCAATGGATAATACTTGGAAACGGTGAAGATAAATATGAAACTTTCTTCCGCGGGTTGCCGCAGCTTTTTCCTGGTAAGATTGCTGCCTATATTGGATACAACAACGAGCTTTCACATCTAATTGAAGCTGGCGCAGATATATTCTTAATGCCTTCCCGATATGAGCCGTGCGGACTGAATCAAATATACAGCTTAAAATATGGAACAGTTCCTGTTGTTAGAAAAACTGGCGGACTTGCAGACACAGTAAAAGATTGGGATGAAGAAAATTATTTTGGATTTGATCACGGCAATGGTTTCTCTTTTTACGATTATACACGCTTTGCGCTTTCAACTTCGGTTGAGCGCGCTGTAAATGTTTTTAAGCAAAAAGAAATCTGGAAAAAAATTCAACTCAACGGAATGAAATTAGATTTTAGCTGGAAAAAATCTGCAGAAAAATATTTAGAGCTTTTTAAGTTGGCCAAGGAGAAGAGGGTATAAATTCTTAAAAATTTAAAATGGTTATGAAAAAAATTCTTTGCGTTGTTTTTGTTCTCGCTTTTTTATTTACAGATATTTTTCCACAAACTCATTCTCTTGTTTATGGCAACAATCCATCTGCCGGACATTATGCTTTTGTAAATGGAATTAGTCTATATTATGAAACCTACGGCAGCGGCAAACCATTGCTTTTGCTGCACGGCAATGGAGGATCAATTAATGCTTTCAAATATCAAATCCCTTTTTTTGAAAAACATTATCGCGTAATTGCAATAGACAGCAGGCTGCAAGGTAAATCCGGTGGTTCACCTGATAGTATTTCTTATGATTTGATGGCATCTGATTTTTGTGCTTTGTTAGATTATCTGCAAATTGATTCCGCTTATGTTTTAGGCTGGAGCGATGGCGGCATTAATGGATTAATTATGGCGATGAGTTGTCCGGACAAAGTAAAAAAATTAGCTGTTTCTGGCGCCAATATTTTGCCTGACTCTTCTGCGTTGCCTTCTGCTGATATTGTTAATACGAAAAATTTCGTGGAGCATGATACGACTGCTTCAAAAACAGAAATTGCATTAAACAAAATGATGCTGTATCAACCAAACATTCCATTTGAAAATCTAAAACAAATTCATTGCCCGGTTTTAGTAATGGCGGGTGATCATGATATTATAAAACCCGAACACACATTAAAAATATTTCAGTCAATCCCTTTGGCTTCGCTTTGTATTTTTCCGGATTCTAACCATGGTGTTTGTCAGCAGCATCCTGATTTATTTAATGAAACTGTGCTAACATTTTTTACTAAATAAAATTAAATCCGCTTATTGCTTTGATGTGGATCAGCAGCAGACAATAAACACTCTATCTACATCTGCCCGGATCAACTTATAATTTGGCAGTTACTTTTCCATATTAAAATTATCAAAGAGCTTGCTAATAATAATACCCAATAGAAAAATAAAAGAGCACATCACCCCAGCTAAGAGGATTTTTCGGAAGATCTTTTCGAAATAAAAAACTTCTGCCTACCGCAAATTCGGCTGGACCAATTGGTGTGGCAAAAGAAAGTGCTATTCCAATTCCATGTCTTAAATCCTTAAATCTAATCTGTTCCTGTATTGCCCAAGTAGAACCAAGATCATATCGAATTTTAAGATATGTGTCAAAAAAAATCGTAATGGGAAGTTTGTATCTGTATAAAAGAGAAGCTAAAAAAATCTGACGCCCTCTAAATTCATAATCATGCATTCCAAAAAAAGATTCTTGTCCACCCAAAGAATATTGTTCGCTAATCGGTAGGGTTTTATCTGCAAAACCAAATTTTATTTTGGGAGAAAATATATGATCTTTAATAATTCTAAAATAATTTCGATACTCAAACTGCACGTTGCTGTAACCAACTTCACCGCCCAGAATAGTTTGTGCTGTTTCATAAGATCCCGCAAAATAAATTCCTGTTTCCGGATAAGGATATTTGTCCTGCGTATCCACTGTTGATGAAACCTTGAAACTAACTATCTTAAGTTTTTCTGGAGTAATCGATTGTTCAATATTATTCTTTGTTTCATCAAACTGATATTTGCCTTCTAAAATAATGTTGCCAAACCTTCCAACCTGCGTTCCAACACCGAGCGAAAGACCATAAAATATTTGTCTATATTCTCCGAATTCTTTTCTAGAAAATCTCGCCTCTGTTCCTGTCGGTACTTCTAAATATGTTTTAACATCGTTAAACTTATAGAACGCATTTATTTTATATGTAAGATAAGTGCTGAATATTCGATTAGCTTTTTGTTCAAGAATAATGGCTCTGTTATTTAAACCGCCAAACAAAATCAACCCAAGTTCCCCGCCAGTACCAAAAAGATTTTCTTCTCTTAAATCTAAACTAAGCTGCGCACGATATTCGTTATCAACCCGGAACCCTATGCGAAGCAAACTTGTTGGACGTTCGGCAACTCCTATTATTAAAATATTTTGTCCGTTTTCTTCTTTAACAACAACGTCTATATTATCAAATAGTTTTGTGCTTCTAATGTTTGCAAGACCTTTTACTATGTTTTGAATTTTAAAAAAATCTCCTTCACCGAAAGGAAATTCTCTTGTTATAACATTACGATTTGTGTTCGTATTGCCAACAACATCTATCCGCGAGATGATTCCCTCATCAACAAAGATATTTAATTTTTTTTCTTCTGCATTAAACTCAACACTTTGTATTCCCGCCAAAGAAAATCCCTCTTTGCGGTACAGTCTGATCAAATCGATCAATCGAGATAGAACAGGTTTGCCCGCAAAGTGTTTTCCTTTAAGTGATGAAAAGATTTCACTTATTCTTTCTGAATGAATTAAAGAAATGCCAATAAGATTAACCTCATTAATTATTGGGTTTTCTTTTTTTATAAGTTTTAGTTCTGTAGAATCCTTAAAACAAATAATTTCTGCGCTTAAACTTTCATAATCGCCAGTTTCAAAAAGTTTATAAATATCTTCATTAATTTTTTTGTTTGATATTGAATCCGATACCTCATAATTATAAAAAAATGATCTTTCGTTTGGCGAAAATTCTTTGCTTAGCTTGATATTATGAAAATATTTTTCTTCATCGGGCAAAGAATTATAAATTGCAGAATCAATTTTTGTTTTAAGTGTTTCTGCTAAAGGTTTTGCATATTGATATCCCAACAATATCAGGCTGTCAACATTATTAAAATCCGTGGCAAGTATGTTTTTTAATTCTGGAGAAAACACAAAGTTAGCTTTAGAAATTTGATCGGCATTATTCAACTTCATTGGTATGCTTACCAGTTGATCTGCAACCACCCAGGGAACAGTTAGTTCTTCCACTGGCCAAAGCGGGCTGGTAGTATTCACCGCAATTACATAATCCCCGCCATTTTCCCGTGCAATATCAACAGGAATATTAGCAACCAAACCACCATCAACCAGCAATAACGAATCCATTTTAACCGGTGCAAGAAAAAAAGTTACACTTGAGCTTGCCCGCAATGCTTTGCTTAACGAACCACGATCTAATACAACAGCTTTACCAGAAATTAAATCTGTACAAACCGCTCTAAATTTTATGTTTAAAAGATCAAAGGAATTTTCCGAGTGCAGCGGTGCATTAAAAACAAGCAGATTTAAATAATTTGAAAGTTTTTGCCCATCATTAAATGATGTTGGTAAAATAGGCTTAAGTCCGTTTAGTCTTAAAGACAAAATTGCTCTGTCTTCTGTAACTTTTTGATCAATAAAAAGATCGCCTCTGTTTGATTGGCTATTTAAAGTTAGTAAGTCGTTCCAATCCGTATTCCGTGCGATAGAGTCTATCTGATCAGGATTATATCCTGCGGCGTACATTCCACCGACAATACTTCCCATGCTCGTTCCAACAATAATATCCGGTTTAATTCCAGCCTCATTCAGTGCTCTCAAAACACCAATTTGTGACAAGCTTCTTGCGCCGCCGCCACTAAGGGCAATTGCAATTTGAGGTTTGTTTACAGGAACAAAACTGATGAGGTTAAATGGAAGTTTTTCTTCCCGAAGTTCTAGAGGAAGAATATATTTTACCTGCGGAAAAACATTAGAGAAAAATAAAAGCACAAAAACAAATAATATATTTTTTACTTTTCTCATATTTTATTGTTCTCGATTTATGAGAACAAAATTTAATAATTATTTTCTTTTTTTCTGTTTATTCTTTGATTGCTCTTCTGCCGCTTCCATTAGTTTTGACATAAATCCTTTTTTCTTATTCGGATTGGCAACAGGAACAAGTTCTACGGTGCCGCCCTTATGATTAATATAATATTGCTGCGCGATAGATAACACGTTAAACATAAAGTAATAAAGATTTAGTCCGGAAGGAAAAGACATAAAAAGAAGCGTTAACATTACAGGCATAACATAAACCAGCGCTTGCTGCTTCGGGTCCTTTACAGACATTTTCTGTTGAGCAAAAGTAGTAGCGCCCATTAACAGTGCCAGTCCGCTAATTTCTTGTACGCCAAAAAGTGGAAATTTAAATCCAAGGTTATAAATTACGTCAGGTTGTGAAAGATCTTTTATCCAACCAAAAAATGGCTGCTGCCGTAAATCAAGTGCTGATTGGAACATTCCCCATAAAGCAACAAATATTGGCATTTGTAAAAGTACGGGTAAACATCCACCCGCCGGATTTATTCCGTATGTTGAATAAAGTTTCATTGTTTCTTTATTCATCTTTTGTGGATCATCTTTAAGCTTTTCCTTAATCTCGGCAATCTTTGGCTGCAACGCCTGCATTTTTTTCATCGATTGATAGCTGCTTTTTGTAAGTGGATATACAACTATCTTTATTATAATTGAAAAAATAATGAGCACGATTCCATAGTTTGGAATAATGGAATGCAGGAACTGAAATAATGGTAGAAGAACATACTCCGCTATTGGTCTTACGATAAACTTAAGCCCGAAGAAACTGCCGAAATCAACTATCCTAACTAAATTTCTCCCCAACGATTTAAGTTCTTTGTAATCAACCGGACCAAGATAAAGAGTAAAGGAACGGCTTTCTACTTTTTGATTTTGAAATGGAATTGTTAGTCTTAAGTTATATGTTTCCTTAACGCCGTCTTTACCAACTACCTCTTTTAATCCCTCAATGTAAGCTCCTTCTACTTTTTGTGGATCGTCTGGAATAATAATCGCAGCAAAATATTTGTTTCTTACAGTCAGCCAATCAATGCGTCCTCTAAATTCCTTTACTTCTTTTTCGCTTGCGGAAGAAGCATTAACGATAACCTGTTCATCGCCATAATAGACGCTTGCATCAGAGTAATTTGCTTCATCAACCGAGTTTCGCTCAACCGGCCGAATCCCGTTACTCCAGATTAAATCATAGGTGTTGTTGCTTATCAGGTTATCAAAACCAACAAAGGATATGTTGCTTTTTATATCATACCGGTTACCATAAAAGGTATATGTTTTTTGAATATACTTTCCAGGCGCAAGCTCAAATTTATAATTAACAACTAAAGAATCGTTAGCACCAATTTTATAAGATGATTGATTCTCGTCCGTTTTAAAAAACAAATCTTTTGTGTTAACGCCCTTCCCTTCCTCTGAAACAAAAGATAAATCATACGAGCCCCCGCGATTGTAATCAATCAACTGAACATGATTTCTTGGGTTATTTTCATCTCCTGTTTGATGTGCTGAATACCAATTGTTGTATTTGTTTAAAAATACTTTTCTAAAATTTGCTCCTTTGTTTGATAGCTCAATATTTACAAGCTCTGTTTGTATATAAAGATATTCTTCTTTTTGTGACTCTGTTGTTTTGGATGTAAACACAGCGCTTGTGTCTATGTTCTTTTCGGCGATTAGAATATCTTTTGCTTTACTCTTAACAGTGTCCTGTTGCAAAGTGTTTTTTTGTTTTTCTTTTGTTGTATTTTGTTTGGTGGGTGTTGGCGCAGAAATATACAACCATAAAATCAGAATTGCTCCGATTAAAACAAAAGCGATAGTTGTTTGTTTATCCATTTACACGACTCTTACATTAAAAATTCTTTTGTAGAAAAATTGATTATCTCTGCGGGATTCAATAGAGTAGCTTTTCTTTGATGTTTTCTTTTCAAAATTTCCTAACAAATCTGTTGAGATATTTTGCTAAGCAAATCAACAACACAAGGACAAATATCTTCTAATCTTAATTTATCGTTTTTTGCCTGAGATAATTTGTTAACGGAAAAGATTATACGAACCATAATATTATTTTCTTGTGCTTTATATAGAATCAAATGCTTATTTAAACGATACGATTCCTTAATTAATCTTTTAACCCTGTTTCTCCAAACCGCAGTGCCTGCCGTCTTTGAAACAGCTGCAGCAACCTTTACTCCACCCGGTTTACTATTAATGTCAAAGACGAAAATTGATTTTATTAAGATATCTGCGCAATAAATTATCTTTCCTGAACTGAAAACACACTCAAAATCTTTTTTCTTTTTTACCCTTTCGTTCCGGGTCAAAGAAAATTTTTTCAAAATTTTTAATTCTCATCACTTACAGTAAGTTTTTTTCTGCCTTTTGCTCTTCTGCTAGCCAAAACTTTTCTTCCATTCTTGGTTTTCATTCTCTCTCTAAAGCCATGCTTATTTTTTCTTTTTCTATTGCTTGGCTGATATGTTCTCTTCATTTATTACTCCTTTTTACAAATAGTTTGCAAAAATATAGATAGATATAAAACTTTCCAAGATTATTAATCAAGCTTCTGCCCGAATTGGATCAAAATAAAATAAAATTTTTCTAAAAATAGTTTGCAGATAGCTTTTTTTGTTTCTATTTTTCTAAGCGGGTATGGGGAATTGAGTTTGTTTATAATGTGTGGATAACTTTGCTTTGTGGAAACGTTTCACATAAAAGATTCTGTCCTGGTAGCCGTAAATTTTACTTGCGACTGCTTGATAACATTAAAATATTCTTTATAAATCTTTAAAAAACAACCCAATAGTCGCGTTTTAATAATGTTAATATGTTGTTGATATTGTTTTGTTAAGGTTTTCTAAAATTAAAAAATCTTTTTTTTTACCTTTTTTTTATTGATAATATACTGTGGATAACCTAAAATTTATTAACCTTGAACCCACCGATTACTCTGTTAAGTTAGATGCTAATTCCATTTGGAAAAAATGTTTAACAAAGCTTAAAGAAAACGTCACTTTAATGACTTATAACACCTGGTTTCTTTCTATAAGACCCATAGATTTTAATGAGAACACTTTAAAGGTCCAATTACCCAGTCAATTTTTTTGGGAATGGATAGATGAACATTATCGCTCTATTATTAATAAAACTATAAAAGAAGTTTTAGGTCCTGATGGTATTCTCTCTTATATAGTTGCTGACGAAAAAGAAACAAAAGAAGAAAATCTAAAGCAAGAAGCAATAAGCGTACACAATAACATTAAAATTATTGAAAAACATAAACCCGCACATGAGACAAATCTTAATCCTCGATATAAATTTGATAATTTTATAAAAGGAGAAGGAAATCAATTAGCAAGAGCTGCCGCTGGGGCAATAAGTGATAACCCCGGAGAAACATCTTTTAATCCTTTTTTTGTTTATGGTGGTGTAGGATTAGGAAAAACACATCTTATCCAATCTATTGGAAACAAAATCATTGATAAGTTCCCTGAAAAAAAAGTAATATATCTTTCTTCGGATTCTTTTACTGTTGAATTTGTAGAAGCAATACAATCAAATAAAGTGGGTGATTTTTCTAGTTTCTACAGAGGCATGGATGTTCTTATAATTGATGATATTCAATTTTTAATGGGTAAAGAAAAAACTCAGGATTTATTCTTTCATGTTTTTAATACACTTCATCAATCTCGGAAACAAATTATTTTATCAAGCGACAAGCCTCCAAAAGATCTCAAAGGATTAGATGAGCGGCTTGTTTCGCGTTTTCAGTGGGGTTTATCCGCGGATATCCAGCCGCCGGAATTGGAAATGAGAATTGCCATTCTTAAAAATAAGGCTGAAGATTATGGAATGGTTGTTTCCACAGAAATACTGGAATATATAGCAAATAATATTACATCTAATATACGCGAGTTAGAAGGATGCCTTATAAAGTTGTTAGCTAGCGCTTCATTAAACTCTAAAGAAATTACAATTGAACTTGCTAAGCGTACTGTAAAAGAAATTGCCACAGATAGAAAAGTTAACATTACCATTGATGATATATCCAAGGCTGTCTGCGCTTATTTGAATATCGCCGAAAATAAAATTAGAGAAAAAAATAGAAAAAAAGAGATTGTATTTGCCAGACAGCTTGCTATGTATTTTTCAAAAGAATTAACAAAATCATCTCTTAAAACAATTGGTCTTCATTTTGGAGGAAGAGATCACTCAACTGTTATTCATGCGTGCAACAGCATAGAAGAAATGAAAAACAAAGATGCTTCTATGAAAGATCTTATAGACGGTATTAGAAACAAACTTGTGCTTAATTATTCCTAAATTGTTTACTTATCTGATGTACCTCAATTTTATTAAGCTCTTTTTTAGATATTGCTTGTGTTGGTATATTGTTATTAATTGATATTTAATTTGTTAATTAGTGTTGGTTTATTTCTTCTGTTATGTTTTGTCAGGTTTTTTAAACATTCTGTAAACTATATATAGTTAATAAGTTGTTTGTGTTTCAAACTAAAAACCTGAGATTGGGGGGTTACTAACTTATTAACGTACTTATAATAATTATAAAAATATATTAATATCTTTTTATTAATAATAACAGTGTTGATTAAGTTGCCGTTTATAGATTAATTACTTTCTAATAAAATAACCATAACGTTTGATGTGAAATGAACAGATCTATTTTTAAATACTAACCAAACCGCATTACAAGGAGTTAAGCAAAAAAATTTTAACTCCTTTTTTATTCTTCACAATATTTATCCATTTTAATTTTTTATCAATAAAAATTATTGAGATTACACTCTCTTTTTAGTATTTTTGTACGCTTCAAAAGGAGATGTTTTTTATGGAATTCAAAATTAACAGTAAGGTTTTAGAAAAATTATTATCTAAAATTATTCCTGCAGTACCAACGCGTACACCAATGCCCATTCTGGAAAACTTTCTATTCGATATTAAGGATGGATCATTAACTGTAAGTGCAACCGATCTTGAAATTGCATTAAGATCATCTCTAAATGTCGCATCAAACCAAAACATGAAAATGGTTATTCCGGCAAGACTTCTATATGATATAGTAAGATCTTTGGACGATGCACAAGTAAACTTTATTGCGGATGGAAAAGGGAAATTAAAGTTTACAACAGACAAAGGAGTTTATAATTTAAGTTATTCACCCGCAGAAGATTTTCCGGAAATACCCAATGTTTCTAAGGATAAAGAAATTACAATTAAAGGGAACGAGCTAAGGAAAGCACTTGATCAAACTGCATTTGCAATGAGTAAAGAAGATATGCGCCCGGCAATGACCGGAACACTTCTAGAGTTTGATAAGGATGGATTAAAATTTGTTTCAACCGATGGACACAGACTTGTAAAATATATAAATAAATCTTTTACTTCTGATTTACACGAACAATATATTATTCCCGAAAGGGCAATCTCAGTTTTACTAAAACAGCTTGGAGAATCAGACGTAAAAATTTATTTGAGTAAGACATATGCTTCGTTTTTAATTAATGATTTTGAATTTATTAGCAGACTGATAGGTGAAAAATATCCTGCATACAGCAGCGTAATACCACTTGAAAACGAAAACTTTCTAACTGTTAGCAGAACAGAACTGCTATCAGCCATAAAACGAATGATGCTCTTTTCAACATCCAACTCAAAACAAGTTAAGTTCTCTATAGGAAACAATTTACTGGAAGTATCGGCAGAAGATATTGATCATGGATCAAATGCGAAAGAAAACGTACCTTGTGAGTATAAAGGCGACCCAATGGAGATCGGTTTTAATACCACATACGTAAATGATATTTTATCACACATGGAAGGCGATAAAGTAGTGTTCAAACTTCACTCTCCTACAAAAGCCAGCATTATTGAGCCGACGAAAATTGTTGAGAATGAAGAAATAATGATGTTACTAATGCCGGTTCGAATTAATAATTAAGATGCTCCTTTCCCAGTTATCTTTAAAAAATTTCAGAGTTCATAAGAACACAACGCTTAATTTTTCAGAAGCCTTAAACTATATCATTGGAGGAAATGGGCAGGGAAAAACATCATTAATTGAAGCAGCCTATTTTCTTTGCACCACAAAAAGTTTTTACGCTAAAGATATTGAGGCAGTTAGTTTTTATGAAAACGAATTCGAACTGAGAGGAACATTTAAAGACCTGACAGTAGATAATAATAAATTAGTTTTTTCTTCAGCGGAGAACAGAAAATATTACTTTCAGAATGATAAATTAATTTCAAGAAACTCTAATATTATCGGTAGATTTCCTGTTGTTATTTTAACTCCATCAGATCGTGCAATTACACAAGGTGCGCCTGCCGAAAGAAGAAGGTTCGTTGATTCGGTTATATCACAAGCAAGCAGCACGTATTTAAATATTTTGCTTGATTACAATAAAATATTAAAACATAGAGCTATTGTTCTTAATCAATTAAGAGAAAAATATACCTCATCAACCAACGATGAACTGGATGCATGGTCAAAGCGACTAATTGAAAACGGATCCGAAATAATTTTACACAGGCAAAAATTTATCAATCAGTTTAATAAGTATATATCACAATCATACTCTAAAATAATGGATGGAAAGGAAACACCTGACATCAATTATATTTTTCTTGAAGGAAATGCCGGCAACAATTTAAATAGTGATTTTGAAAATTTAATAATCCAAAAAAAAGAAGAAGAAATAAGAAGAGCAGCAAACCTTGTTGGACCGCACCGAGACGATTTTATTTTTAATATAAACGAAACAAGCTTAAGAACATATGGCTCTCAGGGGCAGCACAAGACATTTCAAACAGCTCTAAGATTTGCAGAGTTTTTTTATCTGAAGGACATAACAGGCAAGGTGCCGATCTTTTTGCTTGATGATGTTTTTGGTGAGCTTGATTCTTATCGTGCAGGCAGAATAAGCAAGTATCTTAAAGAAGTAGGGCAAGCCTTTATTACGCTTACAGACTTCGGCGATTTTTCATTTCTTACTAAAAGTAGTAATGATTTAATTATTAAGACAGACAACGGTAAAATTGCATATGCCTGATGATTTTAAAAGTCTTAAAGAGGTATTAAACAATCACCCGGGTTTAAAAAAAATTAGAGAAACAATTAACGAAGGTGATGTTATAAATGACTTTGATACAATATTTCCGGATTTAAAAAAAATTGTTAAAGTATTAAAGATTAATAAGGGTGTGATTACTCTAAAAGTTGAAAACGCTGCCTGGCGCAGTGAACTGAAGTATAAGGAAAAAGAGATAATTGATAAAATAAATCTTTTCTATAAAGAAGAGAGAATTAATAAAATAAATTTTTCTGCAAAGTAGTAAGCAAAGAACAATAAGGTATTAAAAGAAACATGGCAAAAGCACAAAACAACAATTCAAACGATTACAGTGCAAAAAATATAAACGTACTAAAGGGACTTGAAGCTGTTCGAAAACGACCGGCAATGTATATTGGCGATGTTAGCTCACGCGGACTTCATCATCTTATAAACGAAGTTGTTGACAACAGTATTGATGAAGCGCTCGGCGGGTATAATGATCGGGTTATCGTAACTATTAATAAAGATGGATGTGTTTCGGTTGAAGATTTCGGAAGAGGAATTCCCGTTGATATGCATCCTGTTGAAAAACGTTCTGCGCTTGAAGTAGTTATGACCGTCCTTCATGCCGGTGGTAAGTTTGATAAAAATTCATACAAGGTATCTGGCGGATTACATGGTGTTGGCGTTTCTGTTGTTAACGCTTTGTCTGAAAAGTTGATTGCCGAAGTAAGGAGAGACAATAAAATATATGTTCAAGAATATCATCGCGGAGTACCGGTTGATAAGGTAAAACAAACTGGGACCTACAAAGGGGATCAAACAGGAACCATAATTACATTTAAGCCAGACACTGAAATATTTAAAGTGACCAAATTTAATTTTGATACTGTTGCTGAAAGAATGCGCGAGCTTGCTTATCTGAACAAAGAGGTTACTATGATTCTCAAAGACGAAGCCGAAAATCATGAAGAAACATATAGGTTTAAAGGCGGGCTTATAGATTTTGTAAAATATCTTGACGAGCAGAGAACAG
The DNA here is from genome assembly GCA_037444745.1 of Ignavibacteriales bacterium. Lineage (GTDB taxonomy): Bacteria > Bacteroidota > Ignavibacteria > Ignavibacteriales > Ignavibacteriaceae > IGN3. The sequence goes on from JBBILT010000004.1 coordinate 180,450, forward strand.
CATTACACAAACCTGTGTATGTTGAAGGTGAAAAAGAAAATACCCCGGTTGAAATTGCTTTCGAATACAGCGACTCATACTCAGAAAATGTACACTCTTACGTAAACAACATTAATACAATTGAGGGCGGAACGCACTTGGTTGGTTTTAGGACGGCATTAACAAGAACTCTAAACAGTTATGCTTATAAAAATGGTTTAATAAAAGAGAACAACAAAATCACCTTATCAGGAGATGATTTTCGCGAGGGACTTACCGCTGTTATTTCTGTAAAGGTTATGGAGCCCCAATTTGAAGGACAAACAAAAACAAAACTTGGCAACAGTGAGGTAAAATCGGTTGTTGAAACAATTGTCGGTGAAAAGTTATCTGAATATCTTGAGGAAAATCCCTCCGTTGGTAAAAAAATTATTGAAAAATGTATGCGTGCCGCGGAGGCTAGAGAAGCCTCACGCAAAGCCCGCGATCTTGTTAGAAGAAAAAACGCACTTGATTCAATGCACCTTCCCGGTAAACTTGCCGATTGTTCAATCAACGATCCCGAACATTGTGAAATTTATATTGTGGAAGGAGACTCTGCTGGTGGATCAGCAAAGCAAGGAAGAGACAGAAGATTCCAGGCAATTCTTCCAATCAAAGGAAAAATTCTTAATGTGGAAAAAGCAAAGCTTAACAAAATTTTAGAAAACCAGGAAATCCAGGCAATGATTGCAGCGCTTGGCGCCGGTATTGGTGAGGAATTTAATCCTGAAAAAGCCCGGTATGGAAAAATTATTTTAATGACCGATGCCGATGTTGACGGAAGCCACATTCGGACATTACTTCTTACCTTTTTCTACAGACATATGAACGAGCTAATAACATCCGGAAAAGTTTTTATTGCACAACCTCCGTTGTACAAAATAAAGAAAGGGAAAGAAGAACACTATGCATTTGATGACGAAGAACGAGATAAGGTTTTAAAACAATTTAAAAAAGATTCAAAAGCAAAATCTGGGGTTGAAGATGAAAACGAAGTTGAGGTTGACGAAGAAGGGCATCCAAAGGGTGTTACAGTTTCTCGTTATAAGGGTTTGGGAGAAATGAATCCCGAACAACTTTGGTCCACAACAATGAATCCCGAAACCAGAACTGTGTTGCAGGTAAATGTTGAGAGCGCTGCTGCCGCAGATAAGATTTTTGAAACACTTATGGGCGATGCTGTTGAACCAAGACGTGCATTTATAGAAAAGCATGCTAAGTATGCAAACTTAGATATTTAATTAATTGAGTTTAATAAAAGTAACTTGAAAATTATATGACCACAATATTTGAAAAAATAGTACCCAGAACATTAGAAGATGAAATGAAATCATCTTACATCGATTATGCAATGAGCGTTATTGTTGCCCGTGCGCTTCCTGATGTAAGGGATGGATTAAAACCCGTTCACCGCAGAGTGTTGTTTGGAATGCATGAACTGGGCGTACCGCATAACAAACCATATAAAAAATCTGCTAGAATAGTTGGAGAGGTTCTTGGTAAATATCATCCGCACGGAGATACTGCTGTTTACGATTCTATGGTTAGAATGGTTCAGGATTTTTCGCTTCGATATCCTCTTGTTGATGGACAGGGAAACTTTGGCTCTGTTGATGGCGATTCACCAGCAGCAATGCGTTATACGGAAGCAAGGCTTGCAAGGATAGCAGATGAAATGCTTCGTGATCTTGATAAAAACACAGTTGATTTTATAAACAACTTTGATGAATCACTTCAAGAACCTACGGTTCTTCCATCATATCTTCCAAACCTTTTAATAAATGGCGCAAGCGGAATTGCAGTTGGAATGGCAACAAACATTCCACCCCACAACATAAGCGAAGTAATTGATGGCTGCGTTGCGTTGATTGAAAATCCAAAAGCTACCGCAGCAGACTTAATGAAATTTGTAAAGGCTCCTGATTTTCCAACAGGTGGAATTATTTATGGATACGAAGGTGTTAAAGAAGCTCTACTGACGGGAAGAGGAAGAGTTGTTATTCGTGCAAAAGCAAATGTTGAAACTCTGAAGAACGACAGAGAAAATATTATTATCACCGAAATCCCTTATCAGGTTAACAAAGCATCGTTGATAGAAAAAATTGCTGATCTTGTACGCGAAGGAAAGATAACAGAAATATCAAATATAAGAGATGAATCTGATCGCGATGGAATGCGTGTTGTAATAGAGCTTAAGCGAGACGCTCAACCCGCAGTAGTTCTCAATCAATTATTTAAGCACACACAAATGCAGGTTACGTTTGGCGTTATCATGCTAGCTCTTGTTCATGGTACTCCAAAGGTTTTAAATCTGCAGGAAATGATTCAGCACTTTTTGGATCATAGGATGGAAGTGCTTATCCGCAGAACGAAATATGATTTAGATGCCGCAGAAAAACGCGCACATATTTTAGAGGGCTACATTATCGCCCTGGATAACATTGATGAAGTAATCGAGACAATTAAAAAATCAAAAGATGTTGAGACTGCTAAAAATAACTTGATGAAAAAATTCAAGTTAAGCGAGATACAGGCTAAGGCAATTTTGGATATGAGATTGCAGCGCTTAACGGGATTAGAACGCAAGAAGATAGAAGACGAATACAAAGAAACAATTAAGTTGATTGAACGACTCAGAGGAATTCTGGATAACGAAAGGACAAGAAAAAAAATCATCAAAGACGAACTTCTTGCACTTAAAGAAAAATACGGTGATGAACGCAGAACAGAAATTATAAAGGATTACAAAGAGTTTGAGTTAGAAGATATTATAGCCGAAGAAGATGTTGTTGTAACAATATCTCACGGCGGATTTATAAAACGCTTTCCTGTTAGCGGATACAGAAGGCAGGGTCGCGGCGGTAAGGGTGTAACCGGAGCGGGAACCAAAGAAGATGATTTTATCGAACATATGTTTGTTGCATCAACGCACCAGTATATTTTATTCTTTACAGATAAAGGACGCTGCTATTGGCTAAAGGTTCACGAGGTTCCGGAAGGCGGAAGAACAGCCCGCGGAAGATCTGTCGTTAATCTTCTTGATAAAGATAAGGACGACAACATAACAGCATTTGTTGCGGTTAAAGAATTCCGTGAAGATCAATACCTGATAATGGCAACACAAAAAGGAACGATTAAGAAAACCGTTCTTGCTGCCTATGGTAACGTGCGCAAAGGCGGAATCAATGCGATCAACCTTGTTCCCGGCGACAAACTAATTACAGTTAAAATGACAGATGGAAAAAATGATATTGTAATTGGAACAAGAAATGGGTTTGCAATCCGCTTTAATGAAAAAGATGTACGTGATATGGGAAGAACAGCAACAGGTGTGCGCGGAGTAAGACTCGGTAAAGGCGATCACGTTGTTGGCTTGCTTGTTATAAGAAATGATCAGACAACAGTTCTTGTTGTAACAGAAAAAGGATATGGCAAACGTTCTGATATAAACGATTACAGGATTACAAAACGAGGCGGTAAAGGCGTTATTACCGTTAAGACAACTGATAAAGTTGGTAAGCTTATTGCATTAATGGAAGTTGTTGATCGCGATGAGCTTGTAATTATTTCTACACAAGGAATGGTTATAAGACAAAGCATCAAAGACTTACGTGTAATGGGCAGAAACACTCAGGGCGTAAGAGTAATAAGATTGAACGAACACGATTCGATTGCAGATATTGCTCGTGTTGTTCCCGAAGATGATGATGAGATAAACGGAAATGGTAACGGTAACGGAAAAAATGACGAGCCATTACTTAGTTAGTTTTACATTTTAATGCTATTATATATTAAATCGTCCCAATAAACGGGGCGATTTTTTATTATCTACTTGGCGTATTTTTTGTATTATTAAAGCAAATTATTTTTAATAAAATTATTATAGAACATGAATAAAATATTTTTAACAATACTTTTTTTTAGCACAACGCTTTTTATTTTCGCACAAAGCTCAACGGGGCTATCAGAAATTAACAAAGAAGATCTTATTAAAAATGTTAGAACTCTTTCTTCTCCAGAATTTGAAGGAAGATTGCCCGGCAGCGAAGGATACAACAAAGCAGCACAGTTTGCTTCCGATGAATTTTATGAGCTTGGATTAAAACCAGCGGGTGATGAAAAATATTTTCAGCACTTTAATGTTGAATACAACAAAATTGAATCACCAGCCATATTTAAAGCTATTGTTGATGGCGACACAACTAATTATGTATTAGGTAAGGATTTTGTATTACGCGGTTTTACGGGCTCAAATAAATTTACTTTGCCTGTTGTGTTTTGCGGATATGGAATTTCCCATCCTGATCTTGGTTATGATGATTATGCGGGGGTAAATGTTAAAAACAAAATTGTAATGGTGTTTAAGCAAAATCCTTATTGGAAAAACGAGAATAAAGATTGGGGAACAAATTATCCGAGAGAAAAATCTCTTGTTGCTAAAAAGTATGGCGCAAAAGGAATTTTATTTGTCTCACTTCCTAATGATGAAAAACCACAGCCGCTTATAGGAAGTGTTATGCACGGAGAAGGAGATCAACCTGTTGATTTTCCTCAACTTCAAATATCACCTGAAGCCGCTAATAATCTTTTAAGTAGAACGGGTTTGAAAATAAGGGAACTTCAGACAAAGATAGACGGAAAGAAAAAGCCGCTTTCAATAAATCTTTTAACAAAGGCAGTTGTTGAGGTTAATGCTAAGTACGAAAAAAATGCCAGGACAATGAATGTTGTTGGAATGATTGAGGGCAGCGATCCAAAGCTAAAAAACGAATTTGTAGTAATTGGCGCTCATTTAGATCACGTTGGATCTCAAGCTGGATTATTGTTTCCAGGCGCTAACGATAATGCTTCCGGCTCTGCAGCCGTTTTAGAAATTGCTAAAGCATTTGTTAATGGTGGATTGCAGCCCAAACGTTCCGTTGTTTTTGTTTTGTTCGCCTGCGAAGAACAAGGACTTAACGGCTCAAAACATTTTGTTGAAAGCTGGAAAAACGGATATGATAAAATTATAGCAATGATAAATATGGATTGTATAGGATACGGAGACAGCATTCAAGTTGGCAACGGCAAAAGCGCACCCAAGCTTTGGGAAATTGCAAACCAGATTGATAAAACAAGTTTTAATTCAATGGTTGATAAAACCTGGAGCGGTGGCGGTGCAGATGCAACACCATTTTTCGAAAAAGAAATTCCCTGTTTGTACTTTGTAACCACAAACAGCTATTATCATCTGCATCTTCCAACAGATAAAGTTGAAACGCTTAATCCTGTTTTGTATGAGAAAATTGTAAAGCTTGCGCATTTAACTGCGCTTGAAATTGCGAACGGAAATTATGAACGAGAGACTGTGATCAAATAGTGCTAACGGTTGAGGCTATTTGCAGTAAGGGATTGATGATTACTTTCCTGTTTGCTGACATTGAGGTTTGAGCGGCGCAGGAGGCTTGATTTACCACCGAAACCTCTATTGCATATAACTGTTTCGGGCGTAGCGTTGGTGTGCTTTTGAAACCGAAAACTATCTGCCAGCAGCAAAGTTTATTAATTGCACAAATGTTTCTATTCACAATATCCGCCTACTGACGCAAACACATGTTAGCGGTTCGTTGTTCTTTTTTTGTTATTTACATATTCCAAAAGGTCACCTGGTTGGCAGTCTAATGCTTTACAAATTGCGTCTAAGGTGCTAAAGCGAATAGCTTTCGCCTTACCTGTCTTTAAGATAGAAAGGTTAGATAATGTCAAATCAACTCTTTCAGACAGTTCATTCAGAGAAAGTTTTCGCCTTGCCATCATCACATCTAAGTTTACTATAATTGGCATAACTTAAATTGTTAAGTCATTTTCAGATTTCATATCTATGGCATTCTGTAAGATTTTTTCAAATATTGCCGCAGCAGTTGCAACTACGATAGAAACAAAAGTAGTCGCTATACAAATGGCAAGAAAACCCGCAGGATCGTCTTCTTTATTATGGGATATCCTTATGTATAGTCCTGCTGTCACAATTAAAATACTTAATACAATTGCACAATACTTTATACTCTTTAAAGCCCCAACAGAGGTTGATGAGAATACTTTATTCTGCCAGATGTATCCAAGTAATTTGAACGCCTTGTACAGCGCAACAAAAAAAGCGATTGATGCCGCGTATCCATACAAGATGAACGGGTCAGAGTAAATGCTGAACAAGTCTAAGTTTGAGGCTCTTCCCTCGGTTAGGGGAAGCCGAATCAATATGGCAAGAGCCACAATGACGATAAGCACGACGACAGCCTGAAGAAATACTATTGAATTTCTTTTCATAATGATTTTACGAATGGATCTTATACCGCAAACATAATAAATAATTATTGATAAACAATAAATATTTAACGTTTTAAAATAATATTTTTCTCTAATCAAAATGATTTGCAAATTCTGAATTTGAATTGTCTGTCTGGTGGGGCGTTTTACAATGACCGCTAACGGTTTCGGGCTTTGCGTTGGTGGGCTTTTGAAACCGTAAACTGTCTGCCAGCACCAAAGTTTATTAATTGCACAAATATTTCTATTTGCACTGTCCGCCCACTAACGTAAAACCCGTGTTAGGCGTTCGTTGTTTTGTCCGCTTATATTTGTCCTTTATAATTTGGGTCAAAGTCAACCATCCATTCAATACCGTATTTGTCTCTAAACATACCAAAATATGAACCCCAAGGACTGTCTCCGATTTGTCCTTCAATAGTTCCGCCTGCTGATAGCCCGTTAAATAATTTGTCGGCTTCCTCTTTAGTTTCTGCACTAATTACAATTTTACTTCTGTTCTCATTTTCATTTGTTCTCCCCATAATTTCCGGGACATCATTTGCCATCAACATACTGCCTTTACCAATAGGCAAAGCAATGTGCATTATTTTATTTTCTTCGTGTTCTGATACAGGAAATTCTGCACTTGCAAGGTCTTTGAAACGCATAATTTTTGCGAACTCTCCGCCAAATACTGATTTGTAAAAACTGAATGCTTCTTCTGCATTTCCGTTGAAGTTAATGTGTGGATTGATAATTGCCATAATTTTAATTGTTTAATTTATTTATGTTTTTATTTGAGTTCTGAAAGAATCAATTTTTTCTGCTTCAACGTATTCTTCATTGCCTTATCTCTTACGTTTGGGTCACTGCTATTTATTAAGTCAAAATATTCTACTGGAACAACTTGCCACGATAAACCATATTTGTCTTTACACCAACCACAAGAACTTTCTGCTCCACCGTTTGCAGTCAAAGCTCCCCAATAATAATCAACCTCTGCTTGGTCTTTGCAGTTAACGACAAACGATACTGATTCATTAAATTTGAAAAATGGACCTGCTGCCAAAATACTTAATTCCATATCTGCAATTTCAATAATGGCTGTTTCAAAGTCTCCTCCACCTGCTTCTGGTGGATTTTTATATTTGCGATGCTCTTTCAGTTTACCGTCTTTGAATATTGATAAATAGTAATCAGCTACTGCTTTTGCATCGGTTGTCTCAACCCAAAGGCAGGGAGTTATTTTTTGTTTTATCAATTTTTTGTCAGCGATGGAATCGCTTGCAATTGAATTTTTATTGCTTGTGTTGTCAGACTTATTAGGATTTGAGCAAGCCATTGTTAAGCAAATAACAATTGCGATAGGGAAAATTAATTTATTCATTGTCTTATTTTTTTAAGGTTAATAATAATGTTTCAAGTTCATTCAAAGTAGCAGTAAATCCACCTTGGAAGCCCATTTCAATCATTTTTTCCATTCGTTCAAGAGAGTCATTATGAATGGTAATGAACACTTTTGTAATGCCGTTATGTTCTGAAAAATTCAAATCCCAATTAGAACCTGGCAAAAAAGGATTTTCGTCTTTATCGGCAAAGGCACTAAGAAATTTGAAGTTGGTCTTGGGTGTAATGGAAGTATAATCAAATATTTGCCATCCGAGTTCTACTCCGTCTTGGTTTACCATAGCATAAAATCTTCTTCCACCAACTTTAAAGTCCATAAATTGTGTTTTTGACATCCAAGGTTGCGGAGCCCACCATTGGTCAAGGATTTCTTGTTTTGTAAATGCATCCCAAACCAATGGAAGTTCGGCAGCAAATTCTCTGTTTACAAATACGGTTTTAGTTGTTTTGTCAACCGTAAATTCAAATTGTAAGTTATTCATTTTTTGTTTTTTTTAATTGTTGAGTGTCGAATTACAATGACCGCTAACGGTTGAGGCTATGTGCAGTAAGGGATTGCGGGCTACTTTCCTGTCCATCTACACCAAAGTTTGAGCGGGGTAGAACGCTTGAATTACCACTAAAACCCTTATTGCATATAGCCTTTGTTAGCGTTTCGTTGTTCACTTTTCTCGTTATTTTTCTTTCATTTTTGCTGCATCTTTTCTGTCTGCTGTGCGTTGGGGTAGGCAAGCTCTTTGGCTGGTTTTGGTCGTGCGTAGGCTTTTTTGAGCGACCAGACAATGTGCTTGACTACGAAGCGTGGGCTTTTTATCTATTTTTCATTTCTACTCGATTATTGATTGTTTCGGTCAAAATAGAATACAACTGCGGAAGAGTGTTTGTCTTAAAGCCGTATGATTTTAAAATTTCTTCATCAAAAGCTATTCTATCTTTTTGTTTGTATTCATTTTCGTAATCTTGAATTTGTCGTTTATTAAGTGCTTCAAATTTTCCGAGTATGTTTTCCTTTTGTTTGTCTGTTAGTATTGCAGGGTCAAAAATCTTCATTTTTGTTTTGAAAAAGTCAGCGTTCAAATCCAATGCTCCTAAGTTTCTTGAAACACCATTTAATTCAACAATCAAAAGCGAGACGATTGAGTTGAGCAAAGCCGATACTATTTCAACGTCTTTTTTCTTGACACGAATAGCAACCAATCTTTGATTGAGATACAATGGGGATTTACTGAACGAAAAGAATAATCGTTGGCTTGGATTTATTGTAATGAAAATGTTTGCTGATTCTTCTGGTGCAAGCGAATACCAATACGGTTTTCTCGTTTTCAAAACTTCGGGCAATGCAATTCCTGTTTTATTTGTCGTTGTTTCAAACTTTTTGATGTGTTTGTAAGCATTAGGATATTTCGCTCTCAACGTCTTTTCGTCTTCCTTGCAAACGAAAAGATTGTATTTCGATTTGTTGCTATAAGCAATCGTTTTCAACTCTTGACTAGTTTTCAGAATTGGTAACAAAAATTCCTTTTCAATTTTCAACGATTTGTTTTCATCATTTGAAATGATGTGCATTTCATCCCAACCTGTTCGTGTGCCTCTACCTGTATCGTAAATGTTTGGAAACGGATTTATCAGTTTCGTATCAAAAACGCTTAGTGGATTTTGGCTAACAAAATATGTTGCCCAATTTTCCTGAGAAGCAAGAGAATTGATTAAATGAGTATGTTCAACAATACTAACAGAAATTGTTCCGTCTGTTTTGTGAAATACATTTTTGAACTGGCTATCTTCTTTCCAATTTGCATTTTTGGAATTATTGCAATTATCAACTTCGGTATAAAAATCTTCAAACTGTTGCAATGAATTGTCTTTAAACAGATTTTCCAACTTCTCGTTTACAGTAATAAATTTCGTTGATTCATTGCTTGTGCCTTTTTCAAGTGTTATGAAAATGGTGCTAACTTTGGAATCCTTAAACCAATGTTCTGCATTGCTTTTTACAACGTATTTGATATGGAAATTGTCCAATAAAAACTTTTTGAATTGCAAGCCGTAATTCTTGCCTAACCAAGCGTTTGAAGTAATTGCCGATAAAATTCCCTTGTCTTTTAAAAACTTCAATGAATTGTAAAAGCAATAAATATAATAATCGCTTTTACCATTAATATCAAACTTGTTGCCGTTTAGAAAAGCCGTTTGCGTTTTCGCAAACTCACTTTCAAAATGAGTATTCAAAATTTCATTCGGAATGTCTTCTTGCTGAATGAACGGAAAATTAGAAACAACAGCGTCAAATTTCGGTATCGGAATTTGATTGATTTTATCAATGTCTTTGTTGTCGGGAATAGCAATCGTTTGGCTTGGTGTAAGCGTGAAAAAATCTTTACGAATTATTCTCGGAAAGTTTGCTGTATCATCAACTTTCTGTTTGTATAAACTGATAACTGAAAGTGTTGCAGGAAAATGAGAAATATCGTTACCCCAAATCTGATTTAAAATTTGTTGGTGGTTTTTATTTCCGAAAAACTGAAATGTGTTGTAAAACGAATTTAAAAATGTTCCTGTTCCCGATGTCGGGTCAATCACTATATCATTTCTGCTTTTGATTGCTGAAAATGTTACAAGATTTGCCAATGTTTCCGATGTAAAGTATTGCCCAAATTTTTGCTTTTCTTCTTGCGGAACTAAGTTTTCCAAAATGTAGCCGATTACTTCGGTTGGCAAAACTTTAAAATCAAATTCATTGAAAACTGCAACAAGTCTAAACAATAGTTCTTCTATTGTTTCATTGAACGGAATCTTATCGGTAAAATCACTTTCAAAAACTGCCTGATAATCTATTTTCTTTGCCTGATTGAAAAACTCATTCAGTTGTTTTTGAACGTGTTTGTTATTCTTCAATTCCAACTTGGAAACTTTGCCCGACAAGTTTTCGGAAAGCGTAAGATAGAAAAGAACTTTGCCAATCAGTTTGTAATAAGTAAACTTGGCTAAAACTTCTTCAGGGTCAACCTTTTCAACTCTCCTTGATGATGTTGAGAGAATTTTAAGTGTAGCACTTTCAATAATTTTCCATTGATTAAATGCCGTCCTGAATATATTGTCATCGCCTTTCAGTTCGTTTATTTCATTTTTTAATTGTGGAATAAAATGCAACGCAGTTTGCGTAACCGCTTCAACTATATTTGATGAAATGTTTATAGCATTTTTTAGTTCGCCATTTTTGTAAAGCTGTCCTAAATCGTGTAAAATTTCATTTAACCGTTTTTGAAGTTTTGCTTCGTGTTTGTTGTAGTTGTTTCTATCGGCTAAATCATTCCTATTTGTAATGTCTTTTTCTTTCGGATAGACTTTAAGTTTTTCTAGGCTCGAAAGCGAATAATTATCATCATTTATTTTCCAAATGATTGCCTCATTTCCATTCCAAGTTACAAAAGAATAGGATTTTAAACGCTCGGCTTTTTCTAAAGCGTTTTCCAACATTCCAGAATCGTCCGCAGGCGTATCAGGAAATTTTAATTCCCAACCATTGAAAACAACACCTGAAATTTTATCAGAAAATAAAAGAACATCAGGGAATTTTGTTCTCCCTGAGGCAACTTTTAAACCTTCATCGTTGGTGGCGTCTTGAAATATTGTAGTACTATCATTGATGGATTGTTTTATCCAACTAATTATTTGCCCTGCCCAAGCTCTTTCATTTAATTTCATAATTCAGTGTGTGATATTTTGCAATTGGTTCTTTGAAAAGTCTTAAAGTAGATTCCTCAACTTCTTTTCTTTTTAATGTTTCTTTAATTCTGTCTGAACACACTTTTATGTAATCAGTAGGCTTTAATTTGTGTAATAATACATCTTCATTTTTCTCAATTCCTATAAATTGTCGGTTTTCCAAAATTGCAGAAAGTAAAAAACTACCGCTACCACAAGCATTGTCTAAAACAATGTCGCCTGGATTGGTAAAAGTTTTTATTAAATAACGTCCTAATTCAATTGGCTTTTGCGTAGGATGATAAACAGTTCCTTCAGATTCAGCCGTCTTGATATAAACAAAATCATTTGTATTTTGCTCTTCATAAAATACTACATCATTAGGATAGCGTTCTCCATTACTTTTTACGTGTTTTGGCTTAAAATCTCCATAACTGCCTGTATATTGGTCTTTACGAATTCCTTTGTCGTAGGCTTCTCCCTCTGTCATTTGTGGATTGTAGGTTGGTTGCTTTTTGTAAAAAACACAAATATCCTCGTGTTTACGAAGTGGTTGTTTTTTAGCGTTTAGAAAGTTGGTTGATTTGGACTTTATCCAAGTGATTTTGTACTTAAATAATTTCTCGTTGCTTAAAATCAATTTTGCAGTGAAAATTCCTTGCGAAGTCAAAACAATTGCTCCGTCATCTTTTATTATTCTTTCGTATTCTGCCCAAAGTTTCTGCAAGTCAATAACTGAATCCCATTTATTTTGCGTTGTGCCATAAGGCAAATCGCATAGAATCATATTTACTGATTTATCAGGAATTGATTGCATAACTTCTAAGCAATCGCCTTGAACAACTTTGTTTATAAAGTCGTCAATTATTCGCTTTTGTTTTTGTCCATTCAGCGATAAAACAAAATTATTTGATTGTCCATTTCCATTTGTACTGTATTTAATTTTTTCTTCTGCTACTTGCATTGCTTCCAATGCGAAATCTTCGTCTTGTACTTCATAAACGAGTTTGTCGCTAAGCCACTGAACAATTATTTCATTTTTTTCAGCCTTGTAATATTTGCAAAGTTGGTTTACCTGTTCTCTGGTTGGCAGTCGTTTACCATTTTCAATACGACTTAATACCGCTTTACTTATACCTGTTTTTTTGGTTAAGTCTTCTAAAAGAAGGTTGCGTTCCTCTCGTATGTTTTTAAATGTAGTTCCTATTGTTTTCATAATAATTAAGTTGCCAATATTTGGCAAATTTAGTCATTTTGTTTCTGACACCAAAGTTTTAGATGAAATTTTTGTCGGGTGGTAGGTGGGATTTGGGTGCGTCAGCAAGAAAACAACTCTTTTGCAAGCTGAAGCCTCAGCTTGAGTGTCGGGGCTTGCAAATGTGTTGTTTTGTGTGTAGGCAATTTTCATTTTTCTTCGTCTTTATGCAGCAAAAATTCCTTTGTCAATCTGTCGTCTGTTTTTGTCTTTTTACAATGAACGCTAACTTGTTTATAGGTCTCATAAAAGTGAGTTAAATTTTTCCAAACATAATTATTTTTTCTTTATAAATCATCAAATGGTGACTTTATATTTTGTAAACTTTTTGTTGATACGTGCGTATAAATCTCGGTCGTTTTGCTGCTCTTGTGTCCCAGTAATTCCTGTATATATCTTATGTCAGTTCCAGCCTCCAGCAAATGTGTTGCATAGGAATGTCGCAGCCAGTGTAATGTAACTGTTTTTTTTATTTTTACTTTCTCTAATGCCTGCTTTAGAACATTCTGTAAACTTTTTTCGCTGTACTGTTCACCAGGGTTTTGTCCTTCAAACAACCAAACTATTGGTTTGTACATTTTATAATATTCACGAAGCATAACAATAGTCTTTTCAGAAATCGGCGTTACCCTGTCTTTTCTTCCTTTTGCCTGTTTAATAATCAGCAACCCTCTTTTACTGTCTATATCTGTTGGTTTAAGTTTTAGTAATTCGCCTCTTCGTAAACCACAGACATAAATCAAAGAAAGCATTGTTTTGTGCTTGATATTACTGTGCGCATTTAAAATTAACTTAACCTCTTCTTTACTTAATACGTTTGGCAGTTTGTATTCGCGCCGTGGTCTTTCAATTTTATCAACATTTAAATCAGAATGTACAATTTCTCTGAAAAATAATTTAACGGCATTTACAGCCTGGTTTTGGTAAGAAAAACTTAGTTTGTGTTTTATAATATATTCATTAACATATTTTACAATATCATTGTTATTTACTTCCTGCATAGGTTTGGGATGAGTGAACACTAAGAATGATTTTGCTGCATCCAAATATGTGTTACTGGTTGATTCACTGTATCGTTTATGCTCCATCCATAATTTTAGTGCAGCTAAACTTTGTTCTATTTCGGCAGGAATTTGAGAGTCGTTTTTTTCTTTAAATCTCGAATAATCTACAACAGCTATTTCTTTTAAGGCGGTAATAAGTTGGTGTAAATCAAATTTGTTTTTATCAACAAACCACTTGCTTTTAGTTTGGCTCCACCGGGCAACACCCAATGTTTTAACCGCCGCAATTAACTCCGCATCTTTGGGGAAAATCAAAAACACAACTTCGTTATTATTGTGGTTTCCTGATTCCAGAAATATTTTTGGTTTCATAAGTAAAATCAGGCGATTAAGTTTTGGTTAATTTAATATTGTTAACAGCGATTCTCTATGCGCCTTAATAGTTTTATCCAAATCTTCTTTCGTATGCACTGTTGAAACAAACAAAGCCTCAAACTGTGCAGGTGCAAGATAGATTCCTCTTTTCAGCATTTCGTGAAAATATTTTCCGTACAATTCTGTGTTTGATGTTAATGCCGATTTAAAATCATTAACAGGTTTTTCAGTAAAGAACATACACATCATAGAGCCAACACGATTCATCGCATAATTTTTTCCAATAGACTTTAAGTTTTCTTTAAATCCGTTTTCAAGATACATAGAAGCTTTTTCTAACTGCACATAAATTTCCGGATGTTCTTTGATATATGAGAGCGCAGCAAAGCCAGCCGCCATTGCAAGCGGGTTTCCGCTTAATGTTCCTGCCTGGTAAACAGGTCCGCTTGGAGAAAGCATTTCCATAATTTCTCTCTTGCCGCCAAAGGCACCGACAGGCAAGCCGCCGCCAATAATTTTTCCGAAAGTAGAAAGATCAGGTTTAATGCCTAAAATTTCCTGCGCACCGCCGGCAGCAACACGGAAGCCCGACATCACTTCATCAAAAATTAAAACAATACCTTCTTCATTACAGATTCCTCTAAGCTCGACAAGAAAATCTTCGTTCGCCTGTACAACACCCATGTTGCCCGCAATCGGTTCTATTATAATTGCAGCAATTTGTCCGCGGTATTGCGTAACTAATTCTTTAACGGAATTAATATTATTGTAATCTGCAAGCAAAGTATCAGATGCATTTGCTTTTGTAACTCCGGGAGAAGTTGGAACACCAAAAGTTAAGGCGCCGCTGCCTGCTTTAATTAGAAAATGATCGGCGTGTCCGTGATAGCATCCTTCAAACTTTATAAACTTATCGCGCCCGGTATATCCGCGCGCAGCTCTTACGGCGCTCATTGTAGCCTCTGTTCCGCTGTTAACCATTCTTACCATTTCCATCGATGGAACCAAATCCGTGATCAACTGAGCCATCTTAACTTCCATTTCGGTCGGTGCGCCGAAGCTTGTTCCTTTTTCGAAAGCTTCGATTAAAGCTTTTTTTATAAAAGGTGGATTGTGACCAAACAAATGTGGTCCCCAGCTTCCGATGTAGTCAATGTATTCGTTTCCATCTACATCATAAAACTTTGAGCCTTCACCTCGCTCAATAAATATTGGATCGCCGCCAACTGATTTGAATGCTCGAACAGGAGAATTAACTCCGCCGGGAATAAATTTTTTTGCCGTTGTAAATAGCTGTTTGCTTTTTGTTGTGTTCATTGTTTCCTCTAAGAAATGGTATACTGATCTTTATGATGCGACTGATCAGTTATGATCATAATCAATCATGATAATCAGTGTCCCATTGTGTTTATTTAAATAATAATTGATAATCCTTTTGCTTACCTGCAATCCAAAAATTTTCAGGTACAACTTTCCAATTACCTATTAATTTTGGAGTAACGGTTTTCTCTTTCTCAATCCATTTCATAAGATAATATCGCAGGTCTTTTTCGGTTGAGTTGATAACACGATTAGCTAGTTCCTCTTGAGGGATTTTTGCTCCGCGTGTTAAATGTCCACCTCCGCCATTGCCACGGTATGAGTTTACCGCAACCTTATACATTTTGTTAAACTCAAAAGGGTTCCCATTTGAAAATTTATTAATAGTTACTCTTGATCCAGCTGGCTTTGTAACATCAACAACATAATCTATTCCGGCGGCTGAATCAAAATTGTAATATCGCTCTTCAAGTTCTGGTGATTTTGTTCGCTCCGAATACTTGATGTTTCCGGTTTCGTCAAGTTTAAATTTTAGAAGGTGATCGTTTTCATTCTTCATTTGATTTAACCAATTGCCATAAGAAAATTCCAGATAATCTTTAATTTCCTGCCCGCTTAATTCCATTGTGTAAAGCAAGTTTTCATATCTGTAAAGATCAAACATATCTTTAACGTAAACTGTTCCTTTATCAATCTTTGCATTAAATGAAAGCGGAGCAGAAAAAGAAACGTCTGCATTTGTTAGCTCAAGCTGAATTGTTTGAATCAAATCAACAAACTTTGACGGACCAAAGATTGCATCTCGAGATGAAATTGTTTCTGTAAATTCACCAATAGGACGAGAGACATAATTTTTTACTTCTTCGAAATTTTTCTTATAGCGATTCATAAAATCATTATTCGGCGGATAGTTTTTCATATCTACCAGCTCACCGCTCGAGTTTATTATACATGCGCCAGCATTGGTTTTATTTAAATCCAGAACAAAATTTGCAACAGCAATATTTCGTGCACTGGAAGTTGGTCCAACAATCAAGACTTCTTTACTGGAAGGACTTTTTGTTTTAAAATTCCATCCAGCATGATCGTGACCAACGAAGATCAAATCAAATCCATCAACTTTTTCTGCAACAAGTCGAGAAGCATTTTCATTTTTATATGTGTTTTCATTTTGATCATTATATGTGTAATCAACTCCAGAATGGAATAATCCAATCATCAAATCAGGCTGTTCTGTTTCTCTGATTTTCTTCACCCACTTGTTTGCTGTTTCAATCATATCATCAAAACGCATTCCGCTCCAGATTTTTTCTGGAAGCCATTGAGGAATTGCGGGAGTAATTAAGCCAAGTATTGCAATTTTAACTCCGCCTCTTTCAATTGTCGTGTAGGGTTTAAAATAAGATTCGTTTGTTGTTGTGTTGATTGCGTTTGCGGCAAGCCACGGAAAATTTATTTCTTCGTTAAACTTATCATAAACATCGTGTCCGGTTTCAATATCATGATTACCAACAGTGCCTGCATCGTATTTCATATAATTCATTACGTCTGCGTAAAGATGAATTGTATCTGTCTTTTCAAAGTTGTAATAATAAACAACAGGATCGCCCTGAATGATATCTCCATTATCTAATAAAAAAACTATTTGATTTGTATCTGCTCGTTGCTCATTAACATAAGTTGTAATGCGGGCAAGCGAATTGTTTGTTTCTTTATTTTCTTTAAGATCATAAGGGAAAATTGCGCCGTGAACATCTGATGTTTCTATAATTTTTACGGTTACAGTTTGTGGAAAAGAAGAAAGACTAATAAAAAGTGTAAGTAAAAATGTAACTAAGAGTTTGTTTTTCATTTATGTTTTTCGATTAATTTTTGTCTGCAAGATAATAAAATGAATGTTAACAGGTTATGAAAAAAGGCGATCGTTTTTGATCGCCTTTAAATAAATTAGTTAGCAAAAAATAGATTCCGGGTCAATCCGTCGCGGCGGACTGAATGACAAAATAAATATAGTTATTGCTTTTCATAAGGAGGTTGTTTCGGGTTTACAGGCGGAGTTTCTTTATGCAACCGCATCACTTCATCAATTGCTTTTTCAAGTTGATTATCAACGCCCCTTGAAAGTTTCGAATAATCTTCCGGCACTTCAATATCGGGATCAACACCGTGACCTTCTTTAAACCAGGTTCCATCGGGATTATACTGTCTGAATGTTGGAACAGTTACGTTTCCGCCATCAATTAAAGTTGGTGCACCCGAAATACCAATTAACCCGCCCCACGTTCTAGATCCAATTAAAGGACCAACACCTGCTTTGCGGAAAAAGTCTGGAAATGCATCACCGCCCGAACCGCTCCATCCGTTAATTAGCATTACCTTTGGACCAAAGTTTGCAACAGGCGGCCACTGCCAATTTTTTCCATCTCTAACCGCAAAGAACGCAAGCGGCTTTCTGTTTAATAACTCTACAAAGCGGTCAGGAATTTGCCCGCCGTTATTAAATCTTTCATCAATTATTAATCCTTCTTTTGAAAACTGCCCGCTAAATTGTCTCACAAGTTCATCCTGCCCATCAATGCCTGTGCTGGGAACATAGATGTAACCGATTTTCCCATCGGTAGCCAACTCAACTCTTTTTCTATTTGATTCAATCCACTCAAGATTTCTTAATCTTGTTTCATCGCTAAGAGTTTTAATTATAATATTCCATGCACCATCCATCGATGGTTTGTCGTTTACTGTTAGCTCGATTGTTTTATCAGCAAGACCTTCAAATGCTGCCCAGGGATCTTGTGTAACATCAATTGAAACGCCGTTTACTGCAAGAACATAATCGCCTTCTTTAACTTTTAAACCCGAAGCTAAAAGCGGCGAACGAACTTCAGTATCCCAATCCGCGCCAGTAACTATTCTCTTAATTCTGTAAGTTCCGTTATTTAATTCCCAATCGATTCCAAGATACCCAACCTGTCTTTGAAGCGGAGTTTCATCATCGCCGCCGCCGCGATAAGTATGAGATGAATTTAATTCAGAAATCAATTCTCCAAGAACATAATTAACATCGCCTCTTGTTACAGCATTATCAATCAATGCGCCGTATTGTTTTTTCATTTCATTCCAATCAACTCCGTGCATGTTTTTATCATAAAACATATCTCTTTCTAATCTCCAAACATCACTAAAAATTTGTTTCCATTCTTCGCGCGGGACTACTGTCATTTCAAGTTGATTAGTTGGAAGTTTTTTGTCTAATTTCTGATCTGGCGCAACATCTACAACAGAAAAAGAATTTTGTTTTGCAACTAAAATCTTTTTTTCATCTGCAGAAACCTGAAACACGTCAGCATCATCAACAATTGTTTTTTCTTCCAGCTTATCAAAATCAAAATAAAGAACAGATTTTTTCTTATCCGCAGAACCACTGTTTGGCGCACGATGATAAATAACTTTTCCTGTAACCGCAGCAATGTTTCCGTAATTACCGGCAGCAGGCGGAAGAATTACCACGCGCTGTTCAAATCCATCAAAATCAATTTTTACTTCTTTGGTTTTAGGTTCGTCTTTTTTGTCTTCCTTTTTTTCCTCTTTCTTCTCATCATCTTTTTTTACATCGTCTTTCTTCACCACACTTGAATCGTTTTTTGGAGCCAATGGAGATGGTATGTCTTTGGTTAAAGTTGCAACAGCAACTTGAGTTGAATTTGGATATGTCCACGTACCTTCAAAATCACCGTAAACAGGCTTAAAACTTCTGTTGGTTAAGAAGTATAAATATTTACCGGCAGGATCAAAAACGGGATTGGAATCTTTATAGTAACCAGAAGTTACCTGATGAATTTTTTGATCTTTTGTATTAAAGACAGCGATCGCAGTTGAACTGCTTTCAAGATCTTTTGTGTAGGCAAAATATCTACTGTCAGAAGACCAGCTTACAGAAAAGTTTTGAAGTCCTCCTTCGTAAAGCCACAATTGTTGATCAACTTTTGTGGTTTTATCTTTATCTAAATCATATATATAAACGGTCATTGTCTGATCAATAAATGCAAGCGATTTGCTATTTGGCGACCAAAACAATTTGTATCTATAGCCTTCGCCAAGAGTTGTTAATGTTTTTTCTTGAGAAGGTTTTTCCATATCGCGCAAAGTTAATTCATATTCTCCGGATCGATCGCTGAAGTATGCGGCATATTTTCCATTTGGAGAATAGGACGGATATCTTTCTGCAACTCCGGAGGTTTGTGTAAGATTTATAACCGGACCATTTTCTGTTGGAACTGAAAAAATTTCTCCGCGCGCTTCAAAAAGTGTACGCTTGCCATTGTAGGATAAAGAAAAATTCTGAATCATCTTTTCAACATTTTCATTTCTTGCAAGCAAAGTTGATTCATCGGTTACAACACTAATCTTTACTTCACGATATTTTTCAGTTGTAAGATCAAGCAAGTAAAGCAACCCACCAGCTTCAAAAACAATTTCATTACTACCGATTGACGGAAAGTGAATATCGAATTCATCAAAGTTTGTCAATTGTTTTGTTTGTTTTGTGGAAAGATCATATGACCAAATATTATTTCTTTTATTTTCACCGCGATCTGATAAGAAATAAATTTTGTTTCCATCCCACATTGGAAGTTCATCGCTTGCAATGTTGTTGGTAATGTTTTCGGCTACTTTTTTCTCAATGTCAAAAACAAAAATATCAGCTGCCATTCCACCCCGATATCTTTTCCATGTTCTAAAGGCGGCACTAATAGGAGTATATGCAATCATTTTTCCATCAGGAGAGATAACCCCAAATTCACCGTAAGGGATAGGAAGTTTTTCTGGCAAGCCGCCATCTTTGGATACCTTATAAAATTGATTAAAGCGCTGCTTACCGCTTTCTCGCGAAGAAGCAAAAAGCAACGAATTGCCATCTGGGTACCAATCTAATAATCTGTCACTCATTCCGTGGTGAGTAATTCTTATTGGCATTCCACCTTGTGAGGGCATAACATATATATCCATGTTCCCGTTATAATTTCCACTGAATGCAATTTGTTTTCCATCGGGTGAAAATCTTGCAAGCAATTCTGTGCCCTTTGCGGAAGTTAACTTGTAAGCCGTGCCGCCTTCTTTGGCAACGATCCAAACATCACCGCCGTAAGTAAATGTAATTTGAGTTGCTGATACATCTGGGTATTGAAGCATTCTTGCATTTACCTGTGCATTCGTAGATTGAATCACAAGGGCAACAAACAGCAATAAAAAAACCCGGAATTTTTTCATATTGACTCTCGCTTTTAATATTAAGAATAGTTGAGTTTTATTAATAATCGGATGGAAAATAGCAAAAAATATTTAATGTTTACGGTTTGATGGTTAAACGGTAGAATAAATTTATGAGAGGAATTTTTAGATAAATAAATAAAACTTAAACAAAATTTTCTACAAACCATTTGTGGAGAGGATACAGTTCTTTAAAGATTTTAAATGAAAAATCAGCCGGGGTTTTTTTATTTAACTCAGTAAAATTTTTGCTTTCATAGTACAAGTATAATCCGCTGTGAAGAAGCAGTTCGTTGTATTTGTAATTAGGATCAAAGCCGCGCGGAGTTTTCTTATATGTTTTTCCACCAAGCTGATATTCTTTATTCCTCAATATTTTCTTTACAAGAACAGAAAGTTCTTTTCCTTTTTGAGAATCGGAAACAACCTCACGATATTTTTTTAATTGATCTTTTGTAAACATGTACATTCCAGCTCCAAGAAAGAAAAGTTTTGGTTCGATGTGAAAATAAAAACCCGAACATTCCATTTTCTTTCCTCTTCCTTCCCAAAAGTATAAACCCATATTTGTTTTAAATGGCGCTTTGTTTTTACCAAATCTAACATCACGATAAAGACGAAATATTGATTTATCTATTTTAGGAATAGCGATAATGTTTTGGGATAATTCAGAAAGTTTTTCACCAAGTTCAATTACAAATTGAACAGCGGGCTGCAAAAATTCAAAATCAAATCTTGTGCGATTATTTTCAAACCATTCTTTGTTGTTGTTTTTAGAAAGCGCAGTTAAAAATTTTATTGTTGATTGCGGAAACATAATTTCATTCTTCATTATAAATCCTAATCTGGATAAAAACCTTAATTATTAACTCATGTTAGCACAATGGATAACCTCCGAGGTTTCACAGATTTGCGTAAGATGACTTATTAAACTATTTGTCTCACAAAATCTCCAACTGAAACCACTCCGGTTGATTTACAAACCAGATTCATTCCAAACATAACCTTGTTGTTTATTTTTCTAAATGTGGAAAGAGTTTTTAGCGGCTCGTCTAATCTTTCCGCTGTGTCTTGATTTGTTGTTGTAATCACGCATCTTGCGCAAGGTTTAACGGCTTTAAAATTTACATCACCGATTTTAAAATCTTTCCAGTTATCTTCTTCATAAGGTTTGCCGCCGGTAAAAACAAAATTTGGTCTAAAACGATTTATTGGTAAAGGCGTTTGTAATCTTGTATTTAAATCATCAAGAGAAGATTGCCCGATTACTAAAAATGGATAGGCATCTGCAAAGCTTACAATGTGTTCTTCATCGAGATACTTTTTTTCAACAATTCTTTTTTCCGTATTGGGCATATAAACGAGAGAGCAATCAATATTAAGTGCATTAGAAAACCAGATGTCCAAATCTTTACTTACGCGAACAGCGTTGCAAACATCATCCCAAATTGTAACCGGAAGTATTTCTTTAGTATCAGACTCTAGCGGAATGTTGGTGTATAAATTATCTTTTGTATTTAGTACCTCAAAACCATTTTTAGAAAGAGATATTTTTAATAAAGCCATTTGTGGATATTCTCTTTGAGTAAGGAATTTTCCGGTATTATCAACAAGTAAAAATCGCCGATCATATTTTAATCCACGCTTTTCAACAACCGCCGAATTAATACCAATTCCTCCAAGGGATTTAATTGGATATATAAATATTTCAGAAAGCTTGAGCATTTAAATTATTTTTTCCTTAGTGTAATTATAACAATTTCCGGAGTTGAGTTATATCTTACCGGCGCAAGCGACATTCCCAATCCGCCGCAAACAATTGCGAGCATATCTTTAAAATAAAAATCACCTTTTATATAAGTTGTTTCAAATAAAGTTGGCGTTAGCTGAATAAAAGGAAACAACAAAGTAATCTGTCCGCCGTGTGTGTGCCCTGCAAGAAACAAATTATAATTATTTTCTACTGCGCTATTAATTAAAAATTCCTGCGGCTGATGAGTAAGAAATATTTTAAACTCCGCTTTGTTTGATGATGCAAGATTTTGAAGTGTTGTTTCTGAAACATCCGAGACATAAGTATTTGTAATAAATGTAATTCCTATTCGTGTGGAATCAAGGTTAACATATCTTAACTCGTTATCAACCATTTCAACACTATGATTTATTAATGCCTTTTCAACTTCCCGCAAACTTCGGACATAATCTTTTCTGTAAGCCCAATTGTCATGATCACCAACACAAGAAAACACTCCGTATTTTGATTTTATCTTTCCAATATATTCTGCCGCAGTTTCAATATAATCAGGAGTTGAAGTAATTACATCGCCGGCAATTAAAACCAAATCGGGGGCAGAATCATTAATTTTATCAACATAGCGCTTCAATCTTTTTTCGTCAGTATATCTATCTGCCTGAACATCAGAAATAAAAGCAAATTTAAATCCAGCTAATTCTTTTGGAAGATCATTCCTTTTAAAATTAACAAATCTTATATCTACTGAATTGTAATCATAAATAATTCTTGCAGGGATATAAACGATAAAAAATATAGTTAGTGTCAAAAATATTTTCACCTGAATGCGATATAACTTTTCTTTATGTTTTTTATAGATAGAATAAAAAATCAATTTTAATAAATCAACAAAAAAGAAAAGCACGCTTACCTGCAGTATTAAAATGATTAAAATCCAAAACGGATAGAGAAGCAAATAATCAGCAAATATATTTTCCGGAAACACTACAGATTGTTTTGTTATTGCCGCATAAACAGCATTGAAGATTAAAATTACCGGATAAAGGTTAAGCAAAACCAGAAAAGTGTAAATAATTATTTTTTTCTTTTTAATCGGGAAATCAGGAGTAAGAGTTTTAAACGTTCTGTTTACTTTTCTTGTAAAGTAATACTCTAACAAAAGCAGGACTACAACACCAATTAAAACACGAACTATTATCCACATAATCCTATTCTCTTAGTTTTTGTTTTCAGACAAAAGGTTTTTAGCCAAGATAAAAACTTCTTCAACACCAATGTCGTTAATATTTGCTGTTGCAGATTTAATATGTTTCTGATTTTTTCCTTTTGGCGCCCACTCTTCGGGATTTGTCGGTCCGAAAAGTGAAATCATCTTTGCGCCAGAATAACCGGCAATGTGCATTGTGCCCGTATCATTTGTAATATAAAGATCAGCCAAAGATAAAACAGCACCGAGTTTTTTAACCTGTGTATTGTGCAGAATTTTATGCTCAATATTTGCTTGTTGTAATTCACTACAAATTGGTGCAACAAGTTTTTCATCTGTCCAACCCGAAGTTAATAGTACATAATTTCCAAATTCTTTATAAAGTTTTTTAATCAGTGCGAGAAAATTTTTAGGATTCCAAATATTTGCTTCTTTACCTGCGCCGGGATGAAATGCAATTATTTTTTTATTTCTATCAGGAAAATTTATCCTGAAAAAATTATCGGCAAAATCTAAATCTGATTCAGAAAAATCAATTTTAATTGATTTAATTTCTTCCTCCGATAAATCACAGCCTAATTGTTTTACAACCGCAAGATTACGAAATGATTGGTGTTTTTCTTCCCAATTAAAATCGGTTTTAACATTTAAATATTTATGTGATTTGTTTTCCTTCCCATCAATAGATTTTGCCCCAACACGAAATTTTGCTCCGGAAATCCAGTTTATTATGTGTGATGTTCTTGATAAAACAATTGTGGAAGGCACGATTCCAATCTGATATTTTCTGCTTCTCAACTCATTAATAAATTTTATAATTGTTTGTAAGGAGGATTTATCAAAAATAACAACTCGATCGAGATACGGATTTATATCTAAGAAAGGAATTTTATAGTTTGTTTTTGCTGCAGCCAGAGCAATCCGTGCGGCAGGATATTTTTTCTTTAACGCTTTATAAAGAGTAAGCGAGCACAGCATATCGCCAATTTGATTGTGCTGACGCACAACGAGAATATCTTTTACGTTTTTAGAAAGTTCGATTTTTAATATTACTTTCTTGTTTTATCTATCCACCTTGCAAGATCTTTAGCAAAGTAAGTTAAGAACATATCAGCACCGGCACGCTTAATTGCGAAAGCGGCTTCAACCATAACTCGTTCTTCATCAATCCAGCCGTTTGCACCGGCAGCTTTTATCATTGCAAACTCACCGCTAACTTGATACGCAGCAGTTGGCATTGCAAATTTTGCTTTAACTGCGCGGATAACATCTAAATAGGGACCAGCAGGTTTAACCATAACAATGTCAGCACCTTCTTCAATATCCTCTGCAACCTCGCGTAATGCTTCGTTAACATTTCCAATGTCCATCTGGTGCGATCTTCTATCTCCAAAGGCAGGGGTAGATTCTGCGGCATCTCTGAATGGTCCGTAAAAACCGGAAGCATATTTTGCGGCGTAACTCATAATTGGAATTTTTGTAAAGTCTTTATAATCCAAGGCTTTTCTAATTGCTGCAACCCTTCCATCCATCATATCGGAAGGAGCAATAATATCAGCACCGGCTTCTGCATGTGTTACTGCTTCTTTTGCAAGCAGAGAAATTGTTTCGTCGTTTAAAATATTTTCACCATTTAAAAGTCCGCAATGCCCGTGAGAAGTATATTCGCACATACAAACATCAGTAATAATTAATAGATCTTTTACTTCGGCTTTAATGGCACGAACGGCTTGCTGAATAATTCCGTTTGCATCGTAAGCGCCGGAACCAACTTCATCTTTGTGTTCAGGAATTCCAAAAAGTATTACCGCAGGAATTCCGAGATCACGAACTTCTTTGCATTCTTTTACAAGTTCATCAATTGATAATTGAAAAACTCCAGGCATAGATTTAACGGGATTTTTTATTTTTGTTCCGGGCACAACAAACAGCGGATAAATTAAATCGTTTTTGGTTAACACCGTTTCGCGAACCATATCACGCACAAGTGGATTATATCTTAAACGACGATGACGAATTGTTGGGTATGTTGACATATATTTCTCCAGAAAAATTAACAATGAATAATTAACAATTTACAATTCAAATTGATTTTGGGTTTACATTTTTTATTATCGAAGTTAAAAGCTTGATTAACTCAAGGCAATCTTTTAATAGACTTTCAAATTCTTTCTTATCTAAAATTTCCGATTTAAAAAATAATTTAAGCCAGAACTCTGTTTCATAAGATTCCTTTAAACTAATTCTAAGTTTATTTCTAAAATCTGCTTTGCTTGCAGCCGCTTGAGATTCCGAAACATTAGCACCGGTAGAAGTGCCCGAACGCAAAATTTGGTCATATAAGGAAATTAAACCTTTGTCTCTTTTAATTAAATATTTATAAAGTTTTACTATGCGAACAGAAAAATCAAAACTTTTATCAACAATTGGATTTTCAGATTTTTTCATACTAAACATCCATTCTTAATTGTTCATTGTTAATTTATCTTGTCACAGACAAGATCCGCATTCTTTATGCAATCTCCCACCGAAATTCCACCGCGAAAATTACCGCTGATAAACAAGCCGGGATTTCTTTTTTCAAATTCATCAAAAAATCTTTCATGTTCAATGTATCCCAAATTGTATTGCGGAATTGCTTTCTCCCAAAATCTTTCAGCAAAATAAATTGGAGTGCCTGTTATTCCCATTAACGATTCAAACTCATTCCTAACTTTTGTTAACAACGCTGTTCGATCTTCTTTTACAAACTCAGGATTACGCGATCCGCCAACAAACAAAGTAAATGCAGCTTTTGTTTCGTCAGTACGATCTGAAAATATTATAGAACTCCAAAGTGCGCCAAGAAAAGTTTTGTTTTCTTTAGCTGGAATTAAAAATCCAAATCCATCTAAATCTTGTTTTATATTTTTTCTATCATAAACTAAATAGTAAACCAAAACAGGCGGATAGTAAATTGCATCAGCATGAGTTTTAAACTCTTTATCATACTTTGTAAAAATTCCGCTTGCGACGTAAGATGGAATAGTTGATAAGACTGCATCGCAATCAATTTTATTTATCGTTCCATTTTGTTGAAAAGAAACCGAAAAACCATTTTGATTTTTATCAATTGAAGTAACTTCGCTTGAAAGTAAAATATTGCTGCCAAAATATTTTTCAATAGCTTTTGGTAAGGCAATCATTCCGCTTTTAAAGGATAACATCTTTGCAGATTGTTTTGCAATCTCTGCACGTTTTTTCCTTTCGCGAATGCTGCGAACAGCTCCAATAATTAATCCGCCATACTTTTCTTCGAGCGCATAAAGTTTTGGGAAAGCAGATTGAACACTTAAATCTTCGGGTCTGCCGGCATAAACTCCAGCAACAAATGGATTGATAGCGTAATCCAAAAATTCCTGCCCCAATCTTCGTTTTACAAATTCAGCAAGGCTTTGGTAATATCCATCATTAGATCTTCCAATGAACGGCTCTGCCATCAAGCGAAACTTTGCTTTAGTGGAAAATAATTTTGTTTTTATTAATCCTTGCGGGGACGTTGGAAGCGAGTAAAGTTTGTTATCACGAAGAATATATCTTTTGTTTGCTTGTTTGCTTGCGTATAAAAGTTCAGGTTCAAGTTCAAGTTCACGAATAAGTTGTCCAATTACCGGAGTTGTTTCTAACGCACTGTTTGGTCCGCGGTCAAATAAAAAACCATTTTCAATAACACTTTCGATTGAGCCACCGACGGCATTTTTCTTTTCTAATATTTTAACATCAAATCCTTTTTTTGATAAAAGATAGGCTGAGGTCAATCCTGAAATTCCCGCGCCAATTACTACAATTTTTTTATTCATAAATTTTTCTAGAAATTATTCTTGAACTTTTTTGTATGCAAATTTAGTAAAAGATAGATGAAGATTTAGTGCAGAAGGATGTTAAAAAATGCGGTATAGATCACAAGAAACCTTCGAGGTTGCAAAGCAGAAACCTCGAAGGTTTTAATCAAACTACAAATAACTCTTTAATTGATTAACATAAGTAACAGGTCCACCCGGCAGATATCCAGTCTTTAATGCAACAGAGCCGTCGTTTTTTAACAAAAAGATTGTTGGATATCCTTCTATACCAAATCTTTGCGCAAGCTGGTTGTTGTACATTTTAGTCTCAGCACTCTGCTCAATTTTTTCTGGAAAATCTATTTTGACAAGAATTAAATTTTCTTTAGCGTAATCTTCGAATTCACTTTTAGAAAAAACTTCGGCGCTTAATTTCTGGCACCACACACACCAATCACTGCCCGTAAAGTTTACAAGTACAGCTTTGTTTTCTGTTTTTGCTTTCTGCAATGCGGTTTCAAGATTAGTTTCCCATTTTAAGTTATCGCTTGTACCGCTTTTGCTGCAGCCAATTAAAATTGCAGTTAATAATACGGCAGATAAAAATATTTTTTTCAATTCGCACTCCTTAAAATTTTTTATATGGTTTGATTCAGAATCTATCATAGAGATTCTAATTATTCTAAGTGTAACCAAGTGCCCTTAGTGTCTAAGTGGTGAAAAAAGATTTTACCACTAAGGCACTAAGAACACAAAGAAGCACTAAGTCTCTGGTTCGTCTATCTTCTTTGGTTTAGGTGGTCTTTCATATAATTGTGCTAATCCAAAAAACTTCCAATGTAAATCGCTTTGAATTTGATCCCAAGTAAATCTCCACATCCAGTTGCCGCCAAGCTTGCCGGGAAAATTCATTCGTGCTTCACCGCCAAGATCTAAAATATCCTGCATCGGAACAATAACAATATTTGCCGCCGATCTGTAAGCAAGCCTTATCAACTCGTAAACAATATCATCACCAAAGTAGTTCAAATATTTCTGCACATGATCATATATGTGATTGTTCTCTAGTTTTGCTTTTTCAAAGTAAGCACGAGTTGTATCGTTATCGTGGGCACCGGTAAGAACAACACAATTTTGTACAAAGTTGTGAGGAAGAAATTTTGTTTCCATATCCGTTCCAAACGCAAACTGTAAAATTTTCATTCCCGGAAAATCAAAATCATCTCTTAGTTTTTCTACTGCCGGGGTAATTACGCCAAGATCTTCTGCAAGAATTGGAACATCTCCAAGATGTTTTTGTATTGATTTAAATAATTTATGTCCCGGCGCTTTTACCCATTTACCGGTTTCTGCTGTTGGTGCATCACCGGGAATTTCCCAGAAAGCTTCAAAACCACGGAAGTGATCTATGCGAACAATATCAACCATTGTAAACAATTGTGCAAAACGATTTCTCATCCAAAGAAAATCATCTTTCTCCATTTCTTTCCATCGGTAAAGAGGATTTCCCCAAAGCTGTCCGGTTGCTGAAAAATAATCAGGTGGAACACCTGCAACAGTTTCAAGATTTCCTTTTTCATCAACAGTAAATAGTTCTTTGTTTGCCCAAAGATCAGCGCTATCAAAAGCAATAAAAATAGGCATATCACCGATTATTTTTATCCCTTTACTGTTTGCATAAGCTCTTATCTCGCGCCATTGTTTGAAGAAAACAAATTGAACGAACTTTTGATAAAGAATATCTTCTTCTAATTTTTTCTTCCATTCGTCTAAAGATTTTTTCTTGCGAAGAACAAGTCCTTCATCCCAGTCTTTCCAAACTATTCCACCGTGAGCTTCTTTAGCTGCCATGAAAAAAGCAAAATCATCTAACCAAACTTTATTTTCTTTACAGAACTTGTTAAAATCATTCTCAAACATTTCCCGATGAAGTTTAAAATTTGTAAACGCTTTTTTTAATAATGATTTTTTGTATTCAATAACCTCACCATAATCTATAGATGTTGGAATATGATGTGGAATGCTTTGAAGGTCGTGGTCGTTAAGCAATCCATCTTCTTTTAATTTATCTGGACTAACAAGATTTGGATTTCCTGCAAATGCAGAAAAGCATTGATAAGGTGAATCACCATAACCGGTTGGTCCAAGAGGAAAAACCTGCCAGAGTTTTTGCCCGGCTTTTTCTAAAAAATCTATAAACCTATAAGCATCTTCACCAAGATCGCCAATTCCATATTTACCGGGAAGAGAAGTTGGGTGGAGCAATATTCCTGCGTTACGTTCGAATTTCATTTTATAACCTTTGAAAAATTTGTTAAGGAAAAATAAAGATTAGCCAATAAAAAATGGGGGACTTTAAAATAAAAAAGCAGCACTAATTAATGCTGCTTTAATAGAGGGAAAAAGAATTATAGGGCAATAAGTACGCCAGCCATAATGCTAATATAACTGGATGAACTTCCGCTTGAAGAAATACTATTAAATTTAGCATTTACATCAAGGTCAAGCTTTGGTCCAAGCTGATATAAAAATCCGGCACCGGCACCAAACCCAAAGAAGGAATCAGAAGCAGTTCCGCCGCCAAAAGTACCAACACCGGGAATAGTTACTGATGGTTCTTTAACGGAAGTAAAGTGCATACCAAGTTCGCCTGCTACGTAAGGATGGAATTTGCCCTGACCGAAATAGTATCTAATTCCGGCAAGAACAGGCACAGAGCTGAAAGTATAATCAGCATCT
This sequence comes from Ignavibacteriales bacterium, assembly GCA_037444745.1. Taxonomy (GTDB): domain Bacteria; phylum Bacteroidota; class Ignavibacteria; order Ignavibacteriales; family Ignavibacteriaceae; genus IGN3. Next base: position 210,613 of record JBBILT010000004.1, read on the forward strand.
TTGCCGCTCCAAGTTAAATAACCAACAGCAGCGGTTACATCAAGCATTGGGTTTATGTGATATGCAAAAGTACCTTGCCCGCCAAAGCCCAGTTTGTAACCATTGCCAAAATCACCAATAGGTATTGCAACGCCGGCTTGTAATCCCACAGCCATTTTGCTTTGGGCATTTGCAAAACCAGTAAAAAGAGCAATAACGATAAGAACAGACAACAGTTGTTTCATGATGCATCCTATATTTGTTTTAGATTAGTTAATTAAGACCTGCCTAATTTATTAAAATTGTTGAGTAATTTGCAAATGTTAAGTGAGGTTTGTAGAAAACAATTTAGCGGTAATAAAAAGACTCCCGGAATAACCAACATCCGGGAGTCTGCGAGGTCTTAACTAACAAGGAGAGATCAGATCTTGAACTTAAGAGCCACACCAAGTTTTAATGTAAAAATGCTGTTGCTGATACCAGGGGTGTTGTAGGTATTAGTTAACGGAATATAAGCCATAAAATCAGTACCAAGGCCCATATCCGAAGAAAGTTTAAATGTATAGCCAGTACCAACGGCAATATCAAAACGAATAGATTTTGTTTCTATATTGATTGGATTCACCTGTGGAGCTTGACCCGTTACTGTTGTTGTGCTTTCACCACTTGAGTTTAGTTTTATTCCAAGAGATGGGCCCGCAACCATATAGAATCCACTAAATTCTAATTTGAACATTGGGTCTATAGCAAGATATGAAAGCGTAAGTGATTGGTCTTGAGTAGTATTGCCTTGTGTTTGAGAATTTGAAAAATCTCTCATATCAAACGCAGTTAAATTAGCCATCAATCCAATATGCTTGCCAAAAGTAACATCTACGGTGCCTCCAAAACCAACGGCAATACCATTCCAGGTCCCGGTCAATCCCTTTTGATTATAAATATTAAAGTTACCCGAAACGCGTGGGCCAATCATTACGGTAGTTTGAGCAAAAATGGATGTGGACATTAAAAATAACATTGAAAAAACGAGTAAGTATTTGAACGATTTCATTGAGATCTCCTTTGATAGTTAGTTAAAGAATATTTATTGAATAGTATAATTTGCCGTAACACTATAAGCTGTGCCCGTGCTGGTACCAAGTTTGCCCGCAATAACAAATGCCCATTGTTGACCTTGAGCGAGAACATTGGGATCAGGCACTTGAACATAAGCAGGATCAGTGCTTGAATAAACGGTAGTTCCATTGTCTGTAACCTGTTGGTTATTTATGCCTGCAGCAGCACAATTTGCAGTAATTGTGTTTATTACAATGTTAACGCTTGGTTTAAACTCAAAGTAATAGTTTTGTTGTGCATCTTGTACAAGAGTAACGGTGAAAGTGACCCCACCAGTATTTCCGCCACCTATCCCTCCTCCAATCCCACCATTTGTTGGTCCGGTCGAATTGTCGCTGCAACTAAATGAGATTAGTGCGCTAATTATTAGAAACAACGAAAAGAGCTTTTTCATTTTATGCCTCATATTTAATTGAAGAAACTGTTAGTTAAGTACCCTTCTTTTAACACATATCTATATTAAGAAAATTGTTAATTAAGTTCAATTTTTTGCGCTAAAAAATAGTTTCTATTTTTTATCAGCGCACTACGTAAACCTGTAGTTTTTCTCTAAGGAATAAATAAGTTTTAAATTCAGGCATACATACGTAAAGCAAGAAAGAATTGATGCATCTAAACTTTTTCAGAGTTAAAGAAATGGAATTCTGGTTTTTAGATTTAAACAAAATCATTTAAGTTTCGGCTCAATTAAAAAAGTATCATCAACCCTTCTTGTTTGAGGTAATCAATTAAGCACTTAGGACATAATAAGCCGGGCCATTATAATGACAAAACAAGAGAAGACACACTAGTATTAATTATTTAAAAGGAATTTTTTGGAATTTATAAACTATTTAGTAGATCTATTTCTACATCTTGATAAACACCTGTACGAAATAATAACTCAGTATGGAGCACTTACATATGCAATTTTATTTGGAGTAATTTTTGCAGAAACAGGTTTTGTATTTACTCCTTTTTTACCGGGAGATTCTTTATTATTTGCTGCCGGTACATTTGCTGCGCTTGGCTCGCTTAATGTTCACGTTCTTTTTATAATTCTTGCAATAGCTGCTATTTTAGGCAACACAACAAATTATTGGATAGGGAAATTTCTTGGGGCTAAGATTTTTGAGAAGAACTCCCGTTTTCTGAATAAAGAATATCTGGAAAAGACGCACAAGTTTTATGAAAAGCATGGTGGTAAAACAATTATAATCACACGGTTTATTCCCATCATCAGAACCTTTGCTCCTTTTGTGGCGGGAATGGGGGCAATGACTTATTCCAGATTTTTTCTATTTAATTTAGTGGGCGGAGTGTTGTGGTGTGCATTATTTATTTATGGTGGATATTTCTTTGGGAATTTACCACTTGTAAAAAACAATTATTCATTAGTTATTATTGTTATAGTTTTTATTTCAATACTTCCGGCAATAATTGAATTTGTTCGCCATAAAATTGCAAAAAATAAAAGCAAGGGCTAATTACTATTAGAGTTTTAGAAAAAATATTTTGAATCAATTTAGGAATGATATGAAATCATTACTTTTTTTATATGTTATGTTTCTTTTAACAGTTTCATCAATGGCACAAACCGAAAAGACTCTTCCAGCGTTTGATCCAACACGTAATCCAGGCGTAGATCTTAAAGCAGCCGTTGATCTTGCACAATCAACAAACAAAAGAATAATATTAGATGTTGGCGGCGAGTGGTGCATTTGGTGTCATCGTATAGATGCTTTTATTGAAAACAACAAAGACATAAAGTTCTTAATGGATGAAAATTTTGTTGTTCTTAAAATCAATTACAGCAAAGAAAACAAAAATGAAGAATTTTTATCACGATTTCCGCAAGTTGTCGGTTATCCTCACTTTTTTGTATTAGATAAAGATGGAAAACTTTTATACTCTCAAAACACAGGTGAACTAGAAAAGGATAAAGATTACGATAAAGATAAATTCATAGCCTTTCTTAATAAATGGAAACAAACAAAAAAATAAATTAGAACAAACGACAAAACTCACAATTTTAAAAAGGAAAGAAATAGAATTTATTCGCATCTTATCAAAAAATCTTATTAACTTTCCTTATGCAAATCTATGAAACCTTCGAGGTTTGGCTAAAATTGTAGCTTAGATAATAAGAAAATTCTTAATGATTTCAGAAAACCTCGAAGGTTTTTATCAACTGTGCGTAACATAAGTTATTAAGTTAAGTGGTATATGTTTTTTGTGAGTTTGATAAAAAACAATTTTTGTAAAACTTTTTATTGATGAAGGTACAAAAAGGCGGATAACTTTAATTATGATTGTTACTTATCCTGCAACATCCCAATTTAACTCTCGAGTTTATAATGGAGAAACAAAATTGAAACCCCTTTTTTTATTTTTTGTTTTTATGTTCATTCAGTCAGCGTATTCCCAGCCCAAAAGTGATTTTATATTAACACCCTGCACTGGCAACAGCATCCTTAATTCTAATACCTCCGAAAGTGATTTAATAAAAATCGTAGGCAGCAAAAATATTAAGAGGGTTGAAAGATTATATGATGAAGGATCAGAACGAGTTATTGGAACGGTATTTTTTAAAGATACACCGTCTTCGTTTTTTATTAAATGGAAGGACACCGTTAATTTTAAGAACCCGGATTGGATTGAGATTCATGGTGACAACTCGGTTTGGGAAATTGATAACGGTGTCAAAATCGGGATAGAATTAAAAGAATTAGTTAAACTTAACGGAAAACATTTTACTTTTTCCGGCTTTGATTGGGATTACGGCGGCTACGCCTCTTTTGAAAATGGAAAACTTGAGAACGATTGCTATTCAATAAAACTTTACTACGATTATAAAAATCTTTTTGAGAATGAGTGGAATCAAATTGTGGGAGATAAAATGATCTCAACAAAAAATCCGATTCTTAATAAAGTTAAAGTTTATGTTGATTTAATTACATTTTATTTCAAATAAAAACTATATAGAATTTCTCGCAAAGCTCGCAGAGAAACTTCGCTAAGAGCGCAAAGGTTAAAAAAACACGAAAGAGTTATTCCCAATCGTGCTTTAAAATTCTTCTTGAACTTGTACTTAAACTTAAACTCTAAAATCCATCCTCGCCGATATTCTTTTCGATTACCTTTCCATATTTCTTTGCTATCTCACGTATATCATCAGCTTTGCCAACTAACACAAATTGAAGATTATCTTTTGGAAAATATTTTTTGATAATTTCATTCGCACTTGCAACGGTAATGTCATCAACAGCCTTTTCAAAATCGTTTATGTAGGCATCTTCCAATCCATAAATATATTTTTGAGTTAAAAATCCCGCCAACGAACCAGCAGTTTCATATTCCGGCGGAAACTGTCCTTTAACATAATTCTTCGCTGATTTTAATGTTGCCTCATCAATTCCCTTTTCAAAAAGTCTGTTGTAAGTTTTAATTGCAAGATCAATTGCCGGTTCTGTGTTTTTTGTTGCAGTAAAGGTACTAATATAAAATGTACCAGTAGTTCTGTATGAAGCAAATCGGCTTCTTGCGCCGTATGTATAGCCAGCGTTTACACGCAGTTCATCATTTAACCAGCTTGTAAATCTGCCGCCAAGAATTGTATTGATAACATCAATCTGAATTTGATCTGCATTGCTCATTGGAACACCAAACCCGCCAATCATAAAAGTAGTTTCTGTTGCGTTGTCTTTATTAATGAGATATACTTTTGATTCTGTAAGTTTTCTATTAACAATTCTATTATCAGAGATAAGTTTTCTTCCTTCGGCGCTCCATTTGCTAAATTGTTTTTCAAGATCAGATTTTATTTTCTTTGTGTCAAAATCTCCTACGACCGCAATTGCACAACTTTCAGGTCTATAATTTGTGTGATAAAAATTATTTATTTGTTCTAAGCCAATAAGTTCAACAGTCTTTTTTATTCCGCCAACAGGATTTCCACAAGGTGAATCTTCAAATAAAAATTTATTATAGTAACTGCCAATAACTTGTCTTGGGCTTTCTTTTGCCTGATCTAACTCTGCAATCCATCTTTGTTTTCTTTTTGTAATTTCTGTTTCTGGGAAAGTTGGATTCATAACCACTTCTTTAATTATTAGAAGAAGCTTATCCAAATCATCTTTCATAAATTGAGTGGATAAGCCCGAGTAATCCAATCTTGCATAAGTATTTAAACTGCTGCCATAAAAATTAAAAATAGAATCAATTTGTATCTTGGTATAATTGGTGGTTCCAAATTTTAGTGCTTCAGCGGTAAAGGAAGCTACACCACTTTTTTCTCCATCTTTAATTGCCCCTGCATCAAACACTGCTGAAAAAGAAATTAAAGGCACATCTTTCTTTTCCATTAAATAAATTGTTAATCCGTTATCAAGAGTAACAACATCATACTTTGGAAGTTTAAATTGAGCGAAACCTATTGTAGATAACAATAAAGCAAGCATGATTGAATGTTTGCATGATTGCACGCACAAATGCATCCGTGCATTCTTGTTTTTGTTGGTTTTAGATTGATTCATTATTCAGCCTCCTCTGTTTGTAGGATTCCAACAGTTCTGTTTTGTTTTGTAAAGTATTTTGCCGCAACGTTTTTAATGTCTTCGGCAGTTACTTTCTTATAATCATCCGGAGCAGAAAACATTTTTTTGTAATCACCAAAAAACAATTCATAAGTTCCGATTGTGTTAGACATTCCGTTTATTGTTTCAGCTGTTTTATAGAAGTTCATCAACTTCTGATTTTTAACTTTTTGTAACTCGCTTTCGCTTATTCCAGCTTTAATTATTTTATCAACTTCATCAAGAATTGCTTTTTCTAATTGGGCAGCAGTTGCGCCTTCATTACAAATTCCGTAAAAGAAAAATAATGTTGGATCAAAAGCATCTGAATAAAAACTTCCAACTTCTAACGCAAGCTGTTGATTATCAACGATAGAATTATAAAGTCTTGATGATTCACCTTCAGACAGAATTGAATTAAGAAGATCGAGCGCATAATAATCTTCACTTCCATTTTGAGGGACATGATAAGTCATCATTATATAAGGAGTAGGAACATCACGTTTTACAAAAACTCTTTTCTCACCTGTTTGTTCAGGTTCAACTGTGTGTAAACTTCTTGGTTTTGGTCCAGCGGGAATAGGTTCAAAATACTTTTCTGCAAGTTTTTTAACTTCATTAAGTTTAACATCACCGCTTATCACAACAACACAATTGTTTGGTGCATAATAAGTATGGAAATAATTTTCAAGATCTTCTTTAGTCCAGCTCTTAATATCAGATTCCCAGCCGATTACTGGCCATTGATAAGAGTGTGCGATAAAAGCCGTTGCCTGTGTTTCCTGCCAGAGCTGTTCTAAGGGATTGTTTTCTAATCCCGTGCTTCTTTCAGAAAGAATTACTCCGCGTTCGCTTTCAATCATTTTTGGATCAAAGTTTAGATGAGCAATTCTATCGGCTTCAAGATCAAACATTGTTTCGATTGAACTTGAGGGAAACCAATCCGTGTAAGCAGTAATGTTTTCAGAAGTGTAAGCGTTGTTTGATCCGCCGTTTGCTTCCATAACACGATCAAATTGTTTTGGTCCATATTTCTTTGCACCATTAAACATCATATGTTCAAAGAAATGGGAGATCCCAGTTATACCAACATACTCGTTTCGTGATCCAACTTTGTAAAAGAAGTACATATTTGCATTTGGAATAGAATTGTTTTCAAGAACAAAAATTTTCATTCCGTTCTTTAGTGTAAAAGATTTAACATCATCTGCCTTTACTTGTCCAAACAATGTAGCGGCAGAGAGGAAAAACATTAAAATGTATTTCATAAGTAATCCGAAAAATTTAATTAAATAGTTATGCTAAAATACGAATTGTGTCTTCCTAATAAAGAATAATTTGATGAGTGGTTTAAACAATTATTAGGGACATAAAAGTTGATTTTGCGTAAGGTGAATTCTTAAATAAAAATTTTATCGCTCAGCCTTATTTCTTCAAGCGTTCTTTTTAATCCTCTTCCAACAAATATCGTTTGATTATTCTCGTATGGCATTGCGTATTTAGTTCTGTGATATCCAGCTTCAAACACTTCAGTTAATGATTCAAGATGGTCTTTAATTTCTCCACCGATAATAATTATAGTTGTATATTTATTGTCCTTATGCCACCAATACCAATAACTGTTATGCGGACAAATTACATTTGGCAGAGGATATTTTTTACTGTAGTACTCTATGGCGCTGGCTTTACCATAGTTACTGCAATAAACTAAAGTTTTTTCTTGTTCCTCTTTCGATAATGATTGATAAACCTTTGAAACATTTTTTGCAAGATCTTCCCATCCAAACATATCGGAATAAAATTGAGGAAGTCCAACAAGCTCATGTCCTTCATTCCTTGGCGGTTCCAATCCAATTGCTGATTGATAATGAATAAACGATTTAGGTGAAAGAAGCGGACGTGCAAACGGAGATAGCATAATCGCGGTTATAATAACCGGAACAACAATTGAATATTTTATCCAGAAGCGTTTTGGTTTTAAACTCGACTGTTCAATCAATACTGCGCCACCTGCAAATAATATTTGATATGCTGCTGATATATATTCCCCCTTGCTGTGTCCGTTAATCAGCAAGATTAAAAATGTAGTTAACCAAATAAATCCAAGCGTACGAAATTTTCTTATGTCTTTTTTAAAAAAGAAAAATATTATTCCCGGCAGCCAAATCAAGATTGATAAAGGATTGAGAATTAGTATCTGATCTCTAATAAATGAAACTGGTGTAAGCCCGCCATATTTTCTTTGTGCTGCGTTTTGCATAAACTCAAAATGAGCAAAATCGTGAGTGATGTTCCAAATTATGTAAGGAGAAAAGATTAGTAACGTAATTATGAAAGCGATATATGGATACTTTGTTTTTAAATCTTTTCTTAGAGGAGTAAAAAGCGTTCCAACTAAAATTCCTGCACCAAGCCAAAAGACACTTGTTTTATTTAATAATCCCAAACCAAGAACTATGCCTAGCCAAATCCAATGTTTTTTGTTTTCTGTTTGAATGATTTGTAAAAATAAATAAGCAGATAAAATCCAGAAAAAGAAATCCAAAGTATTCATTGAATAAATTGTGTTCATTCCGAGAAATATTGGTGTAAACATAAAGGCAGTCATTGCAATAATAACAGCGGTCCTTTTTCCGCCCAATTGCATTGTAAATAAACCGAGTAGAAAAATGGAAACGGACGAAATTATTGCAGGCACAAATCTTATTACAATTAATGAATCGCCAAATAAAAATTTCCACACAGCTAAAACATAAATTGATAGCGGTGGATGATCAACATAGCCAAGAGCTAATCTGTTGGCGCAGGCTAAGTAGTAATACTCATCACGGAACATTCCGTATGAGAAAAATACCTGTGTAATTAAGTAGAGTAAAAAATTAATAAAAGAGATAGAAAAAATGATAGAAAGCAGTTTTTTTCTTTCTGAATTCATATTAGTTCTCACTTTCTGAAACTAATTTTTTATAAATCCGTTAACTGAGCAATTATCACAATTGCCGCAAGGTTTTTCATCAGGAAAGCCAAAGTAATCTGAAATAAAAACTCTCCTGCAATTTTCACCTCTAAAGTAATTAACTACCGAGAGAAGTTTTTTGTTGTCATTTAAAAGTTTTTCTTTTAAGTGTTCTTCATCTTGCAATATTTCTGGAAGTTCATTTACGATTGCAAGATTTTGTTTTTCAACTTCACCATCTGTTACACCATAACAATCCAGCATTGATAGCGCAGTCTCAACTCTAAAATCATTTTTGTTTTTAAAACTTATTTGTTCGCGGATATAATCAATCCCGCTGGAATTTATAATTCCCGTTTCTCGTTTTAAAATATCATACAAAGCGGAATAAAAATTTGCATCAGGATTAGACCATTTTATAAACTCCATTTGCGTGTAAAGATCTTCCTGATTGTAAAGAAGGAGACACAAGGAATCTTTTCCATCTCTGCCCGCCCTTCCAATTTCCTGGTAATAAGATTCAATTGATGACGGAACTTCTACGTGAATTACAAATCGTATATCAGCTTTATCTATTCCCATTCCAAAAGCATTTGTTGCAAGGATAAGTCGTTGTTTTCCGCTAAGAAAATCGCGTTGCATTTGTTTTCTCTGTCTGTCTTCAAGCTTGCCGTGGTAAACACCATGTTTAAATCCTTTATCACCAAGAACCTCACTAAATCTTTCCAAGGTTTTGATTAGTGAAAAATAAATTATTCCACACCCATCATATTTTTCTAATGTTGAAATTATTTCTCTTGACTTTTCTTTATCATCAAAAACATCAACAGCTTCAAGTCGTAAGTTTGGTCTTTCAATTCCCTGATGAAAAAGTTTTATATCCTCTTTATTGATGTGAAGTTTTTTAATTATGTCTTCTTGAACGTCGTGTGTTGCGGTTGCTGTTAAAGCTATTGTAAGCGGATTGTCAAGCATTTCGCGAAACTCACCAATGCGCGAGTAATCAGGGCGAAAATCATGTCCCCATTCCGAAATACAATGTGCTTCATCAACCGCGAGCAAATCTATTTTTACTTTTTTTATTTGTTCAATAAAATCTGGTTTGCGAAATCTTTCCGGTGTTACATAAAGCAGTTTTATTTTTGCATCAACAAATTGCTTTAGCCTTTTTTCTTTTTCTTGTTTGGATAATGTTGAATTAATAAATGCAGCGGGAATATTTTTCTTTCGCAGTACATCAACCTGGTCTTGCATTAAAGCAATTAGTGGACTTATAACAATTGTGCTGTTATCAAAATAAAGTGCGGGAATTTGATAGCACAAAGATTTGCCGCTTCCCGTGGGCATAAGTACCAGCGAGTGCTTACGTTCTTCGACAATTCTTTTTATAATTGCTTCTTGCTCACCACGTAAAGAATCATAGCCAAAATAATCTTTTAGAATTTTAAAAATATTTGCCTGCATTATTAAATTAACCTCAAAACAAAATCTATCTGCATATTAGTTATGTTTTCATAGCAAAAATAAATTTGTAGTTTAACGCCATCAAAATTACAGAAACAATAGGATTTTAATATGAAAATAAATTTAACTGTTTCCCTGTTTTTATTAGCTGTGTTTATAAGTTGCACACAAAAACCAACAGCAGACCCAATGTATGTTAAAGAGATTGATGATTGGCACAATAAAAGAATTAACAGATTAAAAGCAGATGACGGCTGGCTTAATCTTGTTGGTAGATTTTGGTTAAAGCAAGGCGAAAGCACTTTTGGCTCTTCAAGTGATAATGATATTGTTGTTGGATCTTCAAAATTACCAGAACATATCGGTTCTTTTTTATTTAAAGATTCTGTTGTAACATTTAAAGCTAACGATGGTGTTGAAGTTTTGCTTAATGGAAATCCCGTTAAAGAAATTATTTTGGTTGATGATCAGAAAAAAGAGGCGACAGTTTTACAGATCGGTACGATTAAATTTAATTTGATTGTTAGAGATACACTTTACGGAATTCGTTTTCGTGATTTGAATTCCGAGCTTGTAAAAAACTTTAAAGGTGTTGAAAGATTTCCTATTGATGAAAGCTGGAATATCAAAGCAAAGTTTGAAGATTACAATCCGCCAAAAGAAATTGCCGTTCCCAATATCTTGGGACAAATCAGTAAGGAGAAATCTCCCGGCGCAGTTGTGTTTGAACGTGATGGCAAAACAGAGAGAATAGATGCTGTTGATGAAGGCGATGGTAATTTATTTTTAATTATTGCAGATGAAACCAGCGGCGATGAAACTTACGGCGGCGGTAGATTTATGTATGTTAAAAAACCAGATTCTACCAGAATAATAATTTTAGATTTTAACAAAGCATATAATCCACCTTGTGTATTTACAAAATATGCAACGTGTCCGCTTCCTCCGGCACAGAATTATCTTAAGCTAAGAATTGAAGCTGGTGAAAAAATGTATGGCGGAGGACATTGAACTTTCATTCTTGGCGTGCTTTGCGTGGTTTCTCTTTGCGGACTTTGCGTGAACTGCAGCTAAAAAACTTTCACGCAAAGCCCGCTAAGTTTTTCGCAAAGAACGCAAAGAAGTAAAAATAATTATTTCTTCAATTTATCTTTAAAAATTTTTTCAAACTTTTCTACTTTTGGTGTTATAACAAAAGCGCAGTATCCTTGATTTGTGTTATTATCATAATACTCTTGATGATAGTCTTCCGCAGGATAAAACTTTTCAAACTTTGTTATTTCTGTTATTATTGGTTTATCCCAAAATTTTTCTTCAGTTAATTTGTTCTTATAAAATTCCGCTTTTTGTTTTTGTCCTTCGTTATGGTAAAAAATTACGGAACGATACTGTGTGCCAGCATCATTGCCCTGCCTGTTTAATGTTGTTGGATCATGCATCTTCCAGAATATTTCGAGTAGCTCATTATAACTTATAATAGCCGGATCAAAAGTAATTTGTGTGCATTCGGCGTGTCCTGTTGTTCCTGTGCAAACATCTTTATAAGTAGGGTTATCAACCGTTCCACCAGAATAACCGGAGACGACAGTCTTAACTCCATTAACTCTTTCAAAGATTGCTTCGGTGCACCAAAAACAACCAGAGCCAAATGTTGCAGTTTCTAATTTTGTGTTTTGTTCATTCATATTTGTAAAATTTTCATTTTTTATTTTAGAATTACTTTCTTTACAGCCTATAATATTAGCAGCTATTAGAATCATTAAAGAACTAATATTTAATATTCGTCGCATTTTATTCTTTCCTTATCATAAAATCTTTAAAATTATTTTTTGAGAAGCTTAAATGCATGCATCCATTTGTTTTCCAAAAATCCCGGGATACACCAGAGAATACATAAAGGTTCGATAGCTCTTGCCGCTTCGGCTTTACCCATATCTTCTACATCCCAGCCAAAAGTATTTAAAATATCCTTAACCTGATTTTTAGCTGAATCAGAATTTCCGGCAATAAACATTGTAGGTTTTGATTCCTTAAAATCCGGATTTATCATAAGCGCAGAGCCAACACAGCTAAATGCTTTAACAAAATTTGATTCCGGATATTTATTTTGCAGTTGTTCCATCAAAGAATCATTTTGATTTGTAAAAAATTTAAGAACTCCATTTACAGGAGCTGCATCTGCAATTGGATTTGTTGTGTCTATAATGGTTTTATTTATAAGATTTTGTTTTCTTGCTTTTTCTAATACCGCAAGAGCCGCCATGCCTTTTACTGAAAGGACAATTAAGTCACCATATTTTGCTGCTTCATCAAAAGATCCGGCAGATGCATTTGAACCGGCAGATTTAAGCCAATCACTTAACTTGCTTGTATTGCTCGTTCCAATCTTAACCTGGTGCCCGTATTTAATAAATCCAGAACCAAGTGTTTGCCCGACAATTCCGGAACCTAAAATTCCAATTTTCATTTTGCCTCCTAATATATTTTATTTAGAACCATATCGGATTGATACGCTTGCATAAACATATAACAAGATAAACAAACAACAAATTCAATTTTACAGTAATGTGTTATAAATCAAAAAAAATCCCGCCGAAGCGGGATCTTAAAACTAATTATTAACCGGACTAATAGGCGGTGGTACGCTACCAGGATTCTTTTTTCTTAAAAAGAAAAACAAAGCACCGATTATTACTAATAAGGCAATTACCCCATAAAGCCAGGTAAGGTTTGTTGGAAAAACAAGGGATTTCCATTCAGAAATCTTTTTTTCAAGTCCTTCTTTTTGCTCTTTTGTTAAAAGATTATTTTCTAAAAGATAGGGCATCCACTCTGTATTAAAAGATTTGAACCAAACGCTATCAGCAAAAAGGGAATATGTTTTTTCTGATTCATCTTTACTTTTAACTCCGTAGTTTTTCATTTCATCTGTAATAAATAGAGTGGCAATATCTACAAATTCTTTTCCGCTGGAAAAACTTTGAAGGTTAATATTATTTATTGAAAACTCTTCACGAATTGATTCCCAGGCTTCCCTTCTTATATTGTTCGACCAGGCAGTAAAAAGATTATCAATGTCTTTCAGCTCAGCCGCCTTGTCTTTTTTATTTGCATAAACATCTACGAGCTTTGGCCCTATTTTACGCCACATTGTTGAAAAACTTTGCTGCTGTTTTTTCACTTCTTCAAGATCATTAGCCTTAAGGGTTGTTACATCAAGAAAGCGGCTGTTATCCCGCAGGGATTTTTTAACTACTGCAAGCACGCTGTTTTTTTCTATCTGGGAATAAACCTGTTCTTTGTCTTGCTGGGTCATAGTAGAAACATCGCCGGCTAACTTAGGAGTTAAGCTATCTACAATGCTGTAAATTAATTCATCACGTTTAAGCGTAATAGCTCTAAGGTCTGCAATAAGATTCTCCAGCTTAGAAATAGTTGAAGCATCTTTTTTTCTTTGTGATTCAAGAACAGAGATTTGGTTTATCAACTCACCGTTCCTTTTATTCAGAAGATCAATTTCAGATTTTAGTGTTGTTACTTCTGTCTCAAGTCCTACAATTTCTGTAAAGTCACTACTGCGTGTTTCGATTGCTGCGGTAAGTTTATCGAGTGAAGAAGTTAGATTATCAGGATACAAACTTTTATCAAGAATATTCTGTTTGGCAGAAAAATCTCTTTTCAGTTTATCTATTTCGGCTGTTAGATTATTTAGATCATCAAGACTCGCTGCGGATTTAATGCCCTGTTCAATTTTTTGATATCTTTCTTTAAAGCTTTGTACCATTTCATAGTCTGACTGAGCAAAAACTTGTGATACTGTTGAGAAAAAAATCAAAAAATATAAAATAAAAACTATAGTTCTTTTCATTTTGTTCCTCCGTCAATTCCCTCAGATGTAAGTTGATAAGCATTTCCTTCGTCAAGTAATTCTATAAAAGGAATTTTTTGGTTGAATGCTGGATTTTTAAGACCAGTTTCATTAATCTGGATTTTATTTTCTAAAGAGAACTCATTTTTATCAACAGAAAAAACATAAACATTTTTAAAGTCTGCTGATGTCATAAAATAAAAACCCTCTAAGTTTCTGATTAACCTAATTGACTTTCCTTTATAAGACATAGAATCTTGTGTTTCTTCAAAAAACAAAGCCTTAGTGTTATACGATAGAGAATATCGATCTTCTTTTGCAATTCCCTTGTCATCAACTTTTAAAACCGATTCGATGGGCCAGCCAAATTCTGCCGGGGAAAGCTTTAAAGATGAACATGCGGCAAATATAGTTGTCGTAATTGCAATCAAAATAATTTTTGAATATTTCATTTATACTCCTATAAAAAATCGTGAGAGTAAATTTAAGAAATACACTTACACTAGAAAAGAGCAAAATGGTAATAATTGTATCCGAATGCTTGTTTTTTCGCAGTTTTTATCTGTTTGGTTGATTCTAGTTATAAAAATTTAAGGCGTTGGATTATTGTCCTTCGTCTTTTCGGGTTGTGATATTGGCCGGGATTGTGTTAATCTTCCAAATCTTTTTAATGCATCGGTTAACAAATACTCAATCTGGGAATTAATACTTCTCAGATCATCAGCCGCCCATTTTTCCAGGGCGGCGTAAACATTACTATCAATTCTTAATAAGAATTTTTTCTTCTCAGTCATTTAAAGTTCTATTATTTTTTTAACTATGCAGAAGCAGCCGAATTTCTCCGGTTACGCTGCAAAATTTTGTACCAAGGAACCATAATTAACCATGGATATTCATCCAATAGTTCAGATCTGTGCTCTATTGTTATCACATTTTTTTCTTTGAAAGAAAACTTATTTTTGAATAAAACCAATAACTCGTTTGATGAGGAAAAAATCTCACAGGATTTTTTAAATGTCCCAAATTTTAGATAAACCCTTTCGCCACGTGGAAGCTCAATTTCACCTTTTGTTTTCCAAAAGTTTGTTGATATAAATTTTGCAAACGGCATTTGATAGTCAGCTTTATATATTTCTAAATCGGATCGCCAAATACTCGGGGCTTTAATCTCAAATTTTTCATCAGATACTTCAACAACAGCGGTTGTACTAAAAAACCTTGGGTAATACATTTTTGCAATCAATTCAGTTGATGACTTTAACTCAAACTCCCTTTTAAATAACGAAGGTTGAATTAGTGTTAAAGATTCACCAAGATAATCCGATAGCTTTTTCATTTTTAATTCTAGTAGTTTAAGTTATTGATAAAGTGTACCTGTATTAATAACCGGCTGTGTTGATGTTTCGGAAACAAGCGCAACCATTAAATTGTTTACCATTGTTGCTTTTTTATCTTCATCAAGCCTCACAATATTTTGATCACTTAATGCCTTAAGCGCCATTTGCACCATACCAACTGCACCCTCAACAATTTTGGCTCTTGCTGCAATTACAGCCTGTGCTTGTTGTCTTCTTAACATCGCCTGGGCAATTTCTTGAGCATAAGCAAGATGGCTTATTCTTGATTCTATAATTTCAACACCGGCAACCTCTAATCTTGTTTGCAAAGTGTTCTTTAAATTTTCCGCAATCTCTTGCGGCGTGCCGCGTAAAGATGGTTTCTCATCATCCACATCATAAGGATATTCTGATGCCATTGAACGGATTGCCGTTTCACTTTGTATCGCAACAAATTGTTCGTAGTTCTGAACATCAAAAATTGCACGAGCTGAATCGACCACTCTCCAAACAATTACAGTTGCAATCTCAATTGGATTACCATGTAGATCATTTACTTTTAGTCTCTCGCTATTAAAATTTCTAATTCTTAAAGTAACATGTTTTTTTACTGTGAATGGATTAACCCACCAAAAACCAGAATCTTTAACCGTGCCCGTATATTTACCAAACAACATTAATACTTTAGATTCGTTTGGCTGGACTATCATAAATCCACCGAAGCTTACAAAGGTTATAAACACAAGTGGAACAAAGAACCACATAATAGATGAGTCCTCCTTTTGAATACCAATTGATAAAAGGTAAATATCTATTGCGAAAAACGCTATCAGGATAAACAAAGAAATAAAACCATTAATCTTTGCCGCTGATTTTTCTGTTATTTTGTCCATTTTGTACTCCTTATTAAAATTGCTATCGTAATGATATCATATTAATAGCGAAAAGTCAAGTGGAAGTTCATCTTTTAGCGAAAAAGAAGGATATTGGGAATATGGACAGTTTATTCGGTTAGATTCTGTTATGATCTTTCTGCTTAAAAAATAAGCCCGCAGATTATTCTGCGAGCTTTTGTAGAGAGAGATCATCAATACGAATCAATTTTTTTTAATTTTAAAAGTACCATCAAGTTCTTTATCAAAATGTTTCTTATACATTTCCTTATACTTTACATGATTTTCTGATTTTATTTTAACATCATTAATTTTTGTGTTGTCCATATCCATTTCTAACCCAAAATCTTCATCAGTTGATTTTATATAACCATCATTAACAAGTTCTCTTTTGAGATCTTTAAGGAACGAATTCATTTTTTTCGTTTCTCCACTTGGACTATTAAATTCAATTTTAAGACCTTTCATATTTTTCTTAAGCTCTTTCATGCTTTTACGCAATTCCCTCATATCCTTGTCCGAACTATCGATCTTAAAATCAAAGTGTTTAAAAGCTTCGCCGAATTGTTTCATTCCATCTTTAAAATCATTCATATCTAAATAAACATCCACATCTACATCGGGCGGACTTGGAGGAGAGGGAAGATTCTTAAGGTTATCTTCAAGCTCTTTCATGTTTTCGTTAAACTCTTCAGAATTAAAGAATGGCTCAATCTTTTTATCCTTCAAATCTTTTAAGTGCTCATTCAGTTTTTCTATGTTTTTTTCAAACTTATCTTTATCAAACTCGATTTTAAAATGCATAAGCGAATCTTTATCAAAATAATCTTTAAACTTTTTCATATCCTCACCAAACTTGTCCCCATCAAAATGAAAGTGGTGAACAATATCCGATGGCTTCTGGTATTCTTGTCTTAGACCATCAAGCTTTTCGTAAATCATATCTTTGTGCTGATTAATTTCACTGTCAGGTAAACGAGAACCATCCTTATATAATGCTGATATTTCATCGCCGTCAAAATCAACCCGCCAAGTTGATTCTTCCTCATTGAAGGAAAAAGATTTATTGCCGGTAAAACTTTTTTGATCTGAAGAATTATTCTCCGTAACTCCGGAGGAGCAGCTTGTTAATGAAAGCAAAACGGCAAATACAACTATTGCAAATAAAATTCCAAACACACTTGCTCGTAATTCTACATTTGTAATATTAGGTTTCATAATTAACCTCTTAGATTTTATTGGTTCTGCTTATTAAGACATGTTGAAGTCGAAAATGTTTCGTTGTTTTCAAGATTAGTTTAAGAAAGGATTATTTTAAGGATAAGGGGATGAAAAAATTTTTCACTGAATCTACTTTAAAAAACCATATTTTTTAATATGCCGATAAGCAAGATATCCTACCGCACCAACTTGCGCCATTCCAAGTATATATCTGACAGGATTAAATTTTGAGTTTTCTAAATATTGTTTTTCAAGCGGAGATAAAAAATGTGGAGAAAAATCTTTACCCAAATTTTCTGTGTTTGAGATTGCAATTGATGTTCTTAACCAAACAGTTTGCGGGTCACCATCGATCTGAACTTTCGTTTTTATATTATTCAGTTCGCTATGTAATTCAATTTCATCAAACTTAATCTGCATTTGAGTTAACGGGTTTGAGTTGATTTTAATTTTTAATGAATCATTAGCATTTAAACTATTTTTTTGTTCTGATTGCGCATAAAAAATAGAGGCGCAAACAAGAATAAATAAAAATATTTTAAAAGCTGTTTTCACATCTTCAAAATAAAAATTAGCAAAAAAATTATCTAACCATTAATCAGAAATTGGTTCTGCTTGTTTCTTTAACATATCAAAACTAAATGAATGAGTTATAAGATCAACCACAGTTTTTAATCCTGTAAAAAGGATAATGATTGCCAAATTTGTATCCGCGGAAAAGAAAGAACCTGCGGCAGCAATAAATCCGCCAAAGATAATTGTTAGGTGCATAGGAATAATTCTTACATAAGGAGCAAACATTAATTTTCCTAGATTGGGCAGATCAGCGGTCGCATCATTTTTAGAATTTATAAACTCGACAAGATAGCTTATAAAAAACATTACTGTTGTGAATAGAAAATAGTTCGTTTCAAATTTACCGGGCGTAGAATATCCAATAATTGAAAAGCTGCTGAGAAACATGGCGTAAATAAAATGAAAGAATCCATAATGAAATAAAAAAAATATTGCTGTGGAAATTTTTGTGCCTCTGGTTGGAAGAACCTGCTTGTTGCCCTGTTTAAATCCTTCTGTTGAAAATTCTTTAAGTGTAATGATTTTAACAAAATTAAATATTCCGATAATTACACTTTGTGTCCAGTAAATCCACAAAACATCTATTGCGGAAAGATTATCTATAATTGCAAAAAATATTACAAGAACGTTTGAAAAAATTAATGATAAAGTTGATAGCTTTGTAAAATCAATCTGTCCCCACAATTGTGAAAATTTTATTTGTGGTTTTTTACTCATAATAAATGCTATTTATTTGTAGCCCAGTTTCTTATAATATCTTTCTCTTCCTGTGTCAGTTTTGACTCGCTGTGAAAGACCCGATACTGCCAGGGCGGCATTTGCTCTTCGCGTACTTCGTCCCATATTTCTTCTTTAACTTTCCCTTCTTTATTTATATCCCACTCGGAAAAATTTAAATGTTTTCTTCCATCGTTAACATCACTGACAGCAAGAAAAGAGGCGGGAGCAATTTTAGTGTACCACACCCAATTTGTTTCGTTGGAGTGGCAATTGTAACAAGTTTTTTTAAGGATAGCTTTAACATCTGCTGGTGCCCCGATTTCATTTTTAACAGGAGGATTTGTTCTTTCAACGGGAATGAACTGAATTCCGACCAATACTATAATAAGAGCAATTAAGATTTTTTTCATTTTTCCCTCAGTAATTAAAATTTATTTCTTTTGTTTTTTATAATCTTTATTGAATTTCTTTTCGCCATCCTTCTTCCCAAACTTATCACGGTAAGAATTGGCAATACTGCAATCATTACAAAAACTTCCGCAGCAGTCTTTCCATTCTTTCTCTGTAAAATTTTTTCTTAACTTACCCATATACTTTTTATAAAATAAACTACTGGTGTTCTTGCTCACCCATGTTATTGTTGATAATGAATTAATGACCTTTTGAGCTTTAGTGTTTTTGAGGCAGAAAGATTTTTATCTAGATCGATAACACTTAGCCACCAAATCACTAATACACAAAATTGCACAAAAAAACATCTTAAATTTATTATAGTTTTTCTAAAACTCGTTTGGCAGTTGTTACAATATTCTCAACTGTAAAACCATACTTCTCATATAAAACACTATCTGGCGCAGAAGCTCCAAATGTTTCTATACTCATAGCTTCGCCAGAATCACCAACATATTTTTGCCAGCCCATTCCAACTCCCATTTCAACAGAAACTCTTGCTTTAATTTCAGCAGGAAAGATTTGCTTTTTGTATTCATCGGGCTGCTGTTCAAAGATTTCCCAACTCGGAAAACTGATAACTCTAACATTCATTCCATCCGCTTCAAGTTTTTCTGCTGCTTTTAATGATAAAGAAACTTCCGAGCCAGTTGCAATTAAAATCAAATCCGGTTTTTGTTTTGAATCTTTAACAACATAAGCTCCACGCTGCAATCCCTTTGCAGATCCGTATTTATTCTTATCAAGAATAGGAAGTTTTTGCCTTGTTAAGATTAATGCAACCGGTCCGCCTTTATGTTCAATTGCATATTTCCAAGCTTCTACTGTTTCGTTTGCATCAGCAGGACGAATAACAACTAAGTTTGGGATAGAGCGAAGAGACGCTATTTGTTCTATTGGCTGATGTGTTGGTCCGTCTTCGCCAAGTCCAATACTATCGTGAGTAAAAACATAAATCACTTTTTGTTTCATTAACGCTGCTAAGCGAATTGCCGGACGCATATAATCGGAAAAAATTAAGAAGGTTGCCCCAAAAGGAATTATGCCGCCATAAATTGCCATTCCATTTAGTATCGCACCCATTGCATGCTCTCGAATTCCAAAGTGGATATTCTTGCCTTTTCTATCTTCAGCAGAAAATGAAGTAGAGGATTTAATATATGTCATATTTGATTCATTAAGATCAGCAGAACCACCAATTAATCCAGGAATATCTATTGCCGCAGCATTCAACACTTTTCCAGAAGCAACACGTGTTGCGATTTTTTCAGAAAGATCATCAAACTTTGGTAAATGATTTAACCAGTCATAATTAAATTTATAATTCATTACAGATTCAAACAAAGCATAGTCCTTTGGATATTTTATTTTATACTCATCAACTTTTTCATTCCACAAATCTTCTGCTTCCTGCCCGCAGTCAGCGATTCCTTTAAAGTGCGAGTAAACTTCATCCGGCACATAAAAAGATTTGTCCTCAGGCATTCCAAGATTTTTCTTTGTAAGCTTTACTTCTTCTTCACCAAGCGGTGCGCCGTGTGCCGATGATTTATCCTGCTTGTTCGGGCTTCCAAATCCGATATGTGTTTTGGTAATTATTAATGTTGGTTTATCACAACCATTTCGGCAAAGTTTAATTGCTCTATCAACCTGATCAGAATCATTAACATCCAAAATTGTAAGCACCAGCCAGCCGTAGGATTCAAATCTTTTTTGTACATCATCAGAATAACTGATATCTGTTTTACCATCAATCGTTATTTTATTGTCATCATAAAAGAAAACCAGTTTGCCAAGTTTCAAATGCCCGGCAAGTGAAGCAGCTTCGTGCGAAATCCCTTCCATCAAATCACCATCACTGCAAATGCCTAATATTGCGTGATCAATAATTTTTATATCATCTTTATTAAAAAGTGCTGCCAAATAATCACGAGCGATTGCCATTCCAACAGCAGCTGCAAAACCTTGTCCCAAAGGGCCTGTTGTAGTTTCAACACCAGGCGTATGTCCAAGTTCAGGATGACCCGGCGTAATGCTATTCCATTGTCTGAAATTTTTGAGATCATCCAAAGAAATTTTATATCCGGTTAGATGAAAAATAGAGTAAAGAAGCATACTTCCGTGCCCTGCAGATAAAACAAACCTATCTCTGTTTATCCAGTTAGGATTTGCAGGATTGTGTTTCATTGTTTTATAATAAAGTGCATAAGCAATCGGCGCCATTCCAAGCGGCATTCCCGGATGACCCGAGGTTGCTTTTTGCACTGCATCTATACAAAGTGTGCGGATTGTATTTATAGAAAGTTTTTCAATATCAATTGTAGAATCAGACATAGAGTTTCCGGTTAAATTAAAAATTGGGTGGACTAAGATAAAAAAATTTTTGTTATGTGAAGTCTAACTAACAAGGGACGTTTTCATTTAATTTGCAATATTATAACAATCATTCCATTTTTAGATATAAAGATTATTAAGTTATTATTTAACTCAATTTTGGAGATAATATGTTTACATCTAAAAAAAGTTTAGTACGACTTTTATGCAGCATACACTTAATTGTTCTTCTATCTATTCTACAACCACAATTTTTAACGGCACAGGATAAACAGCTTACCTTTAACCAGGTTTATATGTTTGGCGAGCCAAGGATTTTAAAACAGGCTCCGCGTTTACAAGGCTGGTTTGATGATGATAATTATCTCGTACAAAAGCGCGATGCAGCTACAAGTGCAATTGTAAAAGTAAATGCAAAAACAGGAGAAGAAACAGTCGTGCTGGATTACAAGGCAATCAATCCAAATCTTGATGAAGCAGAATT
>JBBILT010000005.1:0-228205 GCA_037444745.1 Ignavibacteriales bacterium
CCGGTGCATCTTACACAAATGATTATGTAGTATTATATAACTCATCTGCTTCAGATGTTAATCTTTCCACTGAATCTCTTCAGTACACTTCTGCAACAGGAACAGTATGGGCAACAATAAATTTAACGGGAACCATTACTGCAAAAAAATATTATCTTATCCAGCTTGGTTCTGGTGGTGCCAATGGTGTTGCATTGCCGGAAACACCAAATTTAACAGACGCAACAGATATTGATGTTTCAAACGGTAAAATAGCTTTGGTAAGAAATCAAATTGCTTTGTCAGGAGCAAATCCTGTAACATCAGGTCCGGATATTGTAGATATGGTTGGGTATGGTGCAAGTGCTGATGGTTATGAGGGCACTATTGGACCTTCTTCATCTCCAGGCAACACAAACAGTATACGAAGGAAAGATAGGAACAATGCAAATTCTTATGGCTTAGCAAATGGCAGTGGTTATGATGCTAATAATAACTCTAGTGATTTTTATGTTGAATCTGACATAATAAATAATCCACCTGCACCTTCATCTGCAAAGGCAAATCACTTGGTTATTGCAGAAATTTATACAGGGGGTGGAAGCAGTTCAGCTACTTATCTTTATGACTATGTAGTTTTATATAATCCGACAGGTTCTTCCGTTGACGTTTCAACCTGGTCTTTACAACGTGCAACTACTGCTACTGGTTCTGATTGGTCAACCCCATCGGGAGCTGTCGTACTATTAACCGGAAGTGTTCCGGCTAATTCCTATTATTTAATACAAGGTAAATCCGCTGGTGCTGTTGGTGGGTCTCTTCCCGTAACGCCTGATGTTATTAATATTGATTTTAACTTAAATGGCACCGCCGGTAAAATTGCATTAGTAAATAATACAACTCCATTAACAGGACAGAATCCACTTCCAAATGCAAGTATTATAGATTTTGTAGGATATGGAACGGGTGTGACTGCATATGAGGGGATTCCAACAATAGCTCCAAGTAGCAATAGTAGTAGTATTCGTAGGAGAGATAATTTTGGTGCTGCTACTTATGGTACAAATGGCAGTGGTTGGGATACAGATATTAATAATGACAATTTTTATAACCAAACAAACCCTGTCCCTCTTCCAGTAGAGCTATCATTTTTTTCTGCTTCAATTATTGGCACAAATGTAAAATTAAGCTGGAAAACAGAAACGGAAGTAAATAATTATGGATTTGAAGTTGAGAGGGCTTCGCTTTCAGCTTCGCCCCTCCGAGGTTGGGAGAAGATTGGATTTGTAAATGGCAATGGTAATTCAAATTCACCTAAGGATTATTCTTTTGTTGATAACAGTGCAGCCAATGGCAGTTACTCTTACAGACTAAAACAAATTGATAATGACGGACAGTTTGAATTTTCTAAAACTATTGAAGTTGCTTTGGGTGCACCAAAGAAATTTGAGTTAAGTCAGAATTATCCTAATCCATTTAATCCAACTACAACAATAAAGTTTACAATGCCTGAAGCAGGAAATGTTAAACTTACACTTTTTAATATTTTAGGTCAGGAAGTAAAAACTCTTGTTAACGGATTTAAGGAATCAGGTGTTCACACAGTAGATTTTAATGCAAGTGAACTTAACAGCGGAATTTATATATACAAAATAGAATCAGGTTCTTTTGTTCAAACAAGAAAGATGACTTTACTGAAGTAAAGTAATTTCCTGCTCAAATTTAAATCCCCTTCTCCAACGAGGAGGGGATTTTTTTTATTGAATTTTTACTGCTTTTTGAATAAACTAATAAAGTAAGAATAAATCCCTGTCATCCGATTTTTTTTGATAAATAAGATTTTACTTTATGAAGACTTATATTACAGCTAAACTTTTTGTCCTTATTATTTTATTCTTCTTAAGTTTTATAAATGCCCAGCCAATATATAAATTTGCAGTAATTGGTGATTTTGGAGATGACAATCAAGCCGAAGCAGATGTGGCGGCTTTGGTTAATTCCTGGGGAGTTGAGTTTATTGTTAGTGTTGGTGATAATTTTTATGGTGCTACTGATGGCAATTATGCAGACTCCTGGCAGGCATTAGATTTAGAAACAGGTAAATATTTTCATAACTGGATTAAACCATACTTGGGTTCTTACGGTTCCGGCAGCCCTGATATTAATAGGTTCTTACCGGCACTTGGTAATCACGATTGGTATCATTTGGATAGCAGTAAAATTTATGAAGATTATTTTGATCTAACTCCATACAGTACTACATCAGGTAATGAACGTTACTACGATTTTGTATGGGGTAATGTTCATTTCTTTGTTCTTTCAACTTATGGCAATGGTTTAACTGAATATACTTTCTCAAGACATAATAACTACGGAGAGCCGGATGGAGTGGTTCAGAATTCCATACAGGCGCAATGGCTTCAGCAGGAATTGCAGAATGCAGATCCATCACAATGGAAAATTGTTGTAACACATCATCCCCCATTTTCATCAAGCAGCCAGCACGGTTCTGAGCCAGTAGTTCAGTGGCCTTACAAAGATTGGGGCGCTGATTTGGTTTTATGCGGACACGATCACACTTATGAAAGATTGAGTTCGAACCAATTAACTTATATAGTAAATGGATTGGGCGGTGAAAGCATTTATCCATTCGGATCTCCTGTCCCGGAAAGTCAGTTTAGATATAACGATGATTACGGAGCTATGCTATTAGAAGTATTTACAGATAGTATAAACTTTAAGTTTATTTCAAGAACAGGATTATTGATTGATAATTATTCACTTAAAAGAACAGCATCTTATTTAGTTAATGATAATAAAATAGTTGAGGATTTTAAATTATATCAAAATTATCCCAATCCATTTAATCCAGGTACTACAATAAGTTTTTCGTTACCCATACAAACAAAAATCAAGTTAAATCTTTTTAATATGCTTGGTGAACTTGTCCAAGTAATATCAGAAGGAACTTTTGAACCAGGTTATTATACGTTAACTCTAAATGTTGATAATCTTGCGGCGGGAAATTATATCTACAATTTGGAAACAAATAGTTTTGTCCAGAGTAAGAAATTAATTTTATTAAAATAGTATCATAGGATTCTTAACATAAATAGCTGAAATATAAATAATCATAATTCAATACTTTGCTTGCATGAAAAGAATTGTTTTGAAAAGTATAAATATACACTTATCTTGTTGTTTTATGCTGAAAGTTTAGAGATGAATTGGTTAGAGCTATAAAAGTAATTCCTTATAACGTTGCCGTAGTTATATGTTAATTATGTTAAATTACTACAAATAATTTCTGATTATAAATTTAATTATTAATCTATAGTACCAATTGAATAATCTAAAACAACAAATAAAATCATGAAACTTTTATTTTCAATTTCATTTTGTATTATTTTCACTTTGAATTACTTGACCGTAAATGGTCAAACACTAACAATAACAGCACCAAATGGAGGAGAGATCTGGCAGAGTGGTGCAAACGCAATCAGGTGGTCAGATAACATAAGTGAAAATGTTGTTATAGATTTATTTAAGAATAACGGATATTATCTGACGATTGATCCATCAACTCAAAGTGACGGATACTATGCCTGGACAGTCCCGGACACAATAACAACAGGAAGTGATTACAAGATAAAGATAACAAGTACAAATAATAATCTTGTAACTGATTTATCAGATAGCAGCTTCACAATAGTAGGCAGAAAAATAACAATAACAGCACCAAATGGAGGAGAGATCTGGCAGAGTGGTGCAAACGCAATCAGGTGGTCAGATAACATAAGTGAAAATGTTGTTATAGATTTATTTAAGAATAACGGATATTATCTGACGATTGATCCATCAACTCAAAGTGACGGATACTATGCCTGGACAGTCCCGGACACAATAACAACAGGAAGTGATTACAAGATAAAGATAACAAGTACAAATAATAATCTTGTAACTGATTTATCAGATGGAAACTATACAATAGGCAAAACTACTGATTTGTCATTAGATTCAAATATGAAAATTGTTACTTATAACTTATTTCAGAATTATCCAAATCCATTTAATCCAACAACAAAGATTAGATACCAATTACCAAAGGAAAGTAAAGTAGTTATTAAGATTTATACTATACTCGGTTCTGAAGTATTCCAACTTGTTAGTGATAAAAAAGAATCTGGTATTTATGAGGTAGAGTTCAAAGCAGAAAATCTGCCAAGTGGCATATATATTTATCGAATTGTTGCTGATAATTTTGTTCAAACAAAGAAAATGATTTTTTTAAAATAGAACTGCCATAAATTTATATTATGAAGGATTCTCTTTCATTTTGAGTTGATAGTGTTTTAGTTTTCTAATAGCACGGTATTGTACTTTTGACATTGTCAATATAATAAGACAGTTTATTTATAAGTCAAGTATTTATTATAAGGATACTATGAAATCTTCATTTTTTGACTTTTTTGTTCTTATCATTTTATTTTTTCCCAAAATATATTCACAAGAAACAAATGATAGCCTAGCTGAACATTCAGTTACAAAAGGATTTGCTGTAACAGATAATGCAGATAATGTATTATTTAAAGTAACTGATGAGGAGTTATCTTCTTCGGGAATAACAACAAACTATTACGGCAATCCAAGAGATGTTTCTAACCCGAACAAAAGCGTTTATGATAGAATAAGTCAAGTTTTCTATGTAGATAATACTGCAAGCGGTAGTTATACTGGTAAAAGCTGGGCTAATGCTTGGAACCCCACCGCGGGTTGGGATAGTAGTGCAACAAACCCTTATGGAATAAACTGGAGTATAATTCAACCAGGCGATACAATTTATATAAGCGGTGGTGCAAGTAGTAAGGACTATACTTCATCAAGTTATTTTCTTCCAAAAGCTAATGGTACTTATAAAGATTATATTTACATAGTTAAGGGACAAGATGCCGGGCATAATGGAATAGCAATAATAGATAGAATTGGTGCGATGAATGGCATTAGTAGTGCTGGACACATAAGTGACACAAGTTTAATACACAATCATTGTATAGAATTTAATGGATTTCAAGTTAATCAGTATATCGCACATCAAGATGAAGTACAAACTAATAATTTTGTAGCTAATGGATATCATTTGCGATTCAAAAATATCACTTCCGATGATGTATACGCTGATAAATTCTTTGACTTTACAGGACATCCAAGATATATTGAAATCATAGATTGTCATTTAAGACAAAGACCATCTTCCGACAACCAAACAGACCTAATCTGGGTAAGAGGGGATGCTGATTATACTGGTGGTGGTTTATGGGCAGATTCAATATATATAAAAGGATGCACCATTATAGGTACTAATCAATCTGCCTCTCCACATACAGATGGATTACAGACATTCACTGCCAAAAATATATGGATAGAAAATAATAAGTTTTATGTTGCTAATAACAAATCAAATTTTACACAAATACTTTATAATGAAGAGGTTTCCGGTAAAATATTTGTCTTAAATAATATATTCTATATAGCTGCACCCAATGCGTCAAGTCCTGAAATTGCATTAAGCAGAAACTACACTTATCGTACGATCACTCCTGATGCTGATAGTATATATTTCTATGATAATACAGTAGTAGCATATAACACTGGTGGTAGAACGCCTTCTATAGAGCGAGCGACACAAATATCAATGGGTAACAATATCTTTATCAATACTGCCACTGGTGATACACATATCCAGATATATACTATGAATACAGAGACTGTTTCCAATTACAACGTAATATATTCTCCAAATATGACAAGGAAGGTTTATAGATTAGGTTCATATTATACTTTGGCTAATTGGCAAGCGACAGGCAGAGATGTTAATTCGATAACTACACAGCCAACATTTACAAGCTTTGATTGGACATTCTCACAAACTGAAGCCATATACTTAAATTATAATTTTAATATTCCTTCACCCAAAAGTGGAATAAATTTTAGCGCGAGCCTTGGTGGATATACTTATACTTCCGACGGCAAGATGGGTGCAGTGATACCTCAAATAACAGATCCAACAGATATTTTAGATACTTTAAATTTTACGATTATAAAGGATTTTAATCTTTACCAAAATTATCCGAATCCTTTTAATCCAGTTACAACAATAAGATACCAACTGCCAAAGGACAGTAAAGTTGTACTTAGGATTTATGATATTCTTGGATCTGGAATAGAAACACTTGTTAATGAAGAGAAACCAATCGGAACATATGAAATAAACTTGAATGGAACTAATTTACCAAGCGGAATATATTTTTATAAAATTTCTACACCTGAATATTCCACAACAAAAAAAATGATTCTTTTAAAATAATCTGTGCTTTGATAATTTTAGAATAAACAAAGAGCGGTTAATAAGTTATTTATTAATCGCAAAAGGTTAAAGTTAGTAACTATCTTCCTCACGTTAGAGATAACCTTGAAGGTTTTTTTAATTAGTTGCATCTAAATTAATACGCCGCGGCGAATCATATTTATTTTCAATTAAAATCTTAAATATAGTGCGGCGGGTTAGTTATTATAAATAAGATAAGTTAGTAATTACTTAAATGCTTTTAAGCTGTTTGATCAATAATTAAATCACACCTAATTTCGGGGTTTATCGGCATATCATTAAAAGTTTGACTGGCGATGGGCAAATTAATAGATCAATTATTTATTTGAGCTATTAAATTTGTTTTGCATTAACTTACAGATGTATAAAGAAAATAATAACCATATTACTGCTAAAGACCAGCCGCCAATAATATCATCCACGCTATGCCTGTTCAAAAATATTCTGCTTAAACTGTTTATCGATACTAAAAATATCATAAAGGAACCAACAAAATTTCGATATGCTTTGCTTCTTCCCTTTTTAGTAATTTCCCAATAGAGTAGAAATGACATAATAACCGATAAAAAGGCGTGACCACTTGGGAAAAGTATACCTTGTGTAATACTCGTGTGAAGAAATTTTGTAGGACCAATATCCTGATATAAGAATTTAAAAAATAGTAAAAAGAAAAATGCGCCGATAAAGGTAAATGAAAACCAGGTTAAGTCGAAGTAATTTTTAATAATTATGTAATGAATTATAAAAAAGACACCAAACAGAATATAGGCTTCACGTCCAAATATAGCGGAAATATTAACATTAGTATTATAGAACCAGATAGGACCAAATGCTGTACCTTTGGTTTCAGTATATCCAAGATTAGAGTAAAGAAAGGAATATATTGAGTCAGTTGCTCCACTGAACAACCCAAAAGCAGATAATATGAAACCTATTAAGAAGATAATAAAGATGTAAATCTCCTTAGTCCTAAATGACTTGTATTTCATCTTGTCAATTTTAATCATTATTCGTTATTCTATCATCAAAGCGTTCATTACTAGATATGACTGTTCTACTTAAAGCAGTAAATATCTTATTTAAGATTATAAAACTATTCTTATGAATCAATCAGGATATAAATATTTGTCAGAGATTGGTTTATTGTTGAAGTTCAGGAATTGATCTGTAATTTTAAGCTATAAAATCAATTCTGTAACTATTTAATTTGGGGTTTTTGTCTAAATATGATACTAATTCTTCAAATATGAGGCTATAAAACAATATTTTATTTAATTTCTTTAATTATTGTTTGGTATAAGGATTGTAATAATGAAACTCCCTGATGAGCAATAGTATTTAACTTCTTCATCTCAAACAGATAAGGTTAAAATTTAATTGGCAGACTTATCGATGTTATTTTTTTAGATAATAAATAATTGGTTGGTTTTACTTGTCATTCTCAAACTTAATAAAAAAAATGAAAAATAAATTAGGGATAATTGTATATGGTATTATAACCTTTTTATTATTTTGGTTCTTATTAATGTCATAATAATTATTATCTGATTGGTTATTTAACAACACTGGAGTTTAATTGAACAACGATTTGAAAAATGCTTCGGCAATTTTATTAATTCACTGTCCAGATCGGAAAGGGTTAGTACTTTCGATAACAGAGTTTATTCACGCCAATGAGGGCAATATCATTTATTTAGATCAGCATGTTGATCATCATAAAAAAATATTTTTTATGAGGATTGAATGGGACCTCACAGGATTTCTTATACCTCGCGAAAAAATTGGAGAATATTTTCAAGTTCTTATCGCGAAAAAGTTTAATATGACATGGCAATTACATTTTTCAGATGCTGTGCCAAAGATGGCGCTTTTTGTATCAAAGCTTCCACATTGTTTATATGATATTATTTCGCGCTGGCAATCTGCTGAATGGAATGTTGAAATTCCTTTGATTATAAGCAACCACAATGACCTAAAACCGATAGCTGAAAAATTTGGAATTGAATTTCATTACTTCCCTAAAGATGAAAAAAATAAAATAAAACAGGAGTCACGAGAATTAAAGCTACTTAGGGAATATAATATAGATTTTATTGTACTTGCCCGGTATATGCAGATCTTGTCAAAGAATTTTATTTCAAAATATGATAGCAGGATTATTAATATCCATCATTCTTTTCTGCCTGCTTTCCCCGGTGCAAAGCCATACCACTCCGCTTACGAAAGAGGAGTAAAGATAATCGGCTCAACAAGCCACTATGTTACATCAGATCTTGATGCCGGACCAATTATTAAGCAGGATGTAACTCGTGTTTCTCACGTTGATTCTGTGCAGGATCTAATTAGAAAAGGCAGGGATTTAGAAAAGCTTGTTTTATCACGTGCTATCTGGAAACATCTTCAAAGGAAGATTTTAGTTTACGATAATCGTACTGTGATCTTCACATAGTCCTATAATAATTTAAGTAAGAGATGTCAATAGAAATATGAGTTTATTAAAATTATTTGAAAATTATAAGCAAATTTTTAAATATTTTTCTTCATCCCTATCTCATCAGTACCATCTTTTTTGTTTCTGTAGAGTTCCCCGCCCTAAGCTGATAAAAATATACACCACTGGGCAGTGCAGAATTTATAATATACAATTTAGTATGAAGACCTGCTTCTTGATATTCATCAACAATAGTTCCTATTTCTTCACCAAGTGTATTAAAGATTTTTAATTCAACATAACTGCCAAATGGTAACCGCCAAATAATTATTGTTCCGGAATTAAATGGATTGGGATAATTCTGCTTCAGCATAAAATCATCTGGAGTCTGGCTGACAGTCTGATCAACACTTGTTGGCTCACCTATCATATTTTGATCCAACCAAATTAATCTGTTAGCAATCCATCCTTTTAAATATGTGATTTCTTCCTGATAAGTTTTACCAATGTAAGGATTTGGCCAAACATAAACACCCAGTACAGGCCATTTCTCGAAGTTCCTGGTTTTGGATTCATCGAGTAATGTAACAAGTGAATCGATATATTTGAAAACTTTTGGTGCGGATAGAACATTGTTTTTTAAATTCTGCCATCGTGTATAAACTTTATTTCTGAAATTAGTTTCATCAAATAATTTTCTCCACCAGAATGGAGTTAAAAAATAATCGGAAGATATATTTTGATAATCAGTTAAATATTTTAATTGC
Source organism: Ignavibacteriales bacterium (assembly GCA_037444745.1). Lineage (GTDB taxonomy): Bacteria > Bacteroidota > Ignavibacteria > Ignavibacteriales > Ignavibacteriaceae > IGN3. The sequence goes on from JBBILT010000005.1 coordinate 9,563, forward strand.
CAGCCATCAGTTTTCCATCCTTCATAATAATCAGCATTTCCAAAACCAAGATTAAAATCCCAAACAGGGCCGGCAAATATTTTTGGATTAATATCATCCCGGTTTTTATAGAGATATGTGCTTAATCTGTACGCATCCACATTTTTTGCTACTTCATTAACTAAGACAAAATCAACAAACGAATCCGTATCAAGATATTTAGGATAACCTGTTGCAGGATCGGAAATATTTGAGCTGTAATTCATCACTGTTTCAAATGTAAATATTTTATCTTGAATATAAATTTTTTGTGGAGTAACTATATCTTCCGGTTTGGGATAATGATATTGATAAAATATTTTATTTTGTGTTTGAGGAAAAGGGAGATAATTCGAGTACCACCCGTCATTACCTTCGCCATCTGTCTTATCAACTTTAATAATATAACCACCAGTCAAAGCTGTGCCCAAAGTATCAGGCGCTTCTAATTTTTTTATATTTACTCTGTTGGCATCACGTTTTATCTTTTCAAGTAAAACATAAATTCCAACATAATCACCATTTAAGACAACCTCACAAAATTTTGAACGGCTTGCATATCGCCCCATATCATTTGCAAGTTTATATACTAACACATCGCGTATTAGACTTTTATCATTGTAAGGTGCAAATAAAATCCAATCACTTTCTGTAGGAAAGCCTAAAAGTGATACGTCTAAATCATTACCAAGTGCATCTCGAGTTTCTACTGCATATTGTTTTTTAGGAAACATTTGAGATGATGAACCTCTAATTTCAATTCCAATTTTTCCGTTATAATTATTAAATGGATTTGTAAGATAATTTCTTACTCCTTCTCCGTTATAAATAACTCCCATGTCAGCCGTAATTTTGATGTCATTCGGAATTTCCTGTCCATTAGTATTTATAACAACAATCGGAAGGTTTGATGATGTGAATGCAACTGCTGAGTTTTTATTTAGAGATTTGTCTTGTGTAAAAATACTGATAGTATAAAGTGAACAAATTAAAATAAAATAAATAGATTTTTTCATTTTAGTAAAATTAATTTTTTAGTGATGATAAAATCATCAGTTTGCAATCTGTAAAAATAAACTCCACTTGATAATTTACTTCCATCAAATTGAACTTCATAGAATCCGGGTTTTTTAAATTCGTTAACAAGAGTAGCTGCTTCATTGCCAAGAATGTCATAAACTTTTAAAGAAACAAACCCGCCCTCGTTCCTCCTCATTACCAATGGGGAAGATGAAGGAAGGGTTGGAATTGAATAACGAATTTTTGTAACAGGGTTAAATGGATTTGGATAATTTTGTTCCAGAGAATATTCTGTCGGAAATGAATTATCAGTATTGTCTTGAATCCCTGTAAAAATATCATTTATTTTTCCGGGTGTTCCATGACCTAATGATGCTGCCCAGTTTTGCCCTAGTGAATTATCAAGATCAGGATTTTTAAGTGAAAGTGTCGCACCATTCCCGTCTGGTTCAGTAGGCCAGGGAGCGCTATCATCATAAACAAGTGAGTCCATCATTTTCATATTATTATCGTAAAATCTTAATAACTCACCGCTGCCGCTAAATCCAAAACCGGTGTTACCGATAAAATTTTGTACATCAGGAAATAATGGCTTGAATAAAGATGTATCAATACATAGAACTAAATATCCATCTTTCTTCAAAATGGTTCCAGATGGTAAAATAAAATTATGTAAATCATCAGAGTCTTTAAATATCCAACCCGAAATATCAACATCACTATCGCTGTTATTATAAATCTCAACCCAATCCTCTGTGTTGAAGGATAAAGATGAATTATAGTTAATTTCATTTATAACAATTTTAGGTTCGCTGTAATTTGTATCTAAACCAAATATTGCATTTAAACTATAGGATGAATTTAATGAAACAATTAAAGTATCATCGCCGGATGTATTTGATCCCTCCCATCTAACAAAACGATACCCCGTCTTTGGCTTAGCAATTATTTTTATTGGAACTCCATAAAAATATCCACCTGACCAGGTTGGCTGACTGATTTGTAATGAGTTTACTTTTACACTACCCATCGAAGTATCAGAAATAGATATGTTAAGATTAGCTATTCCACTTAAACCAAACTTTTGAATATAATAAAGCTGTAAATAAGTTAATCGTTGATTGGCAAAATCTTTCAACCGCTGAATATTATTTAACCAACCATTATAATCAAACGCATTCCATCTTTGAATTTGATTTGGGATTTCCGACTCAATGGAAGATTCTAATAAATTTATTCTGTCTGTTACCACATAAGGTTTAAATATTGAGTTTGAAAAATCGGCAAAGCAATTAATAAAATCATTTCTAAAAGATTGATTTTCTAAAAGTTTTCTTAAAAATAATGTTGCCCATGGCGGATTAGGATAACCGGGACCATTACTGGCTGTCGCAAATTCAAGTGTGTTATGCTTATACGCATTAACATCAAATAATCCGAAACCAAAATCTGTGTCGTAAAGAATCCATCGCCACTTGCCATTAGAATGATTACGCCAGAATTTAACATTATTCCCGGGCCAATCTGTATTGTCAAAATAAATTTCTGAAACAAAATATCTTATAAAATTATCTACATCAATTTTTGATTTTACATATTCATAATTTATTGGAATTGTCAAATTATTATTTTCAATAAAAGAATGTAATGCCAAGTAATCAAGGCTATCACCCTGAACTATGTTAGCATTGTTTTCAAGTATGTCTAAGCTATCAGGATTAACATTATGATGCTGTGCCAAAAAATGTTCATTAACTTTCTCACGTAAATTCTGAATGCCCCAATACTGACCATTGATAAAAACTACTGTTGGTTTAAAATCCTGTTTATCTAAATCAACATCGGTTACAAGCCCAGTCATCAATCCATCTCTAAACATTGTTGAGTTCCAATCGTTACCGGAGTTACGAAGCACAAATGCCTGATATTCTGTAAATGGAAGATCTTTAAAAAGTTTATAGCTAATACTGCTGTAGCCGTATCGCCCTCGTGCAAAAATGGCGAGTGATTTTTGTGGAAATCCTCTACTCCAAGCACCGTAAATCTGAACACCTGCATCCATACTAAATCCATTTAATGTCCCATCATTTTCAAAATACTCAACATGAACTGGCTTCTCCCAGTCTTTCCAAAAGTTTGCACCGAAATATGGAAATGACGATTGTGCACTATCACCTAATGTGTATATCCCATTTTCTTCATCAAAAAAATTAGCGGGATTAGTAGAGAGTGATACCACAGGTAGTTTAGTGTTAAAGTTTATCAAGTAAGTGTTTGTTACGGTTTGGCTTGGAATCATTCCGGTGTTGTATGCTTTTACTCTTAATACTTTTGTTGATGAAAGTAAAATTGATGATGAATAAACTGGCGATGTTTCATTCGGATCAGAGCCATCCAAAGTGTAATAAATTGTTCCGCCATTTGCACCGGGATTAACTGTAACATTTACTAAACCGGGATAAAATCCTCCGGGAATTGTTACAATCGGATTATCAGTTATTCCTGTGTAACCAGTTGTTTTATTACTGTCACCCGGTGTTGGAGTTGGAAAAAGATACCACGAATTAGTTCCATCAGGTTGTCTCCCGAAAGATATATCAGGACCAATTTTCCCAAAAGTTATTTCATCAACAGTACTGCCACCGGGATTTGTAATAACAAGTGTTTCGCCATCCGAACTCAATTTAAAATTTGTATGTAGATATTTATTAGGCAAGTCTAATATTGGATTGGCGCCTCTGGGATTCTCAGGAACTTCATTTAATCCTAAACTAAAAAACGGGATCAGAGTAAGATCGGATGAACCCGAGCCGTAGTTATGAACCTGAATTGCAAGTACATTTTCTCCTTCCTGCAACACAGATTGGAAGTTTTTAATTATATATGCGTTAGGTTTACCACCATAAACAATCAATGGTTCAACGAATGTTGTTGCAGATTCATTATATGCGGGGGGAATTCCTTCTGTTCCGATGTTTGCGCGTGCAACTTCAACACCATTTATATATGCAACAAATCCATCATCAAAATCCACGTGAAGAATTGCAGAAACAACATCACTTAATTTTGAAACAGTAAATGTTTTTCTAACATAAACAGATTGCACAACAGGAATAATTGTAGAATCATCGTTGTCACCATAACCAAATCCACTTTTGCCGCTAAGCCAGGTTTGATCATCAAATCCTAAATTTTTCCACTGAGCCGGTGGTTCACTTGTTCCCAATCTGTATTTCCAAACATCTCCCCAATTAATAATTGTCTCCCAATATTTCACAAAATCAGTTCTGTTCTTATCGCTTGCAAAAATTAATAAATGATCTTTTGCCGCCAGATTTAGCTGCGGCAACACCCATTTGAATGGACTAAGTTGATCATCTGATAATCCATAGCCATCTAAGTTTATAGTTGAATCCTGCGTGTTGTACAGTTCTATCCAATCAGAATAATCGCCATCCTCATCTGCTATTGTAATTGAATTAGAGGACATTAGTTCATTAATAACAATTCGCTGTGCTTTAATATTTTGATTTGCACAAATAAGCAGCAATGAGGATATGAAAATTATTTTATAATTAGTAAACATAATTTTAAAAATTATCTCCAATATTTTTATTCAACAAAAAAGGAAGATGCAATATCAATTATTATTGCAATCTTCCCTCAAAAGCATTAAGTAAAAATCTTAATATTACTATCTATTTCAAACGAAATGTCTGAGTCAAATTTTGTACCGCTACCTTAAATTCTCCTGGCTCTACTATTCGTTTATTATCCTGCCCAATAAAAGACAAATGATCTTTATTTAATTTAAATGAGACAGTTTTTGATTCGCCTGGACCCAACAAAATCTTTTCAAAACCCTTTAATTGTTTATTCGGTCTTGTCACAGAAGCATAGAGATCTGTCAGATAAAGTTGTACAACTTCTTTACCAGCAATCTTACCTTCGTTTTTAATATCAACAGTTACAAGCAGTTCTTCGTCTTTATTAATTTGATCAGCACTGATTTTAAGATTACTGTAAGAAAAATTTGTGTAACTTAATCCGAACCCAAACGGCCATAAAGCTTCATAATCAGAGTTATCATTTTTCTCGATTGGTTTGAAATCATAAAGAGTTATTCCATTCGGATATTTGGGATAAGTAATAGGGAGTTTTCCGTTGGGATTATAATCACCGAATAACACATCAGCAATTGCATTTCCTCCTTCCATTCCAGGTAAAAATCCCAAAACTATTCCCCTAACTTTTGACTCAATGGAAGTAATTACTCTTGCTCTTCCTTCAAGCATCACAAGTATAATTGGTTTGCCCGTCGCATAAATTTTATTTACTAAATCTAATTGAACATTTTTTAAAGAAAGATCAGAAATATTTCCTGGAGTTTCACAATAAGTTGGCTCACCAAGGCAAACTACTGCAACATCGGCATCCAAAGCATCAGCTACTGCCTGATTTATATTAATCTCCTTATCAAAAGTACATCCAGGAACATAGCTTACATTTTGTCCTCCAACTTTGTTCCGTATTGCTTCAAGAACAGTATTCTTTTCCTGAGGATATAGAGTTTCTTCATTTCCCTGCCAGGTAATTGTCCAACCTCCATTTAGTACAGATAACATATCAGCAGTAGGTCCTGTTACTAATATTCTGATGTTTTTAGATAATGGCAGAATGTTTCCCTGATTCTTAGTGAGGATAATTGATTCTCTTGCTGCATCTAGATTTGTATTTGTAAATTCTTTACACGCGAAATTTTTTGCAAGTTCTTTATTTGGATATGGATTTTCAAAAAGCCCCAATTGAAATTTAACTTTTAATATCCTGCTAACTGCTTCATCAATTCTCCACATGGGAACAGATCCTTCTTTTGCAAGCTCTAAAAGATAATTGTAAAAACTAAAGTCATAAGGAACCATACTCATATCAACACCAGCCATAACTGCTATTTTTACAGCCTCTTTAGGTGTTGCAGCTAATTTATCTCTTGTGTGCAATCGAGCAATATCTTCCCAATCCGAAACTACAAATCCTTTAAAGTTTAATTCATTTCTCAAAACTTCCGTAAGCAAATGATAGTTAGCATGTCCGGGTATTCCATCAACCTCCGATGAATTTACCATAATTGTTGGTGCACCAGCTAAAATTCCTGCCTCAAAAGTTGGAAGGAAATATTCACGCAGCATTCTTTCCGATATCCATGCTGGTGTTCTATCTTTACCATTTATCGGGAAACTGTATCCAACGTAATGTTTTAAACATGTAGCAATTTTATCAGACGCACTTATATCATCACCCTGAGCACCGAGAATATAAGAAACTCCCATTTGTTGAGCGAGATAAACATCCTCGCCAAATGTTTCCCACAAGCGCGGCCAAAGAGGTTGTCTGCCAATATCCATTACAGGATAAAAATTCCATGGTATGCCTGAAGCCCGAGTTTCGTAGGCAGTAATTTTTCCGGCTTCTTTTTCAAGCTCTTTATTCCATGTTGCAGCCATACTAATTGCCTGTGGAAACAATGTTCCGCCTTTGGTATAAGTTGTACCGTGAATTGCATCAATCCCATAAATAACTGGAATACCTAATCTTGTTTCTTTCGTTGCGATGTTTTGAATTTTATTTATTATTTCATGCCAGTAATCGATACTATGAGCTGCATCATAAACATTTAGAATAGAACCAACATGATATTTTTTTATTGCCTCTTCTAATTTTGCATCATCTATTTGGTGCGCCTGATTTTTTGTACCCTGCACTTTACTTACTGCCTGCAAAGTTACTTGAGTCATCTGTCCAATTTTTTCTTCAATGGTCATTTTTGCAAGAAGATCTTTTACCCTTTTTTCAATTTCATCTGATTTTTTAATTGGATCAATCGGTCTAAGAGCAAACGTTAAAACTAAAATCAGAGCGATGGATGAAGATTTAATAAATGAGTTCATAATTTTTTCTGATAATTAACTGTTTATTTATAAAATTTTTGATAGTTGTATAAATGGAAAGGAAGAATTGTGCAATGAAAAAAATAGCAAATCATATTAATTAAGCAGAACCATTTTACGGGTTTCTTTTTTCTGTGATGAAGAAATAACATAAAAATAAATTCCTGATGTAAGCGGACTTTCATTTATAGCAGCGGTATCAATCAAAAACTGATGCAGCCCCTCTGAGACATAACCTAAATCCTTAAAAAAAATTTGTTCACCTATTATGTTGTAAAGTTTTAAGCTTAAATTATCCGCAGACTGTAATGAATAATTAATTATCGTTTTTCCATTAAAAGGATTTGGATAATTTTGTTCAACTTTAAAATCATTTAATCCCATCTGTTTATCATCATTCACCCCCGTTGTATTTGGTGTTATGATGATACCATTAATCAATGCATTATCTACTTTTTCTGCAAACTGAATATCAAGCACTTCATCATTAACCTGAACATTCGTTATTTCTTTTACAAGCGCCGCGTTTTGACCAACTTGACTAAAAATATCAAGATCCTGAATTACTCTGTTGTACTCAAGATAAATATCAAAAATTCTTGAACCAGCGGAATTAAAACTATTTTCTGCAAACAATAGCTTTACATCGTAATGACCATTAGGTAAACGAATTTTATAACCAGCCAGCCAATTTTTTTCAGATAGATAGATAACGTCTTCATCTGTTCCGCTTATTTGCAAAGCAGCATCATAATTTTTTATAGTTCCATCCAGAGAGCCATATTCTGTGTTTTGATCCCAATAAGAATCTGACAAATAATCTAAAGCGGCAGTGCCGCCGCAATTAATTTTGATTGGAAAAATTAAAGGAGGTGAAATTATAATTGATTTAGCAGTTGTATTTGAAATATTAGGTGCTGCTGCAAGGTCTTTTATCGGATAGATGATTAATAGATATGAACCCTGAAGATTTAATCCACTGACATTTAGCTCCACACTTCTTAAGTCCGCTCTTAATGTTGCACTGTTTATGGAAACACCGGAAGTAGTGAAATAGTATTTAGATATATTTTCAGCATCAGCTTTATCAACTTCTTCAGAAAACATAACAGTAACTTTATTTATGGAATTTGTCCGAGCCCACTGAACTGTTGGTGGTGTTACATCGGTATATCCGATATTTGTAGAATTGGTTAAACATAAAATTAATTTGCCATTATCGAACACAGCATTTTCCGCAATAAAATCACAACCATTGCCACCAAATGTGTGAATACCTTTCTCCCAGCGTGTTGTATCATAAGAATCAAAATTATCTGTCCAATCCGGCATAAAATTATTTCCTGTCCCATAATTTCCAGAACCTGGTGTATAAGAGTAATAGCTTACCCAATCATAGTATGCAAATGCAGGAAGGGACAAAGGATTAAAAATACCAGCCCAATTTTCATTAAGTGGATTCCATACGTTCATCATTATTTTTTGTGGTCTGGTCAATGTTGCAATATGATCTCCGGTTTGTCTTAAAACTTCAGCACCATCCACAAACCAAGCAACATAATCCGGAGTCCATTCAAACGCATAAGTATGATAATCTAAACCAGGAGAAACACTCATTGGGTAATGACTGACGTGGTTTCCCTCGGGAGTAATCGTATTAAATTGAATATTATCATCATACCTTCCCATGATCTCAAGATCAATTTCATTCCACTTGTAAGCTGCCCAGGGATCTGATTCGGTTCCATCAAAATATGTGAAGAAGGATGAAAGCATTCCGTCTCGGTGTGCAGCTTTCATTCTTACCTCAAATCTGCCGTAAGTAAAAGCATCTTTAGTTCTGTACTCTGCGCCTTTATAAATATTTGCTGATATAGGATATTGAATCAAAAAGACTGATAGGGTAACAACGCCAATAAATATTTGAGTAAATGTTTTCATTTTAGATTAACAAAAAAAATGAGTACTCTCTTCCTAAAATTTTTTTAGGAAGAGAGTATAATAAATCATCAGAAAGTAATTGAAAGAGAAAACTTTTGAATATTATTTAATCTTCCGAAATCTTGATAAGCATAATCAAATTGCACAGCCGTATTACCCAGCAATAATTGTTTTATACCTGCACCAAAACTATAAGATTCTTCTGAATTTTTAAGAAATAGTGATTTGTATCCACCCCGGATACTAAAGAAATCATTAAATGTATATTCACCGCCAAAATTTACACTTTCATAATTATCACTAACGTGTAAAGCATCTAACGCTAAAGATATTTTATGCTGATCAGTTTTAAGAGGCACATACGCAACACCTACTCGAAAATTTAACGGCAATTCCCAGGAGTCTGTTTGAAGATATGCTGGAATACTTCCATTATTTCCAGAGCTGTTTGGATCAGGATCGTATAAAACAAGTGCAGAGTTTCCTTCGAGCTGCATTTTAGTTCCAAAGTTTGAGATAGACATTCCAAGCACCATCCCATCAAATGGAGTTACGTATTGGACACCCATATCGATAGCAAAAGCAGACGCTGATGTTTTCCAAATGTTTTGATAAACAAACTTAGGATTGAATCCGATTGAAAAATTTTCAGTCAACTGTATTGCCCATGCCAAACTGAAAGCCGCATCGGTTGCACTAAAAGTTTCGCCGGTACCTTCGGGTTTTTCAATTGTTGTTACTTTCATATCGCCAATATTCGATGTTGTGAAGCTAAGTCCAATTGTTCCTAACTCACCTAAGTTATAAGTTACACCTAAAAAATTGTAATCAACATCTGCAATCCATTTAGTATGATCAACAATAAAGCCAACTCCATTAACTTTTGTAATACCAGCAGGATTCCAGTAAAGAGCGCTTGGATCATCAGCAAGTGCAACAAACGCACTTCCCATTCCTGTTGCTCTTGTACCCTGCCCTATTGATAAGAACGCAGCTGCCGTAGTTCCTTTTTTGGATACATCCGTAGTAAAACTTTGTCCAAATAAAGACGTAGCCAGCATTAATAATAAAACATATATGTTTAATATTTTTGATTTCATTTTTATTCTCCGTCTCTATTTAATTATGGCAAATTTGCCAATTTTTTCACCTATCTCAGGTGCTTTAACATGATAGACATACACTCCGTAAGCTATATCCATTCCATCGTCTGTAACTAAGTTCCAGGAAATCGCTCCATCAGTTGGAGAAGAATCTTTATAGAGTGTTTTTATTAATGCACCCGTAAGGGTATAAATTCTTATTTCACACTGTGCTGGTAGATTTATAAAATCTAATCTTCTTTCACCTCTGCCAGTTTGATTAAGATTTCTTCTCTCCCAGGAATTTGCAGAGATATAAGGATTAGGTACAACACCAATTTTATCCAAAGAATTTTTAGCATTATCATTATTTACTTTTGATGATGATGTTGAGAATGTAAAATAATCTCCGGCATAGAATGGTTTGTTTGTGCTAACACGGAATTTATCACCTGGTACAGGATGAACAGTAAAAGGAATACTAATTGGTGGATAATAACCAATATCCCATGTAAGTTTATATGCAGTACCTACATATTCCACAATAACAATCTGATCGCCTAAATCAAATTGTTTATTCTTATTATTATCAATAACATCTGCCTGAACTTGTTCGCCTCTGGTTGTATTGGTAACCTTAAAGTTAATAGGAATTTTAGATAATGGAGCAGCATATGAGCTGTCTAACCATTCGATTTCATAATCTGAAGGCCAAGCGATATTTTTTTGAGGTGCACTTTGATCCGGAGTAACAGGCATATATAATGTGCTAAATCCTTTTAGCCAGCCGGATTTATTAAGGTTAACTGTAACTGAATCAAAATTATTTACGGAGATAGCCAACCCATCAAATGGAGTGCTGTATTTACCAGCACCAATATTTGATGAACCAACATTAGATTCAATAGTATCAGTAACTCCATTCATCTCTCTATAAATAGAGTATGAGCTCGTTCTGTATATTGGAAGAGTGCCAGTGGAATTGAAAGCTACTTTGTATGTTGCACCATTTTTAATTAATGATTCATCCAAAGCTGCAACTTCCAGAGCTCCGGTACCAATACCTTCTGTAACTTTTTTCAAATCACCACCAATTGCAGGTGGTACATAACCGGCTGCAGGAGAATTTGGAGTAACTACTGCACAGTTTATATCTACGAACAAAATATTACCAACAAGATCCTGCGATATAATTTTTGTTGTTTCAGAAGGCAGTAATCCTGCTGTACCAAAATTAGGATCACCTTGATCGTAAGCTACTAAAGCATAATAGTAGGTTGTACCATTTACAACTTTATCATCGATATATGAATGCTGCAAACCAGTGTTATCGCCTCTCCAAAAATGTGCACCATTAATTCCAATTGGATCTTCACCTTTTATGGCGTCAATCAAATCGTACTGAGCAATTGGTTTCCAATATTTAGCTTCACCTTTAGAGTCTGTGATTACTTTTATATCATTAAACTGAGGTTCCTCGCTTCGATAAATCAAATATCCTTCAAAATCTTTTTTAAATCCTTTTGTTGGATCATTTTGTTCAAAACCTAAAAATGGATCTCTAGATTCTTCGGATATACTGTTCCAATAAAGAAATACTTTTTTATCGCCGGCAATTGCGTGCAAAGTTGGTTTTAATGGCGGTTTAGCAAAATTATAATTTGCATTATAAATCTGCTGAACTGTTTCTTTATTAAATATCATATCATTGTAATCAGCCCCAAAAACAAGAGCTACAGAAAATCTTTCTCTCCTATTCAACTTTAAAGGAAAAGCACCGCAGCCAAATAATATTTGAATGTTAGCATTCTGTATTGTTGTATCGAAAGTGCCTGCCAACATTTTGCGCCAAATAACCTCATCATTTTTTGGCCAGATAGATAGAGGTCCTTTATTAGTCAATCTTTCGATCGCCAAACTTGTTAAACCTATTTGATCAGATTCATCTTTATCTGTTTGGTCAAAATTAGGTTCACCGTGTGTGGGAATACCATCACCTTCTCCAGCATCCGGACCGTTATATTGTGGATCAAATGGACCTACACCATCTTCACCAACGTCATTATTTAATGGTTCATTTTCACTGGCATCCCATTTCCCGTTTCCATTTATATCTAGATATGGAACCCAATCATGATCATTGTCTATTCCATCATCTCTTCTTTCATCAACAATTCCGTCTCCATCATCATCTATTCCATTTGTAGCATCTCCAGGACTTTCCAAATAAGCATAACCAACATATCCTGTCTTCCAACTGTTGGGTGGAGCAACGCCATCGTTATCAAAAGCGTAAGCTAAGTCTAATTTTGTATCATAGTTAGCGTTATCATCTCCATTATCATCAACACCTCCAACACCGGTATCACAATAAAACCCGAACGCAGTTGAATCACGATCAAAATCAGAAATGTTTATAATGTCATAATGCCAGAAGATAATATCTTCTGCCAGCACGTGTGACCATTGAAAACCTCTGACTTCTACACGTAAACCCATACCGCCTCGGGAACTATCAGAAAGTATTGGATAGAAATAATAAGGCGGTCTATTAAATTCTTTATCCTGTGAATCATCCATAACATAAAAAGCTTCAAAGTCGGCATTCTGAACACCTCGACCGAAATAACCATACCAGTATCCATCCCATGCAGGAGTTATAAGCGGCAATGACCGCGGCCAAATTTCAGGCCAGGTTGATGATTTTGTACTTATAGCAGGTTCTTCAGCACCTGGATTATTGTATCCCGGAACCGGTTCCATATCCCATAATTGCCCAGTAACAGGATCAACATCAACTTCCTCCCTATATGAACACTCACCAAGGTGTACAATACCACCTTTAGTATCAACCCTGGAACTTGTGATTGGGGTACAACCATCAATATAGTTGTGACCTGATCCCGCGGGCCATTCTCCAGAAGGTCTTTCAGGCCATGTACCTACTTGACCATCATTTCGGAAAATCGTCCGGACAAGATTGCCGTTCATTATTCCTTTTTTCCTGAAGGTTTTATTACCCACTGGATCCTGCCGGAATTTTAGTGTTTGTTCATTTACTTGAGCGATAAGTACATCGCCAATTATCAATAAGGAAAAACAAAATAATAGTAATCGTTTCATTAATTGCTCCATTAATATTTAAAATCCAACTCCCACACCAAGTCTTATTTGTCTCGGTGCGGAGTAGTCTTGAGGATTCAGTAAGTATTCTTGCTTTGTATTCAAACCAAATATTGTACCTGTATATTCTTCTGCGGCAAGGTCTTGCCCTGCACGACCAGTTGAACCACTTACGCCGTACTCATTTTTAATATCAAATAAGTTGTAAATAATCAGATATGCATTAAAATCTAAGCCAAAGAAATTAAAGTTTTTAGTTCCTTTCAAATCGAGATTCATTACTGAAGGTTTCTTTCCATTATTTTCAAACCTCAGTCCTCTTGTATATCTGGGATCTTCTGTATATGGTGTACCCGAGCCGTAAGAAAATATTAAACCAACAGTCCAATCGCGTGGATCACCAACCGTTGTAGAAACATTAAGAGTGGATGTCTGATCCCAATCTAATGAAACAACTTTTTTTGTTTCTTCAACAGGCGGATCAGATTGGTTGTTATAAAAATTTTGAAGAGGATCAGAAGCATTGCCTCTTGCAACCTGATATGTATAATCAATCTTTGCACTGAACATATCAGAGTATCTTTTTTCTAATGTTAAGATTAATCCTTTAACATTTCCGTAATCTCTGTTTATATATCTTCCGAATAAGAATCCTTCATAGGTTTCTAAAACTTGAATGCCTAATAAATTTCTTATATCACTGTAATAAATCGATGCATCCAAAGATATATTGGCAAAGAGAACTTGTTGCAAACCCAATTCATACTTTACAGTTTTCTGAGCTTTTAATTCAGGATTACCAACATAATTATTTAATCCTGATGTCTGATCTATGTTATAATTATTATTAACATATAAGTTTTCAAAACTTGGCAATTGGAAAAAATGTCCGTATGAAAAGTGAATAGCTCCCTGATCTGATATTGGAAAAGACACTCCAAACCTTGGACTAATTTGCCACTCGGCTTCTGCTTTTCTTGTTTGAAACGCTCCAGGAAAGTTTGGATTATTTAAAGGATTTCTAATATCGACGGGAAGCGATGTGTTAGAACTAAAATAATCAAATCTTACTCCTGCATTAATAATCATAATATCATATTCCATTTTGTCCTGTAAATAAGCAGCAAGTTCAAATGGACGCGTATCGTAAAGAGTGTGATATTTAGTTCCAATATTAGTATAACCAATAGTCCAGGTTCCCTCAGATTCAGTTTGATTTCTTATATCCTTCCAATGATCATATAATTCATGAAATCTCCCTTCAAGACCCAATTTTACTTTGTGCTGTTTACTTACCTGAGATTCGATTGCAAAAAGTACTAAATTAGATTTAGTAAATCTGTCATATCTATCTGTTTCATTGCCGCCGTAGGCAAAAGTATAAGATGAAATTGGACTTGCAAAATTTGGATCAACATATCTTGGATCATATTCATTCGGATAAAGATATCCCTTATACTGATTGTCGTTATAGGAATATTTTAAAGTAGCAAAAGTACTTTGTGATGGATAGAACGATATCTGGAAATTATGAACATAGTTTGTTCTGAAATGTGTTTTAATTGCATCGGGAGCTAATCTTTGAGCATGATTATAATATTTGTTTACATGATCATCCCAGAAAAAGCTGTAAGAAAATTTCCAGTCCTGCAACCCATATGTTAGTTTGCCGCTAAAAGATTTGTTCTCTTCAGGATTCATTGGTACGTAAGCGCTGTCACCTGTATTTCGAATTATGAAGAAGTTTGGATTTGATTGATCCGGAACGATTGGTGCTCTATCCCAATTATTAAATATTCTTCTACCATACATATATCCGTCATCTTTAAAATATCTACCATTAATGAAAAAAGTCAATCCATCAACAACTTTTGTAGGTCCGCTAAAATTAAATTGAAAATCTTTTGGACCTGATAAATTCACTTTATTAAGATTGTAAAAAATATCCTTATGCTGTGTGAAATAATTTCCTAAATATGCGGACGCAAATCCTTCAAAATTTTGGCTGCCTTCCTTAGTAACAATGTTAACAACACCGGAAAGTGCAGAACCATATTCCGCATTAAAAGTTCCGCTTATAACTTCTAATTCACGAATAGCATTATTCTCAACAGTAACGGAAACACTTCCATTGTAAACATCGTTAACCGGAATACCATCAATTAAGTATGCAACTTCATTTGATCTTCCACCTCTAAAATGTCCTGCAACAACACCGGCTTGTAAATTAACTACCTGATTTAGATTTTCAACAGGCATCATTTTTATATCATCAGAGGATACAATTGCCGATGATGAAGTAAGATCTTTTGTAACTAACGGCTGTGCGGCTTGAACTACGACTTCGCCCAGCGTTATTACTTCAGATGTTAGTGAAGCATCAAGGTTTGTGGTTAAATCAATTCTTACAACAACATTTTCAACGGTAACTTTATGGTAACCAATAGCACTGATTTTAACAGTGTATTTACCGGGAGAAATATTATTTATATAAAAATATCCCTCAAGATCAGTAGCTGCGCCGTAATAGGTTCCTTCTATTATAACATTAGCGCCAACTATTGGCTCATTTGTTTCTTTGTCAATCACTTTCCCTGAAATTTTTCCTGTGGTTCCGCCATAAACAGCAGAGTTAATCAATAACAAATTGATTGCGAGACTAAGCAGAAAAGTGATTGATAAAAAAGAATGAATTTTATTTATTAAACTGAATCGTATAATTCTATTCATAACTTTTTCTATAATTTAATTTAAGAAATCATTTAACACTATAAATTCTATCTAAAGACTTCAAACTACACATAAAACTAATTTTAGTTCTATTTACGTAAAACAGACTTAAGTCTGTTCTACGATTTTTCTACTGGTTGAACAAACTTTGAATAAGAAAATTTAACAGAATAAAAATACTTCAAATAATTTACGGAAGTAAACAAAGGGGCAGCCAATATTATTGACTGCCCTTTTTTAACACTACTTAATGAGAATCATTTTCTTTGAAGCCTGGAACGAACCGCTTTCGATTCTATAAACATAAACACCAGTCGATAAGTTTTGAGCATTGAAATCTACTGTGTATGATCCAGCAGACTGTTGTTTGTTTACTAAATCGGCAACTTGTCTTCCAAGAATATCAAATACCTTTACACTTACTAATCCAGCCTGAGCTATTGAATACTGAATTTGTGTAGAAGGATTGAATGGGTTAGGATAATTCTGTGATAAGCTAAAAGTATTAACTGCAGCAGGATTATCATTAACTGCTGTAACATCATCAGATATCCAGGAATAAGTCCAGGAATTTACATTTTGCCAGCCATTATCTTTGTTAGTTGGGGAATAAAAAATCATTCCTTGTCTTACTAATCCATCATCATTGTCATTAACTACTATATCAAAAGGAATTTTATCTCCAACTTTCCAGTTGATAACATCTGTTGAAGTAATATTAGAATTTCTTTTAGCTGCTAAATCAACCAAGGGAATTCTGGCTTCAATTACATATCCTGATGGAAATTTTTCTCCATAATAATAGTTTGTAGTGCCATTTGCGATCATTGTATCACACTGTGAAGTGCTTTCATCACTGCGTAACCAGAATTTACCAAATCTTAAGTGATAATCCGGTGTTACACCACGCCAGTAAGCAACATGTGATTTCGTAATGTTATACAAACCAATGAAAAGATCAGGTGCATCATTCTCATAAGAATTAAGAGCATCATTCCACTGAACAAAATCATCAGTAACATCCATCATTACATAAAGATAAGTGTTATCGATTGCTACTTTTACATCTGCAGAGCAATCTTGATCTCCATCAACAGTAAGCACAACAGTAGCTGTTCCTAATGCGGATTGCATCAAGAAACTGGGCTGAGCATTTGACCATTCATTTAAATTACCATCGGCAACAAAGTTTGCTGGAGGAGTAATAGAAACTGTAGGAACTCCTTTTGCAGTATTTGTAATTGGTCCAGCGAAACCTGGTAAGCTGATATTCCCAGCAAAATCCTTACAGGTTACAGCATAATAGAATGTTTTTGGTTTATCTGTATTAGCAGAACGAATTGAGTGTTCATATACTTGTGTACCATGTGGAAAAGCTTCCGTTGTATATGCTTGAAAGACACCATCCGCATTAACATCTGTTATAGGATTTTCACTAAAATAAATAGAATATTTTTCACCAGTTTCACCCGGTACATCAAGCCAGGTAACTAAGTTTGAATATGCAGAAGGTATTATGTTCACAGCAGGTGCATTTGGTGCTGTTTTATCTGCAAATTGGAATCCGGATTGTTGAATAACATCAAACAGCAATGTTCCTGTAAATGTTTCATTTATTGGTCCATAGTCAGTACCACCGGCAGATAATTCAATTCTATATGAATAAACTGATTCAAGATTGAAAGTATTATCTCCGGTTATACTCCACCATGGTTGAGTAAATCCATTTCGAGGAAAGTGTTGCTTACCATTGGTATCAAACCAGGAAGTATCCGTTTTTAATGGCAGGTAATACCTGGTCCATTCTCCAGCCTGTTCAAAATTAACCGGTACTTCACAAACCCAATCCTCATTTACACCGGTGCTGTTTTCCATTAATATAAATCTCATTGTTACACGTTCTGGTGTAGTGCCTACAAACGGATTTACATTTTTTACGTAAAATACTAATGCCGTTCTCTCAGCAAAGTTGGTATCAGGAACAAATAAAGTGTCTCTAAAATTCAGATACCCACCCCAGGATTGTGAAGCGTTAACTGTATAATCCATCTGCATAGAGCCAGTACCTTCAACAAAATCAGTTGTATTATTTGAGAATGCTATTGAACTTGCACCGCCACCAGCCCAGCTCATATAATCAGTTAAGAACGTGCCTGTGGCAGCGTTATCAAATGTCTGGAAGGGATTATATCTGTTTCCAACTAATTCTAACTTATCAATTAATATGGAGCCAGTAACAACTGGTGTATTTACAGCACCGCCTGGGGTAATGTAAACAACAGTCATTTCAAAACCTTTTATCTTATCAAGCTGAAGTAGTCCATCTCCACCTTGAGTTTGAAGTGAAAAACCTTTTGTGTTATCTGAGTTTACTTCCAAAGGTATTGTAATTTCTTTCCATGTTCCCGAAGCATCAAAAACATCAATTGCCATATGATGATTCCAAAGATCTCTTCCTATATCGTCGTATTCAGCTGGCTTAATTTCCATAAAAACAGCACCTGCCTTAGTTGTATCTGCCGGCGTTAAAACTTTATATCGCAATTTAAGACTTACGCCTGTAGACAAATCTAAATACGGCAATGAAGGAAGACCTGCATCCGTGTATGTTCTTCGAACAGTGTATCCGCCCCAACCATCACTTGCTTCAACTCGATAATCAACTTTCATTGAGCCAGTGCCTTCAAAATGATCAGGATCATTTGAAATATTCATAAAAGCAGTTGGTCCGTCAGTGAAAAAGTTTGTATTTAACACAGGTGGATCAAGATAGACTGGTCCAACAGCATTATCGAATGATTCAACTACCCATTGTGCCTGTGAAAAAGACGCAATGAACAGAACGAACAAAAAAGTTAAGAGTTTTTTCATATCCTCTCCTCTTTATTTATTGAATTAATGTGCAATCATAGATAAAAATATTATCCTGATTGCGTTGTGAATTAATGAACATTTAATTTCCTAACTCCATAAACCCCAAACACCGATTATGATTAATAAAATAAATCCCGACATAACAAAACTTGGTCTTGAATTTCTAATTTTCTTAAATGAAGGTATATCCAGTATGCTTTCCCTAAGTGAATAGTCTAAGTAATTAATATTATTAATTTTCTTTTTGTTCGTGGCATAATTTATTGAGAACAAAAGTATTGTGCAAACCAAAAAAAGAAAAATTGCAAAGTGAAGAAAATTTATTTGTGAGTAAGCTGTTAGTAATGGATAATTTACATAACCCAGATTAATTAGTACATCGGTAGCAAATCTTGATAGTCCGATAACTTCCCCTATAATTAAAGTATAGTACGCAACTTTTGCAGATAGTTTTTTATACAGCAACCCGAATATAAAAACCGCAGCAATAGGAGGACTTACAAACGCTTGTGTGCTTTGTAAGAATAAATACATTTCAGAATTGATTGCTTTAACTAAAGGAACAAAAAGAATTGCGGCAACAACAACAAATGTGGTTGCAAGCCTTCCGATTAATACTAATTTTCTTTCATTTGCTTCGGGATATTTGAGACGATAAAAATCATTAACATAAAGCGTAGCGATTGAATTAAATACTGCGGAAAGAGAAGACATCACCGCTGATAGAAGACCTGTGACTACTAATCCTTTTATTCCTATTGGAAGAAGATTACTTGCAAGTAAAACCGGATAAGCTTCATCACCAACAATATCAGGGAATAAAGCGACTGCGATAAGACCGGGGATTACTAAAATAAAGAGCGGTAATACTTTTAATAATGCTGCAAGCAAAGAACCTTTTCGCGCATCATCAATAGATTTAGCGCCCAAAAGTCTTTGTACTATGTATTGATCAGTACACCAATACCAAAATGCAATTATGGGTGCGCCAAAAATTATCCCTGTCCATGGAAAATCCGGATCAGACATTGGTTTGAACATATTAAAATAATTTGCAGGTAATTTTGCCGTAAGCCCCGCATATCCACCAACTTCCGATAAACCAAAAGCAGTTAAAAGTACAGCACCAAATATTAAAAGAAATGCTTGAACTACCTGTGTCTTTTGGACTGAAACTGCGCCGCCAATAATTGTATAAAAACCAGTTATAAGAATTATAAGTATTGCAAAAGTATAAATGTTTAATCCAAACATTTTATAAAAAAGAATTCCTCCTGCTAAAAGTGTTACGGCTATTTTAGTTAAGAAATAAATTGCGATTGATAATCCAGATAAAAATTTTCTGGTTCTGGAATCAAATCTTTTTTCAAATAATTCAGGTACAGTTGTTACACCTGATTTGATATAAATCGGAGCAATTAACCAACCTAAGATTATCAGAATAAAAATTGCCATTAGTTCAAACTGTGCAACTGCTAAACCTCTTGTTGCACCGGAGCCGGCAAGACCAATAAAATGTTCGCTTGAAATATTTGTTGCAAAAATTGCCATCCCGATTGCAAACCATCCAGCATTTTTACCCGATAAAAAATAATCCGAAAAGTCTCTATCTTTTTTTCTTGAAGAATAAAAAGCAATAGTAAGTATCACTATTAAATACAGTACTAAGATTAAACTATCTATTATTGAAAATGTTTCGGACAATTTATTATTTCTGATTATTCATTTATAAACATTAACATTTTTTTATTTGAGCAGGATCATTTTTTTTGTACTAACAAAATCACCAGCTTGTAATCTGTAGAAATAAATTCCGCTGGCATACGCGCGAAGGGATTCGTGCGCTACATTAAAATCAATTTCATACTTCCCTGCTGGTTTGTATTCATTAACTAATGTTGCAACTTCATTTCCAAGAACATCGAAAACGTTAAGAGTTACAAGCACATTGTCATGCCGGGCTTGATCCGGAATCTCAAATCGAATCTTTGTTGAAGGATTAAACGGATTAGGATAGTTTTGCATCAATTCAAAATTTGTTGGTAAACTTTCAATTTCATTCTTCACATTAACATCTGTTAAAACACCATCAAAATTGAAGTAAGGTTGATATGCATTTTTAAGAACTGAGGCAATAGGTTTTGAGTAAGTTCTATCCATAGAATACAAACCCATTGTTTGCAAACTCGAACTCATACGATACCAATCGAACATGCACCACCAGGTTGAAGCCATTAAAGGTCCATTTACATTTATCGCGCCTGCTGAATTTATTGCTGAGAATTGCTTGAATGCTAAAAATGTATTATTAAAAACATCTACTTGCTGTTGTTCGCTGGAATTATCCTCCGAAGACCAATATCCAAATTCTGTATCAAGTATTGGTTTATTTGGATTATAAGTTTTTGCATCATTAATAAAGTTATATGTTCCTGTAAAGTAAGTTGAGCCGTGGAAGATTCCGAAATACATTGTCCAGCCGGAAACATCGCAGGCATTTTGGGAATCATCATTTGCACCGGGTCTATCGGCAGCAGCGGATTGTGTTACAAGTCTTCCATCGGGATAATTTGTATCTAAATCCTGGTTGACTCTTTCTATAAAAATTTTTCTGTTCGGAACATCTAGACACTCGTTGCTCGTGCTCCATAAAACTACAGATGGACGATTGTAATCTTTAAACACCATTTCGCGAAACATCTGCTCGTGAATGTGTCTTGTGTTATTTTGAATTTGCCATGCGGCTGCAGTATCAAACCACCAAACCGGAATTTCTTCAAGCGTTGTTATTCCCAATCTATCAGCAATTAAATATGTATAAAGATTATTTGGATAATGTGCAGTTCGCAGAAAATTTACATTTGTATTTTTAACAAGCTGCAAATCGCTGAAGATAATATCTTTAGGAATGCTCCTGCCGTACAACGGATGATCTTCGTGTCTGGCTGCACCGGTGAAGAACACGACTTTGTTGTTAAGTAAAAATTTATTTCCGCTGGTTTTAACAGTCCTGATTCCAAACTGTGAACTAAACTCATCCAACGTATTAGCTGCTTCTGTAAGTGTAACTTTCATGATGTACAAGTTTGGTTCTTTTGGTGTCCAGAGTTTTGGATTATCAATTTTTAAAACAGTTCTCCAGACAGCAACAGAATCTGCTGGAATTGAAACTGAATTCTGGTTCGTTCCGTTTACTGCTAATTCATTTCCAGCTAACTGATATGAAAATTCTGTTTTTATATTATTCGAATCAATCGAAGCTTCATAAATGCGAATTGTAACATCAACATTTGCTGTTGTATTTTTTATATTATTTAAAACAACTGTTGCTTGAATATCTCCATTTAGATTTAAAGGAACGATATCATTACGAATGACAGAAACGGGAAAAGAAAATTCAAGATAAACATCGTGAATAATTCCAGTATAATTAAACCAATCACATTGCGTATAAGGAACAATATCATTTCTGCTGTTCCATATTGGATTATCAACTCTCACAACAAGAACATTTTTTCCACCATAATTGAGTGCATAAGAAACATCAAAAGCAAAAGGTGTGTAGCCGCCTTCGTGATAGCCTAGATAAACATCATTTAACCAAACATCTGCAACGTAATTAACTGCATAGAACATAAGCTTAACAAATTTGCCTGAGTCTGAAGCATCTACATTAAAAGATTTTCTGTACCAAACGCCATCCTGATAATATTCTGGAACGGTTGGATATGTATTCATTTGATTTTCCACAGCGGGAAGGGTTTTAGTTTCCCATCCGCTATCATCATAAACAGCGGTATTTCTTCCGGCAGCTTCAGTAATAAGGTTTTGATATCCAGTCGTGTTACGTTTAGCTAATGTGATATTGTCGTTAGCAGAAAATCTTTGTTTTTTCCAGTCACCTTTAAGATCTAAAATTTTACGATTTTGTTTTTCAAAGGATGGGAGTGCAAATCCATTTTGATAAGGGATATTAACATCATTAATTTGTTTAAGTGAAAGTGTAGCATCAAGAGAAGCTGTTTGGGCAAGATTATCCAATGGAAATAAAATGAAAACAATCAAAACAAAAACAGTAAAAGTATCAAATAGATAGTAGCACTTTACACTCATTCAGATCCCTTTTTCTATCAATTTTCTTTTGAGAGATAATAGTTTAATTAGTAGAATAGAACAATTATAATACCAGCAATAAACAGAGATTTTTTTTTAATTCTCACTAAAAAAGTAAAGAAATTTTAGAAACGACAATGTTTACTTATTAAAGTAATAAGAGCTGCTTATTAAAATAATAAGTCCACTTCAATGTTTGTTCAAAGTAGTAATGTCTGTTTATCGGAATTATTTTTTTTAATCAAACTGCCAGGATTATAACTGATATAAATAAATAAAATCTGTCCTCAGTTTTTGTGTGGGATAGAATTAGCAGTAAAAACTATTCGGTTTACTGTTAACATATTGAGAATATAAAAATAAGTGACATCTGAAATGTTCATTGTCATTTTTTATGTTCATTTATAAAAATCTATTTCCATCTAATCTCTTGTGAATGATAAAAGTTTATTCCCATTTCTTTCCAACGGCGTCCATGTTCAGCAAGTCGTTCCTTATATTCTTCCCAGTTTCTCCCTGTTATAGGTGACCATCCAATCTCAGCAATACCAGGAAGTCTTGGCAAAAACATGAATTCAATATCATCCAAATTTAAAATCGTTTCCGTCCAGAGCGGTGCTTCTACACCAAGAATATCTTTCATTGTTAATCCTTTTATTTTCGTTAAAGGATCCCAATTGTACGAATCACTCACTTCAATATACCCTGCCCAATTTTGTCCCAATAATGTTGAAGAGTTATATTTCATATCCAAATAAGTTTTTGAAGCAGGGGACATAATTAATTTCGCACCTTTTTTAACAGCTTCCAAAGCTAAACTATCATTTGCCCAATGCTGCACAACTGTTTCTGGATTTAATTTGCATTGACCAAGTTCATCCCATCCAATCATTTGCTTTCCATTAGATTGAATGATACTCTGAACTTTTTCAATAAAATTTATATAATCTGTTAAGTTGGTAGCTTTAGCTTCATCGCCGCCAATATGAATATAAGAACCCGGAGTTAATTGTGCTATCTCTCTAATTACATCATTAATAAAAATATATGTGGAATCTTTCTTTGTGCAAAGCGAACTAAATCCTACTTCAGTACCATCATATAAAGATGGTGAGATTCCATCACAATTAAGAAACGGATAAGAAGCTAATGCAGCATTAGAATGACTGGGCATATCAATTTCAGGAATAACTGTAATGTATCTTTCTTTTGCATACTTAACTATTTCAGAATAATCTGATTTAGTATAATAACCAGCGGATTCGCCTCCAACCTGTTTACTTCCTCCATATAAAGTTAAATTTGGATAAGAATCAATTTGAATTCTCCAACCTTGATCATCTGTTAGATGTATATGAAGCCGGTTTATTTTATAATATGAAATTAAATCAATTATTTTTTTTACATCATCAACACTAAAAAAATGTCTTGCAACATCAAGCATAACGCCACGCCAGGGAAAGCGGGGATAATCACTAATCGTTCCTGCTGGTATTTTAATTTCCATATCACTCGTTGAGGATTCTTTCGACGAAGATATTATTTGTCTTAAAGTTTGTACTCCTCTGAATAAACCTTCTGGTTTAACTGCAGTTAGAGTTACAAGATTTTTCGTAATGATTAATTCATATCCTTCATCACCTAAAGATGGATCACCACCAATTGTTGTAAGATAAATATTTCCGGTTTGGGGAATTCCTTTTGCAGTCAGGACTTCAAAATTATAACCGGATAAAGATTTGATTTTATCGGTAAGATATTTCCCGATAAATGAAATTTCAGAATTCATTGGCTCGATGCAAATTTTAGAATTCTCACTGAGTGTAAAAGTTCCAGCAGTTGGATTTAAAGACACAGGCATAGGTATAATGTTGCCAAGTGTGATGTTTGAATCCCGTTGCTGAATATTCTCATTTAAGATTGGCGCTGTTGTTTTACAGGAAACAAATTGAAGAATAATCAATAACGAAAAAATAAATATCTTAATTTTTTTAAAATGATAATTCATATTTAGACCTTTGTACATCTGTATTTTTTTTATTTGATAAAGCAAAATTTTATTCTGAAAAAAACTGCCATCCTTTTTTATTCATATTCCAGTAAATGAAAATACCGGCTGCAATTCCAACGGCAATTAAACTTACGCCTAATAAAGTGTTTCCTAAAATTACTTTTCCCACACCAAAAAGAATGGTGTAAATTAGAGTAACTCCTGCAATCCAATTTGAAAAATTAAATACCCCATCTTTCTGCGGAACAACTTCCGGAACAAATTTAGCTACAGGTTTCCAAAAAGTTGGATTTGGTCTTACCCGTTTATAAAATGAAATCAATTTTTCCATTGGCTCCGGTTTCGTTAGCAAAGTTACAGTTATCCAGGTGGTTGTAGTAACTAAAACTGTGATAAGCAGAATCCATGCAAACTCAATAGGTTTACTTTCCGATAGTCCCACCCCGAACTGCAAAAAAAGTGAAGTTAGGAATGCGGCGATCATTGCAGAGATTTCACTCCAGGCATTTACTCTCCACCAAAACCAACGGAGAATAAACACCAATCCTGTACCTGCACCAACTGCTATTAAAAACTGCCAGGCGCCAGCAATAGAATCCATATAAAATGTAACGATAGCAGAAAGAACCATCAATGTCATCGTAATTACTTGTGAAAATTTAATGTAATGTTTTTGCGATTTATCTTTCTTGATAAATCTTTTATAAACATCATTCACCAAATAACTTGCACCCCAATTCAAGTGCGTGCCGATTGTTGACATATAAGCTGCAGCAAAAGCAGCCAGCATTAATCCGCGCAAATAAACAGGAAGGTCTTCTATCATAATTCTAATATAACCTGTTTCAGGATCACCTTGAAAAGTTGGGTTATTTTGAAATCGAACGACAGCAACTAATCCAACAATAATCCAAGGCCAGGGACGCAGAGCATAATGAGCAACGTTAAACCATAATGTGGCAAGCAAAGAATTTTTTTCATCCTTAGCAGAATAAATTCTTTGAGCAATATATCCGCCACCCCCCGGTTCAGCGCCGGGATACCAGCTTGCCCACCAGTTTACTGCAATAAAGCAGAAGAAAGTTATCATTGGCATCCACTCAGAATTTAAATCCGGAATAAAGGCAAGAATAGATCCTTGATTATGACGTGTAGCATCAACTTGATGCAATTGAGTAACAAGAGAATCTAAGCCACCAACTTTTGCGACAGCAAAAATAGCCAGGGCAATTACCATTCCCATTTTCAAAAAGAACTGAAATAAGTCTGTCCACAAAACTCCCCATAGACCTGATAAGGTAGAAATTGCAGCCGTCAAAAACATAATTCCGATTGCAATAAACAGCGCATCAATTTTGGAAATTCCGAGAACCATCATCATTATTTTTACGATAGCAAGATTAACCCAGCCCATAATAATCAAGTTAATCGGCAGCCCAAGATAAATAGCGCGAAACCCTCTAAGAAAAGAAGCGAGTTTTCCACTGTATCGAATTTCAGCAAATTCAACATCGGTCAACACTCCGGCACGGCGCCAAAGTTTAGCAAAGAAAAACACTGTAAGCATCCCGCTAAAAACCATATTCCACCAAATCCAGTTTCCGGCAATTCCGTTTCTTGCAATTAATCCGGAAACAACTAATGGAGTATCGGCAGCAAAAGTTGTTGCAACCATTGAAGTGCCTGCTAACCACCAGGTAGCTTTTCCACCTGAAACAAAAAACTCACTGACATTTGCAGTGGCTTTTTTTCGTAAAATTAATCCAATACTTAAATTGATTAAAAAATAAAGAGCAATAACAAAAAAATCGATTAATGTTAACTGCACAATGTTCTCCTTATAAAAAAATTTATTGTAAAAAAATCCGAGAATTATTTTTAGAGACTTCTGAAAAATGAGAACTGCTTGTCAATGTCATTTTGTTCGCCACGGCGAACAGCATGACAACAGCGAAGCAACTTTTCAGAAGACTCTTTTAATAAATAGAGAGTGAACTAAAAATAAAATTCACTCTCTTAGTACAAGAAAATATTACCTGACTAATAACATTTTTTTAACACTAACAAAATCTCCAGCTTTCAACTGATAGAAATATACACCTGAGGATAGTTGATTTGTATTAAGTGTTACTTGATACTTTCCACTATTTTGAAATTGGTTTACTAATTGAGCCACTTCTTTCCCTAACACATCATACACCTTTAGTGTTACCAACAAACTCTTTGGTATTGAATAACTAATTTGTGTTGTTGGATTAAATGGATTGGGATAATTCTGAAAAAGCTCAAATTGTTGAACTGAATTTGTTTCGTTCACAACTTCAGTTACTTTTTTCCGTCCATAAATTTCAAATTCATTTAAAACATATCCGGAATCAGCAAATAATTTTTGAGAGCACAACAAACGTAAATATCTTCCGCTTCCATTTACTAAGATATTTTCCTTTCCTCCAGCTCCGTTTGACTGATTATAAATTGTTGTAATAACGCCCGTAGGACTTACAGCCTGCAATCGAAATGAAATACCATAGTTGCTTCCCCAATCTAAAACCACACGTTCAAAATTAATTTCTTTTTCAAAATCAACGTATATCCAAGGAGTTGCTTCATTTTTGCTTTTCCAAAAAGTTAATAGATTTCCATCAATTGCATTTACAGCAGGAAAATATTTTACAAAAGAAGATGAATACACATTTCGGTCTAATGATCTATTAATTTCTTCAGCAGGCAGAACTTGAACAGAAATTTCTTTAAAATCAGAAGTATCGCCGGATGCATTCAAGGAGTAATAGCTTGTTAACGCTGGTGAAACAGTTAAGCTTCCGGTAATACCAACCGGGATATTATTCAAAAAAACTTGAGAACCTGATGCTGCTGCCCAATAAATTTTTGTAGAATCATTTGCCCCGAGTTCGAGCATTTTTGGCTTAGCATAAAACGATTTAATTTTTCCAGGCGGATAATAATTTAGAACAATTCGCATTGTATCCGAGCGGTCTTGCCCTTTTGCAATCAGAGTAAAAGATTTTGTTTCAGATAAAGTAACTAGTAAGGAATCTGTTCCATTAACAGGATTACCATTTAATGTTACGTCAAAACTATTTGTGGTTTCCCAATAAAGTTTACATGACTCACCTTTGTCGAATGAGTATTTGTCGGAATTAAATGTTCTAATTATCCCCGGAGCGCTATTCAGAATGGCATCTTGAGCAATTTGAGCCATCTGGAGATATCCATCGGCATTAGGATGAACTCCATCGGGAAAAAGGGAAACGCTATCAAGAAATGGAGTATTGAAATCTATTAAATCAGTATTTGCAGTATTTCTGATTGAATCAATAATGGGAATAATAATTTTGACTATCGAATCTCTTATTCCCCAAACGGTTTGAAATACGGGACAAGGATAACATATAAAAATTTGAGGTTTAACAGATCCTTTCCTGAACTCATTAATAAAATCAACATAGTCAGAAAAAAATTCGTTTCCGTAAACCCAGTTTTGCGGTTTTGTATCATTAGTTCCTAGTTTGATAATTACTATTTGAGGTTCAAATTCTTTTGCATCAGAAAAGATTTGTTCATTCCAATATGGGTAATCACTTTTTCGCAATAATGCTCTTCCAGAAATACCAAAATTTTTTACATCATAGTGACTGCCTAATAATTTTCCAAGCTGCTGTGGATAAGATTTATCACCCAAACCGCCCCAAGTAATACTGTTTCCAACACAAGCAACACGTATCGGCTTAAGTTGTCCAAATACTGATAACTGAAATAATATTATAATTGAAATAATATAATTAACTAACAATTTATTTTTCATTTATTTTTCCATATAAATTCATAAATGATCATACAGTCCAATCCTTTTAAAATGTTTTAACAATAAAGAGGACGAACTTTTGCGAATAGTTCGCCCTCTCATTTAGAAGTGCAAATTATTTGACTAATAACATTTTTTTAATGCTTTTATAGTCCCCTGCTTCCAATTTATAGAAATAAACACCGGTAGCGAAATCACTTGCATTAAAAGAAATATCATGAGAACCACTATTTTGTGTTTGATGAACTAGCGTAGCTACTTCTCGACCTAATATATCAAACACTTTTAGCGAAACTAAACTTGACTTCAACAAAGTATATCTTATTTGTGTCGAAGGATTAAAAGGATTAGGATAATTTTGGGATAGAGAATATTCATTAACTAGTTGGTTTTCATTCTTAACATCTACAGTTGTTTTATCACCAATCCAGGTATAAGTCCAAGCTGATACATCATAATATGAATAATCGTTATTTGCTATAGATAGGGTTAGCATTCCTTCTCTGGAACCAGTAGCATCAGCATCATTAACGGCAATATCAATCGGAATTTTCATTCCTGCTTGTGGTTTGAAAAGACTATCGCCTGCAATCGATGCAAACATTGCCCAGGGAATTTTTGCTTCAACAACGTAACCACTGGGAAATTTTTCATCCCAATAATAATTTGTGCCGGGCAGCATTAATGAATCTAACCAAGGATTTCCGCATAATAAACGGTATCGGTCAAACATAAGTCTAAAATCTGGGTCTACTCCTCTGCGATATGCAGTATGAGGAAGCTTTACTTCATTATACAATCCGATAAACAAATCAGGGCAATCATTTTCCCATGGTTCAAGATTCGGATTAACAGAAACAATATTATCATTAACATCGAATGCGACATAAAAATTTGCGCTATCAACAGCAAGATACGCCGTTACAGAGAGATCAGCATCGTTATCAATAGGAAAGTTATCGACAATATGCCCTGAAGCGTCACTTGGAAACATTCTGAATGGTTCAATATTTGACCACTCACTTAAATCTCCATCTGCTGTAAAGTTAAGTGGTGCAGTTTCGTTAATCACAGAAATTCCTTTAGCTAAATTTGTCAAAGGTCCAGCTAATCCAGGTGTACTTTCATTCCCAGCATTATCAACACAAACTACAGCATAATAATAAGTGACATCTTTATCAATTAAAGGATATTTGAGAGCGTGAATAACTGATTGAACCCCTTCAGCAACACCTAACTTGACCACTTCTATTCCTTCAGCATGAGGATCAGTAATAGGAGATTTACTAGCATAAACACGATAAATTTCTTGTTTTTCTCCGAGCACATCAGCCCACAGCACGTTATTTGAATAATTTCCATTTGCAAATACTTGAACTTGAGGTGCTGCAGGAGCTATAATATCTAGAGAATAATTTCCGGTCCAGATGTTATCAAGATAAACAACTTTATTTTCAACACTTTGTCCATCACCTTCTATTCGAAATTGAATTACGCGATTAGAATCAAGTGAACCCGGAATTTTATCTGGATCCCACGAACCACCAGGATAAAAATCTTTTAATGGTATTTTTATTAATTGCCAGTTATTAGTATAGCCGCCAATTTGGTTTTCATCTAGATAATAAACATTTTGAAACATTCTATCTGGTCCATCACCGTCAATATCATCATCCGCAAATGCAAGCCAAAGATTTCCGAATCCTGTTGGTGCTTTAATAGCAAACTGAAGCGTATCTGTTGCCATAAGTTCACCTAACTTATGTGGTTTATTTAATTGGAACCAAACGCCATCCCAGCCGCCGCCATCGGCATCCGATCCACCTGTCCACTTGATTGAACCAGTATTGGCATTATCATAATCCTCTTCATTTGAAACTTCCGCACTACCTGTCCATCCAACAGAAAATGAAACACTATTTGGAGTTGATTTTCCATTGAAAAGAACAAGCGGAGTAGCTCGACTTCCGCTTAGTATCATATTATCTAAATAGAACACCCCGTTATCAACAGTAAGGGCAGTATCGGTATCAATTTCGAGATAAAATCCGCGAATATAATCCCAATCCAGTTTATTATTTTGATGATTACTTCCTTGCATATTAAAACCTTCCATCCAATCTTCGGTAGTAGGATTTAAAGGATCTCCTACTGTTTTTAGTGGAATTTTAATTGTATACCAGCCTGGAACGTTATCTTCTAATACACCATGAATTTGATGTCTCCAGAGTTCAACATCTGATATATCTGCATCATACATTGAAGAAATTGGATTGTCTCTGAGAATTAATGCAATATAGCAATTTCCGGTTTGAGCAGGTTGTTCAACATAGTATGAAATTGAAAGTGTGTCGTATGTTGACATATCTATGAAATCACCTGCATCCAAAGCACGGGCGAAACTAATTCCACCTCCCCAATCTTCGGCGTGCATGTTCCACTCCAATCTTAAGGAAGCCGTTCCTTCAATTTTGTCTTTAGTATCGTATGTGCGAACGATTGAACTTCCAGTATTCATCCATTCGTCATACCAGCTTGTCCAACCGCCATCAAAGTTTTCTACCATTTGCGCTGAAATACTTTGGTAGAAAATAATAACAAACAAGTAAAACAGTTTTTTCATTTTAGTACCTCTCTTATTAGTGAAACAGAGTTTATTTAATTAATAAACATTTTTTGGTGATCGATTTACCATTTGCAATTATTTGATAAAGAAGTATTCCCGAAGGAAAAGTACTTCCGTTTATTTCAGCAAAGTGATTGCCTGCATCTAAATATCCATAGTCAATTTTTTTTAATAATTCACCATTGATATTGAAGATGTTAAAGACAATAGAGCTATTGCCGGGAATTGAAAAATTAATTCTTGTTTTTGGATTAAATGGATTGGGATAATTTTGTTCTACAAAAAATTTATCAGGATTGAGCATCGTTTCTTCTACCGAGGTCGGTGAATTGAAAGGTGAATAACAAACTCCAAGTTCATGTAGATTTGAATTTATTCCAAAAAAAACTGAAAGCGACCAGGACGATCCTGTTTTTATATTTCCAAGAAACAAATCCCAGCCTCCTTGTGTACCGGATCGATTACTAGAATAAAATACTAATTCAGAATCTATCGGATAAGGATCAGAATCATCTGCAGCATTGCTGTTAAATGGTGATGAAGAAGAAATACCTGTAAACAAGTCTGCTAAATAAATATCATCTGCTGCATTGTTTGCAGAGTTTGCACGTGTAAATACATAAGTTGAATCATCACGCACTATTGGATAATAGCTGTGAACATTAGCGGTTCCTTCAATTATTTTATTTTCTGTTCCATCAATATTTACTGAATAAATAAATGTATCATCCCCAGCTCCGGTTGAATATATAATTTTCTTTCCATCATTCGTTGGATAAGGCATTGATTCTTCCACGCTCCAACCATCGTGTGTAACTTGAGTAACTTCTCTCGTTTCGATATTCATAATTTTCAAATCACCATTACTTTTATAACAAATATGAATTCCATCTTTAAAGAATTTTGGATCTTGATCAAGAACATTATTAGGAGTAAGATTTATAATTTCTGTTGGGGTGCGGAGATCACAAAGGTAAACATTCCAACTGTTGCTGGTTCGACTATTTTTAGGAACTGCCATAAAAACGATCTTCATACCATCTGGAGAAAAATGAGCATTACAAGTATGTTCAATTGATGTCCAATTCTTGCTTAATTCAGTTAGGGTTTTTGTTGAAAAATCATAAAGAAAAAGTTTTCCATCCCAGTTTGCCCAATCGCTATATCTGTGAAAAACAATTCTTCCGCTATTTACAGGAAAAGAAAATTGAGCTTGTGAAGTTGTGATTGAAAAGCTGTAAATCATAATACTCAAAATGATAGCGTTATATTTTAATAATCTTTCCATTGCAGCAGTTTTGCTTTTCAATTCATTGTAAATAATTTTTTCATCGCTTAAGTATCTGCTTTAAAATTCATTTTTTAATTGTCTATTCTATTTTAGGATTAAGTTATTATTATGAATTATTCTTTCATCTGAAGAAAAGTAAAATTCCTTTTTCGATAAAACATCAAAGTATAATGCAGCTGCACCAAGAACAGCCATATATTTAGTTTCAGAAACTTTGATTTGGATATTTTCTGCTGCCTTTCCATAAGGAAATTTTTTAATAGAATCCCACATTGCATCTTTGAAAAACTTAAATGAATTTGAAATTGATCCACCTAAAACAATTACTTCCGGATCAACGGCAAACATTATCATCTTAATTGCTTCACCTAAATTCAAACCGAACTGAGAAAATATTTCTAAAGCTTTTTTATCACCAAGTTCAGCTTTCTCTGTAACTTCTTTTCCTGATGATTCAAATTCATTTTTGAAAAATTGTCCGCTGCAATAGTATTCATAATTACGATCTTTGAATGGAATCATTCCAAACTCTCCGGCACCACAATTTTTACCATTGTATAAATGATTATTAATAATTAAGCCAGCGCCGAGCCCTGTTCCAATTGCTAACCCAACAATATTTTTAAATTCCTTTACGCAACCAAATTGTTTCTCTCCTATTGTAAAACAATTTGCATCGTTGTTAACATATACTGGAAGTTGATATTTTTTTTCTAACTTTTCTTTTAAATAAACTTCTTTCCACGATGGAATATTTTGAACATCATAAATTATTCCTTTTTCTATTTCAACAACTCCGGGAACTCCAATTCCAATTCCTTCAATTTGTTCGATAGAAAATTTTTCTATGAGTAATTGAATTTGATTAATGATTTCATCTTCTGTCCCATCAGCTTTGATTTTTTGTTTTTCGATTCTTACTAAAGAATTATTCTCGACTAATCCTACGCGGATATTTGTTCCGCCAACGTCAATTCCAAGTACGCCCATATTTATCCTTTGACTGGTTTTGTATTAAAAATATTTTTAATGAATTTAATGTCGTGTATGTTAATTATTTCATTTGTAATTATTGGTTTTGCCCAAAGCCCTACAAAGAGAAGATATGCAAGCGTCAAATAAATAAACATCATTCCAAATCGTAGTCCGAATGCATCGCCAAGCCAGCCAATAAATAATTGAATAACAGCACCACCAATTATTGCAGTACATAAAATTCCGGCAAATGAGCCGTGATGATTATTAACTGAGTTAAGCGCCAATGAAAAAACTATTGACCACATAACTGAAAGTGAAAATCCAACTAATGGAAAAGCTATAAG
Source organism: Ignavibacteriales bacterium (assembly GCA_037444745.1). Classification (GTDB taxonomy): domain Bacteria; phylum Bacteroidota; class Ignavibacteria; order Ignavibacteriales; family Ignavibacteriaceae; genus IGN3. The sequence goes on from JBBILT010000005.1 coordinate 43,488, forward strand.
TGAAAAATTTGCTGGACCGAAAAGTGCTATGGATAAAAATATCACTGCTAAAATTACCGCGCCAACCAAAACTCTTCTGCTGTCAAAGAGTTTTAATAATCCTAATCCAACTAAACAACCAACCGACATCATTCCCCAAAAGCGTCCAACAGTTAAAGCTCCGATAGTATTTGGATCAAGATGATGATAATCAAATAAAAATTTTGAAATCCAATAGGATACACCTTGCTCAGTTCCCACATAGGAAAAAATTCCAATAAAATATAGGATGACGATCTTTTGTTTAAATAATTGTCGATGAGTTTCCCACGTTCCAGTTATCTCATCATCTTTTCTTCCAACCTTCGGGAATTTTGAAATAAAAATTACCACAATCATCAAAAGAAATATTAAAGTAAAGACCCAATAAAGTGATGTCCACGAAAGATTTGCTGAAACCAAAGATGAAAAAATTGTTTTTACAAAATTTTTATTTTGTCTATCTAACTCTGAAATTAAAAATATAAAAAACATTGGAGCTAAAAAGGAAGCTCCGCCGAAAATCAATTGAGCCAGCACAGAATTAAATGCGAAATGTTCTTCACCACCGGAAACTCTTAAGAGAGGATTGATTGCAACTTGCAGCATCGCCATTCCAGCACCCATCATAAAAAGTGAAGCAATAAAGACGATGTAATTCGGAAAAACTGAAAATAATAATGCGCCAAGAAATGCAATTAAAAATGCAAGAAGCATAATATTTTTTTCTTTATACTTTTCTACCAACATTCCCGCTGGAATTGAGATAATTCCATAAGCAATAAAAAATGCAAATGGAAGAAATGCAGAGAGTGTTAAACTCAAATTAAAACTATTAATTACGTTTGGATTTAACGCACCAAGAATATTGGTTATAAATGATATAACAAAAAATATCAGAAAGATTAAAAGTACTATGTAATAATTTCTCTTCATTCTATTTAACTCGTAATTTATTTTTATTCTTTCGATTTAATATTCCAACCACCAACTTGAAAATAAGGTTTGCTTCCTTGCAAGTCTTCTTTATAAAAATACCCTTCGATAATTCGTTTTTCATTCGGCATAAGTGAAAAATAATTGTCATCCCAGAATATTGGTAAAATGGAATCACCATCCTCACCTTTTGTTAATTTCAATTCAACTTGAAAAGCAACTTTGTCTGTTTTGTTTATCAGCTCAACTTCGATTTCTTCTTTGCCATTTTTATTTAAGATTGAGTAATGATAAATGAGTCCGTTTTCAGTTTTATTTACACTTTCTCTGAAAGCATAAATTTTTTCTAATTTATTCAATCCTGTTAAGTCAGCAAATTCTTTAATTGGAGTCATATACCAAATAGTTTTTTCATTGTCTAAAACATCTGGCTTAGTTGATAAGCAATAAAAATTATTACTTACAACTTTTTGCGAACTATTATAAACTTTCATCACAAGAAAATATGTAGTTGATAAACCTTTGATATATTGAACATCCGGAAGTGCAAATATTTTTTTCGATTCATCAGCTTTAAGAGTAAGCAATTCTTCTTTAGAGAATTTTGGAGAAGTAAAATTATCCGAATTAAAAATTTCAACTTTTGCTTTTAATGAGTTGAAACTTTCAAGTGTATTATTCACAACGTAAACAGAATGTTCGTTATAATTATATTGAATATGAATTGGCTCGAGAGCTTTTTTAGCCCCATAGAAGGCACCGTTGGGCATTAAATAATAATCATATAACTGCCACCACAATTTTGGCCAAGCTGCATTTAACATCCATTGAATTATTCCAGTAGTTTTTGGTTTATTTGCAGTGAATGCTTCGTACATCGCTCGCATTCCTTCATAATTCATAAACTGAGCTTTTGTTAAATACTCTTCTAAATTATTTGGTTCACCTAAACGATTGTTCATTGCCGAATTGTAAACATTAAGATTACTGAAATTATTTTTACCGCAATGAAAATTCCAAACGCTATCAATCGGCCAGAGATGTTCTGGTGGAATCATTTTTTTAATGCTTTCAAGTGAAGGGACTTGCGGACCAGGTCCAGTTTCAGTATTAAATCCAAAAGCTCCGCCATTCGTTGAATCAATAGACCAATAACCTGGCGGAACATATTCGTATGGCCCATTCATTTTAACTGCTGAGTTTCCATAGATTTCACTTGTACGATTTGCAGTTGATGGAAGATATGGTCTTGTGGGATCAATCTCTTTTAAAATGTTTAGATATTTTTTTTCTAATTCTGGTCTTGCAAGTTTATCGCTCGCGCCAATCCATACAAAAATACTTGGATGATTTCTCAGCCATTTAATTTGATCTGACCAGGATGCTGCAATCAATTCCATTTCTTCTATTGTTTTGATTGCACCAAATTCATCGTGCGGCTTACCAATATATTCATCCCATTCCCACTGGCAGCTCCATCCAACCATTATTAAAATTCCATACTTATCACAAAGATTATAAAGGTCTTCATTGTTTCCCCAAACACCTTCCAATCTAATTGCATTCAATCCCATATGTTTTACATACTGAATTTGATGCTCAAGATTTTTAGCATCATAATCTAAAAACAGATGATCAACCCAGCCGCCGCCGGCAATTAAAATTTCTTTTCCATTTAATTTATAACCACGATGACCATCTTTATTTACGTAGTCAGAAATTTCTCTTATGCCGAATTTTATTTTAGTTTCATCCGAAAGTTTTTTATCAATTGCAAAATTTAATTTTAGATCATAGAGTTCTGGTTTTCCCCAATTATGCGTCCACCAAATACACGGGTTCTTTAATTTTAATTGTGAATATTCTTGAGGTAAGAAGGTAACGAGTTTATTTCCATTCGCTTCCAATTCAATATTTTTAGAAAATTTTATTTTCCCAATCTCACCGGTTAAAATGCCAGATATTTTTTTATTTGAATGATTAACAATTTCTGATGAAACTGTAAGTTCAGCCCTTTTATAATTTTCTAAATTTATTTTACTTTTTACAAAAGGATGGTTTATTGAAACATCACCAGAAATTTTAATTCTAACTTCTCGCCAAATCCCCATACTATGATCTGGTGGTGTTGGATTCCAATCTACAAATCCAACTGAAGGTTCACCTTTTTTGGGCGGGACTATTTCGACAGCTAAAATATTTTTCTCACCAAAATTTACACTTCCACTTATATTGAATTGGAATCTGCGATACGCACCAAACACTTCATCTGAACTTGCAATCTGTTTTCCATTCAACCAAACATTTGCACGATAAATTATACCATCGAATTCAAGTGTCACATTTTTATTATTCGCTGAATTTGGCAAATTAAATTCAGTTCTATACCACCACGATTTTTCAAATTGCTCTGTAGGAATTGATTTTAGATTATCGCCAACAAAAACATCTTTGTAAATATTATTTTTTACAAGCGATCCTAATACCGTTGAAGGTACATCAGCTTTTAACCAATCATTAACAGAATAATTTTGGGAAGAAATTACTTCTCCATTTACATTTATTTTTTCTGATGACTGCAGCATCCAGCTTTCGTTCAATTTAATAGTTTGGGGTATGAATATTTGGGGATACGTAAATTCACTGATGAAAAGAAATATGACTGAAAGATAAAAGAAAGAAAATAAATTTCTCTTTAATGCACTGGCTTGCATAAATGCTTTCAATTGAAAATTTTATTTTTATGTTACCGATAACATTAAAATACCTTTTAAAACTTTTACAGTCAATAATGTTTAGAAAAAATCTTTTTGATCTCTAACTATTTAAAAGGATTTTAACTCGGATATGTAACTATTTTGAAGGAAATAAAAATCACTTCGGTCTTGACGTTGATGCTCGATCTACTAATTCAACATTAAGAAATTCATGTATTGGAGGTTTGATTTTTTTGTTTATCAAATCAAGGAGAAGCTGAGCTGATTTTTCACCAATCTTACTCATATGTTGATGCACGGTTGTTAACGAAGGTTTTATATAAGAAGCAATTTCAATATCATCAAATCCAACTATAGAAATATCATTTGGTACAGAAAGCCCCATTTCCCAAATCCTTTCCATTACTCCAATCGCCATATAATCATCTGAACAAAATATCGCTGTGGGTAAATTTTTAGATTTTAATAATTCTTTACTTGCTTCATAAGCTTTTTCTTTTGAAAACTCACCATTTATAATCCATTCTTTTTTTAACAATAATTTCAACGACTTCAATGTATTTTTGTAACTGTTTAATCTATCTATCGCATTTGTTTCATCTAAAGAGCCGGATACAAACGCAATTTTTCTATGTCCTAAATTATGCAAATGCTGGACAGCTAATTTTGCTCCTTTAACATTGTTTGCATCAACAAAATTGTAAGAGTTATTCCTGTGATTAACAAGTATGTATGGAAAGTTTATTGCTTTAAGATTATCAATCCTTTTATCATTTACCTTTGTTTTAATAAGAATAATTCCATCTACTAAATGGCTCATTGCTATGGAGAGGTATAAGTCACTCTTTTCTTTTTTATAATCAATAGGAAAAAGCATCAAGCTATAATCAAATTCTTGGGTAACATCTGATATACCACTTAATATTTGAGTGATATAAATATCTAAGAAAAGATGCCGGGTCTTTGGTACAAAGACACCGATCGTCTTCGATTTTCGGTTTGATAAACTTCGTGCAATTAAATTTGGATGATACCCAATTTTTTTAGCTATCTTTTTAATTTTTTCTGTGGTTTCCTTTGAGACGTTATTCTTCTCGCTAAAAACTCGAGAAACTGTCATTCGTGATACTTTTGCTTTGTCAGCTATATCCTGCAGGGTTGGTTTATTAGAAGCCACTTGTTTTTACAAAGTAATGAAAAAAATAATAAATCATTAAAAAGTTCAATCTTAATTAGAATAAATGCACCTCACAAAATTAAAGCAACTCACTATATATTGCTATTGATATCAGGTATACTTTATAAATTATTTGAGAACGATCATCTTACGCGAGTTACTATTTTCTCCGGCTTGAATTGTATAAATATAAACTCCACTACTCAAATTGCTTGCATCGAAGTTCAATTTGTAATTACCCGCAGATTTATATTCATTAACCAGAGTTGATACTTCTCTGCCTAAAACATCATAAATTTTTAAATTTACAAATCCATTTTTTGGTAATTGATATGATATAGTTGTGCTTGGGTTAAATGGATTGGGATAATTTTGTAAAAGGTTAAAATTATTCGGTGCTTGAGTTAACAAATTATTTTCAACATCAGCAGCCCATCCTATTTTACCACTAATATAATCGGCGAGGTTTTGCCCCATTACTAAATGATGACGTACACGCGGATGCTTAGTCCAGCTTGGATCAAACGGGAAAAAGAATGTACCAAGATTTGTATCGTTGTCGTTGCTCTTCATATATTCAACGGCACTTGTTATATATCCCGGCCAGGGTGATCCTATCTTCGTTGCATCCATACTTCCCAAAGCACACACAATAAAAGCATTGGGATGCCGACTGCGAATAGTTCGAACAAAATCTACATAAGCTAAAACTCTTTGAGATGAATCCGGAACAGGATTTAAATTGTCAATAAGCCAACTATCATTTTGTAAAAGATTTATAACAACCACATCCGGAATGAATTCGTCAAAATTCCAATTGCTTGCTGGATCATCAGGGTTAAGACGATAGTAATATTCGGACATAACCGTAGGAAACCAACTTATCATAATACCTATTCCGCTTTTTGAAATACACATATACTCAGCATCCAATAAACGCGAAGCTATTGCACCGTAAGCCAAAAAATTATTCTCTTGTGTCAAATTATCATCAGGACCATTGTCCGGAGCTTCGTTTCCATAACCGCAAGTTATAGAATTACCGTAAAATAATATTTTATGTTCATGTTTTGCCGGAGGTGCAACCAATGTTTTTCCATCGTTGATTTGAATTCCTAAAAATTTGGTCGGACCAGTAGAAGCTTCAGTACGACGGAAAATAAGCAAGCTATGGACAGTATCTGTGAGTGTGGCTGAAATAAGATAGATACTGCTTCCGGCATTACAATCAACAACATGAGGATGCGCATAATCCTCATCAATAAAAACATTATAGTAGGATTGCCCGGTTTGATCATCTAACATTAGGATAACAAGAGAACCCTCAAAATTAGCTCTTATGTAAGTACCGGGCCAGAAAATTGTAGGTTTATCAGGTATCGAAAAGTCAATCCTTCCAGTGTACTGAAAATTTGGATTATCAGCCTTTATAGTTGTAGTTCCAAACAACTCTGGAATAAAACTAAAAATAAATATTATTGTTATATGCAGGATGCTTATTTTTTTTCTGAACATTTCAATACTTTCTTGTTATTAAGATAACGTCAAATATTGTAGTTAATGATTTGTTTAATGTTGAGCTGCATTAAAACACAATAATGCCAACTAAATCATTTTAACAACAACATTTTTTTTACGCTCACAAAATCGCCGGCTCGCAATTCATAAAAATAAATACCACTCGTAAGTTGTAACTTAATTGTTGATAATTGAATGTTATAACTTCCGGCATCTTGATACTCATTCACCAATAATGCTATTTGATTACCAAGTACATCGAAAACTTTTAATGTAACAAAACTATTTCTTGGTATTTGATAGTCAATCCTTGTTGATGGATTAAATGGATTTGGATAATTCTGTTTCAATTCATAATTCGTAGGAAGAGAATTTTCTCCAACACTTGATATAGCGTTAAAAGATGTAACGTTTGACCAGTCGGACCATTTCAAATTATGATCACGATATTTTACTCGATAGTAATACAAATTACCGCTTGTAAATCTTGATGGACTAAATGATAGTTTAGTTAAGTCTATTCCTTCATTTAAATCAACTGGATTAAAAGCAGCATCCACACCGTAATTATCTTTCCAATGAATCATAGTATCTACAATAGAGTTATTAAAACTTTCATTATCAGCGATTTGAATTTTTACCGTCATCAAAGAATCACCGCTGATTTGTGAAGTGTTAAAAGTAATTTTATTTGTTTCAACAACCGGTGCATAAGTAACAGGATTTAAAGGAGCAGGTTGATTAGCCTTTCTATACCACTTATCCATTATTTCATTATTGCGAGACTTACTTGAATTACCGAGGCTGTACATAGTTGATTCATATGTTTTGTTAGCGGGATCAATTTCTACTATCTGATAGAAATAGTGATCAAGAGTTATTTGAATGGCTGGAAAATCCTGGTTTTGATAAGCTCCCCATCTATCCGTTGCACCGCCGCCGCCGCCGCCGCAGATAATTCTAAAGTCTCCCATCGGATTAGGATCCAGTGTTTCCATAGCTCCTCTTTCATAACCGTGCGTATGCCCATAGGAATGCTGAACTACTTTTGAATATTTTTTTAGAATAGGATATATTTCGTTTGTAACATATTGAACTTTATACGCCTCGTAAGTCATTCCCTCACCCCACAATTCTGTAATAGAGAAGTGATGAGACATTACGAATACAAAATCTATTGTCGAATCTGCTTCAGCTTTTGTTAAGGTTTGATCAAGCCATACTTTTTGTAAAGTGAAAAAGCTGCTTGCGTTAGAATTTAAACCTATAAATAAAGTATTTGCGATTCTAAAAGACCAAAATCTTTCTGCAGCGGTAATGTATGGAGTTACATCGTCATAATGCATGTATTTATAATAGTTTTGATTTTCTGCTTCATGATTTCCAGTTACAGTCATAAATGGAACGTTTGGTGAAATTGGAGACATCGGAGCAAAGTATTCGTCAGTATATTGAACGATATTACTGCCATCAACAACTAAATCGCCTGAATGAAGAACAACATTAATTTGATTTTGAATATCATTCCCGTAAAGCTGTTGTATTTTCTTTTTAGCTTCTTTAATTATTTTAACAGCCATAGTGGTATCGGTGCTATGCGTATCACTTAGCAGAAGAAATCTTATCTTTCCTTTATAAGTGCTATCCGGCAATGTTTTAAAAGAGTAAATTTCAGATGTGCCGCTGCCGCTTATAGCTTTATAAAAATACTCTGTGTTTGATTGTAATCCTGTTAATTTAACAGAATGCCATCGATAAGGAGAAGTAACAATCTCGCTGGTTCCAGATAATGATTGCCCTAAAGATGTAGTTGTTCCGTATTCAACACTTGTAAGTGCTGCTAAGGTATCATGCCAGCAAACATAAATAGAGTTTGTAGTTGGTTCCTGTAGATATGGAATAAGAACTAGTTGTCTAGTTGATGGAGCTTCAACTTGATGACCATAGCCACCTAACGATTTCACTTCATCCAAGGTAAGGGGATGATCCCAAATTGCAAGTTCAGCACAATCAATTTCTTTATCCTCTCCGTCATCATCAGCAAAAACAAGTAATAAACTATCAAGAGCAAATCGTCCATCAATTGCTTGCACTGTAGCATTACGAAGTAATTGCCCATCTAAATAATATTTAAATTGTGTGCCGTTTTTAACCGAGATAATCATCCGGTACCATTCATTTGGTTTTACAGAGTATGAAGAATATCCTGTTGCTTGAGTTCCAATATTTCCCGCTGTGTTAATAAAACAATCACCATCATTATTATTTGCAGGACTTATTTGGAAGAAACATCGCCAGCCGTCAATGGCAGGAACACGAAAATCAATTTGAATTGAATATTCATTAACACGAACACCGCCGCCATTTGGCAGAATACCATGAGACATTTTGTAATAGCTTCCAACCCCAATTTTAACTGCGTTGTTTCCTGTATCAGGTCCGGCAATAGTTTGATGTGTTCCAACTAATTGCAAATTGTTTCCAAAATTTTGTTCGGCTTTAAGCGGGTCACTTTGATCATCAAATTTCCACCAACCTTTGCGAGCAGAAACTTGTGGATAGAAAACCGAACTGAAGGCAATAATAAAAAGCAAATTAAAGATTAGGACACGTTTCATTTTAAACCTATCAAAATTTCTTAATGATCAATACTGGTTAATAGCAGATTCTAATTTTTTTTGTAAAAATAAAATATATGAATTGAATATCACAATCCCTATTTGAGTTGCTTTAAAATTAATCGACTGCCTCAAGACTATCATTCCGAAATTCTTGAGACAGCCGTTATTAAAATTAAATTACTTCAATAACATCATTTTGATTCTTTGAACTTTTTCATTTGCCCTTAATTCGGCAAAGTAGATACCGCTTGCCAAAGAATGATTAATTGAGCCGCTGTTAAAACTCTTGTTATATTTTCCTGAAACTTGATATTCATTAACCAGATCAGCAACAAGTTCTCCCGTAGCATTATAAACTTTTAGTGTTACAAAAGCATCTGCTGCCAGTTCATAAGCAATTATTGTTGATGGGTTAAAAGGATTAGGATAATTATTGTACAACTTAAATTCAGTTGGTGCAATTAAAACCTCAGCAATATTTGAATATTCGAATTTACCGTTATAATCAACTTGTTTAAGCCTATAAAAATATTTGCCGGAACCATTCAATTGATCGGTAAAAGAATAGCTGTGTTTATCTGAGGTCGTTCCATGTCCAGAAACGAATCCGAGTGATTTCCAATTGTCGGAATCACTTTTTCTTTCTATTGTAAACCCACTATTATTTATTTCAGTAGCAGTTTCCCAATTAAGAATTACATTTCCATTTGATTGTACTGCATTAAAGGAAGTCAGTTCGACTGGAAGAACAGTTCCTACATTACCTAAAGTCGCGATCTCGGTCTCATTAAGAGCATAATCCCAAATCGCAACCTCTGCGACATCTATAGAACCATCATCACCATCATCATCACCAAATAAATATAAATAAGGAGCTAATGACCAGCGGTCATCAACTGCTTGAACCGTATAATCTCTTAGCAATATTCCGTTTAAATAAGACCTGAGGAAATTACCATTATTAACAGATATAACTAATCTGTACCAGGTATCAACTGCAATCGGAGTAGATGGATATCCTAATGCCCAAGTTCCCAACATTCCACTTGTATTTATAAAAAAGTCACCATCACTACCGGTAACAATCGTATCCGTCTGAAAAAAATTATGCCATATACCTATTGTTGAAACTTTAAAATCAAACATTAGTGTATATTGATTGACTTTCGTTCCACCACCATTCGGTGCAATTCCATGAGTAAGTTTGTAATAACTTCCTACATCAATATTTATCGCTCCATTGTCTACGGTTGGGCCAGCAACTGCTTGATGTGTACCTACCAATTCTAAATCATTTCCATATCCAGGAACTGCTGCAGTTAAATTGGCAGGATTATCGAAAAGCCACCAGCCTTTCTGCGAATAAGATAAAGATGAAGATAGCATAAATAACGCTATCAAAAGAACTAATCTTGGTAAAAGATTTTTCATAATTGTACCTTTCCTTTTCTTTGATTAATTATTTGTTAAGTGATTTATAAAAGTATCTTTTTTTAGCTGATGAATCTAAGAATCTATTTTATAACTTAAGGAAATTATATTAGAGGATTAAGTACAACAATCCCTCGTTTGAGGTATATTGTTATTTGGTTAAAATGGATGGATGAAAAAGTTAAGACTGTAAATTGGAATAATTGAAAATTTAATCCTAAAGAATATTTTCTTTATACACTTTAGAAATTGCCCCCGACTTACTGTTTACGTGGAGTTTGCTGTAAATATTTTTTAAGTGAGTAGTTACTGTATGAAAACTTATAAATAATTTATCTGCAATTTGCTGTCTTGAAAGACCTGTTGTCATTAACTGTAAAAGTTCTTTTTCGCGTGGGGTCAAACCGTAGTCGGATTTTTTAGGTTTAAGATGACTGAATATTTCCAAAACTTTATGAGCAATCTGCATACTCATTGGTGCGCCGCCTGCTAATGCTTCTTCAATGCTGTCAATAATTTTTTCTGGCGCTGAATCTTTTAATAAATATCCTGATGCACCTGCGCAAAGGGCGTCGAAAACTTTATCATTATCATCATAAACTGTTAGAATAACAATATGAGTTTCAGGCGAGATTGATTTTATTTTTTCAATCCCTTGGATACCGTTCATACCGGGAAGGTTAATATCAAGAAGGATTAATTCAGGGAGAACTTCTGTCTTTAATTTTATTAACGCATCTTCGCACGATTCAAATGATTGAGTACAGTGCATTCCGGGAGTTTTATTTACTAACCATTGCATTGTTCTTCTGAAATGAGCATTATCTTCAACCAACCATATATCGTGCAAATTTGTATTAACAATTTTCGTCTTATTCATATTCATATATTTAAATTTCTAAATCGATACTGAAAGATCCCATACCGCAATAAAGGTATTTTTATAAACTATTTGTTGAACTGTTAGACAAATAATTATTTATGAATGCCAAATGGGACTGAAAGATTGATAACTGTTCCTTTACCGACGTCACTATTAATTCTTAATTCAGCATTTATTTTTTCGGCTCTTCTTTTAATGCTGCGTATTCCATTATTCTTTTGAACTGTCCTTTCATCAAACCCAATTCCTTCATCTTTTATAATTAAATAAATCGAATTGTCAGAGTTGCCAAGTTCTATTAAACAAGTTTGAGATTTTGCATGACGGACAATATTATTCAATACTTCTTTGTAAATAAGAAAGATGTTACGACGAACCTCAAGATTAAATTTTTCTAATTTTACTTCTGAAGGAACTTGAAATGTCCAATTGATACCGACTAAAAGCTTTGCTGCGGTCTCTTTCATTTTAATAACCATGTCCGTACCGAAATCATTTTTAGGATTGATAAACCAAATAATATCACGCATGGTTTCCACTGTTTCTTTAGCTGTTTTGCTTATGAACGAAGCAAGTTCATGTTCCGTTTCGTCCAAAGAAGAACTACTCAAAAGCATTTGGCTGTCAACACTAATACTACTCAGGTTACTTCCAATTTCATCATGAAGGTCATTTGCAATATTTAAACGAATGTTTTGGATTGCCAACAATTGTCTTAGTCGGTATAAATAAGCCAGATATCCGAACATTAATAAACTTAATCCAACAATAACTTTGAACCACCATGTCATCCACCAAGCTGGGAAAATGATGATGGAAAGTGTAACCGGTAAACTCCATACCCCATCAGCATTGCAAGCTTTAATAAAAAATTTATATGTGCCTGGATTAATGTCAGTGTAAAAAGCAATTGACCGCTTTCCGGATAAAACCCAATCCGGATCAATCCCATCTAAGAAATATGCAAATTGGTGTTTATGACTTGGGGCAATATCTAAGGCAGCAAACTCGATAGAAAAAAAGTTTTGATTATAATTAAGTGAGATTTCTTTTGTTGCCGGCAGCGATTGTGGTAAAGCAGCTTCTTTACCAAAAACTTTAAATGATGTTAACGCAACATATGGGGGTACCGGATCAATCTTTACAGAATCCGGATGAAACGAAATGAATCCGTTGGAAGTACCAAAATACATTTGCCCCGATTTATTCTGAAAACTTGAGTGCCAGTTAAATTGATTATCCATGATCCCGTCGGAAACATCATAATTACGAAATTTTTCTTTAACTGGGTCAAACTTTGCTAATCCATTTAATGTGCTAATCCATAAAAATCCTTTCTTATCTTCAAGGATTCCAAAGACAACATCATTTGGCAAACCATGTTTTATAGTATACCCATAAAATTTGCCTGTCGATTTATCAAATTTATTGATTCCGCCGCTGTGAGTTCCTATCCAAAGGGAACCATGTGAATCTTCTGTGATACAGGTTATTTTATTAGCGCTGATACTATTGGAATTTTTAGTATCCGGTATATACTGATAGGTTTTTTGATTTTTTTTATCGTAACGAAAAAGTCCATCTAACCAGGTCCCGATCCAAAGATTTTCTGATTTGTCTTCAAACAAAGAATTTATTGAAAATACTTTAGGAAAAATATTTTTCCCTTGCACTTTCGGATTGAAAACAGAAAAGGTTTGAGATGAACGATTAAAAATTTCAAGTCCTGCATTAGTTCCAATGAGCAATGTACCAGCTTTTGTTTCTAATATTTGTTGTATCCAATTTAGGTTGATGCTTTCCGGAATCTTTGAATCAATCGTGAAATGTTTAAATGAATGTGTCTTTGGATCAAAACTATTTAATCCAAAATGGGTAGTGCCGATCCATATTTTACCAAATTTGTCCTCAAAAATAGTTGTTACATCATTTTCATTTAAACTGTTAGGATTGTTAGGATTATGTTTAAAATGTTGAATTGTATTTTTCCGTAAATCAATTTTATCAAATCCGGAGCCTGCAAAACCAACCCACAGTATGCTGTCTTTCCCTTCAACAATTCCACTAATAACTCTACCTCCCAAACTAATTTTTCGCGCAGGAAAATATTTAAATTGCAAAAAAGGTTTTGCTGCTGGAAGTTTGTTTAAACCTGCTTCGGTGCCAATCCAAATATTTTTTTTACGGTCTTCATAAATCCATCTAATTCGATTCATAGTTAATGAACGGGGATCATCTTCTTCCGTAACAATATGGTGTATTTGCATCTCTCCTTTTCGATCTTTTTCAATCATAAAAAGCCCCTGGTACTCATAAGTTCCAATCCAAAGTCTATTATAACTATCTCGAAACGTTTGCCTAATAGGAGAATTTAGAAAACGCGAATATTTATTCTCAATATTTAGGTTATGCTCAAATGAATTCGTATTTGGATCATACAGGTCAACATCGTAGTCCGTGCTAATCAATATTTTATTTTGCTCATCCTTTTGCAAATACCAGATATTATTATTGGATAATGAATTTTTATTGCCGCTGTGCGTAATATTTCTTACAATATTTCTATTTTCATCAAAGAAAGAGAACCCGCTTCCCCAAGTGCCAATCCACAAACTATTATCTGGATTTATGATTAGCGTTGTAATGTTATTATTTAATAATCTGAGTGAACTGTTTGCATTAATATTAAAGTTTAGCGTCTGTTTTGTATGCGGATTATATTTGAATAATCCACCGGTGAGTGTTCCAAACCATAGTGAACCACTTTTATCTTCATCGATACATTGAACATAATTATCATTTGGTAAGTTTGTTTCTATTTTGATAAATGATTCATGTATCGGATCATATTTGCATAAGCCGCCGCCCCAGGTACCAATCCAAAATGTTCCGTCACCACTTTCAAACAGACTCATTATATAATTTTCCGGAATAGTATTTATTGAATTTGGATCATGCTTAAAAACCATAAAATTTTGTCCATCAAAACGATTCAATCCATCTTTTGTAGCTATCCAAATAAAACCGTCCCGAGTTTGCAAAATTGCATTAATAGAATTATTTGATAACCCTTCTGCAATCGTAAAGTGTTCGAAAGAAAAATATTGACTTTGAGGAAAGAGAGTGAAATGAATTGCTAATAGAAAAATAGTTATTAAGTATTTCTTTTTCAGATGAAAAGATACTTTCAATCTTTTGATTATTAAAATGAAAATATTAGATGCGAAAAATATATTTTTTCGGAGCATACTTTTTATTTTGACACTTAATTGAAAAAATAGCGGATTTTAATATCCAGTCAAAAAGTCGGTAAACTGTATTTACAAAATTTTATGCTGTTAACCTTCAATTAATAAAAAGATAATAAACATGTTCTGAAAAATCCGGAACTGATCCAAATCTATAGAAATTTGATTTATCTTTTTAACTAAGTAAAAAAATTAACTTGGAAATCATGGATACACTATAAATAATATCAAATATCTTTATTATCTAATTAATATCATTTTTTTTGAGAGCAAATTATCTGCAGAGCTAATCGTGTAAATGTAAACTCCGCTGCTCAAATTACTTGCGTCGAAGTTTAACTTGTAATTACCCGCGGATTTATATTCATTAACCAGAGTTGATACTTCCCTGCCTAAAACATCATAAATTTTTAAAGTTACAAATCCATTTTTAGGTAATTGATACGATATAGTTGTGCTTGGGTTAAATGGATTTGGATAATTTTGACTCAAAGAAAATTGAAGAGGAAGATTTTCTTTGTCATCATTGATACTTGATAATGAGTCTATATTGAAAACTTCAAATTCGTAAATGGAATATCCCCATTCAGTCCCGCGTTTTGTGCCTGTTAACCGGATGTATCTTGCAGTAGCATCTGTTGTCCATTTTTCGATTCCACCAAAACCGTTTGATTGCTCAATTATTTTATTCCAGATTGAACCATTTTCAGAAGCTTCAATAAAGTATTCTTTTCCATAAGCTGATTCCCACGAAATTCTTATTTGATTGAAATGTTCTGATTGTCCAAGATCCAAAGTAAAAGTTTGCGGATCACTGAATTGGGATGACCACCGAGTTGCATAATTTCCATCAACAGCATTTTGCCCAAGATAATTTGCTGATTCAACCGAGGAGACAATTACATTTTTATTTAGTGCAATATTAATCGGTGGTGCGTTGTAAACTTTAAGCGTAACTGTTTTTGAATTATTATTTTCATTAATCTCCGGTATCAAAGAATTTTCATCTACAATTGCTTCGATGTTATACGTCCCGGATTTATCAGCTAACCAATAATTAATATTACTATCGCCAACATTACCACAAACCAAAGTCATTCCACCAGTTGGGATTGGATCAGTAAGCTCAATTGAACGGCTTACAATGCTGCCATTAACTTTAAATGTAACTTGATGAACTGTTGATGCCGGGCTTGAACCAGTTCCTCGATTCAAAATGGTTGCTAAGAAAATTACTGAATCGCCTTCTATTGGATAACGCGGCACAGTATAAATATTTGCAATTTGCAAATCTGGCATTGCATCGTTTTGCTGGATTTGAATTGTATGATTAAAAATTAAACTGTCTGATGAATTACCGACATAAAAAATAAATGTACCGGGATCTACTTTGTAACTACTATCTTGTTCAGAATAATAGTAAAGCTTGTCCGGTGTAATTTCAAAAGTAACAGTTTTAGTTTGGTTGGGTTCAAGAAATATCTTTTTAAAATCTTTTAAATCTTTAACATTATGAGCAACAGTACCATTTGTTTCTGAAACATACACCTGAACAACTTCTTCACCAGTTTTATTTCCGGTGTTAGTAACATCAACACTTAAAGAGATTGTTTCATTCCAATTGGCAGATGTTTGATGAGATATTTGGAAATTGCTCATTGCAAAAGTGGTGTAGCTTAGTCCATATCCAAAAGCAAATTGAGGAATTAAATTATTTTTATCGAACCAATGATAGCCGCCGCCAAAGTTTGCATCTAAATCATTGGAAAACCTGTTTGGCATTTGAGAATCAGTTTTAGGCATTATAACAGGAAGTTTTCCGCTCGGATTGTAATCACCAAAAAGAACCTGGGCTATTGCATTGCCGCCTTCTTGTCCGGGATAGAAGCCGTAAATCAATCCTTTGATATCATTTATAAATGGAGTTGCTGTGCAAATTCCACCGCTAATCAGTACGACTACTAAATTTTTATTTAACCCCGAAAGTAATTTTATCAAATCTTTTTGCTTGCCCGGTAATTCAATTGAATTATTTGCACGATCAAAACCTTCACCTTCTTGAGTAGGATCCAATCCACCAAAGAAAATTACAAAATCTGCCTGACTGGCAAAAGTTAATGCATTTGCAATATCACTTGCGTAAGTTGTTCCGCTTATTTCGCAACCCTTTGCATATAAAATTTTTGATGCACCAACATATTTTTCTATTCCTTCTAACGGAGATACTTTATAAAATGGATCAACCCAACTGCTGCCGGAACCATCTGTTTGCATTATAGCTGCGTTCGGACCAATAACAGCAATCTTTAAAATTTTAGATGTATCAAGCGGTAAAATATTATCCTGATTTTTTAACATCACCAAACTCTTTTTACCAGCTTCAAGTGTAAGCTGTTGATGTTCCGGAGAGTTAACATCTGTAGGATCACCTTGCGGTCGGTAATTTATGATACCTGAAAGATATTTTGTTTTCAAAACTCTTTTTACTGCAATATCAATTATACTTTCAGAAAGTTGTCCTGCTGTAACAAGATTTACCAAACCTGTTGTTGCATCCTGATAAAGAGTTGAGCCCATTTCAATATCGCATCCTGCCGTAACTGCCTGCCCTGGACTATTATAAATCGAGCCCCAATCACTAACGACGTAAAATGGAAATCCCCAAATATTTCTTAAAACATTTGTAAGTAAATTAGAATTTTTTGCAGCGCTTGTTCCATTAAGTGAATTGTAAGAACTCATCACACTAAAGGCGCCGCCAATTTGTATTGCTTCTCTAAACTGAAGTGCGTGTTGCTCTAAAAGATTTCTTTGTGATAATGTATAATTATTTGTTGTCCTGCCAATTTGTCTGTACTCTGTATAAAAATGTTTTATAGTTGCTAATGCTGGAGTTGATTGGATGCCTTGAACAATTGATGTATTAATTTTTGCGTTAAGATATGGATCCTCACTCGTGCTTTCTGGTGAACGCCCGTTACGCGGATCGAGTGTTAAATCCAAACAAGGACCTAATTGCTGATCAATTCCTTTCCCGCGAAATTCTTTTCCCATTGCTTCACCAATTCTATAAACTAAATCAACATCCCAGGTAGCAGCCATTCCCATTCCAACCGGAAATGAAGTTGCTAAACCATTTCTAACTCCGTGCGGTCCATCAGACATAACAAATCCGGGAATATTAAGTCTGGAATTGGCAGCAGTATTCATGCTTCCTTCTTGATGAAGCTGCAATACTTTTTCTTGCAAAGTCATTTTAGAAATAAGATTATTAATTTTTTCATCAAGTGTTTGAGCTGATGAATTAAGTGAGAAAAATATTAATATCGTTACAAACAAAATGAAAAAAACATTTTGGGGCAGGTACTTTTTAGAATTCATTATAGTTCCCTTTTCTTACCAACAATAACTGTAAATAATATCTTAATTAACAGAATAAGACAATAATAAGTCGAAATAGAATTAATTCTCTGTCTTCTTCATTCCCAGTTCTTTTGCCATTCTGTAATAGTTTGGCGGAGCTATGCCAAGTTTTTTTGCTGCATCTGTGTCAGAATCGGAATTCAATCTTACAAATTTAAAATATCTTTTACGTAAAACTTTTTCCATGTCTTTTAACGGAATAATATTTTCAGTATTAAACATATCGCCAAATCCAAATTCGTTATCAGAAGCTTGCGCCTCTTGAATACCCAATGCTCTTTTTGCAAGTAAAGGAGTAATGCGCCCTTCGGAACTAAATAACATTCTTTGAACAACATTCTTTAATTCTCTCACATTGCCTTGCCACTCATAGTTTAAAAACACTTTCATAGTTTCGTCTGGGATTTCAGGTTTATCTTTTCCCATATCCATACTTATGTTGGATAAAAAGTAATCAATCAACAATGGAATGTCTGAAGTTCTTTTTTTAAGATCTTGAACAAATATCGGAAGGACGTTTAATCTGTAATAAAGATCTTCCCTGAATCTTTTTTCTTTTACTTCTTCTTCAATGTTACGATTTGTTGCTGCAATTATTCTTACATCTACTTTTATTTTTTCTGTCCTGCCAATTTTTTCAATCTCACCATCCTGAATAACTCTTAATAATTTTACCTGCGCCTGTAATGGAAGTTCTGTTATTTCGTCTAAAAATATTGTTCCGCGATTTGCAATTTCAAACAATCCCAATTTCTTTTTATCAGCACCTGTAAATGCACCTTTTTCATATCCAAATAATTCACTTTCCACAAGCTGACTTGGTAAACTGCCGCAGTTTATAATTATAAAATTTTCATATTTCCTATCACTGCGGTAATGAATATTATAAGCAACTAATTCTTTACCCGTGCCTGAAGCTCCTCTGATTAAAGTATTAACATTACTGTTTGCAAATTTTTTAATCTCTTCTTTAAGCTCTGTCATAATTTGTGATTCCCCTACCATTTTTTTCTGCACAAG
The DNA here is from genome assembly GCA_037444745.1 of Ignavibacteriales bacterium. GTDB lineage: Bacteria > Bacteroidota > Ignavibacteria > Ignavibacteriales > Ignavibacteriaceae > IGN3. Next base: position 62,480 of record JBBILT010000005.1, read on the forward strand.
AATATCTTCCACATTTCTGTGCATCTTTTGATAAGATCGAAATCGTTCCCGTTCCAGCAAACATTTTTCATGAGCATTAAAAATACTTAATATAAAATCAGTGGGTTGATAAATAAATTCTTCAATATCACCAGGATACTTTGTGCAGTACCAAAAAGCTCCTGCTTTAATAAGTCTATTTGCAAAATTATAATCACTAATGTTTATAGTCATTTTAGTAATAACAATTATCTGAATCGCAGTATCAATCTCTTTAATTTTTTGAATCAGTTCTTCGCCCATAATTCCGCCGGCTATTTGATAATCCATAACGGCAACATCAAACTGCCCTTTTTTAGAGTGCAGCAATTCCAATGCTGCTTTACCATTAGAGACAGTATCAACAACTTTTATTCTGTCTTCAAATGGTTTTATTGTATTCATAACTCTTCTTACATCATAATCTTCATCTTCAATAAGAAGAATGTTAATATTTTTTCCTTCAAAAATCATTTGAGCTTTCTGTTTAGTTTGAAATTGTTAATGTAAATCGGCAGCCGCCTGTTTCAAGATTTACTGCATCAATATCCCAGCCGCATCTTTTGGTAATTTCATAAGCTATATAACATCCATAGCCGGAGTTTTGCAGCCCTGTATCTTTTGTAGTTGTATTCTCTATAAATATATGTTTAATTCCATCATCATTTAATTTCAGAAGTTCGGGTGCTATTCCCTTACCATCATCCTCAATTATGATGTATGATTTTTTTAATTGTTCATCAAAAATTGTTTTACATTTTATAATCAGGTTACTTTCGCCGCCGTGATCAATACTGTTTTGAATTAATGGTTCAATGATTTCCCACACAACGAACTCATTAACAGGAACTATTGGCAAGCTGGGATCTGTTTCTAACTTAATTTCATAGGCATTTGATTTAGATGAAATACGTAAAAAAATGTTATCAACAATAAATTTAATTACTTCATTTAAGTTTGTACGAAACATTTGATTACGTATTGTTTGAATTGGCGGATCATACCATTTCATATCATAAATAACTCGGGAAATAAAATTTGAATACTTTGAAACTCTGTACTTTACGTCATTAATATTTTCCGGTGCAATTAAGCGCAAATCTTCCTTAATAAATCCCATAATTTTTTCTGCTTTATGATGTGTATGATAAATTCGTTTTGTAAAAATCAATTCTTTCTCATAATTGATCTGTTTTTTCAAATTAGTTTCGTGCTCATCAAAAAACATTTTCTGAGTTTCGTCTCTTTCTTTAACTGTATAGGAAGAAATAAAATACATTGCGAGCAGTCCGAACAAAATAAGCGAAAGATATATTATAGAGGTTTCATCATAATTACTTATAACCTGATTGCTGATGAAGCTGAAATCGGGTGTGTTTTTCATATACACCGCACCGATATATTCCCCTCTTAAGACTAATGGAACAAAGATATGAAAAGTTTTTTCACCAGTGATTATACTTTTAATCTGTTCTTTTGAACTAAGATATTTTTCAATGTTTTTATAAATCTCAATAACTGCTAATTTTTTCTTATCCTCTGTTTGTCCGACTTCAGAATGATCAATCAGAAATGAATATAAAACCCTGCCGTCATCAATTGCATAAACATTATCACCTTTACGAACAAGCACGCACAAGCCTTGTATATTATGCTTCAACTGTTGTTGACTGAAAATAATATCAAACGACTGAATAACTTTTACTTCCTTTTCTTTACGAAGTTCTTCTTTGGGATCGAATGACTCAAGAACCAATTCAAGAGATGTTGTTGTTAGATTTGCAATTTCTTCAGCAGATTCTTTTTGATACCACTCCTGAGTTGTTCTTAAAAAATTTTTAATCGCCGCTTTATTTATGAACGAAACAATCAACTGAAAAGCAAACAAAACAATGAATAGCACAGTAACATGTTTAAACTCAAAATGATGTTCTTTTATTTTATCAACCAGCTTTGATGTTTTCATAACTACTTAACTAAAATTGTTTTTTCTTTAATCTTTAGTTCCGCTTCCTGCAATGCATTATCAACCGATATTTCACCTTTTATAGCGCTGTTTATGTAGTAAGAAAGAATATCGGAAACATTTGTATAACTTTCCATAAAAGGTCTGTGAACGCCTGTTTTAAAAAGTTCTTTGAAAAAAGTTATCTCTTTATGCTTCGCAACAAATACAGAATCATCGTAAAGTTTTTTATTTGTCGGAAGGTATCCGCCTTCTTCATACATAATTTTTTGCGATTCTTCACTCATTAAAAATTTTGCAAATTTAATTACTTCGGGAATTTTTTCTGTGAATTGCGATATCATCAAATTCCAACCGCCGTAAACAGAAGTCGGTTTTGTATTTTCAAAATGAGGTAAAGGCGCCATCCTTAAATTGGATCTCATTTCATCAGTAAGATAATCAACCTTATCGTCAAGCATACTGGACCAGGAGCGAAGAAATAATCCATTACTTTTTGCAAAGTATCTGAAGCTCTCATTTTCTTTTAAGAAACTTACATCTTTGGGTGATACTCCATATTTATTTACCAGATCAACCAAAAGCTGCAAAGATTTTTTTCCTTCAGGAGTATTGATCAGGATTTTTCCATCTCTGCTGACCATTGGATTATTCTGATCCGCCATTAATTCTGTAAATGAACAAAGCAATCCTTCATAATCATCCGCTTGGAAAATATAGTATGGGTTTTTTGAATTATTTTTTTTGTGAAGTTCAATAAACTTTTCCCACGTTATAGATTTACTAATTTCATTTACTGCTGCGTTATAATCAGGGATTTTTTTTAAAAGATCATCCCGATAAAACATTACTGCAATATCAATATAAAGCGGCACTGCAACCAATGTGTCTTTATAATAACAAGTCTGCAAGGCATTTGGAATAATACTATTGATTTCCTTGCTATCCATAAATTTCTGAAGTGAAACTCCCCACCGTGCAAATCTCGGAACCCAAATCTGATCAACAGCAAATATATCAATACGATCATTTTTACTTCTCAAATAACGAGCAAGAAGTTCTTTCCTTTCATTGGTGCTGAATTTTTCGAATGAAAGATTTATCGTCTCAACTTTTATCTGTCCTTTATATTTTTGGTTAAAAAGTTCAATAACCTTTTGATGAGCCGGGGAAATATGATCTACAAAATAAATGGTTTTCGATTTTGATGTGAGCTGAGAATCTAATCCGTTTGGTGAGAAAAGAAATGTAAAAAAAATAAATACTGCTAAAAGCATTATACTTATAATGATATAAAAAAATTTTTCAATGTTTTTCATTTTCTCTTTATCAAAATAATCAAGATTAATTTCCTTTAGATTATGTTCAAATATAGAATTAAATCCAGCAAATTATTGTGTGAATTTTTCTTCCAACACTAATCATTTCGTTATCAATTTAATAAGCTTTTCTTATTAAAATAATAAGGCAAAATTAATTTTCATCTTCTACTTCCGCTAAGCTTAACAAGTTAGGCAGATTTAATCCTTGCTTTGTTGGGCATAATAATTGGATAAATAATTATCTTTACATAAAAATTATATTACTTTTTTTAGTATAATCCTTTAATAATTTATGTGGAGTAACCAATGGCTGTCACATCACCTTCTTCAAACCTAAGCAGCACTGCAAACAATAATGGGACTAATTATACGCCGGCACTTATTGTTTTAACTTCCCTGTTTTTTATGTGGGGTTTTATAACCTGCTTAAATGATATTCTAATCCCGCATCTGCAAAATATTTTTTCATTAAGCTACTTTGAATCAATGTTAATTCAATTTTGCTTTTTCTTTGCATACTTTGTTGTATCACTGCCTTCGGGAAAACTTGTTGAAAAGATTGGATACAAAAAAGGAATAGTTATAGGATTAGTTACTGCAGGTATCGGAACTTTATTATTTTATCCTGCCGCAGGTATGCGTTCTTATCCACTGTTTCTTTTTGCTTTTTTTATAATGGCCTCAGGCATTACACTCCTTCAGGTTGCTGCAAACCCTTACGTAGCAATTCTTGGTAAACCTGAAACTGCATCCAGCAGACTTAACTTAACACAGGCGTTTAATTCATTAGGAACAACAATAGCGCCTTACTTCGGTTCCCTTTTAATATTAACAACCGCTGTAAAAACTGCTGATGAATTAAAGACTATGAACTTTGCAGATGTTGAAGCTTACAAAATTGCTGAAGCTGTTGCAGTTCAATATCCTTATCTTGGTTTAGCTGCAGTTTTATTTTTGATCGCTGCATTTTTTGCAATAACAAAATTACCTCAGATTGAAGCGGCTTCTCAATCATCAAGTGCCGGTGATGGCGGAAGTTTTGATCATCATCATAAAAGTGCCTGGGGTTATAAACATTTGGTTTTAGGCGCAGTTGCAATTTTTGTTTACGTAGGCGGCGAAGTTTCAATTGGTAGCTTTTTAGTTAAGTACTTTAGTTTTTTAGATAAATCACTCGTTGAATCAGAAGCAGGAAAGTTAGTTTCATTTTATTGGGGCGGTGCAATGGTTGGCAGATTTGTTGGATCCGCAGTTCAAAGAAAAATAAATCCAGGTTATGTTTTAGCATTTAATGCAGTTGTTGCTGCAATTTTAGTTTCTGTTTCTATGGCAACATTTGGTTCAATAGCAATGTGGTCCATCCTTCTTGTGGGATTATTCAACTCTATAATGTTCCCCACAATATTCACACTTGCAATAGATGGTTTAGGAAAACATACAGGTCAGGGTTCCGGTATTCTTTGTATGGCAATTGTCGGCGGAGCAATTATTCCTTTAATACAAGGTTTACTTGCAGATAATATCGGAATTCATCACGCTTTCTTTTTGCCTATACTTTGTTATGCATACATTGCATACTATGGTGTAAAAGGTCATATCCCAACATTTGCAAAAACATCTAAGGCATAACAGAAATGAAAACTGAAGTAATGCTTGGAATTGATGTCGGGGGAACGAATACCGCTTTTGGTTTTGTAGATATTAACGGTAGATGTCTTGCTGAATCCTCAATTCTTACCAATGCACATAATAGTGCTGCTGATCTTTTTTCAAGATTGTATCCTGAAGCAGAAATCTTATATAAAAATATTTCGGATAGATGCTTATTAAAGGGCGTTGGAATCGGCGCACCAAACGCAAATTATTATCGTGGTACAGTTGAAAATCCACCTAACCTTAAATGGGGTTATGTTAATGTTATTGAAATCATCAAACAATACTATGATGTTCCTGCTGCAATCACTAATGATGCAAATGCATCTGCAATTGGTGAAATGCTTTTTGGCGCTGCAAAAGGAATGAAAGATTTTATTGTAATAACGCTCGGCACCGGTTTGGGAAGCGGCGTTGTTGTTGATGGCAAATTAGTTTATGGATCTGATGGCTTCGCGGGTGAAATCGGTCATACTGTTTATGATCCTAACGGAAGGCAATGCGGATGCGGCAGAAAAGGCTGTTTAGAAACTTATGCTTCTGCAACAGGAATAAAACGAACCGTAATGGAACTCTTAGCTAATCTAAATATAGAAAGTACGTTACGAAATGTCAGCTATAATGATCTTGATTCAAAATTAATATATTCAGCAGCATTAGCCGGAGATAAACTTGCATTAGAAGCTTTTGAATTTACTGGTAAAGTTTTAGGATTAAAATTAGCTGATGCAGTTGCCGTTACAAGCCCTGAAGCAATAATACTTTTTGGTGGATTAGCCCATGCAGGTAACTTGATAATAGATCCTACTAAAAGATCGCTGGAAGAAAATTTATTTCATGTTTTTAGAAACAAAGTAAAGATTCTACAGTCCGGTTTACCGGAAGGAAACAGTGCTGTGCTTGGTGCAAGCGCATTGATTTGGAATGAAATTATTAAAACAGAAACTGTTACAATTTAATTCTAATATTTTATCCTCCCATTATTTTAAGGGAGCTTTTTTATAAAAGGTATTAAATGATAAACATCCTTAAAAAATTATATTTGTTTCTTTTAATCATCTCGGTTGTTATAGTATTCATTTAAACCCAATAACAGTATTTATTTATTACTTTCAGTTTAAACATTAGGACTAACAGATGAAAAAACTACTTCTGATTTTATCTTCAGTTGCAATAATTGCACTAAGCGGATTTGTGAACAATCCTCCTAAACTTTCTAATGATGAAATCATTTCTGCAAGAGTTGATTCTGTTCTTTCTTTAATGACGCTCGAAGAAAAAATCGGACAGTTAAATCAACTTTCATTTGGTATCGGCTGGGGACCAACAATTAAAGCTGCCGTTCCTGATGAATACAAAAAATTAATTCGCGAAGGAAAAATTGGTTCATTCCTTAATGCAATTGGTGCTGAGTTTACTTATGAATTACAAAAAGTTGCGGTAAATGAAGCACGATTAAAAATTCCTTTAATATTTGGATTGGATGTTATACACGGTTTCAAAACTACTTTTCCAGTTCCACTTGGTGAAGTAGCAACATGGCAGCCCGAAATTGTTGAGATGTCTGCACACTACCAGGCAATAGAAGCAGCGTCTGCTGGGATTCACTGGACATTTTCTCCAATGGTTGATATTGCACGCGATCCGCGCTGGGGAAGAATTATGGAAGGAAGCGGCGAAGACACTTTTCTTGGTTCATTGATGGCTGCTGCCCGTGTGCGCGGATATCAAGGCGACCTTTCTGATCTTAATATTATAGCTTGTGTAAAACATTATGCGGGTTACGGCGGTGCTGAAGGCGGCAGAGATTACAACACTGTAGATTTTTCTGAAAGAACTTTTCGCGATGTCTACCTTCCCCCATATAAAGCTGGTGTTGATGCAGGTGCACTTACAGTCATGGCTTCATTCAATGAGATCGGTGGTATTCCTTCTTCCGGCAGCAAATATTTGCTTAATGATATTTTAAGAAATGAATGGGGCTTTAAAGGTTTTATCGTGAGCGATTGGAATTCAATTGGGGAAATGATCAATCACGGTTTCGCTTCAGATTTAAAACAAGCTGGAGAAATTTCTTTGAATGCAGGTCTTGATATGGATATGGAATCACGATCATACATAACTCACCTTAAAGAACTTGTTGATGAAGATAAAGTTGATGAAGATTTAATTGATGAATCTGTAAAAAGAATTTTAAGAATAAAATTTATGCTTGGTTTATTTGATGATCCTTTCCGCTACTGCAATAAAGATCGTGAAGAAAAAAATATAATGACAAAAGATATTAAAATTGCTTCACTTGAAGTTGCCAAAAGATCTTTTGTTTTATTAAAGAATGATAAAAATATTCTTCCTCTCAAAAAAGATTACAAAAAAATTGCCATTATCGGTCCGCTTGCAAATTCATCTGTAGATCCGATCGGTGGTTGGGGTTGTTTAGGTGATTCAGCAGATGTAACTACAGTCCTTCAAGGGTTTAAAAACTATATCGATAGTAAAACACAGATTTTATATTCTGAAGGTTGTAAGGTTGATGATCAATCAACAAAAGGATTTAAAGATGCTGTTAACGTTTCAAAAAAATCTGATGTGATAATTTTATGTGTTGGTGAAAGCCGTGATATGAGCGGTGAGGCTTGTAGTCGTTCTACACTTGATTTACCGGGTGTTCAGGAAGAACTTGCAAAAGAATTATTAAAAACCGGAAAACCTATCGTTGTTGTTTTAATGAACGGCAGACCGCTTTCAATTAATTGGTTAAATGATAATGCAAATGCAATTCTTGAAACATGGTTCGCAGGAACAATGGCGGGTAATGCAATTGCTAAAGTTCTTTTTGGAGATTACAATCCAAGTGGAAAATTACCAGTAACTTTCCCAAGAACTGTTGGACAAGTTCCAATTTACTATAATCATAAAAACACCGGGAGACCCGGAGATTTAAAGAATCATTACACATCCAAATATCTTGATCTGCCACTTACCCCGCTTTATCCTTTTGGATACGGATTAAGCTATACAACTTTTAAGTACACTGACTTAAATTTGAGTTCTAATAAAATCACAAATGAAGATTCAATCATTGTTTCAGTAAAAGTTAAGAACACAGGAAATTATGATGGTGAAGAAGTTGTTCAAATGTATGTTCAGGATTTGGTTGGCAGTGTAACGCGACCAGTTAAAGAATTAAAAGGTTTTAAAAAAATTATGCTAAAACGAGGCGAAGAAAAATCAGTCAGCTTTAAAGTTCAAGAAAAAGATTTAAGATTTACCGCCGCTGATATGAAATTCAAATCAGAGCCAGGTTTGTTTAAAGTTTATATGGGGACAAACTCTGTTGATTTAATAGAATCACAGTTTGAGTTAGTAGAATAATAAATAGCATGTCATTGCGATGGCGATTAGCCGAAGCAATCTCTATTTTATTATCTGAGATTGCTTCACTATCCTAAAGTAATGCTTATGGCAGAAGACCCTTTCGCAATGACTTAAACAAAAGGTGAAAAATGAAAAGAAATTTATTATCAAAAATTTTACTGATGCAATTTGCAATCATCTCAATTTCTTTTGCAGGATGCAGTAAGGACGATAGCACCACTGCACCAAAAGATTCTATTCCAGTAATACCTGGTTACACATTAGTTTGGAATGACGAATTTGACAAAACTAATATTGATCCCACAAAATGGTCTTGGGAAGTAAACGGCGATGGCGGCGGAAACAATGAGCTTCAATACTACACTGCCCTTCCAACAAATTCATTTATTGAAAATGGTAAATTGATCATCAAGGCAATTCAGGAAAATTATCAAAGCAAATATTTTACTTCTGCACGCTTGAGAACTAAAGATAAAGGCGATTGGCTTTACGGAAGAATTGAAGTTTCTGCAAAAGTTCCAACAGGTAAAGGAACATGGCCAGCAATCTGGATGCTATCTACAGATTGGACTTACGGTGGTTGGCCTGAGAGCGGTGAAATTGATATTATGGAACACGTGGGTTACGATCCAAATGTTATTCATGGTTCAATTCACACTCTTGCATATAATCATAAAATTGGGACACAAAAAACTGCAACGCTTACCATTCCAACTGCAACAACTCAGTTTCATCTTTACGCAGCGGAGTGGTTTGCAGATCATATTGATTTTTATATTGATAAAACAAAGTACTTTACATTCAATAATGAAAATAAAGGCTGGCAGTACTGGCCCTTTGATAAAAGATTTCATTTGATTTTAAATTTAGCTGTTGGTGGTGATTGGGGCGGGGCTCAGGGAATTGATCCAAGTGCATTTCCTGCACAAATGGAAGTTGATTACGTGAGAGTTTATAAGAAAAATTAATCAAAAAATCTGCGATGACACTTCAATTTAGGTGTCATTTTTTTAACATAGGTGAACCATTGAAATTTTTGCACATATTATTTTTATTATACATTATGATAACTTCTTCTTTTTCACAAATACAAAACCAATCTTCTCACAACTTTCAAAAAGAAGTTAAAATTACTTTATCAGCAAATTATCTTTTATATCTGCCAAAAGATTATCAGGATAGTGACAAACCATTTCCACTTGTTTTATTTCTTCATGGAATAGGTGAAAGAGGAACGGATATTGAGAAAGTAAAAACACACGGTCTTCCAAAATTAATTAATGAAGGAAAAGAATTCCCATTTATAGTTTTATCTCCTCAATGTCCTGATAATGTTTTTTGGAATACAGATGTTCTTTCAGCCTTAATTGATGAGATCGAATCTCATTATCGTGTAGATAAAAATAGAATTTATGTAACTGGATTAAGCATGGGTGGTAATGGAACCTGGTCTCTTGCACTTGCAGAACCAAATCGATTTGCTGCTATTGCCCCTGTTTGTGGATGGAGTCATCCGGTTGAATTTTGCAAATTAGCTCATATGCCAATATGGATCTTTCATGGAGCTAAAGATAATGTTGTACCTTTAAATTTTTCTGAACAGATTGTGCAACAGTCCAAAGCTTGTGGAGGCGCTAATGTTAAATTTACAATTTATCCTGAAGCTAATCATGATGCATGGACAGAAACTTATAACAATGAAGAATTATACAAATGGTTTCTTGAGCAATCATTGAATAAGAATTAACTTGTTTAAGGTTTATGCCTGATGAAAGATGTAAATGAAATTATTTGAAAAAATTAAATCATTCTTTAAAGATAATTCTTCAATTAAAACCGAGAAAATTATAATTGCACAGAAATCATGTCCTCATTGCGCAAGCAGAGGGATGTTTATTTTTAACACTTCATCTAATACTAAAATCTCGAATGGCAAATCAAATGAAAATAAAACGTGAGTTTTTTTTAGTTATTGTTATTTCTCTTCTCATCCTACCATCATCTTATCCGCAAGAAAATAAATTTGTATCAGTTAAAGGAAATGAATTTATAACTCCTGATGGAAAAACAATTTTACTAAGAGGAATTAATCTCGGCAATTGGCTCAATCCCGAAGGTTATATGTTCCACTTTGAAAACATAAGTTCATTTCGGTTGATTGATAACACATTCAAAGAATTAATTGGTGCAGATGAAACACGCAAGTTTTGGAAATCATTCCGTGATAATTATATCACTAAAGAAGATATTCATTTTATTAAATCAAACGGATTAAATCATATTCGTGTGCCATTCAACTTCAAACTTTTTTTAGTTGAAGACCATCCGAATATCTGGCTCGATGAAGGTTTCAAAAGATTAGATGATGTAATTAAATGGTGCGCTGAAGAAAATCTTTACGTTATACTTGATCTTCACGCCGCACCCGGCGGACAAACCGGCGATAACATTGATGATAGCTGGGGTTATCCATTTTTGTTTGAAGACGAACAAGCTCAGCAAACAACAATTGCATTGTGGAAAAAACTTGCTGATCGCTACAAAGATGAAACAATAGTAATCGGTTACGATTTGTTGAACGAACCAATCCCACATTACAGAGATAACAAAGAAGAACTAAACAAACTTCTTGAGCCGCTTTATAAAAAAATTACTGCTGCCATTCGGGAAGTCGATAAGAATCATATAATTTTTATTGGCGGTGCTCAGTGGAATACAAATTTCAAAATGTTTGGTGAACCATTCGATGAAAAATTAGCTTACACTTTTCACAAATACTGGATGCCGCCGGTTCAAGAACAAATTCAGGATTATGTTGATTTCTCTAATAAGTACAATGTTCCTATGTGGCTTGGTGAAAGCGGTGAAAATGAAGATGCGTGGATTGATTCATTTCGTGTGCTGCTTGAAAAAAATAATATTGGCTGGTGTTTCTGGCCTTACAAAAAAATGGATTCTGACCGTGGAATAGTACAATTTCCAAAAACAAAAGAGTGGGAAGAAATTATTAAGTACGCTGAAACTCCAAAAAAAGATTTTGAAGGAATTAGAAAAACAAAACCTGGTGAAGAAATAATTCACAAAGCATTTAATGATTTGATAGAAAATATAAAATTCAAAAACTGTATTGTAAATGAAGGTTACTTGAGCGCACTCGGATTAAGACAGTAGCCACGAATTTCACTAATTACCACTAATTTAATTCGTGAAAAATTCGTGTTAATTAGTGGCAAACTTCCGAAAGGTGATAAAATGAAAAAAGCAATTTTACTTTTATTCTTAACAACATTTATCTTCTCTTCTTTCAAAATGAAAACTAACATAGATAACATTCCCGCTTACAAAAACGATAGGCTTTCGATTGACGAGCGAGTTGAAGACTTGCTAAAGCGAATGACGCTCGAAGAAAAAATTGATATGCTTGGCGGAACAGGATTTGAAACAAAAGCAATTGAACGTCTCGGCATTCCTCCATTGAATATGACTGATGGACCACTTGGAGTTCGATGGGATCAATCGACAGCTTTTCCTTCAGGAATTTTAATGGGCGCAACATGGAATCCTGAACTGATTTCAAAACTTGGTTTTGCAATCGGTGAAGAAGTAAAATCAAAAGGACGCCACGTGATTCTTGGACCCTGTGTGAACATTGCACGCATTCCAATGGGCGGTAGAAATTTTGAAAGCTTTGGCGAAGATCCGTTTTTAACTTCTCGAATTGCAGTCGATTATATTAAAGGCGTACAGAAAGAAAATGTTGTTGCAACCGTAAAACATTTTGCAGCGAACAATCAAGAGCATCAGCGCGATATGGTAAATACAATTGTTGATGAGAGGGCTTTGAATGAAATTTATTTACCCTCATTCAAAGCGGCAGTTGAAGAAGCAAATGTACTTGCTGTTATGTCAGCATACAATAAAGTGAATGATCATTTCTGCAGCGAGAATGACTATCTTCTAATTGATAAACTAAAAACAGAATGGAAGTTTAAAGGATTGGTTATGTCCGATTGGGGCGCTGTTCATAGTTCTGTTCCTACTTTCAACAGTGGACTTGATCTTGAAATGCCAACCGGACAATATCTAAACAAAGAAACTCTTCTTGAAAAAATTAAAAGCGGTGAATTAAGTAAACTGAAACTTGATGACAAAGTTAGAAGAATTTTACGTGTGATGTTTACAATTGGTTTATTTGATGATTATAAATATGACTCAACTAAAGTTAACACTGATGAGCACAAACAAGTCGCACTTGATGTTGCAAAAGATGGAATAGTTTTGCTGAAAAATGAAAATTCAATTCTTCCTTTGAATTTAAATAAAATAAAATCAATTGCGGTTATTGGACCGAATAGTAATATCGCAGTTACCGGCGGTGGGGGAAGTTCGATGGTTGTTCCATTTAGTTCTATTAGTCCTTTAGAAGCATTACAAAATAAGATTGGTGATAAAGTAAAAATTAATTTTTCCCAAGGTTCAATTATTGATGGTGATACTAATCCAATTGATCCTAAATTTTTATTTTTAGATAAAGATGAAAAAATAAACGGGCTTAAAGGTGAATACTTTACTAATATGAATCTTGATGGTAAGCCTGAAAGAACTGTTATCGATAAGACAATTAATTTTAAGTGGAATGATAGAGGTCCGTTTGAAGATTTTCAGGTTGATAATTTTTCTGTTAGGTGGACAGGTTATGTTAAAGCTGATAAATCTGACAAATATACATTTGATATTTCAAGTGATGATGGTGTTAGATTATTTATCGATGATAAACTGGTAATCAATGACTGGACTGATCATGCAGTACTAACAAATTCTTACACCATAGAATTAAATGCCGGACAATGTTATAAAATAAAATTAGAGTATTACGAAAAAGGCGGTGGTGCAATCGTAAAATTTGGTTGGCGTAAACCAAATGATCAATTGATTACTGATGCAATATCAACAGCAAAGAATTCTGATGTTGCAATTATTTTTGCAGGAACAAATTACAATTGCGAAAGCGAAGGATTTGATAGAAAGAATTTAATCCTTCCAAATGAACAGGATGAGTTAATTAAAAAAGTTGCAGCTGTAAATCCGAAAACAATTGTTGTTCTAACAACTGGCTCCCCTGTTTTAATGAATGAATGGCTTGCTAAAGTTGATGGTTTGATTGAAGCGTGGTTTGCCGGTGAACAAGCGGGGAATGCAATTGCAGAAATATTACTTGGTGAAACAAATCCATCTGGGAAATTACCTATGACATTTCCTATGAAGTGGGAAGATTGCTCAGCTTTTAACACTTACAAAAAAGAAGATGGTACAACCCGATATGAAGATGGGATTTATGTTGGTTACAGACACTTTGAAAAAAACAATATTAAAACTCTCTTCCCTTTTGGTTACGGTTTAAGTTTTACAACATTTGAGTATAGTGGATTAAATTTATCATCAAAAGAAATGAATAAGAATGATAATTTAACCGTGAGTTTAAAACTTAAGAACACTGGAAAAGTTAAAGGCAGTGAAGTTGTCCAACTTTATATTAAAGATATTAAATCATCAATTGACAGACCAGAAAAAGAACTGAAAGGATTTAAGAAAGTAAATTTAAATCCCGGTGAAGAAAAAATTGTTGAAATTACAATTGATCAAAAAGCACTTTCATTCTTCGATCCAAAAACAAAAGAATGGACCGCTGAAAGTGGTGAGTTTGAAGTGCTGATTGGAAGTTCATCGCAAGAAATTAAGTTAAATCAAAAATTTAATTTAAAATAAATTTGAAAGAATAAATGATTAAAAAGTTTTATTTTATAACTTTTATATTCTTCTTATGCAGCATAATTGTTAACGCACAAAATTTTTCTGGTGGATATAATTTTAATTTACCTGCTGATGATACCACATCAGCAGTTTTTTTACCTTACTTTCCTGCCAAACAAATAACTAACCAGGATTTTATTTCTGTAAACGAAAATGGAAATTTTTCTGTTCAGGGAAATAGAATTCGGTTTTGGGGAACTAATCTTGTTGCTGATGGAGCGTTCCCGGATAAAGCAAAATCATGGTATATCGCTGGCAGACTAAGAAATATGGGATTTAATCTTATCCGTTTTCATCATCTTGATAATAACTGGACAAGCGGAAGTTTATTTATTCAAGGTTCTGATACAAGACATTTAAATCCGGCAACTCTCGATCGAATGGAATATGTAATAAATGAATTAAAGAAAAATGGAATTTATGCAGATATCAATCTGAATGTTGGCAGAACATTTAGTGTGGTTGATGGCGTTGCTGATGCTGATTCAATTATTGATTTTGGGAAAGGAGTAACTCTTTTTGATCCACAATTAATTTTTCTGCAAAAAGAATATGCAGCACAATTACTTACTCATACAAATCCATATACTGGTTTAGCATTAAAAGATGATCCTGTAATGGGAATACTGGAAGTAACAAACGAAAATTCACTTTATCGAATGTGGCGGGAAAATAAATTAAAAAGTTTCAGCCAAAATGGTTCATTGATAATGCGCCATGTAAAAATGCTGGATACATTGTGGAATAATTTTCTTAATAATAAATATACAACCACAATAAATTTGCAAGCAGCGTGGAATATTGGAACCACTCCACCAAATCCAATTAACTATGTACTAAATGGAAATTTTGAAACTTCCCCAATTACACAACGATGGCAGATTGAATTGCACAATGGTGCTGCTGCAACAATCGCTTTAGATAATCAAAATCCGTTTGAAGAAGTTTATTCGGGTAAAGTTTCTGTTACAAATGCAACAGGCACTGATTGGCATATTCAGTTTAAGCAAGTTGCAATTACTGTTTATGCAGATTCAATATACACCATAAAATTTTCTGCTCGCAGTGATGCTAACAAAACCATAAATGTAGTTATGATGCGTGATAATTCACCTTACAATGTTTATCACTCACAACAATTTCAGCTAACTACAGGCTGGAATACTTTTGAGTTTTCTTTTATCCCGACTGAAAATAACCTTGGGTTTACAAGAATTGCATTTCAATTTTCACAAACAGGAAATTATTGGTTTGATAATGTAACTTTAACAAATGCTACTATAACAGGATTAGAAAATGGAGAGAACTTAGAAAATAAATCTGTTAAGAGAACTGATTATTTTAATAGTTACACTTATTCAGATCAAAGAGTTAAAGATATTTCAGAATTTTATATTTCATTGCAAAATAATTTTAGTACTGAAATGCTTTCTTTCTTAAAAGATACACTTGGTGTTGTCTGTCCAATCGTAATTCAAAATTGGAATGTTGGTCCAGGAGATTTAATAACACAATCCGGGTCTGATTTTAGTGATAATCACAGTTATTGGGATCATCCAAATTTTCCTGGAGTTCCATGGTCATCTACTGATTGGAATATTTCTAACACACCAATGGTTCAATCACAATCTGGCGGAACAATTCCAGCTTTGTTTGGCGGTGTTGCATTTGTAAATAAACCTTTAACAATCAGCGAATACAATCATGCATTTCCCAACAGATACCAAACCGAATCTATGTTATTTATAACTGGATACTCATCTTTTCACAATGCTGATGCTCTAATGTTTTTTGATTACAATGGAAGCACCGATTGGACAACAGATTTTGTTAGTGATTATTTTGCAATTCATCGAAATAATGCAATGATGAGTTTGGTTCCGTCCTGTTCATTTGCATATCGAAATGGATTTATTTCTAATGCGAATGAAACTTTAAAACTTAATTTTAATCGTGAAGATGTTTTTCTTTTACCAAAACACGATACTGGATTTTGGACAGGACCTGATCTTTATTCAAAAAAACTTGCACTAAAATACGCAATCAGAAATGAATCATTTAATGCTGCAACAACAACAGATTTCTCTCAATTACCGTCTGATCCAGTAAATCCGTATAAAACTGATACTGATGAAATTACTTATAACACAAACGGACTTATTACTATAAATACTCCTAAGTTTATTGGATTAAGCGGATTATTAAATAATTTTTCACAAACTATTGTTGGTAATCTTACGTTAGTTTCTGCTACAAACTTTGGAACTGTAACCTGGCTATCGCTTGATAATGATTCGCTTATCAAAGCAAATAAATCCTTGATTACAGTTTCAACTAAACTGCAAGACACTGGAATGATTTGGGATGGAACCACTACAATTCATGATGATTGGGGACATACACCAACTCAAGTGCATCCGATTACTGTTGAAATGAATCTAAACATCTTAGCAGATTCAATTTCCATTTACCCGTTAAACAGTTCAGGAAATATTATAACAGGATCTGAATATACTTTCTTGCCGGTAACTTCAAATCGATTTGCATTTGCATTGGATCAATCAATTGATCACACAATGTGGTTTGGTATAGAAAAATTTGGTGATGGTGTAACTTCAATTAATGAAGATGTTAATTCAAATCCAGAAGAATTTAAATTGCACCAGAATTATCCAAATCCATTTAACAATCAGACAATAATTAATTATTCTGTTGGTATTTCATCAGAAATTGATATTGCAATATATGATCTTTTGGGAAACAGAATTAGAACTCTTTACAAAGATTTACAGTCTAAAGGTAAATATCAAACTGTCTGGGATGGTAAAAACGATTTCGGTTTAAATGTAAGCAGTGGAATTTATTTTACACGTTTTACAAACAACTTATTTAACTCTACTATTAAAACTATTTTACTAAAATGATGAAATTAAAATTTCTTTTTATAATATTATTTTTTGCAACACTAACAAATATTTCTTTTTCGCAAGATGAAAATTCAATAGTTGCACAGGTTGGTAACGATAAAATAACTGCTAAGGAATTTAAACTCCGTTTTGAACTTTCACCATATATTCCAAATGATCGACGCATTGATCCTGATTCAGTAAAATATGATTTCCTTTATTCACTAATAGCAGAAAAGTTATGGGCAAAAGATGCGGAAAGAATGGGATTTATCTCAACCGAAAAGTTTAACTTTTATTTTCAACCTCTTCAAGATATGTTCGTTCGCGACGCATTATTCAAAAAGGAAGTTGATGACCAAGTGAAACTGACCGCTTCAGATATAAACAATGGGATAATAAAATCAAAGGTAAAACTGAACACACAACTTATTACGGCTAAAGATTCTTCGGGAATTTATAATTTCTATAATCATCTAAACACTAAAAATAATTTTGATTCACTCATCACTATTAATAAAGGACTCACTTTACAAGATATTGATGTATCAATTGGCAGTTTGCACGATGAGGAAATTGAAGATTCACTCTACGCACTCAGAATAAATGGATATACTGCGCCTATCAAAAGTGAAGTTGGTTGGATAATGTTTAGAATTAAAAATAAAGTTTTAACACCAATAGACCTTAATGACCAAAAAGCTATTGATGATATGAGAAAGAAAATTAGGGAAAGACGAATTGAAAAAAGATTTCAGGAGTACAGAACCGAATTACTATCCGGAACTAAAATAAATATTAATCCTGAGACATTTACGCTGGCTTATAAATCAATCTGGAATCGAATAAAAATCAAATCAAGTGCAAATGATTCTGCTAATTATTTTGGACTTACTGAAACTGATTTTGAATATATTAATAATTCTTTCAATCGTGATGATTTTAACAAATTACTTTTTAAGATTGGCGATAAAAATATAAGTTTAAAATACTTTTTGAGCGCTCTAGCTTTTGATGGTTTCGATGTTAATCGACTTGATTCCACAATAGTACTTCAAAAGCTTTCGAGGAGAGTAAAACAGTTTGTTGAAGATCAAATAATTACTCAAGAAGGAAATAAACTTAATTTGGAATTACTTCCCGAAGTACGAAATGATATTTCAAAATGGAAGCAAAAATATTTGGCTCAGTTTTGTTTTAATGCAATGTTTGATTCTGTTAAAGTGACCGATAATGAATTATATAATTATTATATAAACGAATTGAATACCTCAAATAATTTAAGGCTTTTTAATATCAGATTAATTTCTCTAAAAGATCTTGATGAAGTGTCTAAAATTCTTAATGATTTAAAAGATGGTAAAGATTTTGGAATCGTTATAAAAAAATATGGACAAACAGATTCACTAGTCAATGCTTTCGGGGAAACAGGACTCAAACCAATATTATCGCTCGGAGATGTTGGGAAGATTGCATCCGATTTAAATATAAATGAAGTATATGGTCCAATCCAACGAAATAATTCATATACAATTTTACAGGTAATTGATAAAAAAGATGGCAATGATTCCGTTAAACTTTCTTTTGAATCAGTTAAGAATGGACTGAGAAATCAATTGCGAGTTAAAAAACTAAATGAAAATTTAAATAAAGTTACATTTGAACTTGCCGAAAAAAATAAAGTAAAGATTTATAATGATGTTATAAAGAAAATTAAAACTTCAAGTATTCCAATGTTTGTTCATAGATTTATGGGATTTGGAGGAAGGATTGCCGGGATGCCGCTTGTTACTCCGTTTTCTAACTGGATAAATTATACTAATAAGAAAAAATTTTTTCCGTAAAATTTATACTTTACAAAATTATTTTCTTTCATCAACACAGATAGCTCATCTTTTATTTTAGATCAAAACAGACATACTATTACGCTCACGACAAACTGGCTAAGGTAAATATTTATATCACCTTTTATCTTTTTATTTAATACTTCTTTGATTTATATCAATATTTCTTAAAAGAGGTTGACAATCAATCATAAATAACTTATTTTTGAACCATCATTCATTTATGGTATTTAGCTATGAGAACAAAAGAAGGAAATAAAGAAAAAGATATTCTTGATGCAGCAATCAAGATTTTTGCCAAAGAAGGATTTCATCAAGCAAAAATTTCTCAAATCGCCAAGGAAGCAAATGTTGCTACAGGCAGTGTTTATTTATATTTCAAAAATAAAGATTCAGTTTTAATAAAGATATTTGAAGAACTTTGGCAAAAGATTTACCAGGAAACCAAAGTAATAACAAAGAGAACTGATATTGATCCTTTAGAAAAATTTGAGAATATGCTGGATATGGTGTTTGATTTATTTATTGCAAACCCCTCCCTGGCAGTAGTAATAGCAAGCGAGGAGCATTATCTTCTCCGCGGTAAAAAAGGTAGGTTTGCTAATTTTTATGAAAGTTTTTTAGATCTTGGTGAGGAAATATTGAAGGAAGGAATAAAAAAGAAAATTTTCAACCAGAATCTCGATCTTCAAATATTTCGAAATTTTACTTTTGGAGGATTGAGGCATTTGTTGCATATGTGGGCTAACTCCCCCACAGATTTTTCACTTACACTGATGCGGCAAAATGTAAAATATATTCTTAAAAAAGGTATTTTATCTAACTAATTTTTTTGATCATTTTATGAATCGCAGTTCATTTATAATGGAGACTAAAGATGTTTTATCGAAATAAAGGTTTCTTTTTCTTACTTGTGTTCTTATCTAATTACTTAATTACTTCAGGTTTAGCCCAGTCAATTTCTTTGGATGATGCAATTGATTTCGCATTAAACCATAATCCAAAAATTAGGCAGTACGAAGAGAGACTAAAACAAAAACAGTTTGATGATCTTGGATCAGTTGGAAATTTTTTACCTGTGATAAACCTGACCAGCAGTTATAATCACTTGAATGATCCGCTGTTAATTGATTTAGGACCAATTCGTGATGCAATGATTCAGATGCAATCCAGCAACCAGGTTGAACTTGCTAACATATATAATTTGATTCAGGGTAATCCGGCATTAAATGATTTACAGCGAGCAGGTTTGTACAGCCAGTATTCGAATTCCCTTAACAGTCTGTTGCCGCCATTTGAAAAAACATTAAAGAAACAAGATTACATAACTGCCACATTGATTGGCATTCAACCACTATTTGTTGGGGGTAAATTGATTGCAGCAAAAAATTATACTGCTGATGAAAAACATTCCGCGGAATTAGAGTTAACTCAAATTCATAATGAGGTAACTAAAGAAACTATTCAAGGTTATCTATCTGTAGTATTATTAAATGATATTAACAAAACACGAAAAGATGTTTTAAAAGGAATGCAGCATCATAAAGAACAAGCAGAAAAACTTTTTAAGGAAGGTTTAATAGCTAATTATAATTTGCTGCGTGCGCAAGTAGCCCTTGCGGATGCACAACTAAATTTAATGGAAGATCAAAACAAAATATCGGTTGCGCTTCTTGCACTTAAAAATACATTAGGGAAAGAACTGGATGAAGATATCATAGTATCTGATTCACTTATTTATTCTTCTTTCAACGAGTCTTTAAATAATTTAATTAGTGAAGCTATGACCGATCAGCCGATACTTAAAATATTGGAACTTAAGCAAGATGCGGCTTCTCAAAAGTATAAAATAGAAAGAGGCAATTTTCTTCCTACTATTTCAGCATTTGGCAAATATGAATTAATTCCCGAAGACTTATCAGCGCTTGAACCAAAATGGGCAGTTGGTATTCAGGCAAGTTTTAATCTTTTTAACGGATTAAAAGATTACAGCAAGCTGCAATCAGCAATCCATCTGGAAGAAGAAGTAAAATATTTGCAAACAGACACTCAACGAAAAATTAACTTACTTGTTGACAAAAATTTTAAGGATGTTCAAAACGCAAAAGAAAAGTATGAAAAAGTGAAAACTAACATTGCCCTTGCAAAAGAAAATTTAAGGCAAAATGAAAAGAGATTTGAAACGGGACTCGGGACATCGCTCGAAGTTATTGACGCAGAATTATCCTTAGAAAAAAATTTAATAGAAAGTAAAAATGCTTTGTACGAATATTATAAATCTTTGTCAGAGCTTTATCAATCAACAGGAAATCCTGAAAAAGTTTTAACGATCTGGAATAAAAAGGAACTATAGAATGAAATCGAACGTGAAAAAAATAATTATCGCCTTACCAATAATTTTAGCCGTTATAGCAATTGCTTACTTAATTATTTCATCTTTAGGAGGTGATAAAAAAGTAATAACCGGATTAGTTGAAATAACAGATGTTGATGTTGCCTCAAAAATTCCGGGCAGGATAGATAGCATTTTCGTAAATGAAGGAGATTTTGTAAAGAAAGGACAAATTCTTGCAAAGCTTCAAAGTAAAGAAATTGATGCTAAGGTTGAACAAACCAAAGGACAACTTGAAGCCGCTAAATTCAAATATCAAATGGCATTAAATGGCGCAAGACCTGAAGAGAAAGATGCTGTTGAAAAACTTTATCAGCAAGCAAAATATCAATTTGATTTGGCTGAAAAAACCTGGAACAGAACGTATAAAATGTACAAGGATAGTGTTATATCATCACAGGAAAAAGATGTTTATGAATTTCAGCACAAAGCGGCTATGGAACAGATGCTTGCTGCAAAATCAAAATATGATATGATTTTGAAAGGAACCCGTTACGAAGAAATTGAAATGGCGAAGGGACTTTTTTATCAAGCTGAAAATGGTTTGAAAGAAACCTTGGCTTATCAGGATGAAATTTATATTAAAAGTCCGATTGATGGCGAACTGCAAAAAAAAGTTGTTGATAGCGGAGAAATACTTTCTGCAGGTTATCCTGTATTTACAATTCTTGATCTTAATGATGTTTGGGTTACACTTCAGTTAAAAGAAACAGATATGAATTCAATTAAAATAGGAAGTCGTTACAAAGGCAGGATTACTGCGCTTGAAAATAAAGAATACACTTTTGAAGTAACTTATATTTCGCCGATGGGTGATTTTGCATACTGGCGTCCGACTAATCAAAAAGGTGATTTTGATGTGAAGACTTTTGAGATAAGACTGAGAGCAAAAGAAAAAATTGATGGACTAAGACCGGGTATGACTGTAAACATTGAGTTATAAAATTTTATTTTGATTTTTTGAGATCATAGAGTAAACAATGAATTTATATAAAGTAAAAAATTATTTGATAATTCTTGGTAAAGTAATCAAAAGAGAATTTTACCGGATAACAACCAGAAAATCTTTATCAACGCTTTATTTTGTTTTGCCAGTTGTCCTATTCGTTTTCTTTTCACTTGTGTACTCAAATGAACTGGTACGAGGAATTCCCATTGCGATTTTTGACGAAGACCATAGCGAACTTTCTCTTCTGCTTACGCGGTATGCCGGCTCAGCAAGCTCTATGGAAATTGTTAAATATGCTAACTCAATGGATGAATTAAAATCAGAATTCAGAAAAGGAAATATTCGCGGCGCTTTTTATTTCCCTAAGAAAATGGAAAAAGATGTTAAGGCAGGCAAACAAGCTGATGTTACTTTATTTATTAATTCATCAAATATTATTGTTAGCAATTACTTGCTGAGCGATGGATCAAAAATTATAAAAATGGTTTCTGGTGGTGTGCTGTTAAAAAAATTAAGATCATCCGGATTGATGGAAGATCAGGCGATGAACATCATTAGTCCAATCAAAATTGAAACGATGGTGCTTTACAATCCTAATTACAGCTACGTAAATTATCTCGCACCAGGATTGACAACCTTTGCATATTTGATGATCATTATGGTTGCCTCGATTCTTATATTTAGCTCAGAGTTTACGCACGATACTTTTAGTGAGTTGCTTTATATTTCCAAAAATAAAATATCAATTATAATTCTTGGCAAATCTTTACCGCATATTGCCATTCACATAACAAACCTAACCATACTTGTGGGAATTATTTTTCCACTATTCAATATTACAATTCACAATTCTGTGCTAACGATACTTTTATTTTTAATATTTTTTTCAATTGTAGTGTTTGCACTTGGCTTTATGATTTCGTCGCTGTTCAGAGATCAGATGTTTGCAACCGAGTTAGCGCTTTTTGTTGTTACTCCGGCTTTCATCTTCAGCGGATTAACATATCCACTTTGGGCAATGCCGTGGCTATTCCGTTTTGTGGCATATTTAATTCCATATACTCATTTTCTTTCTGGATTTACAAAACTTGCACAAATGGGTGTCCCTTTCCGATATGTAATTTCGGAAACAATATACTTAATGATATTTCTGCTAATATCAATTATTACAACGGTTATTGCTTTGAGATATCAGATAAAGAAATCTTTGTTGATTGATGAGGGTATAAAATGAAATTAAGAATTTTGGGCTTGATGCAAATTGTGAAGAGAGAATTAGAAATTATCTCAAAAGATTTTGATTTAATAATGATGCTTTCAATTGCACCAATATTTTACTCATTACTTTATGGATCTTTTTATCTATACAAAACAGAAACTGAAGTTCCGATTGCTATTTTAGATATGGACAGAACGGTAGTATCTCAAAGATTTATTTCAGATTTAGATGCGAACGAATTGTTAAAAGTAACCGATAGAGTTTTAGATTTTGAAAATGCGAAAGACGAACTACTTAGTGATGAAGTTCAGGGTGTAATAATTATTCCAAAAGATTTTGAGTCTCAGATCAAATCGAACAAAGGTACAGAGATAAAACTTTATCTTAACACTCAGCGATTCCTTCCTTCAAATGATATTAACAAAGCCGTTAATGAAGTTGTACTTGATTACAGTAAACGCTCAAGACTTCGTGCCTTTGAAATGAAAGGCATAACTCCCAAGCAAGCCGAAGAGATTATTGAACCACTGCGGGATAATATTAAATTTTTATTCAATCCGGCAACAACTTACGGTGATTTTCTTATTCCAGCTATACTGGTTTTAATTTTACAACAAACCTTATTTATGGGTATGGGAGAATCAATTGCCAAAGAAAGAGAATTAGGGACCCTGAGCAATTGGTATTCAGCGGCTAATCATAGTACTGCCGCCGCCCTTACTGGAAAAGGTATGTTATACCTGCTGATATATTTTTGTTATGCTATTTTCTTTTTTATAATAGATTTTTCACTATTCAAAATCAATTTTGCGGGCAACTACTTTTTATTATTTGCGGTTACAATGCTATTTCTTATTTCAATGATAAGCTTATCAGTTTTTGCTGCATCATTCTTTAAAAGAAATATATTAGCACTGCAAGTTATTTCATTTACATCCTATCCGATATTTTTCTTAACAGGTTATGCCTGGCCTGATTTTGCAATGCCCAAATCATTATACTGGATTTCCCAATTAATACCCAGCACTCCCTTTTTTGATATTTATAATCGTATCACTTTTATTGGTGCAGGTTATCTTGAGATTAAAAGCGCATTATTACATCTCTTAATATTAACTTTGGCTGGAGTGGCTTTGGCTTTTTACAGGATGAGAAAACTGTTTATCAGTAATTGATTATAAAACGATTTATGTGTTCTGTTCGTTCTGATACTTTTTCTTTTTGCTGCCTTCATAACTATTAATCTGAAAAAGTACGCCTTCTAATTTTCCATTAACAAGTGGAATTCTCTTTGAAGTTTTTAGCCCAATTGATTTTCGTAACGATGTATCACCTGTATAAATAAAAGCCGAAGTACCATTGCATTTTGTTTTAAGAAAGTCTCCAAGTTCTTTATAAAGTGTGCGGACTTCTTCAATTTCTCCAAGTCTTATTCCGTATGGCGGATTTACTATAAGCGTTCCATCTTTAAATTCTTTTACATGCTGAAATGGATGGCATTGAAGATCAATTGAATCAGAATATGGAAGTCTCGATAAATTATCTTTTGCAACTTCTAATATCCTTTGAGATTTATCGCTTCCTCGAATAAGACCTTTAGGCAATGGTCGAATTTTATCATCAGATTCTTTTTTAACTTTTTCCCAAAGGGCAGAATCAAAATCCGGTAAATTAAAAAATCCAAAAATTTTGCGAAGTTTCTGTGCCGGTAATTTACAATAATGCATTAATGCTTCACATATAATTGTTCCCGATCCGCACATTGGATCCCACAAAGTATTTTCTCCATCCCATCCACTTAATCGAATAATTGCTGCAGCTAAAGTTTCCTGCATGGGTGCTTCTCCTGCTAATAATCTGTAACCGCGCTTATGCAAAGATTCACCTGATGTATCAAGACTAATTGCCGCAGTATCTTTCTCGATATGCAAATTAATCCTAACATCCGGATTTACAGTTTCAACATTTGGACGCTTACCATATTTCTCTCTAAAGTAATCTGCAATCCCATCCTTTAGAACCTGAGAAGCGTATAATGAATTAGTAATAGCGCTTTTAGCAACAGATGAACTTATGGCAAATGTTTTTTCAATAGAACAAATATCTTCCCAATGGATTTTTTTTGCTGTTTTAATAAGTGCACTTGTATTATGACAAGGGAAAGTAATTAGCGGAGCAAGTACACGGGAAAGTAATCTTGATGTGTAATTAATTTTATAAAGTGTAGCCAAATCAGATTTAAAGTAAACACCTCTGTAAGTAGTTTCAACATCCGTAGCGCCGAGTTCCATCAGCTCTTCTTTGCAAAGCTCTTCCATCATACCTGGAGCTTGGGCAAAAAATCCTTTTGTTTGATAGTCATACATAATTTGTCTCGTCAATAAAATAATAAATCACACAAGACAATTTAATAAAATCTATTAGTTATCCTGAAGAGAAATTTAGGATTTGAATAAAAGCTTATTTATAGAAAAGTATTTTTCTTTACTAAAGTAAGTGCTAAGATTTTTTTTGAGATTCTAAATAATTATCAATTGCCTTTGCAGCTTTTCTTCCTGCACCCATTGCAAGAATAACGGTTGCTCCTCCTGTTACAATATCACCGCCGGCAAATACACCCGGCTTTGAAGTTTCCATTGTTTCTTCATTAACAACAATGTTTCCCCATTTATTAAAATTAATATCAGGAGTTGTTTTTTGGATTATTGGATTTGATCCATTACCAACTGCGATAACAGCCAGATCAATATTTAAAATATATTCTGAACCTGGTACAGGTATTGGTTTTCTTCTTCCTGAAGCATCAGGCTCACCAAGCTCCATTTTTATCAGTTCAACTCCAGTAAGCCAACCGCTTTTGTCACCTATAAATTTTTTAGGATTTGAAAGAAATAAAAATTCTATTCCTTCTTCTTTTGCATGATGAACTTCTTCTTTTCTCGCCGGCATTTCTACATCAGATCGTCTATAAATTATATAAGCATTCTTTGCACCAAGCCTTTTCGATGTACGAATAGCATCCATAGCTGTGTTACCGCCGCCAAATACTGCTACATTTTTATCCTTGCAATTAAAAATTGGAGTATCATAGCTTGGGAATTTATAAGCTTTCATAAGATTTACACGAGTTAGAAATTCATTGGAAGAATAAACTCCATTCAGATTTTCACCTTCGATATTTAAAAAGTTTGGTAACCCCGCACCAACAGCAATGAATACTGCATCATAACCATCACTCATTAATTCATCAATAGTATCTGTAAAACCAATTACAGCATTAGTCCTAAAATCAACACCCAAAATTTTTAACGATTCAATTTCAGATTTAACAATTGCTTTTGGAAGACGAAATTCTGGTATGCCATAAATCAAAACACCACCAAGATCGTGCAATGCTTCGAACACAGTTACATCATGCCCCATTTGTATTAAGTCTCCGGCACAGCTTAATCCAGCGGGTCCGCTGCCGATTATTCCAATTTTATAACCAGTCTTCTCTTTGCTTTCAACATTTTTTTCAATTTTATTTTCTTTTTCAAAATCCGCAACAAATCTTTCGAGTCTGCCAATACCAACAGGTTCCCCTTTTTTACCTACAACACATTTCATTTCACACTGTTCTTCTTGAGGACAAACTCTTCCGCATATTGCAGGAAGCATATTATCCTCTTTTATTTTTGCTGCGGCATCAATGTAATTTCCTTCACCAACAAGTTTTATAAATTCATTTATCTTAACTCCAACAGGGCAACCTTCAATACATACAGGTTTAGGACATTGCAGACAACGTAATGCTTCCATTTTTGCAAGCTCTTCAGTAAACCCTAAATTAACTTCTTCAAAATTAGATCGCCTTATTTCCGGATTTTGTTCCGGCATCGATTGGCGTTGAATTTTCATTTTATCTTTTCTACTTAGTTCCGGCATAATAATTCTCAATTATATTTCAAATTTTATTATATACTTTTATTATTTATTGCAATCTCAAAAGCTTTTTCAAGATTACATTCATGCTCATTAATTGAAATTTGTTCCATTGTACGATATGCTGAGTTTCTTCGAGCTAAAGTTTCAAAATCAACAAGGTGAGCATCAAATTCAGGTCCATCTACGCAAACAAAAACTGTTTTATTATTTACTGTTGCTCTACAGCCTCCACACATTCCAGTTCCATCTACCATAACTGGATTTAAGCTAACAACTGTTTTTATTCCAAACGGCCGCGTTGTTTCAGCGACTGCTTTCATCATTGGAATTGGACCAATTGCCAGAACAAAATCAATCTTTCTTTTTGAGTTAATAAGCTCTGCTAACTTTTGAGTAACGAAACCATGAAATCCATAACTGCCATCATCTGTTGTTGGATAAACCTCATCGCAAACTTTTTTCATTTCACTTTCAAGGATCACGTATTCCTTTGTTTTACCACCGATGATGGATATAGTGTAGTTGCCCGCATTTTTTAATGCAACTGCGGTGGGATATGCGATTGCTGTTCCAACCCCACCACCAATGCTAATAGCTGTCCCAAAGTTTTCTATATGCGAAGACTTACCCAATGGTCCAACAACATCCATAATATTTTCACCAGCATTTAGAGAATTCAATTCCATCGTAGTTTTCCCAATTCCCTGTACAATTAATGTAATGGTACCTGCGGAAATATCTGAATCAGCGATTGTTAAAGGAATTCGTTCTCCCCCTTCTTTTATTCTTATGATTACGAATTGTCCTGCTCTTCTCTTTGCTGCAATTTTAGGGGCTTCAATTACAAACTTTTTAATTTTAGGGGCGATAAAATTTGCCTCTCTAATTCTATACATATTTAAAATCCTAAATAATTATTTGATGCTAAATTTTTATTCCTAATTTTTTTTTAAAAACTATACCAAAAATACTAAGCATCAGTTTAATTTGTTATTACTTAAAAAGATTAATGGTCTGACATGATTTTATTTACTATATAACTTGGAGTCTTATTAAAAAGATACTGCATAAGCATCTTGTTACTGGAGATTATTTGAAAGGCACCTTAAATTAAATATTTAATTCTATTTAGTAGAATCAATAGAAACATTCTTTACTATTTCAGTTTTTATTATTCAAAAAAATAATTAACTATTTTTTTAAACCTGCTCTATATAAAGTTTAAATCTATTTTAATTGTTTTATCACATCACTAGCTTGTTTGTTTTCCGGGTCAAGTGCCAGTACTTCCTGCCAATAACTTTTTGATTTGGCATTATCATTCTGCAAATAATAATAATATCCCAAATACGAATAGGCTTCAATCAATTCTTTTTTGAATTTATCACTGTCCTTTGTTGCTCGTTCTATAAACTGCTCATAAAATAGTTTCGCTAGTCCAGATTCCGATTCAGGATCAAAACTGGAATTAACTCTAGCCCGCCATAAATAAGCTAAAGCTAAATTCGGAGATTTAACAGAAAGCATTGTTAAAGCTGAATCTGCATTAGCATAATCTAGCTTAATTTTCGAACGAACTTCTTCCAACCACTGTACTTTGGCAGCAGCCCACTTTGATTTTTGATTTGGAATTAAAATTGATTCAACAGCCTGATTTAATTTATTTAATGCCAAAGTTATTTTTTGTGGATCGTTGTTAGCGTCTTTAACATCTCTTTGATAATAAAGCAAAACAGGTCTTACTTTAACAAGTTGATCATCATTAAAATTTATTTTGGCATTTATACTTTGTGTTACTTCAGACATCGCTTTATCACCATTAAACATATATGCCTTGCTTAAATCAAAATATTCCTGTGCAGTAAGAGTTTTTTTCTTTACGAGCGTAGAGATTACACCGTCCCAATTTTTAGCTTTAAAATAAAGCACTGACATATCACCCAGTACATCTTTACGAGTACTATCCTGATCGTATATTTTGGACAGATACTCAATTGCTAATGAATCATTCCCTGTCTTTTTTAACAGGTCAGCATAATTTTCATAATCACTAATCAAAAAATCTACCGATGGTATTGTGAAGAGTTTTTCAAAATAAGTTTTACTTTTTTCAATTTGATCTAATCTCAAATAAGAATAAGCTAAAATTCTTATGAAAGATGGATTATCCTTTTCGGTTTTAATTAATTCTTCAAGGATATTTATATCCTTTTGATAATCTTTGTCGATATATAAAATAGATGCGTATCTTTTTAGTTTTTCCGGAGTAGCTTCAGATGCTGCAATATATTTTTCAAAATTCTCTGCTGCTTTTGAATAGTCTTTCAGGTTGGCATATAATTCAGCCAATTCATTATACGCAGGTGAATAAGTAGGATCGTTCGTAATTGCTTCATTCAAAAGAGATATTGCATCATCATTATTATTTATTAAAGCATAAACTTTAGCTTTAGATGTTAAGGCTTCTGGATTTTTTTTATCCAGATCCAATGCTCTCTCAAAATTTTTAATTGCATCTGATCCGTTTCCTTTTGAAAGATAAATTTTCCCTAATGCGATATAAGCATTTATGTTTTTAGGATTAATCTTTAGAGATTTATTTATCATCTCAATTGCTTTATCATAATTCTTTACTTTAGAGTTCGAATACGCTTCTGCAAGAGCCGTATAAACGTACGGATTTTTCTCGTTACCGAATTCGATTGCTTCATTTTGATTTTTTTCAGCATCTTCCAAATTATTGGCTATAAGGTTTACTTTTACTAATCCAGCATAATTTAAAGAAAATTCAGAATTCGATTTGATTCCGTCTAGATAATAAATCTTAGCAGAATCAAGATTCTCTTGTAACATATAAATTTGCCCAAGATAAAAATAAGCCTCTGCTTTTGAGGATGAGTTCAATAGAGAAGTAAATGTTTTTTTTGCTTCAGAATATTTTTCATCTCTCATAGATTTTACACCGGAAGAAAGATCCTGCGCTAACAAATTTGTTGCAAGAATAATTGTTAACAGGAAATGCAGTATCGTTTTTTTAGTAAGCATAATTGTACCGTTTAATTTGTTAGATCTTCATTTATTAATTCTACAAGTCTTACGGGCATTGTTGCCGGAACAAGACCAAATTTCAGAACAATTCTTTGTCCTCTTTCACTTGCGATAAATGCAGTTAGCCCAGTACCGAGCCCTGTATAAGCTTCTTTACTTATAATATATACTTCCCGGTAAGTGGATAGGTTTTTTGTGGCAATATAAGCTTGGTAAGGTTTAAGGGCTTCAGAGTTTGCACCAGTGGAGATCTCAAGAATTTTTACAGTTTTCAGAAAACTCATATTTGTAGTGTCATCCTGATCACTAATCCAGTTTACCCCAATAATTCCAATACTGTTTTTTTCTTTTGCTACATAATCAAGAACCGCATTACTGGAATTAAGCGCATAGCAATTTGAAGAGAAATTTTTTACTCCCGTTTTTTCACTCAAAAAAGTAATTGTACTTGAATTATTATTATCAAATACGACTTTAATTTTCTTTAATGGAGAATTGCCTTCATCTTTAGAAATTAAAGATTTTAATTCGGCTAAGGTGTATGTAGAATCTTTTAAATCTTTGCTTCCTATAATAGCTATTGCGTCATAAGCGATTTTAGTTATCTTTGGAACAATTTCCCATTTTTTAAATTGCTCAAGCTCTGCTTTATTCAAATTTCTTGGAACTATTATTAATCTGATACTACCATTCATCAGATCATCAAAAACATTTATTTCGGGTTTATACTCAACGGTTACCTTTGCGTATTTATAGAGTTCTGCAAAAGTATTTATCTCAGAATCAATTAAGGGTTTATACGTTTCATCAACTGATATTGTTAATTCACCGGTAGTTGGTGTATCTGTGGGACTATTAGAACTATTACATCCGTAATAACTGATAAATAAGAAAATAAATAAAAATATTTGATATCTAGTCTTCATCATCTTCTTGACTTTCCTCTTTCATTTTTCCCCAGGCACTATAAAATCTAAATAATCCGTATGCAATTAGTATCGCTGCTAATCCGTACTTTTGGAAATCAGAGAAATAAAAGATGTTATTGCCAGTCAATAAATAGACACCACAACCCAAATAAACAAAAGACATAACTAACCTGGCAATAACTGAAAATGACATAATCTTCTTTACTCAATTACCGGAAAATTTAAATATTAAAGTACCAATTATTGTAGCTTGAAGACAATTGGAATTGATACCTGAACATTTACGGGTTTACCTCTTTGCTTGCCTGGTTTAAATCTTGTTTTCAAGACAGCATCAAGGGCAGCTTCATCACAGCCAGCACCAATACCTTTAATTATTTGTGCCTTCCTTACTTTTCCCTCCTCATCAACAAATGCTAAGACATAAACTTTTCCTTCAACACCGGCCCTTTTGGCAATTTCAGGATATACAATTAATTGTTGTATAGCTTGGATACCACCAATTGGTTCGGGCATTTCCTCCACAGCTACAAAGAATGTTGGCGCTACTTCAGTCTTTTTTTCTTCAACAACTTTTTCTTCAGTTTCAATAAGACTATAGTCTATACCACCTTGCACACCTTGCTGGGTTGATAGACCAGGATTAACCTCTTTTAATTCTTCCACAGTGGGTACATATTCATCTTTAACTTGCTCATCAGGTTTTACAACTGGTGGAGTAAATTTAATAGTTGATTTTAATGGAGGTGGTGCTTCAACTTGTTCTGTTTTTTGTTCTTCACCAATTGAAGGCGGTGGTGCCAAATCAGTTATAATTACTTTTCTCATTTTCTTTGTGGCATCTTCTTCAGGGTTAATCATTCTATAAATAGTCGGCCCTGTAGTAGCAAGAAAAAGAATTAAAATGGCAATCCACATAGCTATAGAAAGATAAGTCTTATAAGTTTTCCGCAACCTGTATGCGCCATAGTCCTTATTTCTCTGAGCAAATACCAGCTCATCAATATCCAGCTTATATGTTAATTGTTCAGCCATAATTTCTAGACCTTATAATTTATAATTTGTTTATTAAATCCAAATCTTCTTTTGCAATATCTACAAGAGCATATCGATTAATATTTGATATATTCATTTCATCCAGAATATCAACCACATTTTTGTAAACTGCATCATCAGTCGGTTTTATAAGAACAACCATATCTTTAATTGTCCTATTTTTTTCAAGAAGCACTTTCCTTATACCATCGGCAGAGAAATTTGTTTCAGTTAATCCTTCAATCGGTGCCGTTGCCAGACCGAGATACCAATAGAGCTTATTATCTTTGCCAATTAGTATTGTTAATGCTTTTGAAGCTTTTAGCTCGTTTTGATCTGCTTGGGTTACTTCACCTTTAGGCTTAACCGGCAAATTAATTTCCATAGTTTGCGGCTTGCTAAAGGTAGTAGTAAGCATAAAAAATGTTACTAAAAGAAAACCTAGATCAACCATAGGAGTCAGGTCAACTCTGGTAGACATTTTTTTGCGGCCTTTTTTCTTTCCTTTTTTACCGACCTCTTTTTGTTCTAATTCGGCCATAACTTAAATCCCTTTCAATTTATTTGGGTCAGCCTCAAGATCTGTAATAAGGTTAAACTTATTAACATTTTTATCCTGAAGAGTATTCATTACTTTTCTCACAACAGGCCAAGGACAACCTTGGTCGCCATTTAGAGTAATTCGTACGCCAGGATTAGAAAGTCTTCCCTGCATTATCCAATCACCCAACTCATTATTAGTTGAATCTACCGGAATGCCTGGTTGCGGGTACATCTTTTTTTCACTTTCATCTAGAGCCAAATAACCCTGTAGCTGATTCAAAGGAACACCGATACTACCTGTGAGAACAAATGATTTTTCCTCTTCAGGTGTAAATTTTAGTTGCGGATGTTTTTCGGTTATTTTAGCTAATAATTTTTCTCGGGTAAAATTTTTATTATCAATACTAAAGAATACTTTTCCTTCTTTGGTAATAGTAATATTCAGAATATCTGTATCAGGTAATTTAATTTCTGAAATTGAAGATGGATTATCAACTATAACTGAATCATCAGCTCTAAATACTGTTGTTAACATAAAAAAAGTTAACAACAAAAAAGAAACATCACACATGGCAGTCATATCTACCAAAGTGCTTTTACGAGGAATTTTTACTTTAGGCATTTTATAACACCATTAAATTAATTTCAAAAACATTAGCTATTATGAGACACAAAATTCTGTACAATTGCTACACCAGCTTCATCAATACTATACGTCATCTTATCAATTTTTGTTGTGAAATAATTGTAAAAGATAATTGCTAATGCCGACGAACCAATACCAAAAGCAGTATTAATAAGTGCTTCAGAAATACCGGTAGATAAAGCAACGGCATCTGGTGCACCTGCCTGGGCAAGAGCTGAGAATGCTCTAATCATTCCCAATACTGTACCGAGAAGGCCCAGAAGAGTTGCGAGTGGAGCTATTGTTGCAAGAATAACTAAGTTCTGTTCAAGTATTGGCAATTCTAAAGATGTAGCCTCTTCAATTTCCTGTTTAATCGCAACAACTTTTTGATCCCGATCCATCCCTTTTATTCCAGACATCTCTTTATACTTCAGTAATCCAGCTTTAATTACATTTGCTACAGAACCTTTTTGGTTATCGCATTCTGATATTGCAGAATCAATATCTGGCTTAGTCAATCTCTGATAAACGCGAACGACAAAAGCAGAAATTTTACCTTTCCCTTTTGCTCTTGATAAAGTAATAAAGCGCTCGATAGTAAAGGTAATTACCATCATCAAGACTGTCATAAGAATTGGCACTATAAATCCGCCTTTGTAAATAGTTCCTAAATAATTTCCTGGCTTGGGATTATTTGCAGGATTGTTACCCTGAAAATTTTGAGGATTACCCATTACGAAGATAAAAAGGACTATGGCAACGACAAACAGTATAGGAATAACTATTGTCGCAAATCCAGCGAATGCTCCTTTGAGTCCAGTGTTTGATTTCAATTTTCTCTCTCCTTTGAAGATTTGTTATTATTAATGTTTAGTACATTTTGTCAAATAATGATTCGAAATATAATAAATTTTTTTTATCAATTTTTATAATTAATCATAATAAGATGTGGAAATAAAAGCAACATCTTAATTTCCAGTGCAAATTAGGTTAATTTCTAATTATTATTTATTGTTTTCCCTCAATATCCATCATACAAAATATCATTTAGCTCCAACAGACGATATATTTTCCGTTAAAAAATAGCTAATAGTAGTCTAATATAAAAACATTGAATCAAGGATTTTATTCTTATTAATGTTTCAAGAAAGTAAATTTTGTATTAGATGCCCAGTTTTGCTGACTGAAAATCAGTCCCGTCAATCAATAATGAAATATAGTTACAAAGTATTATTTTCCTTGCAGTTTGATGCAAATAATTCCGTTCAGATCCTTTTAGCAGCAAAAAATAAATTTGGCACAAAGCTATTTTAAATCAATCGTATTAGTCAGTAAAATTATTATAAATTGAATCAATAGATAGTAATTTGTTGCCAAAAGATTAGACTGGAATTAATTGGAATACTCAAAATTAACCAATGTAAAAATAAAAAAATGCGGACCAGCTATCACTAGTCCGCACAATTGAAGGTCAAGCTCCGCGAGCAAGACTCGAACTTGCAACCCTTCGGTTAACAGCCGAATGCTCCACCATTGAGCTATCGCGGAATGTTCGTCGAAACGAGACCAAAAATAACATCCACACCATACTTTGTCAAGTTAATTTGAATTTGGATATTTAACTTTTCAAGCGTGTTTTACTCACATCATTTATTTCTTGCGATTTTCATATAAGATTTCTAATTCTTGGTAGTTGCTTGTAAGTTTACGCAAAAAATTTTCCTTTTCATGAACACACATAATTATAAAGCTTATCTAGCCTGGATTGCCATCTGTATTTTTTGGGGTACAACTTATCTAGCTATTAGATTAGGAGTAGAACACATCCCGCCAATGTTATTTGCCGGAATAAGATGGATTGTTGCTGGAACAATTTTTATTTCGGTATTAAGAATATTCAAAAAATCTTTTCCATCAAAAAATGATCTACCGCATATTGCAATTATGGCTATTGCAATGCTTGGGCTTGGTAACGGACTTGTCGTTGTAGGAGAGCAATATATAAGCAGTGGACTTGCAGCATTATTAATTACCACTGTTCCCTTTTGGGTTGTGGGTATGGAAACTTTTTCTTCAAAGGGTCCGAAAATTAATTCACAAATTATTTTAGGACTGTTAATAGGATTAGTAGGAATTAGTTTAATATTTGGAAGCGATTGGAAAGATTTTTTTGATTTAAAGTATTTGTTAGGTGTACTAAGCATTTTCGGTGCAGTTGTCTCCTGGTCTTTTGGAACTGTATACTCAAAGTATAAAAAAGTAAATGTACACCCTCTGATGAGTGCATCTATCCAAATGCTAATCGCCGGATATGCACAATTAATACTTGGACTATTATTGGGCGAAGCATCCTCAATTTCTTTTAGCTCCTCAGGTTTTCTCTCGTTAATTTATCTAATATTTGCCGGATCAATAATTGGTTACGGATCATACATTTATGCAATTGAACATTTGCCCCTATCTCTTGTTTCAACTTATGCTTATATAAATCCTATAATTGCTGTTTTTCTTGGATGGCTTGTACTTAACGAAAAATTAAACGTAACGATCGGAATTGGTGCAGTTATAATAATTACAGGTGTAATTTTAGTTAGGCAAGGTGTGCAAAGGAAAAGCTAATTAGGATAAAATATTTGATTGTTTTCATGAGTTATGGAGGGAACGAAGGCGTATGTAATTAAGATTGGATTATAGGTAAATTAATTACTAAAACCAGTTTTATTTTATTCCTTGTTTTATTACTAACAAAAAAAAACACGATTTCTCGTGCTTAAATTGAATGTAAAACATAAATCCTACTGTGCATATTTTTAGTTAAGGCACGAATGTTCACAGCGGCGGAGAGTGCCCTGCAAAATTCTACAATAGTGATTCCTTCAATCTTCTTGCAACTGCAACAAAGAAACCAAGCACCATCACAATAACACCAATCCAAACAAGACTTATGTAAGGTTTTATGCTTGCAGTAACTGTTAAAACTTCTTGTTTTGGTTTCTGTACAACTGATTGTTGTGATTCATTTGGTAATGAAACAGAAACTTCAATCATCTGTGCAGTTAAGTTTAACAGTTGGATTTTTAATTCCGAATTTTTAGAAATGTAATCAGTAAACTGAACTTGCCCGTTAACACTCTTTCTAAGAAGTTCAAATTCTTCTACTTTCCCATTTGCTTCAAGAGTTAATACTGCACCCATTTGAAAATCTTTTCCCTGCTGCATTGCAGTCATAGTTTCCGATGAAACATCAAATTTATCAAATGATAATTTTACTCCTTGTACATCTACTTCCTTTCCTTTTTCAAGTTTAACCGTTTCACCATTTGTATTTGATTGCTGATCTGTTCCTTCATCATAACCAAGTGGAGCTAAATAAACATCTTTAGAAAAAAGATTTAATATCGCCGGCTCACGCATTAAACTGTTATTGTACTCAGCGATGTACATAATCGGGGCAACTGAATAAATTTTGTCTCCCTTTTTCACATTTATGTTGAATGCATACTTAGTATTATTTTCAATCGGAGTGTATCCGGTAAAAGTCATTTCGTAACCAAATGCACTTACTGGTTTATCTTTTATAAGATCAACATTAACCTGATCGCTGTATGCCGCTGACCCTATAACACCAAGTATAAAAAGAGCAATACCGATATGAGAAATATAACCACCAAGATTTTTCAAGTTTGCTTTTACAATCCTTACAGCAATCTGTGCATTAACAATCAAAGCAAACGCTGATGAGAAAGTAAGGAATATCATCAATAACTTTGTGGCTCCTCCAAAGACTACAACAATGGTTGTAACAACTAAGCTTGCAATCACAGAAAAAATAGAATCCCGAAGCAATTCTTTAGTGCTCGTGGTTTTCCATTTGATAAGTAAGCTTATGCCATTTAATAATCCAATTATTATTGCAATTGGGACATGCATTTCGTTATAAAATAAGGAATCAACAGCCTGCCCGAATAATGGAGCGGACGTTCCGACTAAAACTATTAGTGCGGAGGCAACTAATATTATGGCAGCGGTAAAAAGAGAAAGTTCTCTTGAAAGAATACTTTCTTCATAAACAGTTTTATCATCCAGATATTTCCATCGATATGCAATGCTGCCAAATCCAAGAAGAATAAATGTCCCGATAAAAACTACAAGGAATAAATAAACTAACATTCCCGGATCAACAAATGAATGGACAGAAGCATCGCCAAGTACTCCGCTTCTTGTTAGAAATGTGCTGTACAAAACTAAAACATAAGTTAAAATACTTAGTATTAGATTTGTCTTTGCATATCTGCCAATTCCATCTGTGCTTTTTAAACTTCTTTTTTGTACAAGCATTGTGTGGATTGATGCAACACCAATTAACCAGGGAATCAAACTAGAATTTTCTACAGGATCCCAAGCCCAGTAGCCGCCCCAGCCAAGCATTTCATAAGCCCAATATCCGCCCATCATAACACCAAGACCAAGAATTCCTGTTCCCGCAAGCACCCATGGCAACGATTGATTAACCCAATCTCTATAGTCGTTTTTCATCAAAGCAGCCATGGCAAATGAAAATGGAACTGTTGCCATTGAGAATCCGGTAAAAAGCATTGGTGGATGAATCTGCATCCAATAGTTTAGTAATTGTGGATTTAATCCTTTGCCATCTGTAATAAATTGATTAACCTGAACACCTGCTTGTGTTAACATAGAATGAAGATTAGGACTCATTTGTACAAAGGTTGTGTTGGTTTGCTGATCAGTAAAAATAAAGTTCTGAATGAATGGCAGATTAAGAAACTGTGGACCGATATTTTTTATATCGACAAAAACAGGTGTCATCCAAATATATTCAAATGGATTTTTAAACCATGGTGACACCATCACTAACAAAAATGAAGTTGCAAGAGTAAATACTGCCATTACTCTCGGTTCCAAATCGCCTCTTTTTGAAGAATAGGATTGAAGTATTATTCCAATAATTGATGTAAGAAGAAGCCATAACATAAAGCTACCTTCTTGCCCGCCCCAAAAAGATGATAGAAGTAATCCGGTTGATAACGAATTATTGCTGTAACTAAAAATATAATGGTACTGATACTGATGTGTTAAAATTGCATACCATAAAAATGTAGCTGCGGCAATAACAAAGATTGCCATTCCGTGGTAGCTGTATCTTGCAAAATTTAATGTGTTTTTATATCCTTTAAAAGAAAGGTAATACATTACCATTGCAACAAGGCTGAGTACAAGAGCTACACTTAAAAAAATACTACCTACCATAAAACCTCGCTACGGGCATGGTGCTGAGCGCAAAGCGCTAATTGTTTTAAAAATCACCAAACCATTTTTAATTTATAAAAAAATATAAAAGTTAATTTTAATTTGATTCAACTTGCGCCATGCTCTTAGCGCAATGCAATTACATGCTAGACGACTGAACTTTTTGTCCTTCATACTTACTTGGACATTTTGTTAAAATATCCTTTGCATGAAAATATCCGTTTTGATATGAACCTGTTACAACAACGTTGGTAGCTGTTTCAAAATTATTTGGCATTGCACCTTCGTAAATAACTTTCATTTCATTTCCTTTTTCATCAGCCATAAAGAATGAAAAAGTATTTTGTTCGCGATTCGTTTCATAACTTTTTGCTTTAACCCAGCTTCCTGTAGCTTTTACAGTATTATCGGTGCTCATAACATTTGCAAAATCACTTTCGTACTTGATATTGCTTTGGGTAAACAGATAAGCCATTATCCCAAGAAACAGTACGATGATAAAGCCGCCAAAGATATATTTATTTTTCACTTTTTTCTCCTATAGATTCTTTTTCGATTTTTTTAATTCTTTTATCTAGACTAAACAGATATGAAAAAATTCCTGCCCAAACAATCAGGACAATAATCATAACAATATAAATTGCATTTTGCGAAAGAAACTGTTCCAAAGTTAACCTCTAATTAATTGCTTATTTAATTTTTCTTTTAGTAACATTGATTTATAACCTACTTGCCACATCCAAAAATAAAGAATTGTAAATCCAATTAATGACAAGAAAAAAATCAGAAGCATATTTCCATTCATTTTAAAATTTACAACAGGACCAGCATTAGTATCATCTGCAGAACCTGGATGAAGTCCTTTCATAATCCTTGGCATAATAAAAATAAAGAATGGAACAGTTACAAATGCGATCATCGAATAGACCGCTGAGAGTGTTGCTCGTTTTTCTTCAGATTCAATTGATGAGCGAAGTGCAAACCATGCACCATAAATTAAAAGCAGTGCAAAAATACTTGTTTGTCTTGGATCCCAACTCCAAAAAGAACCCCATGCAAATTTTGCCCAAACAGCTCCCGTTACAGTTGCTAGAATGCAAAATATCATTCCAAGTTGCGCTGCTGCATAAGATTTAACATCATCATCAAGATTTTTTTTGCGTAAATATTTGAAGCTAAAAACTGTTGACATTAAAAATGCAACAACTGTAAGCCATGCAGTTGGAACGTGAAAGAAAATAATTTTAGCATTCTCTTCAAGTCCGGGAATTAGTGGAAATTCATACCACGCAATTGGATTCTTAACAATGGGAAAAGCGATTCCAGCAACAGAGACAAATGCGAGCAAAAGGAATAAAAATATTTTCCAGATCATAAATTATTACGTTTTAGTTTTTTGATAAAATTAAACTATTCTTTCCAAATAAAATCAAATAACATATAAGATGCTGTGAGCATTATTACATCGTAGCTCACAACAATTGCCAACTCAAACTTAGCTCTTTCAAAGGATGTGCCATTAAAGGCAAACAATGTTAATTGCACAGACGTTAAAATCAAAGGTAATAATATGGGAAACGATAATACGGGATACAATGTTCCCTTAGCCCCGGCTTTAGCAATTATCGCTGCAATTATTGTTGATGATACCGCCAATCCAATGTTACCTAGTACAAAAGAAGCCAAAAAGAGGACAAAGTTTTTTATAACAAAAGCTTCAAATATTGCCGAGTAAAGTAATGCAATTACTGTATTCATTGCAAAGACTAAAATAATATTAAAAATCAGTTTACCGGTAAAGACGGTAGATGGTGCAGCAATCAATTGAAGTGTTAATGATGTACCGCGTTCTTCTTCAGATACAAAAGCTCGTGATAGACCGGACATTGCTGTAAAAAATATTACTACCCAAAATAAACCTGCAGTTAAATTTTTACTGATTTTTTCTTGACCAATTGAAAATAGGATTACGCTTATTGCTACGATGATAAACATCGCAAGTGCATTTATTGCATAGCGAGTCCTTAGTTCAGATTTGAAATCTTTTAGAAATAAGCTGTAAGATTTTGAGTTCATTTAATTTTTATTACCATTTAGGTTTAATCCATTTTTATCAATCTGAGTATAGTCATTTCGAAGGAGTCCTCGCCTGAGAAATCTGAACGGTTTATCACTAAGATTTCTCCCTCTGGTCGAAATGACATTCCAACTAAGTTTTGCAATATAATCCAAAGTTCGCAGCAATTAGTTTTTAAATTTTTCCAGGTAAACAATATCGCTGCATAATTCAAGATCATGGTATTCATTGGATGCAATTAACACAATATTGTTTCGTCCTTCTTCTTTTACCAATTTATAAATTGTACTTTTCCCTTCATCATCTAAATTTGATGTCGGTTCATCAAGTATTAATAATTGGGGTGAATGCATTAGCGCAAAAATAAATTTTACTCTTTGCTTCATTCCCGATGAATAAGTTTTTAACAAATCATCTTTTCTTTTAAACAATAAAAATTTGTTAAGGAGAGAATCAACCCTTTCCTGATTGAATTGTACTCCTCTTATTTCTGCAATCAATTTTAAGTTTTCAAAAGTAGAAAATTCTTCGTACAAAACTAAATACGGCGAGACAAATCCAATGTGATTATGAAGTTGTTCTTCTAATATTTCTTGATCATTTAGTCTGTGAATTATCTTCCCTTTGGATGAGCCGATAATTCCTGCAATAATTTTAACAAGTGTAGATTTACCGGAACCGTTTATACCTGAAATTCCATAAACTCCTGCTTTATCAAACTTAAATTTCAAATCATTAAAGATAAGTCTTCTTCCAAAAGATTTATTCAGATCAACAGCTTCAACGGAATAGTTAGTCATTAAAGATTACCAGTTTGCCTTTGTAAATATCTTCACCAGATTTAATAACATAAATATAAACACCTGAAGGTAATTTGTTTCCATCATTATCTAATACGTTCCAAAAAATCTCAGAATATCGTATTGAGTTTTTTAAGTAAGATTTTATAATGATTTCTTTACCAACATAAGCAAGGTGCATTCCAATAGAAAAAACATTCAAATCAACTTCATTGCTTAATATTTCTTTAGAGATAAAATCAATTGCAACGGAACTTGAAGCAGAATATTTATATGGAGATGGAAATGTATAAGTCTCGCCATCAAGATTTGAAATTTGGACATTGGAATCACCATACACAACAACATTGTTTAATATCCCCGCATTGTTCCAGAATGCTTGGTTATCCCTGCTGAAATTAACAGAATAATTCTGGCTAATAACTTTTACTCCCGATGTTGTATCATTAAAAATAGAAAACGAAAAATTTATAGATTGATTTGGATTTGTTGTTGCACTTTGAATATCAGAATTTGAAATAATTGAAATAAAATTCCCTTCGTTACCAGGTAAATTAATTTTAAGAAAATAATTTGCTGTTGGTCCAACACTCATATCATACTGCTGAGATGGTGCATTAAAAACCACAGTAGATGTGGGTTGGATTAAAGGATAGTTTGCGGCTTCTTCAAAATATTTTCCATTAATACTTTTGATATTTGTAAAGTTAGTCCAAATGCCAAACTTATTTAATTCATTTCCAAAGCTGGAACTTTTTTCATCAATACTTAATGCAATAGATTTAAGTGCATTGTTATTCGGCATTAATTCCCACTGTCTTTTTAGAATTTCAAAACCAAAATTTTTCTGCAAATAAATATTCCATATTGCAAGGTCGTACCCATTGTTAAGTGATAATGGGGTTTCCGGATTTCGAAAGTAAGAACTCATATAACCATAGTAATCATTAACAGAATCAAAAACGAACTCTTCCATTGCGGTTGATGTTATCTCATAGAAAAATAGATCTGATAATCTAATAGAAGAACTGCCACTTGCTGGTGCATAATGTCCCATCTGAATAGCGTGATGAAATTCGTGAGCTGCAGTTACGCGGGCGGCATCTATTCCTTGTGTAAAAAATCCACTAAAATCATTATCCATCTCAATGAAACTTGAAAAACTGCTGACCCTTATTTGATTTTCGCTACTTGTTTGTCCGTAAAGATTTCCAAGATTTCTCACATAAACATCATACTTGCTATCACCGCCTTCAATGCCATCTGATGGTGGTGGTAGATAACCAAGATAATTCACTTCAAAGTTGTAAGCGGAATCTAATGCTTGAGCTAGTAAATTTATATCATAAGCAATTGCATCATTACCAATAGTTGAATAATGAATGTTAAAAAAACCGTTAGGACTTATAAGGTTTTTAGGAAGTGAAGGTCTTTGCAAAATTTTGGAAAGAACAGTTTGCTGTTCTAAGGTAAATGATGACAAATTATTTTTTATTTCTTCAACTAAACTCATTCCGCATTTTCTGTATGCCGGGTCCATTTCAATTTGCTTTTGAGATTTACCGGAAATACTGACGCCTCTTAAATTGGTGTAAAGATTAAATATCGAATCAAGCTGGGCACTATTAAACTCCTGGGCATTGATTGAAACAATCGAAAAAGTAAGAGTGAATAAAAAGGTTTTTAACATCAAGGTAATTGTTTAATACTTATAAAGTGGCTGTCATTAGTATATATCAAATGATTATTTCTTTGATCTAAATTAACAACA
Source organism: Ignavibacteriales bacterium (assembly GCA_037444745.1). Classification (GTDB taxonomy): domain Bacteria; phylum Bacteroidota; class Ignavibacteria; order Ignavibacteriales; family Ignavibacteriaceae; genus IGN3. The sequence continues at coordinate 105,964 of JBBILT010000005.1, forward strand.
ATAAAATTTGAAATATTTATATCTGTAAAAATTTCTTTTATCATTAAATTATTTTTAAAATTATCCGGAACCATATTAAAAAATGAATGAGCTTTATTATCATTTACAAAAATCGAGTTAGATTTTCCAAAAAATAATTGATTTCTGTCTGTTATCCTAAGCCCATATTTATTACTTTTTTCTTCATAAACTTTAATATTTCCAATTCCCTGAAGCAGGTACATACCATCTTTACTGGAAACTAAACTATAAAGTGATAAATCTTGAATATTATTAACTGAGTTTGATCCCGAAACTATTGAAAAGTCTCTGCGATTAATTTCAAAAATTTTATTGATCAAATAATCGGTCGTCTTTATGTCAGCCAGATTATAGGAAATGTTTTCATTATCAGTACTCCAATAACCAACGAGCTTATCCTTTATTGATAGAATTGAAGGGCTAAACCAATTAAAACTAATCCTCTTAAAAGTTTTAATCATATATCTCTGCGCAGCTTTTGAAAATATTTCAAAATTTAGACTGCCTTTATCTGAATATAAAACAAAAAATTCAGCATTACCGAATTCATCGCGGTTAACCACAAGATCCTCTATTGGTCCTTCGGCATAAAGATAATCATGTTTAACAGAAAAATTTTCAAAATTAATTTCAACCGATTCTATAATTCGCTTTTTATCACTAAAGCAAAAAAATGTTTTAACCGTTTTGGAATTATTAAACGCGACAATCTTATTATGATTTTCATTTAGGTTTGCAGTAAATAATTTTTCAGGTAATCCGGCAGCATCACGAATAATAAATTTAAGAGATTGATCATAATCATCGATAAACATTAAATCTTTTATTCCATTATCTAATAGATCAAAACTTGAAATTTCTTTTGGCGTTACACCAATTGCAAGGCTTTGATTATCGGATAAAGAAGTTACTTTCGAAAGAATACTAACCTCTCCGCCATCATTGATAAATGCTGACCCATAAACGAACTTACTGAAGAAAGGAATTAGACTAACAATTCCATTTTTTTTAATATGAATTAATTCTTCTGAGTATGAGTAAAAGTCTTTTGCAAAGATTGTAGAAACTTTTCCATCAGAAATATCTAAATAATTAAAATCGAAAAAACCATCTCGATTAAAATCACCAATTACAAAATCATTCACGCTTGATGCAGTGTTAATCGTAATGATTTTCTGATATGAAACTGTAGCATCTCCAAAAAATATTTTGATTGAAGAAGAGGTGCCGATAATAATATCGGGATAGGAATCATAATTAAGATCAAATATTCTTAACGATAAAACATTTTCATTAATATCTATCTTACGCAATTCTTTAAAATCTGAATGACCGCCATTAAATAAAAAATGAAGAGTATTATCTATAGAGTTCAATGCCGCTATGTCTTTGAATCCATCATTGTTAAAATCAATAAATTGTGCATTAAGATATAATTGACCCTTCAGGATTTTTTGTTCTTCTAATTTATTGGCTTTATGACGAATGATTGATAAACCATCGAATGAATTTCCGGATAATAAATATTCCGGATTCCCATCACCATCAAAATCTGCAACGCTTATGTTTTCAGGATAAGAATCAAATTTGATTTGATTAATTAGTTCTGGATTACCTTGATTTGAAAATTTATAAATGCCAAAACTTCTGCTCTTACGCGATGTGAAAGCGAAGGCTTCAATCATATTATTGTTAAATCTTATCGGCTCAATTCTGGAAGGTTGTAAAAGAAAAGATAATTCTTTTTTCAAATCGAATTTTAATCCGGATTTTCCTTCATAGAGTTTAGCTTTTTTTTCAGTGGGATTATATATCAATAGATCAGAATATTCATCCTGATTAAAGTTAAAACTAAAAATTTTTGTGTAACCGGAATCAACTTCAAATGAAGTTAATTTGCAAAAACCTTTAAATGCAATTTGTGGAATAATGACATCTGAAAGGAGAATAAATAATAAAAGAAATTTATTTATCCCTGTTTTTAAGTCTATTCTCTCTTCTTTGAAGAGCTTCATCATATCTTCTTTTTTCGTCGTCAGTTTCAGGAATTCCATCAATGGCATTAACAGGTTTTCCATTTTTATCTACGCTAACAAATGTAAGATAGGCAGTGTTTGTATGGATTTTAGTTCCTTCTCTAAAATTCTGTGCATATACTTTAACGCCGACTTCCATTGATGTTTTAAATACCCTATTAATTGAAGCATTCAAAGTAACAGCATCACCTAACTTAATAGGATGATGAAAATCAATCCTATCTACAGAAGCTGTAACACAAACTCTTCTATTATGTTTAGCTGCACTTAAAGCGGCACAAATATCTATCCAATGCATCAACTGTCCGCCAAGTAAATTTCCTAATTGATTAGTATGATTAGGAAGAACCAGCTCGGTCATTATTATTTGGGAATCACTTATCTTTTGGGAATTACTCATTATGGATTAACAGTAAGCTTACTCTCTAATGATTTTTTTATCTTCTCTACATCTGAATAGTTTTCGTGTCCGGGATACTTTTCAAGAAATTTTAAAGATTCTGTTAAAGCTTCTGCATCACGTTTTTTTTCTAAAAGAAGATTGATCTTATTATAAAGTGCAAGTGGTGCGTATTGCGTATCGTGATAAATTTCTGTTACTGAATCATAATACTTTAAAGCAGCCAAAGAATATTCCATCTTATCATAAATACGCGCTGATTCATATTCTTTCTTTGCCATTTTATCATTCAATTCTTTTATTTTGGCTTCTGCATCGGCAACCTTTTCATTTAAAGGAAAGAAATCAATAAAGACTTGAAATTCCTCAATTGCTTTTTTAGTGTACTGCTGATCCAATGTATAGTTTGGAGAAAGTTTGTAGTAACTATTTGCCAGCATATACTGTGAGATCGCAACAAATTCACTTGATGGCATTCCTTTTATGAGTTTGCTGAATTGGTACGCAGCTAAAATGTATTCTCCCCTCTGGAATCTTGTCATCGCAAGATAATATTGTGCATCATCAACAATGCTGCTGCCGGGATATTGTAAAATTATTGCTTCAAACTCTTTAACAGCTTCCTCATAATCTTCCTGATTATAAAGCTGGATTGAATATGCAAGCCGTTGTTCTGGAGTCATATCGGTAGTATCCTTGGTTGAAGAGCAAGCAAAGATAAACAGTGAAAAAATTATCAGTGGAAATATATTTTTCATTTTATAGTGTATTAGATTTTTGTTGCGCAATTATAACCAAATTAGATAAGCCTTCAAAGGTATTTAAAAGTGCGTCCTTACAAAAAAATAAAGGTGCGATGCATAATGTCTAAATTTTTATAGTACATCTTGAACGAAGAAAATCTTTATTAAAAAAATAACAATTTGCGAAGCCCTTACTTTGATCGCACTGAAAAGAATAAAATAATAGTAATAGCAGCAGCGCTTATCGCTACGATCGGTTCTAAAAGACTTGAAAAAAATGGTTCTGAAGGAAGTTCTGCTTGTGTAAATGGATAAGATCTATTCTCAATTTTATCAAAATCGTTTACTTTGATTGTGTCGTGATCTTCTAAAGCAAATGTTTGAAGTGATGATTTAGATGAGATAAAATAATTACCGGACAGTTTAATTTTTCTGTCCGCATAAAAATCACCAAATAATCCATCTCTCTCTGGTGAACCGTATTCAACTGTGCAATTATCTATTACAAAATTTACATTTGTACCATTGCCATTCGGTAAAGCATCATTCAATAATTTTATATTATTTTTAAGTACTTTTCCTCTTATCTGATTAGCAAAAATGGAATAATCAATCCCAAGATTAAGATCAAGTTTTACTTCTTTAATATCGCCTAAATCCTTTAGCATCAATGATGACGCAGAATCAACAAGAGTATAAAATTTTTCTAAATTAGAAATGCTTTGAGCACTTAATAAAGAATTTAATATTATTATTAAAAATAAAAACCGGAGTGGTTTATTTATCAATCCGGTTATATAATTAAAATTGTTTTTCATTGCATTGCGAATATTAGCAGAAAGATTTTTTATATCAAGTATTTTTCTAAAATCCAATCACAACCAACCACTAATCACCGACTCCCAACCTCCAAATCCCAATTTCCCATCATCTTCTTCCAGCGGCAATTTCCTGCAGCTTTGCAATCCTCTGTTCAACAGGCGGATGCGTTGAAAATAATTTTCCCATCCCGCCAAACAAAGGACTGATAATAAACATATGAGCAGTTGATGGATTAACATTTCTCATATGCTGCACCTGATTACCTTTGGATATTTTTTGCAAAGCAGATGCAAGGGCTAATGGATTACCACTTATTTCTGCACCGCCGGCATCAGCAGCAAATTCACGCGAGCGGGAAATTGCCATCTGTAAAAGCATTGCAATTATTGGTGATAGAATTATTAAAAATAATCCTCCCAATCCATTTCCTTCTCTGTCATCACTTCTTCCAAACATAGCAGCCCAGCCAGCCATTTGTGCAACGTATGAAATTGTTCCCACTAAAGTAGCAGCAATTGTGCTTATTAAAATATCTCTATGCTTCACGTGTGCAAGTTCGTGAGACATAACTCCGGCAAGTTCATCATTATTTAATCCCTGCAAAATTCCGGTTGTAGCAGCAACGGCGGCATTGTTTGGATTTCTACCTGTTGCAAATGCATTTGGTGTTGGATCATTTATTATATAAACCTTTGGCATTGGCAGATTAGCATTTTTTGTAAGCTGTTCAATCATATCATAAAATTTTGGTGATTGTTCCCTTGTAATTGGCTGAGCATGGTACATTGCCAGAACGATTTTATCAGAAAACCAATAAGAACCAAAGTTCATAATTAAAGAAAACACAAACGCAATTGTCATTCCTGATTTGCCGCCAATTGCATAACCAACCAGCAGAAAAAGCGCCATCATTGCAGACATTAAGAATACTGTTTTAAGTCCGTTCATTTTCTATCTATTCTCCGTTTTTTTAATTCAAAGTTAAATTTTTAAGAATGATGAATCAAGTTAAAGAGAATTCAAATATTTTGATGAAAATTTAAATCAATTTAGTTTTGGTATTAAATCAAATAAAAAGATATAAACAATCGCAGAAAGCCAATCTTTATAATATTTTCATTTTTAATTGAGAAGTCCATTTCCCCTTGCCTTTATTTTACGATATAGTTAAATAGCTAATGAAATTTTGGAGAAATAATGAAAAGGATTACACTTTTATCCTTAAGCTTTTTAGTTGTTTTTTTAACATCAGGTTTTAGTCAAACTACATACGATTTTCTTCGTGTGGATATGAGTGCCCGTGCAGCGGCACTTGGCGGAAGTTTTGTATCAAATAATGATGATGCGGATGTTATTTTTTATAATCCTGCAGGACTAAAATTACTAAATGCCAGTCCAATTTCTTTTTCTTTTGTTAAACATTTGATGGATATAAATCTTGCAAGTTTTTCATATTCCCACGAGTTTGAAGATATTGGAAGATTCGGTGCTGCTATAAAATATATTAACTACGGCAGTTTTGAAGGCGCAGATGAGTTTGGAACAAGAACCGGAAAATTTGGTGCAGGTGAATTTGCTTTTGTTCTTGGTTATGCAAATCAGCTTGATGAAAATTTTTACTACGGTGCTAATGCTAAATTTATTTATTCCGGAATTGAAACCCGTTCTTCTACTGCAATGGCACTTGATCTTGGATTGCATTATGCAATACCTGATAAAAATTGGAATTTTGGTTTCGCAGTCTTAAACCTTGGCGGACAGCTTTCAAAATATTACAGTACCTCAGAAGATTTGCCGTTGGATGTCGTAATTGGAGTTTCAAAAAGATTAGAAAATCTTCCGCTCCGTCTTTCAGTTGATTTCCATCGGCTTAATAAAGATCGCGACAATTTTATAGGACGATTTAAAGCTTTTACTGTTGGTGCAGAGTTTACCTTAAGCAAAGTTATGAAGCTAAGATTAGGATATGATAACGAGCGCAGATCAGAATTTAAAATTGGAACAACTGCTGGTATCGCTGGATTTAATGCAGGCTTGGGTGTTAAGATTTCTGATTATCAATTTGATTACGGTTACTCTTCTCTTGGTCTGGCAGGCGGGTTACACAGAATTGGAATTTCTACTTCGCTTTAAATTTATTGTGTCATTGCGATCCCGACAATGTCGGGAGAAGCAATCTATCAGATCACTTCGCTTCGCTCGTGATGACTATCGCAAAGCTCTCAAATTCTTCAAACTATTTTCTGCAATTGAATGTGAACTTCCGTAATCATTCATTTCAAGTAATCTTTCGTAAAACTTAATCGCTTTATCTTTCTGGTTTAATCCTTCAGCAATCTGAGCAAGATACAAAGTAGCGTTTACCTGAAACCCTGATTCTTTTCCTTCTTCATCAATCTTTTTTGATTCAGTAATACATCTTTCGAAATAAGATTTTGCTGAATCAAGATCTCCGTTATTTTTTAAGTTATTCCCAATATAATAAACAGCTTCTCGAAGTGAATTTGGTGTACTGTACCCAAAATATTTTTTATCAGCTTTGTTTAGTACATCTCTAAAAAGTGAATCCGCCAAAACATAATCACCTCTTCTAACTGCAATCCTGCCGCGCCATTTTTCAAAAACTGGATTATCAGGAAAATCATTAAGCAAAAGTTTTGCATAATCATCAGCAGCGATTGCATTATTTTCATAACGATAGTAAAGTGTCATTAAAAAATAACGTGCCTCGTACTTTGCAAACTTACCATTAAATGCTGTATTCTTTAATTGCTGAATTCCTTTTTCTTTATCACCATCGGGAAAGAAAATCATAAGAGGTTTAATTAGTGGAAATTCATTTGGAATCACAGACGCATAATAATTGTATATTCCAAAGCCAAGTTGCACATCCATATTATTGGGATCGAGTGATGCGGCCTCCTCAACTATTGGTAACGCTTCGCGTCCATCATCGGCGGCTTTAAGCCAGCTCTCACGGAATGCCCTAAGTCTGCCACGAAAACCAATTGATCCGCCTTTAAAGAAAAGCGCATTAATATCTTTAGGATTTTTATCAAGCAACTGATCACACTGATAAATTACGTCTTCCAACTTTTGGAAAAATATTTCATCATAAGATTCATTATCTGGATCAAGCAGAATTTTCCACCAATCGATCATTGCAAGAAAAAATCTTCCAGAAGGATGTTCCGGATAATCTGCCATAACAGAACGAAATGTTTTTTCTGCTTCTGTGAACTTTATGTTATAAATTTGTTTGATTCCAATATTAACCCGAGAATCAAAATCTGGGTTTTGGGCAATTATATTAATTGAAAAAAATAATGTGATAAAAATGAGTTTAATCATTTTGACTTACTCTTTTTAACTGCGGAATGTTTTTTAAGTATACCCTTTTTAATTTGAGATTCTGCCAGTTTAACATCTTCTAAAATCTCAATTCTTTCCACCATATTTTCATAATCCGATACCCCTAAAAGTATTGCGGCACTTTTTCCATTCTGCGTTATTATTAATGGTCGTTTGTTTTTATTTACTTTATCCAAATAGAAAGAAACTTTGGAGCGAAATTCTGAAAGCGGTTGTATATCTTCTTGTAATTGTATTCTTTGCATTTTTAACCTTTATTATTTTGAGCGCTTAAACGTACAATATTTTGTGCAAATAAAAAAGGCGATTTTTAAAATCGCCAATTAAATTATTCCTCTCTTCTTTGGAGACCTGTCTGCCGACAAGGTAGAGAGGTTGGGAGTGAGGCTCTTCTTAAGCCAAAAGTTTATCACTCAAATATCCTGTCAATTGATCAACCGCAATTCTTTCCTGTTGCATTGTGTCTCTGTCACGCACAGTAACAGTTTTATCTTCCATTGTCTGAGTATCAACAGTTATACAATATGGAGTTCCTGCTTCATCCTGTCTGCGGTATCTTCTGCCAACAGCACCTTTATCATCATAAAATACTTTAAAGTTGCGGCGCAAATTTTTTTCAATTTCCCTCGAAATTTCCGGCATTCCATCTTTATTAACTAATGGAAAGATTGCTGCTTTTATTGGCGCAAGTCTTGGATGAAATCTTAAGACTGATCTCATCTCGCCATTAACTTCTTCTTCGTAATAAGCATCAACTAAAAATGCCATAAAGCTACGACTAGCACCTGCGGATGTTTCAATTATAAAAGGAATAAATTTTTCTTTGGATTCATCATCAAAATATTTTAATGATTTACCGGAAAATTCTTCGTGTCTGCTTAAATCAAAATTTGTTCTGTTGTGTATTCCTTCAATTTCTCCCCAGCCGAAAGGAAATTCATATTCAATATCAGTCGCAGCAGCGGCATAGTGCGCAAGTTTTATATGATCGTGATACCGAAGTTTTGCTGCTGTCATTCCAAGAGATTTGAACCATTCAATTCGTGCAGCTTTCCAGTATTCGTACCACTCTTTTGCATCATCTGGTTTAACAAAAAACTGCATTTCCATTTGTTCAAACTCGCGTGTACGGAAAAGGAAATTTTTAGTGTTGATTTCATTTCGAAAAGCTTTACCAATCTGTGCAATACCAAATGGTAATTTTTGTCGTGCTGAACTTTGTACATTTAGAAAGTTAACATAAATTCCTTGAGCAGTTTCGGGTCTTAGATAAACTATAGAACCTGAATCTTCAACCGGACCGACAAAAGTTTTGAACATAAGATTAAACTTACGTGCATCGGTAAATGTATTAACATTTCCGCACTGCGGGCAATTTAATTTTGTTAAAAGAGTTTTACCAACCTGCTCATCTTCTAAAAGCATGTTAAAGGGATCTTCATCACCTGGATTTTTAATACGATCCTCAATCTTACTTAGAATAGAAGCATCATCTTTAAAATCATTTTTAAGCTCAGCTAAAGCTTTATCTTTTTTCTTCTCATTGATTGAATCACCAAGAACATCCAAACGAAAACGGGCTTTACATTGCTTGCAATCAATCATTGGATCAGTAAAATTCTCAACGTGTCCGGAAGCTTCCCAAACTTTTGGATGCATAAGAATAGACGCATCAAGACCTTCCACATTATCGCGGTAAGTCATAAACTTCCACCATTCTTCTTTTATATTTTTTAGAAGCTCTACGCCAAGCGGACCATAATCCCAGCAGCCGTTTAGTCCGCCATAAATTTCACTAGATTGAAATACAAAACCTCTTCTTTTAGCAAGAGAAACAATATTCGCAACAGCATCAGTAGGTTTATTTTTCTTTTCGTTCACATTTCACCTTAATTTTAATCAATAATTTGAGGTGTGAATATAGCAAAAGCAAATCAATTTTTTGAATAGATTTTTATTGGTGAATAAACTGAGTTTGCTTAGTTTTGGAATGCTTAAGGCACACTTTAATTATAATCATTCCAAAATTTAATGGTGTTGTATGTTCAAAAAATTATTACCTAAAGAAGAAAAATATTTTGAAGATTTTAAAGAGATGAGTTCTTTGATTGAAGAGATGGCTATTCACAATGAAAAAATCTTTCAGTTTGAAGATGCACAAGCTCACATACTTCAGATGAAACCACTGGAATTACGTTGTGATGAAATATCTTATAAAATCACAAAACGATTAAATAAAACATTCATTACTCCATTTGATCGTGAAGATATTTTTGCCCTGATTAAAAGACTTGATGATCTTAGTGATATGCTATTTGGGGCTGCTATTAGAGTTGATACTTTTAAAATTGATAAAAAAATTGACCATGCTGATAAACTCGCGATGATCATTCACCAGCAGATAAAAGAACTTGGTATTGCAATTCAAGATTTTAAAGTTAAAAGAGTTAATGAAATGAAAGCCGTAAAGGCTCTTGAATCTGAAGCAGATAAAATTTATCAGCAGGCAATAAAAGAATTATTTGAAAATGAAAAAGACGCAATAGAGCTTATAAAGAAACGAGAAATAATTGATCTGCTTGAAAGAACTAGTGACAGATGCCAATCAACTGCCAATGTTATTCTTTCTATTTTTATTAAAAATTCTTAGAAGGATTAACTATTTACATCTACTCAATTTTAAACCTTATACACAAATAACCCATGACAGTATTAATTATTATAATTGTTTTAGCTCTTGTATTCGATTTTATTAATGGATTTCACGATGCAGCAAATTCAATAGCTACAGTTGTTTCAACAAGAGTCCTAACACCAAGAATTGCAGTGCTATGGGCTGCGTTTTTTAACTTCATCGCATTTTTAGCTTTTGGCTTACACGTTGCACACACTATTGGAAAAGGAATTGTTAGAACTGAAATAGTGGATTTGACTGTGATTGGAAGCGGACTGCTTGCTGCAATTATTTGGAATTTATTAACCTGGTGGTGGGGAATCCCTTCAAGTTCTTCTCATACTATGGTTGGCGGATTTGTTGGTGCGGCTACTGCTAAGGCAGGTATCGGTGCAATTTTTATTCCAGAAGTTTTAAAAATAACCGCTTTTATTTTTCTAGCTCCATTAATTGGTATAGTAATTTCTGTAATCTTCTCAATTATTACTTTGCATATTTGTAAAAATATGAGTCCATCAAAAGTTGATAAGCATTTTAGGAAACTTCAACTTCTTTCCTCAGCAGCATATAGTTTAGGGCATGGTTCAAACGATGCTCAGAAGATGATGGGAATTATTTTTGTTGCTCTCGTTTCAACAGGATATCTATCCGCTAATAATGAAATTCCATTGTGGGTTGTTTTGTCATGTCATGCAGCGATAGCTTTAGGAACACTTTCCGGCGGCTGGAGAATTGTAAAAACAATGGGTCAGAAAATTACAAAGCTTCGTCCCTTTGAAGGATTTAGTGCAGAGACTGCAGGTGCAATAACTTTGTTTGGAACGGCGCTTGCAGGTATTCCAGTTAGTACAACACATACAATTACGGGCAGCATCATTGGAGCAGGAATTACAAAAAGATTATCTGCAGTTAAATGGAAAGTAACTTACAATTTGGTTTGGGCGTGGGTGTTAACAATTCCTGTCTCAGCATTTTTTGCTGTGATTATCTACTACGTTGCCACACACTTTGTAAGATAGGAAAAACTACTCAACTATCGTAAACGACTGCAGAAAGATAACCCACAACTTCTGTTTTATCACCGGTAACATCGCCGGAATCACTTCTGTTTAGCACTAAAGAATCATTAATATTTTTTAATGAAGCAGCCTTCATCATAGCTATAATTGGTCCCGCACCGCAAGCCTCGCATTCGTGTCTATCTATATCTTTTGACAGATTTTCAAAATCAAAATCGTTAATTCTTTTTTCCACAATTGAATCTAATCTATCAGCTTCTTCAGATGAATAAAAATGCGACATATCCGAACTTGCAACAACAAGTGTTTCATCGTCCACAACTTTTGAAATTTTTTCTGAAAGCTCATTAACAAATATTTTACTTTGATCACCCATTACAATTGGAACAATCTTAAAATCCTTTAATACTGACTGAAGAAAAGGAATTTGAACTTCTAATGCGTGTTCTTTTCGATGTCCCTGAATTCCGCGGAAAATAATTTTACTATTTTCAATTAGCTTATTTACCATTTGCTGATCTATTTCAACAAGCCCAAGTGGAGTTTCATAAGCATCTCCATCATAGATTGAAACACCAGGAAAATATTCTGCGTGACTTGGAGAAATAACGATCACAATTTTATAGTTTTTATCTTTTAACAGATTATAAGCATAAGCTGCTGTCTTACCGGAATAAATGTATCCTGCGTGTGGAGAAACTATTCCAAAAATTTTGTTAAACGATTTTTCCGTTTTTGCAGCTTGCAGCAATAATGCAATATCTTTTTGCAGCTTATCTTTTTCTGCAGGATAAAAATATCCTGCAACTTGCTTATGTCTTATTCTCATTTTTTCATCTCTGTTTCTTCTTCGGAAAATATTTCAGCAGTAAAGACTTTTATTTTTAATGTGCGTTCTCTCCAGTATTCACCGTACAGTCCTGACTTGTGACATATTGCTGTAAGAAATTCTTCACGATTCATTTTGTGTTCAGTTGCAACTTGCGGTAGCAGTAAACCTCCGCCGCCTTCATCAAGATACAAACCATGCTTACCAATAATTATTTCATCATAACTTTTTATTGGAACAAATTCTGAAAGGATTGAAATTTCGAGATGAATTTTATCAAATTCAGTTTTCTTTAATGCAGAAAATCTTGGATCATTAACAGCGGCATGAATTGCGGCTGAACATATTGTATCAAATAATGGTTCTCGACCAATGATATAACCAATACAACCACGTAACTCGCGATTAATTGTTAACGTTACAAATGCACCAAGTTTTTCTTTAAGAAGCGGGAATTTTTTATAATCAGGTTTTTCAGGTTCTTTTCCATCAAACAAAGAACCGATTGATTGGCGTGCGGCTTTTAGAAGAATATTTTTTTCTTCTTGTGAAATGTTCATATTATTATTTCTGGAGTCATCACGAGCGGAGCGAAGTGATCTACTAAAAAGCAGATTGCTTCGTCCTAATCGGACTCGCAATGACTTTTTATTCAGCAATCTTGTAAATAGACAACTTAGTTTTATCCACAATCAAAAAGAGAAAATTATCTTTAACAAAAAATGATTCCGGCATTAAATTAACTAAATTTTTATCCAAAGTTTCCTTTAACAAAATTTTATTTTTTGTCAAATCAACAGCAGTAAAAATATTGGTATATGAATTGGTTTTAGAAACGTTGTGAAAGTTAAACAGAAGTAAGTCGCTAATTAATAAATAACTCACTTCACCTTTAATAACATTCTCATCCAAAACTTTTTGAATATATTTCTGATGAACATCTATAACTGAATCATTGCGTTTAAAATACTCCGGAAATAAATAATTTTGTTTCCAAAAATCTTCATCCACTTTTTCTTTTAACTTATTAATAGCCGAAACATCACTTCCAAAATCCTCAACAACAGTTCCTGTTAAACAATCTAAAGCAAAGAAAACTCTAGATTCAAATCTTTGCTGATAACAATAAACTTTATCACTATAAACAAAAGCAAAAACATAATTATCATTTTGCCAGAGAATCGATTTAGAAAGAATATCAAATGCAATTATGCTTTTGTGAGATGGCATATCGGGCTTGCCATAAGTATGAAAATAAATTACATCTTTGTAAATAAATTCAATTCCGCACCAGTTTTTTTCAACAAGCTGAAACTCATTAAATATTTTTTTACCTGATTCGATATCAAGACAGCTAAAAAACACTTCCTTTGTTTTAGCATCTCTTTCTTCTATTACAACTTTTTTATTTGTAGTTGGAAGAATTCTCCAAATTTGTTTTTTGTTATCGTATTTGTATAGTTTTTTTAGTTTCACTATTTAAATTCTTTATTGCCACGACCTTCAGGTCGTGGATAACTTAAAAAAATAAAACTGGGCTTCAGCCGAAATAATTGTTTGGCTAAAGCCAATTCCCGGCATATTTATAAAACCACGACTTAAAAGTCGTGGCAATTCATTAGTAAGAGATTGCTTCACCCCGATGAATCGGGGTTCGCAATGACATTATTAAACATTCTTATTTTATCGGTTCAAACTTAGCAGTAAAATGTCTAAGCATCGGAGCTTCATAAGTAAATTTATATCCCTTAAGTCTATCTCGATTTTTATATACCTCAATTATAACTTCAATCAAATAATCTATATGGCTTTGTGTGTAAACTCTGCGCGGAATAGCCATTCGCACAAGTTCCATCATTGCTGGAATTAATTTTCCGTCTATATCATACTTACCAAACATTACGCTGCCAATTTCAACTGAACGGACCCCGCCTTCAAGATAAAGTTCACATACAATTGATTGTCCGGGATATTGATCAGAAGGAATATTTGGTAAAAATCTTTTTGCATCAATATAAATTGCGTGTCCTCCCGGCGGCTCGATAATCGGAACACCAGCAGCTATTAATCTTTCGCCAAGATATTCGATACTGCGAATTCTATATTGCAAATAATGTTCATCAACAATTTCCAAGAAGCCTTGTGCCACAGCTTCTAAATCGCGTCCTGCAAGTCCGCCGTATGTTGGAAATCCTTCTGTAACGATTAATAAATTTCTACATTTCATTGCTAGCTCATCATCATTCATTGCAAGAAATCCGCCGATGTTTACAAGTGCATCTTTCTTTGCACTCATTGTAACACCATCTGCATAAGAAAACATTTCCTGTGCAATCTCAAGTGGAGTTTTATTTTCATACCCCTTCTCACGCATTTTAATAAAGTAAGCATTCTCTGCAAATCTACAAGCATCAAGGAACAATGGAATACCATATTTTTTACAAATTGATTTTACATCTTTTATGTTCTGCATAGAAACTGGCTGACCGCCGCCGGAATTATTTGTAACGGTTATCATACAAAGAGGGATATTTTCAACACCTTTTTCTTTGATAAAAGATTCAAGTTTTTCAACATCCATATTTCCTTTAAAGTCCGCACGGATTTCTGGATGCTTACCAACTTCATTTAGAAGATCAACAGCTTCTGCACCGCTAAACTCAATATTAGCACGAGTTGTATCAAAGTGTGTGTTGTTCGGAATTGATTTCCCTTTGCCGCCAACAATTGAAAATAATATTTTCTCTGCTGCTCTTCCCTGGTGTGTTGGAATTATATATTTGAGATTTGTAATACTTTTAATTACAGCTTCAAACCTGTAAAAACTTTTTGAGCCGGCATAAGATTCATCACCTTCCATAATTCCTGCCCATTGCTTGGCACTCATTGCAGAAGTTCCGCTGTCTGTAAGCAAATCAATCAGAACATCATCTGCGGGAAGAAGAAAAGGATTGTACCCAGCTTCTTTAAGAAGAACTTCTCGTTCTTCGCGTGTAGTAAATCTAATTGGTTCAACTGATTTTATTTTGAAAGGCTCGATGATGGTTTTGGGTTTCATATTTTATCCATAAAAGAATTAAGTGAATTTTTTCTTGCTCGAATTTACAAATCATTATTCTAAGATTGATTTTTGATAAAATTTATATGTAAAGTATACTTGACTTTTTGTAAAGAATGCCATATCTTGCTTTTGAGTTTAAAAAAAAGGAGTTACTAATATGAAAAATCATCTTAAAAATTTTTCTTTTCCTTATAAGTCAATAGTTTTAATTTTTTCTTGTCTTATCCTTATTCTGCCATTATTCTATATTGGTTCTTTAAGTGTAGATCAAATCATCAATTCAAATCCTAATAACTTACGATTGCTGCTTATCATTTCAACACTTATATCATCTATCGGATTTATTTATTGTACGCTTGGTTATCATTTTCAAATAATAAAAGGAGATGAATTAATATTTAGGATTCATCTTGAGGCCTTAAACATCGCGTTTACAACTTCTCTCGTAGTTCTTTTTGCTTTGATTTTTATTTTCTTGAATTTCAATCCAACATTACTAAACTACCTATTAATTATTCTTGCAATCGTAGCAATTTTAGCATATATAATTGGAATTGAAATAGTGAAAAGGAAGTACAGATGAAAAATGTACTTCACATATTACGAGCAGAAAAAAGATACTCGCAGGATGATCTTGCAAAACTTGTTGATGTATCCAGACAAACTATCAATGCTATCGAAAGAGAAAAATATGATCCAAGTTTGCCTTTAGCTTTAAAGATTGCGAAAGTATTTAATAAAAAAGTTGAAGAAATATTTTTTTTAGAGAGCAATTAATACTGATTTCACTTTATCTAAGAATTCGTCTTTGCAATATTTCCTCGATATTTCTTCTTCCATCCAGAATAGAATGAATATAAATTGAGGCGTTTTCGATTTCGTAGATAATCCTGTATGGTTTATAATGGATTTCAAGATAATTTTTAATTCCTGTATCTATTAATTCAGGAGGAATATGACCACGCTTAGGATAATTCTCAAGTTTATATAAAATAGTTTCTATATTATCTATAAGTTTCTCTGCCAATTGTTTGCCATCATTTCTGGCAACATAATTAAGTATTTCTTTAAGATCCATTTTTGCTTGAGGATCAATAACTACTTTATACTTCATATTATAAATGAGTAATTAACTCACTACGAATTTCAGCAAATGTTTCCTTAATGCCTTTAGCGTTTTTACTTTTTTCTCGTGTCATGGCAAGTAATCTTAACATTGCTAAAGTTTCCTGGTTTTTTTCAAACACTTTAATATCCTGCACTATTACTTTTGCTTCGCCGTTCTGCGTGATAACAAAAGTTTTTTGTTCTTTATTTATCTCATCAATTAAGTTTGCTGCGTTTGCTTTTAAGTAACTAATTGATTTAACTGTCTCACTTAATCTCATTAAGTAGCCTTTTTTTAGTCTAAATATAGTCTTCGTTTAAATGCAAATCAAGTAAAATTTATCTACATGCAAATAGTCTTAATCCGCAGCAACAAAATGAATTAATTATTCTTATTGCCTTTTGATTGATTCCTAAATAGTTTTCATTAGTGTCATTTCAAAAACAATCAGGAGAAGAAATGGAAACTGAAGAAACTGTACAACCCGAACAGCCATCTAATGAAATGGAGGAATTATCTCACACTGATAAAATTGTTGGTGTAATATCTGAACCAGCAACTCTTTTCTCGAAGCTTGCTCTGCAAAAAGTAAAAGTAACAGACTGGCTTCTGCCGCTTCTTGCGATGATTGTTGTTACAATTATTGCAACGGTCATTTACATGTCAAATCCGGAAATCAAATCACAAATGCAGCAACAGCAGCAAAAAGCAATGCAGGAACAATTTGATAAAATGGTTGCAAACGGTCAGATGACACAGCAGCAAGCTGATGAACAAATCGATAAAACGATGGGAATGATGGGTAATCCTATGTTTACTATACTTTTCCCCGCAATCGGAATAGTGATTATGTCATTTTTATGGTTTTTTGTTTTTGCAACTGTGGGATTTCTTATCGCTAAATACGCTCTGAAGGGAGATGGCAGTTACAGCCAGGCTATGGGTGCAATGGGATTGCCGCTTTATGTTGTTGTTTTACAAACTATCGTTTTGATAATAATTGGTTTACTTATGGGAAAAATAATTTCAGGAATTAATCCTGCCGCATTTATGGGAACCGACGTAAAAACTATTAGTGGATTTTTATTAAGCAGATTAGATTTGTTTTCTATCTGGTACTATGTTGTAGTTGGAATTGCTTTCGCAAAAATGTTCAAGTCTGATAATGTTAAAAAATATGTTTTTACATCAATTGGTGTATGGCTTGTGTTTATGTTTATAATTTTTGGATTGGGAAAAGTTGTGCCGTTTTTCGGAAATATGATTAGATAAGATTTTCCTTCAGTCATTCCCGTGAATATGGGAATCCAAAGTCGTGTAAACAAAATGGATTCCCACTCCTGCCTACCGCGGGCAGGTTCGTGGGGATGACAATTCTCTATTGTTGATTATTGAACAGATCCTACATTATGCTTTGCGGATCAACATCGTAGTAAAGTTTTACATCCCTGTAACGGGATTTTTTATTAAACGCAACCCACGAATCTAAAATTGCTTTTCTTAAAATTGCTCCACCAGGGTCTTTATCTTTATAACTTTTTATTAAGATGTGATAACGATAGCTGTTTAATAGTTTAAATATCTGGGCAGTAGTTGGATCAGAAATCTTTAAATAATTTTTGTACTTAATAATCTCCTTGTAAAAATCATACACTGCGCCTTTTGCTTTATCCATGCTCGTGTCTTTTGTCTCAATTAATGCAATACGTGTAAATGGCGGGTAACCCATTTGCTTACGATCTTCTTTTTCTTTTGCGTAAAACCCTTTGTAATCATTTTCTATAACTTTTCGTAATACAAAATGTTTTTCATTGTAAGTCTGGATTATTACTTCGCCTTCAACTTTACTTCTGCCAGCTCTGCCGGAAACTTGAGTAAGTAATTGAAACGTTCTTTCATCGGCACGGAAATCCGGTAACCATAAAGTTGTTTCAGCAGAAATGACTCCGACTAAAGTAACGCGAGGAAAATCCAAACCTTTAGAAACCATTTGAGTTCCAACTAAAATATCAATATCACCCTTACTAAAATTTAAAAGAATATTGCTCAAATAAGATTTTTTACTAATTGAATCTGAATCAATTCTTTCAATCCTTGCATTAGGAAAATAAAACTGAAGTTCGTCTTCAACGCGTTCAGTTCCTGTTCCAAAGTATTTTATGTTTATTGAACCGCAATGAGTGCAAGCGCCGGGCACCGGTTTTATTAATCCGCAATAATGGCATTGTATTTTATTTTGATTGATGTGATAAACCATCGGGACAGAACAATTCTCGCACATTTCAACTTCGCCGCAATCGTTGCAAAAGATTTGTGTAGAAAATCCTCTCCTGTTTTGCAGAATGATCACCCCTTCATTTTTCTTTAAGCGATCATCAATTTTATCAATCATTAATTTTGAAAATACCGTCTCTGATTTAGTTTTATTTTTTTCGTGTGCAATGTTTACAAATGTAATCTTAGGAAGTTTTGCCTCATCAATTCGTTTGGGAAGCGAAAGCAATTTGTATTTCCCCGTCTCTGCATTATACATGCTTTCAATAGATGGCGTTGCAGACCCAAGAATAACAGGACAAGAAAATATATTTCCAAGCACTACTGCTGCATCGCGCGCATTGTATTTAGGAATCATATCAGCACTCTTATAACTCGCATCGTGTTCTTCATCTACAACAATTAATCCAATTTTGTTTAAAGGTGCAAACAAAGCAGAGCGGGCGCCGATAACCACTTTAGATTTTCCACTCAACACTCTACGCCACGAATCAAATCTTTCACCTGCAGACATTCGACTGTGAACTACTGTTACTGTATCGCCAAAGTTGTTAAAAAATCGCGAAGTGATTTGCGGCGTTAACGATATTTCAGGAACTAAAATTAGAACTGTTCTATTTTTTTCTAAAGCTTGTTTTGCAAGTTCAATATAAACCTGAGTTTTACCGCTGCCTGTTACTCCGTGCAGAAGAAATGTTTTAAACTTATTTTGATTTTGTGCTGCTAAAACTTCATTAACAACATCCTGCTGCTGCTCTGTTAGAATTAATTTCTGATATACTTCTTCATAACGTTCCTTATAGCGTCTATCAACTTCCTTTTCAAAAACTTTTACAAAACCTTTTTGCTCAAGCCCATCTAAAGATGATTTTGATGATTCAGTTTTATGTAAAAGCTCAGCCATTGGTAGTGATATGCCTTTTGCTTCAACTAGCTTAAGTAGAATTTTAACTTGCTTTGGTGATTTCCTATCAAGTTCGGGAAAGCTGGAGTAAATCTCCCCTATTTCTTTTGAAAGTTTTACAAACTTTACTTTCTTGGCTTTTACTTTTGCGCCTTCAACTTCATCAATAATTGTAACTGCACCTTGATTATGAAGCTGGCGAATCTGTGAATAAATATTTTTTTTCTTCACAAGCTTTTGAAGTGTTGAAAAACTCAACTCTTCGCGTTTAGAAAGTTCAGAAAGTATTTTAAACTTAATTGAATCTTTTTTCTTTTCTTTTTGCAAAAGGCTGGAAACAAAATCTTTATCAACTGTAATTTTTCTTTTCGTTTCAACATCTGTCCCTTGAGGTACTAACAACCTTAACGCCTCACCAAGTGAGCATAAATAATACTCAGAAATCCATTCGTAAAATTTTAAAGTTTTATTTGTAAAGATTGGCTTATCATCAAGAATATCTGTGATAGGTTTTACCTCATCCTTTTTTAATGAAGTAGTATCGGTAAGATTAATTATAAACCCAGTTAATGTACGTTTACCAAAAGGGGCAACAGCACGCACTCCAATTTTGGCAAACTCCTGCAAATCTTTTGGAACGGAATAAGTAAATGCTTTCCTGAATGGTAAAGGGAAAACAACTTCAGCAAACATTAATTTTCTTTCAGATAATAAGGAGCCAATGATTTCAATCCTTCTTTGCTTGTATCATCGCTGTACATTTTAAACTTTAATGTTTTTACTGATTTGTCCCAGACAATTCTTTGGTATTCAGCAGTTTTATTTATTTGTCCATTCGTTGAAATTATGCTGTCTTCAACCGGGATAGTTAAATAATAATATGGATCATCAAATTGCATTCCTTCAACTGAACTGACATTATCAAAGTCATAACTTAAAATTGCATTAAGTTTACCCTGCTCGACAACCAAACTTCGATTTTTAATTTTCTTTCCTTCCTTTTCTGATTCAGCCAAAAATTCCTGGCTCCTCAATCCATATTCAAGAATACTTTTTACATCTTCATCCAAAGTTTCTTTAGTTGCTGCATCTGTATTCATATCATCAATCGTTACAAATGCTGTCCCGGTTCCATCACTATTAACATTAACTTCATAAGAAACAGAATGAAATACAATACAACCTGAAAGTTGGAAAACTATTAATAGTAGTAATAGAAATTTTAGATTTTTCATTTAGATTCCTTTTCTGAAATGTGACACTGATTATAAAAAATGATTTTGATTTTTATGATCTTAACTAATCATAAAAATCAGCGTATTATTGTTTTAAATAAC
Source organism: Ignavibacteriales bacterium (assembly GCA_037444745.1). GTDB lineage: Bacteria > Bacteroidota > Ignavibacteria > Ignavibacteriales > Ignavibacteriaceae > IGN3. The sequence continues at coordinate 126,564 of JBBILT010000005.1, forward strand.
TGCTTTTTCTAATACTGTAAAAGTTTGTTTATCTGCATCAAGCTCTGCAAATGCGCCAAATGGAATTGTAAACTTATCTTTAACATGTCCAAATGACATCCCATAAACAACAGGAATATTTAGACTGCTCAATCTATCTTTAAGAACTTCCATCAATGTAAACGATTTTGCAGTTAGGTCGCTTTCCTTTTTTACTTCACACTTACTAAAAATTCCCATCATAATTCCAGAAGCATTTCTAAATTTACCAGCTTGAATCATTTGCGTTAACATTCTATCAACCCGATACGGTTCTTCGCCAATTTCTTCTATAAAAATTATTTTGTTGGAATAATCTACATCATACTTTGTACCGATTAGCGAAACCACAATTGATAAATTTCCGCCAACAAGTCTTCCCTTCCCTTTTCCTTTTACGATAGTAGTAACACCATAAACATTTTCATCTTCACCGCTTATTGAGTTTTTAAATAAACTAGATCGTTCAGGATTCATCAAAACTTTTTTAAAATTGTTCACCGAATAATCATTAAATGTTGATGTGCCAACAGGACCGTGAAAAGTTATCAATCCAGATTTTTGATAAATTCCATAGAGCAAAGCCGTGATATCGCTGTAGCCAATAAGCACTTTTGGATTTGCTCTGATTGCATCATAATCCAGCAACGGCAAAATGCGAGAACATCCATATCCACCGCGAGCACAAACAATTCCCTTCACACTTTTGTCTGAAAACTTTTCCATTAAATCTTTAGCGCGGTCTTTATCTGATCCTGCAAAATATCCTTTTTGTAAAAGAACTTTTTCTGAATAGGTTGTTTCAAATCCCAATTGGTTAAGATTTTTTATTGAATCCTGAAGTTCTTCTTCTGAAATGTAACTTCCCGGCGCAACAATAGCGAGTTTATCACCAGCTTTTAGTCTTGGCGGTTTAATGATTCGTGGTTCACCTTTAAACAATCCTTCAGGGTTACTGCTTTGAAACCTCGAAGGTTGCGCAAGAATTGGAAAAGGTAAAACCGCTGCACCAACTGATGCAGCAGAAAGCGATGTTATAAATTTTTTACGGTTCATTTTCGAAAACAATAAATTTAATTTTTCAACTTTTTAATAGACTCAAACTTTAATAACGAAGTCATCTGAGAAATGGCAATTTTATTCATTTTGATTAATCTTTCAGATTGAGAAAGACCTTGCCGAATAAGAACAGAATTGATGCTTTCAAGATTACTTAAAACTACTAGTTGTTCCAATGAAGAGTAATCTCTCATATTACCTTTTAGCTCAGGATGTTGCTCACTCCATTCCTTGGCAGTAAAACTAAATAAAGCAACATTTAAGAGATCAGCTTCGTTGGCGTAAATTTTATTAATTTGCTTTTTAGTTAGTTGATTTGGGATTAGATTTTCTTTTATTGCATCCGTATGAATTCTATAATTAACTTTTGCAAGTGTTCTTTGAAAACTCCATTCAGTCAACTGTTTTTGACTTTCTTCATTCTTTAGCCTCTGAAATTCTTTTATAAGATATAGTTTAAATTCTGGACTTAACCAAGAACCAAACTCAAAAGCTATATCCTTATGTGCGAATGTTCCACCACTATATCTTCCAGAATTTGATACAATCCCGATAGCATTTGTTGCCTCAATCCATTTTTTGGGAGAAAGTGAAAATCGATTTAAACCAGCTTCGTTTTTAAACCTCTCGAATTCGATAGGTTTAAACTTTGGATTGTAAATTGTTTCCCAAATTCCAAGAAATTCAATTGTATTTCTGTTACGTAACCAGTTATATAAAATAACCTCCTCACCAAAACCTTTAACCATATCAGTAAGCGAAATGTAATCTTCTCCACCCTGAGCAATAATGTTTATTTCAGTTCCTTTAACTAAAATTTTTTGATTTTTTTTCATATAGCTTTTATAGAATGATTTTTATTACACTTAATTTAGGAATGATATTTAGAAAATGCGAGGGATTAACACTTAACCCGTACATCCACAGCAAAGATTTTGTTATCAGATGTAATTAGTAATGGATTTAAATCTACTTCTGTTATTTCTTTATGATTGAGCATCATCTGAGCTAGATTTTTTATGGTTGATTTTATTTTTGAAAGATCAGCCGTTTCTTCTCCACGAACGCCTTGGATTATTTTACCAATCTTTGTTGAGTTAATCATTTCATCAATATCATTATCTGCTAAATATGCTGAGCGCATAACAGTATCATCAATGTATTCAACATATTTTCCCCCCGAGCCAAACATAATCATTGGACCAAAACTTGGATCACGAAAAGCTCCAACTAACAATTCAAATTTTGTTTTTAGAAACGGCTGGATTAAAAAGGAATCAAGCTGCATATTTTTTGAACTGAAGTTCCAGATCATTTTCTCTGCAATTTTTATTAACTCCGATTTTGTTTGGATGTTTAATGCAACACCTTTCAAATCAGTTTTGTGAATTATTTTTTCGCCTACCGCTTTTAGCACAACAGGAAAATGAATCTCTTTTTTTGTTAATTCACTAATACTAAAAATTTCATTTTTTATTAATGGAAGCTTATAATGATTGCATAATTCTCTCATCTCATTCGTATTTAAAAATCTTCCCAACTTCTCATTCAGCCTAAAATCTTTAGATGTTGCTTCTGCTCTTATTCGTCCTGCATTTGTTTTGTTATGACTCGGCATGCCTATGCCATTTTGAAACTTTAACAGATTATTAATTACCACAGCAGGATCTTCAGGTCTTCTATACAAAGATCTTTTTGTCTTTGATTCAGTCCTGTATTCCTGCCAAAACTCCGGCAATGGCATAACAACCTGAAAGATTGGCTTGCCGGACTTAATATCATTAATGGCTTCAATCACAGGTAAAGCTTTAACCATAATAGGTTCTACAAAAACAGAAATTACTGCATCAACATTTTTGTCATTAACCAAAATTTCATTAACAACTTTAAACTGTTCTGCTGTTCCACCAGGAAGCAAATCAACTGGATTGTTTACACTTCCTTCAGGATGAACAATTTCTTTTAACTTAATTTTTGTCTCAGGAGTTAAATCTGCAAGTGAGAGATTATTTTTTTCTAAAGTATCAACAGTTAAAATTGCAGGTCCACCGGCATTAGTTAGGATAGCCACACGATTTCCTTTTGGCATCGGAAAATCTTCAAATCCTTTTGCGGTATTAAACATATCATCCAAATCATCAGCACGAATAATTCCAAACTGTGTAAGAATTGCATCAACAACTTTATCACTGCCGCCAAGCGCTCCTGTATGCGATGAAGCAGCTTTAATTCCGCTGGAAGTTTTACCGCCTTTTAAAACAATTACAGGTTTGGTAATTACATCATCAATAAAATAATTTATAAACTTTTCACCATCAACAAAACTTTCTAAGTAAAACGTCATTACTTCTACTTCATCGCAGCTTTGCCAGTACTTAAGTAAATCATTCTCATTAACGTCTGCCTTATTACCAACGCTTATAAACTGTCCAAAACGAATATCAGTTTCGCGCAATGAATTTAATACTGCAGCACCGATAGCTCCGCTTTGAGAGCAAAATCCCATATTGCCGGTGCGTGGTTCTTCTGCTACAAATGTTGCATTCATTTTAATTGATGAATGTGTGTTGATGACTCCCATACAGTTTGGTCCAACCATTCTTGCATTAGAATTATGAACAAGTTTTAAAATTCTTTTCTCAGCTTCTGCACCAGAATCACCGGTTTCTTTAAATCCCGCAGTGATAAGAATTATCGCCTCAACTTTTTTATTTATTAATTCCTTTATGGTTTCTTCAACAAATTGTTTTGGAACCATCACAATCGCGAGATCAATTCTGAGATTAATATCGCTTATTGTTGAATAACATTTAAATCCAAGAATTTCATCAGCATTTGGATTTACCAGTAGAAGACTTCCTGTATAACCATATTGTTTAACTGATTTTGTTAATTCGTAGCCAAGGCTTTTAGGTTTTGATGATGCCCCAACGATGCAGATCGATTTGGGATAGAAGAAATTATCGAACGAAGCAGACATAAACGTTTTCCTATTTTTTTTACAATCAAAATTAAGTAAAGTTAAATAAGAATACGTAAAGATTGTAGGAGATTATAACGAAGATACAGACAATGAATAACTGCAATTATTAATAGGATTCCTTATCAATTGTTTAAAGACAAAAGAATTTAATTATCTCCTTTGTAGTTGTGAATAAAAAAGTATTATATTCACAATCAGGCTATATCCTTTAATCACAAACATTTTTTTAATATAATTTTGAAAGAGATTGATGAAATCGAATATCAAATTAGAGATTAAGCTGCCCAATATTCCAGATATTGAAATGGTAGCCGTTGAAAGTTTACGGATTATGGGCAAGCATTTAGGCATTTCTAACGATAAGATTGGTGAAGCAAAAATTATTGTTACAGAAGCGATTATCAATGGGCTTGAACATTCCGGTAATAAAAAACCTTATGTTCAAGTTGAGTTCAGTATGGATAAGCAAAAATTAATAATACTCGTAACGGATTTTGGATCTGGTTTTGAACCTGAAAAAGTTGAAGAACCAAATATTGGTGATAAAATTCACAGCGCCCACAAACGCGGATGGGGACTTAAACTAATGAAATCTATGTCAGATGATCTGATAATCGAATCAGGTCCAAATGGAACAAGAATAACAATTACTAAAAATTTAATCTAATCGGAGAGATTTAATGAGCACAGATTTTAATTTAACATCAGAATTACAAAATAAAACACTCATTATAAAAACTGACGGTTACATAAATAGTACCGGTGGTGAAAAAATTGTTCAGGAATTTGAAAAACACGCGAATGTAAATAAACTTATACTGAATCTTGAAAATTCCAAGGTTGTTAATTCTATTGGTATTTCTCATTTGATTGAAGTGATTGAAAAACTAAATCAAGCAAATGGTAAACTGATTTTTACTAATCTTGATCCAACAATAGAAAAAACTTTTTCTATAATGGGATTATTTCAATTTGCCGAAAAAGCAGATAGTGTTGAGTCTGCTTTGGGCGCTTGATTATCTATTGCGACTACAGATAAATATTTGTCTTCGTTTTATCGGGTAATTTTATTTCCGTTATTTCGACTGGAGGGAGAAATCTGATAATTATTGTCAAGCAGATTTCTCAGTCTGGCAGAGCCAGCCTTCGAAATGACAATCTGTTAATTTGTCTTGAGACAGCATCATTAAAATTAAGTGTTCAACAAATTCAAACTACTTTTGTTTTGAGCAGCAAAAGTAATTTCCCTTTCATAATAAAATATTTAACATATTGGAAAATAATAACCTCGTAGAAAAACTTTCTCTCCAGGTTGGATCATTTCAGGAAGGATTTGAAATCCTTTGTAAATCATTCAGCTTTGATGAGATGGTGAAGGATTTCCTGCATCTGATGCGTGGAAATTTTATGATATCAGAAATAAATGCTTATTATAAAAAACAATTTAATTCTGAGTGGAATGCTATTGCCTCAAAAAAAAATCTCGAACCTACTGACTTAACTTACCTTAAAGAGACACAAAATTTTTCTATTCAATATTTTGAAAAACAAAAATTCGATGTTTCATTAGTTCTTCCGTTATCTGATAAATCATATCTGGGAATTCTTATTGGTCCCAAAATGGATAAGAGTAGTTTCACAGAATTTGATAAAATCACTTTACAAATATTACTTCAGGTTTTTGACAGTGCACATAGATCATTTCTGAATCAGAAAAAAGAAAAATCACTGATTTTTGGACTGAACGAAAAAGTTGTTCAATTAAATAATCTTATTGATACTGTAATAGAAGTTTCAAGATATAATAAAAGAGATACGTTATTTGAATTAGCGCTTGAAAGAATTGCTTCGCTTACTAATGCCTCTTCAGCGTTACTCCAAATAATTAAAGAAGATAAAATTGAACAGCAATATGCTTTTCCGCTAAATGTTGATTTAAATTATGTTCTTGCAAGTGAATTTAAATTAGAGTCTGCATTTAATTACAATAATTTATCGTACTACTTCACACTCGCAGAAAAAGAAACACGAAGCGGTGTTACCAACTTTAATGAATTAGATAAACTTCTTCTCGATGCAGTTGTTAGGCAGGTGCAGGCTGCTATTGAAAATCAGTTTTTGAATACTCAGGCAATTGAAAAAGAAAAGATGGAACAGGAATTAATTGTTGCTGCTTCCATTCAGCAAAGAATCCTGCCCGAATCATTACCAAAGATTGAGGGCTACGATCTTGCCGGGATAAATATTCCCTCTAAAGAAATTGGCGGAGATTATTATGACTGCGTTGATTTAGGGAAAGGCAAATATGCATTAATCATTGCTGATGTTGCCGGCAAAGGAATTGGCGCTGCACTTTTGGTTAGCACTTTAAACGCTGCTCTTTACTCATATCTTCAGTTCGATATCCCGCTAACTGACATAGCTGACAGACTTAATAAACTTATTTATAAATCGTCTCCATCAGATAAGTTTATAACATTTTTCATTGCGGTACTGGATTCAAACACAGGTGAATTGGATATTGTGAATGCAGGACATAATCCAATTTTGTTATTAAGAAAAAATGGAATGCTTGAAAAAATTAATGCTGGCGGAGTTGGTCTTGGAATGTTTGATTTTGGAATTCCTTTTGCAGGACAAAAATCTACTATAAATCCTGGTGATAAATTATTTTTATACACAGATGGTATTCCTGAAGCAATGAATGAAAATGAAGAAGAATATTCGGATGAAAAGATGATAAAATTTTTTACAGATAATTCAATCGCACCCTCAAAAGAATTTATAGATTCACTTGTTAACGATGTTAAAAAATATGCAGGTACAGCACTGCAAAGCGATGATGTTACCGCAATGATTCTTAAAAAACTTTAAAAGTAATATCTAAAGACTCCGAAGCCCTCGATGATGATGTAACGTTTGTAGTAATAAAAGTAAAATAGATTTCTATAGTCTAAACTATTTAATATAATGATCCGATTGTTTATCAAATCAATTTTTATAACCTATTTATAAGGAGAGTAATATGACTTTGGCACATTTTAAGTATTTAATTATCATGATTTTATTTGTTTTTTCATCGCTGCTTATTTCACAGCAAAAACTTAAAACAGAAGCCAACTCTGATTTAATTGTTTACTCAAATAAAGAAGGTCTGCCGACAACAAACATTTCCAATGTTGCCCAAACTAAGGATGGATTCATTTGGATTTCTGGAATAGAAGGGACATACAGATTTAATGGTTACGAATTTGAAGAAGTAGGAACTGATATTGGATTGCCCACAATGCAAGGCATGTACTACGATTCAACAAAAAATGTTATGTACTTTGCCTCGCCGAAAAAGTTTATAACTTTTAACGGAAAAGAATTTAAAGTTTATACTGAAAAAGAAGGTTATAAAATAAACGGATTATCCGGGCAACTGATAACTTTTGTTAAGGCTGACAGCAAAGGCAGTATTTGGATTGGTTCTTCAACACCGTTTATTGATAAAAAAAATAACGGCGGGCTTACAAAATTTGACAATGGAAAATTCACCGTTTACGATTCTAATAATTTTCCGCTTGATAATGCAATTAACTTTATTGAAACTCCCTACGGCGATCTAATTTTTAATTCAGCCGGTCATAATACTCAAACTCTTGAAGGCTCTTATGTTGCCTTATTCAAAAACGGAGTATTCAAAAGAATTGACGAATCCGCAGGCATAACACTTCAGGGTGCAAGAATTTATCCAAAGGAATTAGTGACTTCAATTGATAATGATGGTAATACATGGCTGGCATGTAATTCGGGTAATATATTTGGCGGCAACCAAAAAAATTCCGGAGTATTAATGTATGATGGTAATAAATTTTACCAGTTTACAGAATTCATAAATGAGCTTAATAAAGATCAAGTTCCTGTTGAAGTTTACTTTAGTACCCGAATGAATAAATTGTTTTTGACGACTTTAAATTTAAACGGAGAATTATTTGACGGAAAAAATAAAGGTGTTTTTGAATTTGAAAATGGTAAATGGAAAGCGTCAGATATCATACAACAAATTGGGGTTCTTAGAGACTTGAAAACTGACAGAGTAATTAATGATTTTAAATATTCCAGTATCAATTTTCAAAAGGCAAATAAATATTTTCCCGAACTGCTGATTTTTTACAGCACCAACGTTGATCAAAGCTCAAAATATCCCGCTCAACTCTTCTCATTTACTGATAACAAATGGAAAAAGTACGACTCTTTTGAGGCTGGACCGGGAACTGAAATAAATGAAGGTGTTTTAATGAACAGCTCAAAAGGGATTGGTATAAATTATCTTAATTACTCAAAAATGCTTACGGCTAAGGATGGATTACTGCTTACTCAAAGCGGCATCCCAACGCTTTATCCAGATGATAATGGTCTTGTCTGGATTTCATATTCTTACACGGCAATACCTGCTTATGCAAGAACTGATAATGTTGGAATAAATATTTGGGATGGAAAAAAATTACGAACAATTACTGAAAAAGATGGACTTGCAAGTAATATAACTTACGAGACATTTCAGGATAGTAAGAAAAGGGTTTGGATACCAACTTCAAAAGGTCTCACAATGATTCGTGAAATCACCAATAGCGATGGTGAACAAATTTTAAAGTTAAAAAATATTCCTGACGGAGATAATAAACCATACAATACTTCAAATATTCTTGAAACAACGAAAGGTGATATCTATACTTGGGAAAATTATGTAAGACCTGCACAAGAAAATTTGATTGAAGCTGATTATTATTTTGGAAAGTTTGACGGTGAAAAGTTTGTTAAAATCAATTCTCCATTTAGTGATGCTGATAATAAAAAAGAATATCAACTCTTTGATCTTCGGGAAGATAACGATGGCAGACTTTGGTTTTTCGGTTTGTTCTCAGACAACGTTAAGGATATTACCTCAGTCAACTCACGGATTATGTTGTATGATGGGAAGACGTGGTCCAAACCACCTAAAAATTGGAATGTACCGAATGAGCAGATTCATTATGTAGGTAAATTAAAAAATGGGATGTACTTTTTAACTGTCGGCGGTTTTTATGTTTTTAATGGAAAGAGTTTTGTAAACCTTAGCGATAGTGTAAATGAAAAAGCTGATTTTAGAATTTTAAAAGGAGCTAGTGTCGCTGGAACAAAAACTGACATACAGGCAGGAGGTAATTTATATATAAGGCTTAGGAATCGCGGGCTGGTGATCTTTGATGGTACAAATTTGAATTTTTACACAAAAAAAGAAGGACTCCCTTCAACTAATATTACTAATCCAATATCGGATGAAATTAAAGGTAATGTTTATTTCTCATCTTCCGCAGGCGCCTTAAAGATAACCGGAAATAAATTTCAAGCTTTCTACAGCGATGAAAATGTTGCAAGCGGCGGACCTTATACATCAGCACTGGATGGGTTCGGAAATATGGTAGAGTTTTATAATGGAGTTGGTCTTTACATTAATAAGAGTGAAGAAAAAAGTTATCCGCTAAAAATTACATCTGTATCAGTAAATGGTAAATTTAATTATTATGAATATCCATCCGAGTTATCCCATTCTCATAATTCTTTTATATTTAATTATGCCGCATTAAATTTTAAAGACCCCAAGGGAACAACCTACGAACATTTTCTTGAAGGATACGATAAGGACTGGTCGAAACAAAGCAATCTTGCTTTTGCAGAATATCAAAATCTTCCTTTTGGCAAGTACACTTTCAGAGTTCGCAGCGTTACTTCAAATGGTGTTAAAACAAATGAGGAGAATTATTCTTTCACAATCAATCCTCCCCTGTGGCGTACATGGTGGGCGTATGGAATTTATATTATCGGTTTTGTTGGAATACTTGGCGGCATAAGAAAGTATGAATTAGAGAGAAGAAAAGAAAACGAAAATAAAAAATTCCTTCAGCTTGAGCATGAAAGAAAAACAAAAGAGCTTGATGATGCAAAACAGCTTCAGCTTTCAATGCTACCAAAACAAGTACCAACACTTCCTCATCTTGATATTGCAGTATTTATGAAAACTGCAACTGAAGTCGGCGGTGATTATTATGATTTTCATGTTCATCTTGATGGAACATTAACTGTAGTTCTTGGAGATGCTACAGGACATGGAATGATGTCCGGAATGATGGTATCAATAATGAAATCACTTTTTATGTCTGATAGAACAAACAAAGAATTAAAACCATTCTTCGAAAATGCAAGTGCAGCAATAAAAGATATGCAGCTCGGCAGATTGATGATGGCTCTTACCTGCGTTCAGATTAGTAATAATAAAATTGTAACAACAAACGCCGGAATGCCGCCATTGTTTATCTACAGAAAAAATTCACAATCAATTGAGGAAGTTGTAATAAACAATATGCCCCTCGGTGCAATGAAAGGAATTGTTTATGATGTGAAGGAACTGAAGATAGATAGAGGCGACACATTACTTTTAATGAGTGATGGTTTTGCAGAATTGAAAAATGATAATAACGAGATATACGGTTACAAAAGAGCGCGAAACAGTTTTGAAGAATCGGCAAAAAAAGAACCCGAAGAAATAATAACATATTTAAGAGCAGAAGCCAGAAAATGGACTGACAATAAAGAGCCAGATGACGATGTTACGTTTGTGGTAATAAAAGTAAAATGATTTTCTAAAAGTAATAATTGGAACAAATATGAAAGCTAAATCAATTAAAGGAAAATCGGCGGAAGAAATTAGAACCGCTTTGGCAGAGAGTATGGCTGACGGGTTCAAACCCACACTCGCTATTATCCTTGTAAGCAACATTAAAGATACTGAACAACTCCAGTCAATTTTTGATGCAAAAGATATTTTGATTTTCGGGATTACTGCACCCCAAAAGTTTACCGAAAGAGGTACTGAATCTGATGATATTGTAGTAATGCTAATGGATATGAAATTGGAATATTTCAGAATTGTACTAAACGATTACGGGAAGTCATCGGCGTATGAGGCCGGACACAAAACGGGAATAACCGGAAAGAACTTATTTGCAAATCCAGCCTTCATCATTTCACCAATAGATTTCAGAATGTCTGGCGAAGAATTGATTAGAGGATTAACGGATGCGGCAGGCCAGGGTGTTACCATAATGGGCGGTGTGGCTGGTAACCCCGATGATTTCTCAGGTATTCTATTCACAAATTCCTTATCTAGTAAAGGGGGTGTGCTTGCACTCATTATTGACCAGGACAAAATTTTGATAAGCGGATTGGCCGTTTCAGGATGGAAACCGGTAGGGACTACAAAAAAAATCACAAAAAGTGAAGGCTCCTGGGTTTTTACTATTGATAATGAACCGGCAATGAATGTCATCCAGAGGTTTTTGGGAGATGAAATAATAATTTCTACCAACCAGGCGAGCGGACTGCTTCCTACTGACCTGGGCTATCCTTTACAATTTGAGAGAGAATCAGGAAATGTGATAATGAAGCCGGCTCTATTGTTCAACACTGCCAATAAATCAGTAATGATAGGAGGTGAGGTGAAGGAAGGTGACCTTTTTCGTTTTTCCCTGCCACCGGATTTTGATGTGATTAATAAAGTGGTGGAAAGTACAAAGACCATCAAAGAAAAGGATATGCCTGAGGCAGATGCCTTGCTCATTTTTTCCTGTGTTGGCAGGCTGGGCACATTTGGACCAATGATTACAACAGAAATAGAAGGGCTAGCTGCAACATGGAACAAACCTATGCTGGGCTTTTTTTCATTGGGTGAATTCGGAAAACTGGATGAGAGCCGCTGTGAATTTCACGGAACTACGGTAAGCTGGGTTGCAATAAAAGAGAAATAATTTAAATACTAGATATTAATCTGTTAAAACAGATTATTTAGCCTAATTGTTTTCATTAACACACGACTTAAGTCGTGGGCTATTAAATAAACCAAAATTAATATACTGTAACTATTTCAACGATTGCTAAAAAAAGAATTATTATGAAAGCAAAAACAATTAAAGGAAATTCACCAGAAGAAATTCAAACAGCATTAACAGAATGTATGGCAGATGGTTTTAACCCAACTCTCGCTATTGTTTTTATGTCTATAAAGCAGGATAGGGAAATCATTTGCGCTTTGTTGAACAATCTGGGAATTCAGATTTTCGGTTCAACAACATCAGGCGAATTTATCAACGGTAATATCAGCGAAGGTGGAATTACGATTATGTTCCTCAATATTAATCTTACCTATTTTAACATAGTGTTTCTGGAGGCAGGTAACAATTCAGTTTATGAAATGGCAAAACAATTGGGCACCATCGGTAAAAACAGTTTTGTTCGGCCTGCATTTATTATTGCTTCGGGGTGGATAAATATTGATGGAGAGGTGATTATTAAAGGAATTGAAGATGGCTTCGAAGGAGTACCAACCATTTTTGGAGGCATGGCTGGAGATGATATTACTTTAGTTGGACCTACCGTTTTTACAAATGATAAAAACAGTATTTCAGGATTGGTTGCCTTAGTAATTGACGAAGATAGAGTGAATGTCGATGGTATCGCAACTTGCGGTTGGAAGCCTGTAGGTATAACCAAAACCGTTACTAAAAGTTCCGGTAAAATTGTTTATACAATAGATGATCAACCGGCTTTCGACCTGGTAATAAAATATCTTGGGCTCAATAAGGAAGACTTGCATAAAGTTACCGATTCCATAGTTAATTTTGGAGCGAATTACCCACTACAACTCGAACGGGACGATGCGCCTCCTGTAATGAGGACTGCTCAATTAGGAAATCTTGAAGACCGTTCAATAATTTGTGCAGGCAATATACAACAAGGCTCCAAATTCCGTTTTTCTGTGCCTCCCGATTTTTCAGTCATTGATACTGTCGTTCATGAATGTTCGGAAATGAAAAATCATGGCGCGCTTGATGCCGATGCCGTAATTATGTTCTCCTGCATCAGTCGCTATTATTCATTAGGCATAATGGCCAGCGAAGAAATACAACGAGTATTGGAAATTTGGAACTCACCTTTTATTGGTTTTTTTACTTACGGTGAATATGGGAAATCAAAAAGAGGAAAACATGAATTTCACAATAACACTTGCTGTGTAGTTGCACTTAAAGAAAAATAATTCTATGTATTAGAAGGATGTAAATGAAAGCAAAATCAATAAAGGGAAAATCACCCGAAGAAATTCAAACAGCATTAACCGAATGTATGGCAGATGGATTTAAGCCAACTTTAGCCATTGTATTCTTATCTATTAAACAGGATAGAGAAGCTATTACCAAATTACTTGACGATAAAGGCATTCAGATATTTGGTGCTACCACTGCTGGTGAATTTATTGATGACGAAATTGAAGAAGGCAGTATTGTCATGTTGCTGCTCGATGTGAATCCCGCTTATTTTAAAATAGAATTTCTTGAAACAAGCCAGGAGACCGCCTTCGAAGACGCAACCAAACTAGTCATTACCGGAAAAGAATCTTTTGCTCACCCTGCGTTTATAATTGCAAACAGTGGAGTTTCCTTAGACGGTGAACCATTTGTTGAAGGTATCTTACAAGGTTTTGGTAAATCTCACTCATCTGCAAACGGAGAGGTAACCATATTCGGAGGTAAGGCAGGAGATGATTTGGCGCTTGAAGCTACATTTGTTTTTACCAACGGAAAAAGCAAAGATTGCTCACTTGTGGCACTCATTATTGATGAAGATAAGATAGATGTCAGAGGCATTGCTACTTGTGGCTGGAAAGCTATTGGCACCACAAAAACGGTTACGAAAAGTGAAGGTAATATTGTGTATACCATCGACGATAAACCGGCACTGGATACATTGATGAATTTCCTTGGTGTTGAGATCAAGCAAGATGACAACAAAGAAATCGTTTCATTTCTAAACTCCTGGTATTATCCACTACAAGTGGAACGTGGAAATGTAGATCCGGTAATACGTACAGCCATGTTTGCCAATCGGGAAGAACGTTCACTTATATGTTCCGGGAAAGTACCCCAAGGGGCTAAAATTAAGTTTGCTATGCCGCCTGACTTTGATTCCATCGACACCGTCGTTGCAGAATGTAAAAGCATTAAAGACGATGCACAGCAGCAAGCCGATGCCTTGATCATGTTTTCATGCGTGAGCAGATATTTATCTTTTGGGATGGTAATAAAAGAGGAGATAGAGCAGGTGCAAAAAATTTGGGATGCGCCCATGGCAGGCTTTTTTTCCTATGGCGAATATGGAAAATCCCTCTCTACCAAACAGGCAGGAAAAGCCGGTAAAAATGATTACCATAATAATACTTGCTGTGTTGTAGCGTTAAAAGAAAAATAAAATGAATCAGAATATTAATAACATATTAGATGTAATTCAGCAAAACAAAAAGCTAAGTGAGGATGAGAAAAACTCCCTTGTAAAATCCTTACAAGATGTTGAAAAAGAATTAATGATAACTGCATTTAAACTTGAACGAACAGAGAAAGTAAAAAAGACAACTGCAATTCTTCTTGAAGAAACTATCGAAGAACTCGAACAAAAAAGAAAAGCTGTTGAAGAACAGGCAAAAATAATTCAAATTGAGAATGACAGAAAATCAAATGAGCTTGAGAATGCACGACAGCTTCAGCTATCTATGCTTCCTAAAGAACTCCCTAAATTACCGCATCTTGATATTGCTGTTTTTATGAAAACTGCAACAGAAGTTGGCGGTGATTACTATGATATTAATGTTGACACTGATGGCACCCTAACTGTAATTGTTGGTGATGCAACTGGTCACGGTATGATGTCAGGAATGATGGTTTCAATTATGAAATCATTTTTTATTTCCAATCGAACGAATTTAGAGCTCAAACAATTTTTTGAAAACTCCAACAACTCTATCAAGGATATGCATCTCGGCAGATTGATGATGGCCTGTATGGGAGTTCAAATCACATCCGAAAAAATAATTGCAACTAATGCCGGAATGCCTTCACTTCTATACTTTAGAAATAAATCTCAAAAGGCAGGGGAGTTTGTTAGCCATAATTTTCCATTAGGCGCGATGAGAGAAACAAAATATTTGTTGAAAGAAATTAAATATGAAAAAGGAGATTCGCTTTTACTGATGAGTGATGGTTTTGCAGAATTAAAGAATCAGAATAGTGAACAGTATGGATATGAGAGAGTAAAGAAAGAATTTATGTCTGTCGCACAAAAAAGACCAAGTGAAATTGTTGAGCATTTAAATAACTCAGCACTCGAATGGATTAACGGAATTGAACAAGATGATGATGTTACGTTTGTTGTGATAAAAGTTAAATGAGCAAATCTAAAAGTTTTAGGAAATTAATTACTTTATTTTATTAAAAATATTCTTTCACAACTTTTTTATATGAAGGTATTCTTGCTTGAACTTAATATCTTCTGACAAATTCTTGTCCATAAAATCATATTGAACTTCAAGTATTCTTAATTTGAAATCCCTTCCCTTTTGGCTAAATTTGGCTTCATTTTTTTAACAATCATCTAATCAATAATGCGTTATCCTTTTACAGAAATAGAATCGAAATGGCAAAAGTTTTGGGAAGAAAATAAAACTTATAAGACCGATTTATCCAAAACAGAAAAAAAACTTTACGCTCTTGTAATGTTCATTTATCCTTCCGGTGCAAAACTTCATATCGGACATTGGTACAATTACGGACCAACCGATAGCTGGGCACGCTTTAAAAAACTTCAAGGCTATAATGTATTCGAACCAATCGGCTACGATGCTTTTGGTTTGCCCGCAGAAAATTATGCAATCAAAACAGGAATTCATCCGCAGGACAGCACATTAAAAAATATTGATGACATTCGTGAACAGCTTAAGAAAATGGGCTGCATGTATGATTGGGATGCCGAGCTGATGACTTGCGCTCCCGAATATTACAAATGGAATCAGTGGATTTTTCTACAAATGTACAAACGCGGATTAGCGTATCGAAAAAATGCTCCTGTAAACTGGTGTCCTAAAGATCAAACTGTTCTTGCAAATGAGCAAGTCGTTGATGGCTGCTGCGAAAGATGCGGGACTCAAGTAATTCAAAGAAATCTTTATCAATGGTTTTTTAAGATTACTGATTATGCTGAAGAACTGCTTGAGGGGCACAATAACATTGATTGGCCGGATGAAACAATTCTAAAACAAAAAAATTGGATTGGCAAAAGTGAAGGCGCAGAAGTTACTTTCAAGATTGCTGATAATGACGATGATGAAATAAAAGTTTTCACAACTCGTCCTGATACTTTATTTGGGGTTACTTATGTTGTACTTGCGCCTGAACATCCGCTTGTTGATAAAATTACAAAACCTGAATTTAAAGCTGGCGTTGATGCTTATCGTGAGTCAACTAAAAAATTAACTGAGATTGAACGAACATCAACTGTGAAAGATAAAACCGGAGTTCTAACCGGAGCTTTTGCAATTAATCCTGTTAATGGAGAAAAAATTCCTGTCTGGATTGCTGATTATGCACTTATTACTTACGGAACAGGCTGCGTAATGGCTGTTCCGGCACACGATGAGAGAGATTTTGAATTCGCTACTAAATTTAATCTCCCAATCCGCAAAGTAATTTTGGAGGATGGAACAAATGAGAATGATGAATTAAAATCTGCTTTTACAGAAGTTGGCACGATGATAAACTCAGTGCGATTTAACGGATTGCGATCTGATGAAGGAATTACAAAAGTTATAAAATATCTTGAGGAAAGTAATTTTGGCAAAGGAAAAATAAATTATCGTTTGCGTGATTGGTTGATTTCACGTCAGCGTTATTGGGGAACTCCAATTCCAATAATTCATTGCCCAAAGTGCGGCGAGGTTCCTGTTGAAGAAAATGATTTACCGGTTGTTCTTCCTTACGATGTTGATTTTAAACTTGGAGGTGAATCTCCGCTTGCAAGAAATGAAAAGTATCTAAATGTAAAATGTCCAAAGTGCGGCACTGATGCAAAACGCGATCCCGATACGATGGATACTTTTGTAGATTCATCGTGGTACTATCTTCGTTATCTCGATCCGAGAATTTCTACCGCACCATTTAATAAAGAACTCGCAAACAGTTGGACTCCCGTTGATATGTATGTTGGCGGAAAAGAACACTCGGTAATGCATCTTCTTTACGCAAGATTCTTTCATAAATTCCTGCGTGATATTGGTCTTGTTAACAGCGATGAACCATTTGCAAAACTTGTTCATCAAGGTGTAATTACTAAGGATGGAGCAAAGATGTCGAAGTCGCGCGGCAATGTTGTTAATCCTAATGAGTTTACATCTAAGTACGGCACAGATGTTTTCAGGATGTACTTAATGTTTATGGGTCCGTATGATCAGGGCGGTGATTGGAGCGATAAAGGAATTTCCGGCGTTGAGCGTTTTGTAATTCGTAGTTATGAGTTATTCAATCAGTTCAATAATGTTAGTAAAGACAATCCAGCAAAAGATAAATATGATATCGCTTCATTATCAGCAAATGAAAAGAAAGTTTATAGAAAAGTAAATCAAACCTTAAACAAGTTTAATGAAGAGATCGAACATTACAGGTTCAATACTGCAATCGCTTCTTTAATGGAATTGATAAACGAACTAAAAGTTTTAGAAAGCTGCAGCAATGAAATTCAGAGTTATGTTCTGCAAAGATTTGCCTGGATGCTTGCGCCTGTTGCACCGCATCTTGGCGAAGAATGCTGGCAGATAATCGGAAATGAAAAATCAATATTCCAGAATCCTGTTGTTTTTGAAGTTGACGATGCAGCATTGATTGAAGATACAGTTAACATTGCTGTTCAGGTTAATGGAAAACTGCGTGCAACAATTGCAGTTCAGATGAACAGCGAACAAAATGCAGTAAAGCCGCTGGTGTTCGCTGATGAAAAAGTAACCAAGTTTACTGAGGGCAAAACAATCGTAAAAGAAATATTCGTAAAAAATAAAATTTATAACATAGTAGTAAAATAAAATCGCAATAGAACGCTGATAACGCAGATTTAGCGGATCAGCGCAGATCAGCCCAATCTGAGAAATCTGCGTTCAATTGTTCTAAATAAGAAAGAAAGAAATGTTAGACATAAAATTTATTCGCGAAAATCCTGAGAAGGTTAAACAAGGTATTGCAAACAAGAACGAGAAGAATAGAATTGATGAACTTCTTGAGCTTGATAAAAAGCGCCGAGATATTATTGCTCACGCCGATGAACTGAAATCAAAACGTAATTCTGTTTCGCAGCAAGTTGGACAAATGAAAAAATCCGGACAGGATGCAACAGAAATTATCGCCGAGATGAAACGCGTTGGTGATGAAATTGCTGCGCACGATACAAAGTTGAGATCAATCGAAGAAGAGATTGATGTAATTTTAAGATTCATCCCCAACCTGCCCCACTCATCTGTTCCGGTTGGCAAATCTGCAGAGGAAAATGTTGAAGTTAGACGCTGGCTGCCCGATGGATTTAAATTTGAAAATGATTTTAAACCAATGGATCACGTTGAACTGGGGAAGAAATTAAACATACTCGATTTTGAGCGCGGTGCAAAAATCAGCGGCTCTGGTTTTCCCGTTTATAAAGGGAAAGGCGCAACACTCGAACGTTCACTTATCAACTTTATGCTTGATTATCATTTACAAAACCATAACTACTCAGAAATTTTTCCTCCATTTCTTGTGAACAAAGATTCATTGCGCGGAACCGGACAGCTTCCTAAAATGGAAGAAGATATGTACACGATAGAGAAAGATGGATTGTATGCAATTCCAACCGCTGAAGTACCAATCACAAATATTCACCGTGATGAAATTCTTAATGAAAAAGATTTGCCGATTAAATATGTTGGTTACTCAGCTTGCTTTAGAAGAGAAGCTGGTTCTTACGGCAAAGATTCAAAAGGATTTTTGCGCGTTCATCAATTCAATAAAGTTGAAATGGTAAAATTTGTTAAGCCTGAAAATTCCTACGATGAATTAGAACTGCTTGTTAAAGATGCAGAGGACATTTTGCAGGCATTAAATATTCCTTACAGAATTTTAATGTTATGTTCCGGCGATTTAAGTTTTTCCGCAGCAAAGTGTTATGATATAGAAACATGGTCGCCAGCAGAAAACAAATGGCTGGAAGCATCATCCTGCAGTAACTTTGAAGATTTTCAGGCACGAAGAGCAAGCATTCGTTTTAGAAATGAAAAGACTAAAAAACCAGAGCTTGTCCACACACTAAACGGAAGTGGTTTAGCAACAAGCCGATTGATGGTTTCTCTTTTGGAAAATTATCAAACTCCCGAAGGGAAAATTGTTGTTCCAAAAGCCTTGCATAAATACACCGGGTTTAATGTAATTGATTAGTATTTTTTAAATTGCTTTGTGATTCTTTGAGCCTTCGTGACTTGGTGGCAAAAGAGATTCGCCGCTAAGACTCAAAGTCACTAAGTTATTTAATGACAAGTTGAGCAGATTAAAAAATTGAGACTCAAATCACTTCGGAAAAGCATCGAGGCATTTATATTAGCAATGTCATTGGGCAATTAAAAAAGTATCTTTCTCTAATTCAAATTCTTACAAATAAACTTTTCAATGAAAAATCTTTTAACACTAAAAAAATATTTTGTTAAATATAAAACCAAATTGATTTTAGGAATAATCTTTATTCTTATTTCAAATGCTGGTACAGTTTATTTACCAATCCTCTTGAAAGATGCCATAAATGATTTGCGTAATAATGTTAGCAATCAACAATTACTTAAGTATGCACTTTTTATTGTCGGGACTTCAATAGTTGCTGGGATTTTTAGATACTTAATACGGCAAACAATCATTGTAGTTTCGAGAGAAATTGAATACGATTTGCGTGGTGATTTTTGGGAACACATTCAAAAACTTCCATTGCGTTATTTCCAAAACAACTCGACGGGAAATATTATGTCGCACGCCACCAATGATATCAATGCTGTGAGAATGTTCATTGGTCCGGCTGTTATGTATTCCATAGATACAATAGTAAGATTGATTATTGTTGTTGCAATTATGATCTCAATAAATTTTTCTCTTACAATTTATTCGCTCTTGCCGCTGCCAATTTTATCTTACGGAGTTTATAGAATTGGAAAATTAATTCACGAGAAGTACACAAAGATTCAGGAAAATTTTTCAGAATTAACCACGCGGGCTCAGGAAAATTTTTCAGGGATTCGCATCATCAAATCCTATGTGAGAGAAGCAAACGAAATAAAAAGATGGAATGAACTCAGTAAAGAATATCTTCGTAAAAATATGAGCCTTGTTCGAATTCAAGCTTTGATTATGCCCATACTTTATTTGATAACCGGTATTTCTATAATAATTGTTATCTGGATTGGCGGCGGAAAAGTTATTAACGGCGAAATGAATCTTGGTGATATTTCTGCATTTATTGTTTACCTTGGAATTTTAATCTGGCCGGTTATTGCATTCGGCTGGGTAATGAATATTATTCAGCAAGGTGAAGCAAGTATGAAACGATTAAATAAAATTTTAAATGAGCCTTACGAAATTCAGGATTTATCCTCAGCAGATATTACTGTAAAAGATTTAAAAGGTGAAATTGAATTAAGAAATGTTTCGTTTAGATATTCAGATTCCTTGCCAGAGGTATTAAAAAATATAACCCTTAAAATTCCCATTGGTTCAAGCCTCGCAATTGTTGGACATACAGGATCCGGTAAAACAAGCCTAATTAATTTAATTCCAAGATTGTACGATGTTACTTCAGGAAGTGTTTTAATTGATGGGAAAGAAATTAAAAATATTCCACTTGATGTTCTAAGAACTAATGTTGCAGTTGTTCAGCAGGAATCATTTTTATTCTCTGATTCTGTTTACGGAAATATTTCCTATGGATTAAAAGAAGTTGATAAACAAAGAGTCGAACACGCAGCGCGCATTGCAAACTTTGATAAGGATGTCGAATCTTTTCCAAAAGGTTATGAAACAATTGTTGGTGAAAGAGGAATAACATTTTCAGGCGGACAAAAGCAAAGAGCATCACTTGCACGAGCACTTGCGACTAATCCCAAAATATTAATTCTCGATGATTCATTCTCCGCAGTTGATACACACACTGAAGAGGAAATTTTAAAAAACTTAAAAGAATTTATGAAAGACAGAACAAGCATAATGATCAGTCACAGAATTTCTACTGTTAAAGATGCTGATAATATTGTTGTACTTCAAAATGGGAAAATTGCCGAGCAAGGCACACACGAAGAATTGGTTGCCTTAAATGGTCTTTATGCAGATTTACATTACAAACAATTATTAGAAAAAGAACTTGAAGAATTAAATTAATGAGCGATAAAAAACAAGACGACGAAATATTAGGCAAAGCATACGACTCAAAGCTGATGAAGAGGCTTCTTACATACATTAAGCCTTACAAAAAGTACGTTGTCTTTGCAATCATTCTAAATGTACTTGTTGCTGCTCTCGGACCTCTGCGCCCCTACCTTACAAAAATTGCGATTGACGATTACATCGTTCATTCAAATTATAATGGCTTGATGTTAATTGGTGCGGCGCTATTTGTTTCATTATTACTGCAAGCTGTTATCCAATACTTTTTAACTTACTACACGCAATACCTCGGACAAAGAACTTTATATGATATCCGCACACAAATTTTTGAACATACACAAAAACTTGCTCTAAAATTTTTTGACCGCACACCGATTGGCAGAATTGTTACGCGCGCTACAAATGATGTTGAATCACTCAGCGAATTGTTTTCATCCGGAATAGTAATGGTGTTTAGTGATGTATTTATAATCTTGTGGATACTTGGCTTTATGTTCTTTATGGATATTCCGCTTTCATTTGTAACACTTTCTGTCCTGCCCGTTCTGATTTATGGAACGTTTCTCTTTCGAAAAAAAGTTAGAGAAAGTTATCGGGATGTTCGTTACCATCTTGCAAGATTAAATTCTTACATGCAGGAACACGTAACCGGGATGAGTGTTGTGCAAATCTTCAGGAAAGAAAAAGATGAACTCAAAAAGTTTTCAGAAATAAATGCAGATCATCGCGAAGCAAATATAAAATCAATTTTTTATTACGCCATATTTTTCCCAACTGTAGAATTGCTGAGTTCAGTTGCAGTAGCGCTCATTGTATGGTATGGAGGCGGGGAAATTATTCAAAGCAACTTAACGATTGGTATATTGTTCGCATTCATTCAATATACTGAAATGTTCTTCCGCCCGATTCGTGATCTTTCTGAGAAGTATAATATACTTCAAACTTCGATGGCTTCTTCAGAAAGAATTTTTAAACTGCTCGACAATCAAACATTTATAAAAAATCCCGAAAACGCTGTTAAGCTTAATGGAATTTCGGGTAAAATAGAATTCAAAGATGTTTGGTTTGCTTATGATGATGAAAATTATGTTTTGAAAAATATAAACTTCAATATTAATCCCGGAGAAACTGTTGCAATTGTTGGTCATACGGGTGCAGGTAAATCAACGCTCATTAATATTCTGACAAGATTTTACGATATCAATAAAGGTTCTATTTTATTGGATGGTATTGATATTCGTAATGTGGACAAGCGAGATTTGAGAAGATATATTTCTATTGTTCTGCAGGATGTATTTCTGTTCTCCGGTTTGATTCGATCTAATATTAATATGGATAATGATGAGATAGGAATAGAAAAAATAATTAATGCGGCAAAAACGGTTGGTGCAGATAAATTCATTTCGAATCTGCCTAATAAATATGATGAAGAAGTGAAAGAACGTGGCGCAACTTTAAGCGTGGGACAAAAACAATTAATTTCTTTCGCTCGTGCTTTAGCTTACGATCCAAAAATATTAATTTTGGATGAAGCAACTTCAAGCATTGATACTGAAACCGAGCAGTTGATTCAAACTGCAATTGAAAAATTACTTGTCGGAAGAACAGCTATTGTAATTGCACATCGTCTTTCAACAATACAAAATGCCGATAAAATTATTGTGTTACATAAAGGTGAAATAAAAGAAATTGGCAACCATCAAGAACTGCTTGCAAAACGGGGCATTTACTATAGACTGTATCAGCTGCAGTATAAAGATCAGGAAATAGCAAAATCAAACTAAAAAAAATTTTCATGGGAGGAACAATATGCAAAAAGTTAAATTTAATACACTCGCACGCCACATTTACGAAGAAGAAAGAAAGTACCCGCAAGCAACCGGGGAATTATCCGATCTGCTTCACGATCTATCCCTCGCCGCAAAAGTTATCTCGCTTGAAGTTAACAAAGCAGGACTTGTTGATATCCTTGGATTTACCGGCGATGAAAATGTTCACGGAGAACAAGTAAAGAAACTTGATATTTATGCACACGAAATGATGATTAAAGCAATGGATCATGGAGGACATCTTTGCATAATGGCATCTGAAGAAGAAGAAGATATTATTCACATTCCACCAGAATTTTTTATCGGCAAATATGTTTTGCTTTTTGATCCCCTTGATGGCTCCTCCAACATAGATGCAAACATCAGTATCGGAACAATCTTTTCTATCTACAGAAGAATTTCTCCCGATGGCGGACCGGGAACAATGGAAGATTGTTTACAGCCCGGATTGAAGCAGGTTGCTGCGGGTTATATCATCTACGGATCAAGTACTATTTTTGTTTATACTGCAGGTAATGGTGTACATGGTTTTACTTTAGATCCTTCATTTGGTGAATTTATTTTATCCCATCCTGATATTAAAACTCCGAAGAAATCTAAAATCTACAGTATCAACGAAGGCAACTATCTTTACTGGCATCCGGGACTAAAAAAATATATTAAGTGGCTGCAGGAAGAAGACCCCAAAACACAAAGACCATATTCATCTCGCTACATTGGTTCTATGGTTGCAGATATTCATCGTAATCTTTTGTACGGCGGAATATTTATGTACCCCGCTGATTCCAGAAGTCCAAACGGTAAATTAAGATTGATGTATGAATGTAATCCTATGGCATTTATTGTTGAGCAAGCCGGTGGAAGGGCATCAAATGGAAAGCAGCGAATGTTAGAGGTTCAACCAACTTCATTACATCAACGTACACCAATTTTTATCGGAAGCGAAGAAGATGTTTTGCTTGTAGAAAAGTTTATGCGCGAGTATGATGTTATTGAGATAAAGTAGGAATTAACACACCCCTTCTTTTCCCATCTCGAGCCTGCCTGAGGTTAGGCAGGAGGGGAATTAAAAAGGTGTGTGTAGGTTATTTAATTTTTTTTAATTCTTCATCAAGTTTTTTTGCTAGCTCGTCAGACATAATGCCTTCTAAATGAATCTTTGATGTTTTTAATGTAATCTTCGGTTCGTCCCCTTCACCATTCAAATATTTAAACAGACAATAGGATAACCTGTTTCTTTCATTTGTAAGCGGGATATATTCTTTAAATTTTTCAACCATTGAATAAACTTTAGATTCAAGTGAATCTTCGGGTGCTTTTTTAACTGCCGGTGGCGGTAAAGTTGTCATATTTCATTCCTTGTTAAATTATCTAACCTAAAATTAGCCACTAATTCAAAAAGTTCAAATCTATTTGTGGATATAACTTGATTAAATGATAAATTTGCTATCAAAGTTAATTAAAGATTTCCTTGACAGTCGAAGAATTATCAAAATTTAAGAAAATCCTTATCATCCGGCTAAGCTCGCTTGGTGATATACTTCTTGCAACACCTTTTATTCGTTCAATTAAAAATCAGTTTCCGGAAATTGAAATAGATTTTATTTTAAGAAATGAATATTCGGACGCATTAAAACTAAATCCTTATCTCAACAAAGTATTTACATATAGAAGGATTGAAAAAGATAATCTTCAAACTTTTGAAGAATTAAAAAAATCGGGTTACGATTTGGTTATTGACCTCCAAAATAATCATCGATCAAAAAAAATAATTTCTTTAATTAAGAATCAATCTGTAACCTTTTCGAAAAACGGTTTACATAAATTTTTATTAGTCAATTTTAAAATCAACAAACTAAAAGATTCGCCGCAGATTCCTATAAGATATGCAAAGACAATCTTAAATTTCAAATTAGATGAAAAAGGAATCGATTTAATCACTGATAGAAAATCGGCGGATATACTATTTGCTAAAAACAATCTAATAGGATTCTGCCCCGGCGCCAGACATTTTACTAAACGCTGGTCTAAAGAATATTTTATTGAACTCGGGAAGTTGCTTTCAGGAAAAGGATACCATATCATTTTATTTGGCGGCAGGATTGATAAAGAATTATGTAAAATTCTTGCAGCAGAAATTCCTACTGCTATTGATCTTTCCAATAACGACGATTTACTTCAGACATTTACGGACATGAGATTATGCAGAGCAATTATATGCAACGATTCGGGTTTAATGCACGCTGCATCGGCAGCAAATACTAATGTAATTGCAATTTTTGGATCAACAGTAAAAGAGTTTGGATTTACTCCATACAATTGCCAAAATTTAATCTTAGAAAACAATTCACTAAGTTGCAGACCGTGTTCACACATAGGAAAAGATCATTGCCCTAAAAAACATTTTAAATGTATGAACGAAATCAAACCTGAATTTGTTTCTAAAAAAGTAGTACCAATTATTTCCAACTGATGAAAATTATTTGGGACATATTTTACAGCTATTTGGTTTTGCCGATTCTTTACCTGGCTTTAAGATTCGGAAGTTTATTTAATAAAAAAATTCGTGCCGGCATAGATGGACGAAAACGTGTTTATGAAAATTTAATTTTAAGTGCAACATCAATAAACAAAAAGAAAAAGTTAGTTTGGTTTCATTCATCTTCGCTGGGTGAGTTTGAGCAAGCTAAACCAATAATTGAAAAACTAAAGGAGGAAAAAGATGTAAACGTGATGATTACTTTTTTTTCGCCTTCCGGTTTTGAAAATTCAAAAAAATATCCCCACGCGGATCTTATCGCTTACATTCCTTTTGATACTAAAATGAATGCAAAAAAATTTATAGCTATCGCAAATCCGTCTCTTTCAGTTATTATGCGATATGATATTTGGCCTAATATGATTGGTTCTCTAAACCGATTACATATTCCAATTTTTTTAGTAGATGCAACATTAAGAAGTTCTTCTCCACGTAAATATCCTTTTCTAAGATCTTTTCACAAAAATTTATTTGGACAATTAACACGCATATTAACCGTATCTGAATATGATGCAAATGAATTTAAGTCCTTTGGATTTAATGGGGAAAAAATTAAAGCAGTTGGAGATACCCGTTTTGACAGAGTTTATCAGCGAAGTGTTTCCGCCAAAGAGAAGAAGTTAATTAATGAAGAATATCTTAAAGACAAAAAAATATTTGTAGCAGGCAGCACGTGGGAACAGGATGAAGAAATAATTTTACCTGTTTTTATAAAATTAAGCGCAATCAACAAAAATGCTTTGATTATAATCGCACCTCACGAACCGACATTATTGCACCTTGAAAAAATTGAAAATGAATTTGCAGGTAAACTAAGTACAATTAGATTTTCACATTTAAATAATTATTCCGGTGAAAGAGTAATTATTGTAGACTCAATTGGAATTCTTCTTACACTTTATACTTATGCTCACGTGGCTTACGTGGGTGGAAGCTTTAAACAAAATATCCATAATGTATTGGAAGCCGCTGTTTATGGTATTCCCGTTATGTTTGGACCCAAAATCGAGAATTCACAAGAAGCACAAAAGTTATCTGAAATTGGCGGTGGAATATTAATAAATAATAAAAAAGAAGCTTATAAAAATTTAAGAAGCTTGTTTGATAATGAAGAGCTGCGTATTAGGTTAGGTAAGATTTCATACAATTATGCACGATCAAATACCGGTGCCACAGAAAAAATATTACAAGAAATCTACAAGGCATTATAAATTATAAGATATATCTTTCCTTTAAAATATTCAGATGGTGTCTTTCATGACCGGCAGTTATAAACATTAATGCCAATACCGTAACCTCATTTTCACTTGCAATCCCTCTGTTTTGCAAAACCGAATGATCGAAGCTTCGGAATAGTAAAATTGTAGATTCCCTTACTAATCTGTATTCATAGGTTAAATCATACAGCGGTCGATCATTAAATTTTCCATTCAAAACATATTGATCTTGATCAAATCCAGGTAATGGTTTTTTTTCACCTCGCGCAATAGCAAGAGCACGATAACAAAAGATTCTTTCTGTATCCATAAGATGCCCGACTACTTCTTTTATAGTCCACTTTCCTTCTGCATATCGGTAACTTCCTTTGCTTTGTGGAAATGAATTCAAAACAGTTTGAGCATATAGATTATTATCCGCAAGAATTTTAAGAATATCATCACCCTTAACCAAGTCTATATATCTCTGATAATATTCGCCGTAGTCTCCTTTAGCAGGTCGCATAATACCTCCTGAAATATTTTATTAAATAAACTATTTCCAAATCGTAGTTTCAAAAACACCTTCAGAATTAGCTATTGCTCTAAACATACTTAGCGTATTAAAAATCATCTCATAATTTCCGTCTTTATCTAAAGCAATAATACCGCCGCTTCCTTCAGGCAATTTTTTATAAATCATTTCTTCACAAGCTTGTTTAAGAGTATAACCTTTGTACTCCATCAGAGCAGAAATATTAAAAGCTACCGTATTTTGTATAAACAGTTCACCGATTCCAGTTGCAGAAACACCGCAAGTTTTATTGTTTGCATAAGTCCCGGCATTAATCAAAGGTGAATCACCAACTCTTCCCGGCATTTTGTTTTGTCTTCCGCCGGTTGAAGTGCCGGCTGTTATGTTTCCATATTGATCCAAGGCAACACAACCAACAGTTTCACCTTGCTGTTGTTTGATATTTGATTTCAGCCACTTCTGATATCCAGTAGAATCATGAAAATATGAATTGGGAACTATATCAACCCCTAATTGAATTCCCAAATCATCAGCACCTTTTCCTGCAAAGAGTAGGTAAGGAGTTTTTTCCATCACCAATCTTGCAAGAGAAATTGGATGTTTAATAATTGTTACACCAGCAACCGCACCTGAGGAAAGATCTTTCCCCTGCATTATCGAAGCATCAAGTTCGTGCTTCCCTTCTGAAGTAAACACTGCACCTTTTCCTGAATTGAATAAAATATTATTTTCAAAGCAATTAATTACTTTTTCAACGGCATCTAAACTTGTTCCACCATTTGCCAATATTAATTTACCAATGTTTAAAGCTTCTGCAAGTGAATTTAAATACTGCTTCTTTAAAGTATCAGGTGATTCTTTTGCGAAATATCCTGCACCGCCGTGAATTACAATTGTATATTTTCCATCCTTCTCTTGTGAAAATAAATTTTGATTATTTATAGAAATGAAAAGAAGTGCGAGAAATGTTATTACTAAGATGTGATTGGCTTTTAAGTTCAAAACAAGTTCCTCTTTATTAAATTACAAGTTAAGAACAATCAAAACTTAATAAATATTTTTGAATTTATCTTGAAAATATTTATTAGTTCGCAACTGAAATTAATTGATTGGTGACGAGACAAATTTCAATCCAACAATTCCAATTATGATTAAAAAGATAAAAAAGATTCTCAGTAGTTCTTTTGATTCTCCAAAAAGAATTATTCCAAGTATGGCGGTTCCAACTGCGCCAATACCCGTCCAAACTGCATAAGCTGTTCCAACTGGTAAATGCTTTACAGAGTATGCCAGCAATCCCATAGAAATTATCATGCAAACAACAGTAAATAAAGATGGCCACAATTTTGAAAAGCCCTCTGAGTATTTTAATCCAATTGCCCAGGCAACCTCAAACAAACCGGCAACAAATAAAATTAACCAGTGCATATTATTATATTTTTCCATTTGTTAATTCATTACTTAAACGAGCTGCTTTATAAAGATCGCGTATCGCTTCCATCATTCCAAGCGCACTTACACAAACTGTTCTATTTGCTTCTGTTGTATAAATAAAATTACTCGGCAGACTTTCTATGTTTCCATCAAAAGCTAATCCAACTATTTCTGCATTTTTGTTTACAACCGGGCTTCCGGAATTTCCTCCAACAATATCGTTTGTACTTATAAAATCTAATGGAGTTGATAAGTCAAATTCTTTTGGAAGATTTTCCCAATAGAATGGAAGATGGAACGGAAATTTTTTATCAAATGAGTAGTACCGATCTAATGCACCGTAAAATGTAGTTTTGATCGGTGCACGAGTCCCGTTGTAATCGTATCCTTTTATAATTCCATCCGCAAGCCGTAAAGTCCCTGTTGCATCTGGGGGAATTGCATCACCATAAACTTTGTATAGCGCTTCGCCAAGCATTTGATTTAAAATTTCCTCTTTGTCAACCCTTGCTTTATTTTCATCCTGCATACGCTTTAACTCATCCTGTGTATTTTGAACATAATAAATAAATGGATCATCCGAATTTAAAACTGCATCATATCCACTGCTTGTAAGTTTAAGTAATTTTTCTTTAGATGTAAGATTTGATTTTAACAACAAATTCTTAGCGGCTTGTTCTGTCGTGTTTCCATCCAACAAATCCTTAACAATTTTATCATCTGCCGGTAGGTTATTTTTTATAATGTTTAGCTGCACGATTAATAATTTATCCTGTAACTCTTTGTTAAAATCTTTTGGGAATAGCTGAGCTATAAGCGAATCATATTTATCTTTTGTGATCTCATTATTCTTTAGTTGATTCACATACTCGACAAGATTTTTTGCCATAGATAAATATTGCGGTGAATAGAAATTACTGATAGTATAAGCATAAATTTTCTTTGCATTATTTCTTGCCTGATTACGAGATTCTTCTAATTCCTTCCAGATATTGCCGTATTTAGCTTTAAGTTCAGAATTATAATTTACTGCCATTTTGAAATTCTTTTCAAAATCTTTTTTTCTGGCAATTAAAAAAGGATCGAGTAAAGCCTTATAAGTGCCATCAAAAACTTTAAGTCCATTCCCAATTGAATATAATCTTGCAATCAATTTAAAATCTTCGGCGTTTGTTTCATGCACCATCCCTTCATAAATCTTATACATCTCTTTATACATTCCAACAAGCATTGGATATTGAACATCTCTTGCGTATTCAATCTGCGCCATTGTGTTAATGCGATTAGTTCTGCCTGGATTTCCAATCACAAACACTGGCTGATCTTCAACCACTCCGTCATTATTCCAACTAAAATAAAAATCTGTTTTAATTGGTTTGCCATTTTCATAGGCACGCAGAAAAGCGCAATCCAAACCATAACGAGGATAAGTAAAATTATCAGGATCGCCGCCAAGCTTTGCAACAAATAACTCGGGAACAAAAACCAACCGTACATCGCTGTAAACTTTGTATCCATATAAAGAATATTTGCCGCCGTTGTAAAGAGAAATAATTTTAAACGTAAGTTCTGGACGAGCTTGTAAATTTTCTTTTTTTATCTCTTCAATCTCTTTATCACGGATCGCAATTTTATCTGCATCAGTTTTACCATCATCCATTGCAGATTGAATTTCATTAGTAATATCCTTAACGATTATTAATTGCTCAACTTTAAGGTTGGGAACTATCCTTTCTTCTTCCAAAGATTTTGCAAAGAATCCATCTCTTAAAATATTCTCATCATCTTTCTGCACATTAGGAAGAATACCTCGCACACAATGATGATTTGTCATTATCAATCCATCTTCAGACACAAATGAGGCAGAGCAGACGCCACCAAACTTTAGTGCACTCTTCTGAAACTTTTCCAATAATTCCGGTGAAGGTTTAAACCCATATTCTTTTTCAAAAAAATCGAGCGGTGGATTTTCAAAAGTCCACATTTTTCCCATATTAAACTTTTGCGCTTTAACCGTATCGGGATTGATGCCATAATATGCTTGAGCAAAGGCAATGTTTGTGATTAAAAGGAAGTTTAGTAATACTGAGCAGTAAAAAATTTTTCTTCGCATTTGTAATTTCCAAATTGATGATTAACTGGTTGCAAATTAAAAATTTAAGATGGGAATTGGAAATAATTAATGCTTCTTCATGCATTACCTGTAGCACAGTCCGCCGCGGCGGATTAGTCTGTGTTTGAGATAATTTCTGTTTTCAAAAAAAATTTTAACTTAAAATTTATTTTAATGTTTGTTTTTTTATACAATCTTAGGCAGACTAAAGTCTGCTCTACGTTAAGAACAGAATGAGTTATATATTTCAATGTAAAATTTAATTCGTCTTTAAAATTAAATAGATGTAGAGTTATGAACATCCAGATAATCGGTACAAAGAAATGTAAAGAAACTCAAAAGGCAGAGCGATACTTTAAAGAAAGAAGAATTCCTTTTCACTTTAGAGATTTATCTGAAAAAGGGTTAGCAAAAGGTGAGTTTGATAATATTTCAAGAGTTATTCCTTTAAATGATTTGATAGATAGAGAAAGCAAAAGATTTAAAGATCGCGGAATGCAGTTTATGGTTTTTGATATTGAAGAAGAATTATTGGCTGATCCTTTGTTGTTAAAAACTCCGATTGTACGAAATGAAAAATTGGTAACTGTTGGTTATAAGCCAGAAGTTTGGCAAGATTGGGTTAAATGATAGTCATTGCGAGTTCGACGAAGCAATCTGCCA
Source organism: Ignavibacteriales bacterium (assembly GCA_037444745.1). Lineage (GTDB taxonomy): Bacteria > Bacteroidota > Ignavibacteria > Ignavibacteriales > Ignavibacteriaceae > IGN3. The sequence continues at coordinate 158,269 of JBBILT010000005.1, forward strand.
AATATTGCAACAGATTGCTTCACTCGTTACCTCGTTCGCAATTGCACTTACCTATCATTCTTATCTGTTCTAAAAGGACAAGCAGGTAAATCTTCAACATTATATAAATTTGCATCATCAGGATTATCTGCCCAAGCGTATCTGACATATTTAGGATTTTTAACTTTATCATTCCATACGATTACTTTATTATTCTCAATCAAAGCTTTTGCCCATACAAAATTTTTATCTGATCCGGCAATTGCAAATCCTTTTCCGTAACCATATTTATTTTTAAATAACAAACCTGATCCAACATTATCAAAAGTTAAAATCATTTTTCCGTTTTTGATTTTAGAACTTTTATAAGTTGGTCCGGAGAAAATAATATTTTCACTATATGCAATTTTCCTTGCAGCTAATGATAAACGCAAACCAACATCTTGTTTATTTCTTGGATGAATATCATTTGCATTACCTATATCAATAATAACTGCCTGTCCTGTATTCGGAATTGACAATGCATCAGTTTGTGATTCCCTTAAAATTGCCCAACTGCTTTCTGAAGGCTGATTCACCGGCTGTAAATAATTTGCTATCTGAACAAACAGAAATGGAAAGTCTCCAACATTCCACAAAGCCCGCCAATCTTTAATCATATCAATGAATAATTTGCTGTACTTAGGCGCATCAGCAAAACTTGCGTTTGATTCGCCTTGATACCAAATAACACCTTTGATTGGAAAATTTAAAATTGGATAAATCATACTATTAAAAAGTAAAGTCGGAATTTGATTGACTGCAATATCAGTTTTTTTAACTGCACCGATTTTAAACTTCCAATTACCAGCTAAAGGTTTTACTAACGCTAAGGATTTTAGATTAACAGAAGAAACGTCACCCCAAATTCCACCAGCTCCACCGGTATCATCAACACGAACACATAAAACATTTTTTCCTTCCTTTAAAACATTTGCCGGAATTTTATAAACTCTCGGTTGATCCCATGCTTGTGTCATTTCACCAACTTTAATTCCATTTATCCATGCAATATCAGAATCATCAATCTTACCTAAACCTAATTCAAATTCCCCTTGCGCTTCTTCTGGAGTTAGATAAAAAGTCAATCTGTACCAACCGATTCCATCTAAACCATCGTATCCAAAATCTTCCCAGTAACCCGGGACAGTAATATTCTTCCAATCTGATTCATCCAATTCTGATGAAGCCCACAACGGCTGATCGCCATTCATTCCTAAATCTACCTCAGAAATTCCTGGAAATATTTTACTAAATTTTACTAATTGTAATTTGTAATCAGCGTCGGCTTGATTCTTTACTTCTTCCATTAGCTGTTGTTGATCTTTGATATCTAAAGAACTGCCGCTCATCCACGTTTCAATTCTGCTTCCGCCCCAGGAAGAGTTTATTAATCCAATGGGAACATCAAAATGCTTTCTTAATTCTTTCGCAAAGAAATATGCAGTCGCAGAAAACTCGCCTGTGTTTTTCGGGTCGCTTATTTTCCAATCTCCGCCGGATAAATCACTTTGTGGTTCTTCGGACGAAGTGTTCGGAATATCAAATTGACGAAGTTTATTATCTGATGAATTTTTTATTTCATCTTCTGCATTGTTTGAGTTTGCAACAATCCATTCCATGTTTGATTGTCCGGAACAAAGCCAAACATCACCGATTAAAATATCTTGAACAACAATCTTTTCATTGGTTGAAGATATAATCATCTCATAAGGTCCGCCTTCTTTCATCATGGGCAGAATAATTTTCCATTCACCTTGGTCATTCGCGATTGAAGATTGTTCTAAATTGTTAAAACTAATTTTGATTGCATCATTGGCATCAGCCCAACCCCAAACAACGATCGGCTGATTTCTTTGGATAACCATGTGATCTGAGTAGAGCTTTGAGACTAATAATTTTGCTTCGGTAAGATTATTTATGGAAAGAAAGAAAATGATGAGACTAGTAATTCTGATTAAGTAATTCATTTTAAACCTGCACATTATAAGAATTGAATGAAATGTCTTAATCAAAATTAAAGAAATACTTTTTAAAAATTTTATAAACAAAAACCCCGAGTTTGTACATCGGGGTTTTTAAAAAATACTAAATTATTAAACAGATTGCTTCGCTCGAAGACTCGCTCGCAATGACATATTACTATACATCGTAATACAAACCAAACTCGTAAGGGTGAGGCTGCAGCGCCATTGGTTTCACTTCTTTATCCATTTTGTATTTTATCCAGGTTTCAATTACGTCTTCAGTAAATACATCACCTTTTAATAAATACTCGTGATCATTTTCCAAAGCGTTTAATGCAGCTTCTAAACTTCCAGGAGTTGAAGGTACATTTTTCAATTCTTCAGGTTCCATATCGTAAATATCTTTATCCAACGGTTCACCAGGATCAATTCGGTTAATTACGCCATCTAATCCTGCCATTAACATTGCAGAAAATCCAAGATAAGGATTGCCCGAAGCATCCGGACATCTGAACTCAACTCGTTTTGCTTTTGGTGACGATGAGTACATCGGAATTCTGATTGATGCACTCCTGTTTCTTTGTGAATATGCGAGGTTTACAGGTGCTTCAAATCCAGGCACTAATCTTTTATAGGAGTTCGTTGTTGGATTGGTAAATGCGAGCAAACTTGCTGCGTGCTTTAACAAACCGCCGATAAAGTACAGTGCCATTTCGCTTAGTCCTGCATAGCCGGAACCTGCAAAAAGTGGTTTGCCTTTTTTCCAGAGAGAAGTATGAACGTGCATGCCGCTTCCATTATCACCGAAGATTGGTTTTGGCATATAGGTAACTGTCTTGTTGTTTTTCTTGGCGGTGTTCTTTACAATGTATTTAAACATCAGCAATTGGTCAGCAGCTTTTACAAGAGGCATAAAACGCAAATCAATTTCACACTGCCCGCCGCTTGCAACTTCGTGATGCTGCGCTTCAACATCAATTCCACAGTTCATCAGATTCATTACCATTTCATTTCTTAAATCCATCAAGGCATCCGTTGGCGGGACTGGAAAATATCCTTCTTTAAATCTTGGCTTGTAACCAAGGTTTGGATTTTCTTCTCTGCCGCTGTTCCATCTGCCTTCAATTGAATCAACAACATAAAAACTTCCGTTAGGCTGAGAGTCAAAGCGTACATCATCAAAAATAAAAAACTCTGCTTCCGGACCATAATAAACAGTATCAGCTATTCCGGTTGAGATAAGATAAGCTTCTGCTTTTTGTGCAATGTTACGAGGGCAGCGGGAATATTTTTCTTTTGTTGCAGGCTCATAAACATCGCAAATCAAACTTAACGTTGGTGCTTCAACAAATAAATCTACAAACATTGTTTCGGGATCGGGAATAAGAAGCATATCGCTTTCGTGAATTGCTTTCCATCCGCGGATAGATGAGCCATCAAAACCAAACCCATCTTCAAATGATTCCTCATCAAATTGTGTTACAGGAACTGTAAAATGCTGCCATTGTCCGGGAAAATCCATGAACTTTAAATCCACAAATTTTATCCCTTTATCTTTTATAAACTTGAGCACCTTTTCAATTGCTCCATTAGAAGTTTTTGCCATATACTTTCCTTTATGATTGGTAATTAATTATTAAACATTTAATTCAAAAGTTTCTTTTACCGTAGAAAGAACATAAGTTGTTTTTGTACCGGTTACACCTTGCCATGATTGAATCTCTGATAGAACTCTTTCGAGTGCTTCAGTATTTTTTACTAATGCCTTTAGAAGATGTGAACCTTCGCCAAGCACAGCGTGACATTCAAGAATCTCAGGCATCTTTTCAACTTTAGTAATAAGGTTTTTGTAATGCTTTGATGAATCCATCATTACAAGTATGAAAGCCATAATATCATAATTAAAAGCTTTACGATTTAGTTTTGCGAAATAGCCCTCAATTATTTTTTTATCTTCAAGTTTATTAAGTCTTTCGCTAACCGAAGGAATTGAAAGTTTAACTTCATCTGCGAGCTCATTACGCTTTGTTCTTCCTCTTTTTTGTAAAGTGCGTAAAATCTGGAGATCAGTTTCATCCAACATAAAAATCCTTAACTATTTAGGAATGTTCAAATTATTGGCTTCGAATATAAGGCGTGGCAAAAAATATTCCAAATTTATTTTAGTGTTTTTTAAAGAAATTACTAAAATAGTTGAGTCAGAATGAGATTTTGTATTATTTTTTTAAGCCAAATGGTGTGCGGGCAAGATTTGTTCTTTTAACTTCTTCAAATAAATCAAGATTTTTTTGAAGTCTTTCTTGTAGTTTATGATAGAGATGATATTGAACGGCGATATGATTAATTGATTTTACTTTAATTCCATTAAGTTCTAAACGAAACTGTACATCAGAATCTTCCCCGATAGATGGTGCTTCGTATCTTTCATCAAACCCATTTATAGCGATTATGTTTTGTTTGTATAAAGAGAAATTACAGCCTAATAATCCGCGTGATTTTTTATTTAGGAAATTTCTTAGAATTTTATTCTCAAAGTAAAAACCCTTTTCCACATAATTTGATTTACCAAACATTGTATCTTCAATCATTAAGAGATTATTTGATTCTAAGAATCCATCTTTAATATTTTCTACAGTTAATCTATCCGTAATTTTTTTTGATAAATTTACTCTTCTGCCAGTCAGAACAACATTCTCTTGCTTTTCATTTAAATGCTCTTCTACAAATTTGGAATGCGGAACACAATCGGCATCAATAAATATGAGATAGTCGGCTTCAGAAACTAGAATTGCCTGATTTAATATTTTATTTTTTCTAAATCCTTTATCCGGATGCCAGATGTGTTTAATACGGAAAGAATAATTTGAGGCAATAGATTCAATCACTTTGACAATTTCTTCTCTTGAGCCATCATCTGCGATAATTAATTCAAATTCTTTTTCGGATTGTCTTTCAAATCCTGCCAGAACAAGTTTTAAATACTTAATATTATTATAAAACGCAGCAATTACAGAAGTCTTAATCATTAGAATTCAAGTCTTCTTTAATTTTTTTCTTGATGATTTTCTTCTCCTCATCTCTGTCATACGCTTTCGGATTCTTTTCAACCTTTGGCGGTTTTTGAGGAACAGGAATTCGTTTCTTTTTCTTAATTACAATTATTTTAGTTGTTTTTTTCATACGGCGAAACGTAACACAGACTAAAGTCTGTGCTACGAAATCATAGTTTAAAATATTGCATAAATAAATGGAGCCAGTGCCGAACCCTGAGTAAGAATTATTAGTCCGCCAAGCAGTACTAAAAATAAAATGATTGGCAGCAGCCACCATTTTTTTCTTACCTTAAGAAATTCCCATAACTCTGATAGTATTGATAGTTTGCTCATTGATTTACCTAATTAAGTTAAGTCTTATTCATTCTACTTTGTAATTCATTGTCGTCAATTTTTTAGATTGCATGGTTGCATGAAGGCATGATTGTATGGATTTAAAATGCCTCCAAGCAGTCATGCAATCAAAACTGTCTTTCATAATCAATTTTTTGCTCCGTTATAACATCCCTCTTCTCCCAATATGTTGCTGCATTTTTATCAAATCCCAACGGCATAAACTTTTTACCAACAATTTTTGCAATCAATGCAATTGGAGATAACACAAGATAAAATAAAATTGTTAAAATTACCCTGCTCATCACAAAACCCATCAACAAGGCAAGTATCATCCAGAGCTTATGAAATGGACGCAAAACAGGAATTGCAATAAATGATAAGATTACAAACAATCCGCCAATACTTGAGAAATAAACAAAAGATGTTTTTCCCAAATACCAAAGCAACATCGAAAAAAGAATTAATATAACTCCAACGGTTAATCCTGTTTTCTTTACTGCTTCGTCTGTTTTATCAATATGCTTTAATTCTTCTTTTAACATTGTACTACTTTAAAAATTTTTAATTTATGAAACCTCAAAGGATTTATCATTTAAGTTCCCGGTAATTTAATTTGTGATTGAAAATTATTTACAAACCTTCGATGTTTTTTATTAGCTTCTAATTAATCCAGTACAAATTCTTTTTTCCAGTTGCTGTCCTTTTCTAACGGTTTCTGATCTTCTTTACTCAAAATATAATTTCCGAGAACAAGATAATCCATATCAGTTCTCATAAAGCATTTGTATGCATCAGCAGGAGTGCAAACAATTGGTTCGCCTCTAACATTAAATGATGTATTTATGATTACTGCACAGCCAGTTTTTTCTTCAAACTTAGAAATAAGTTTATGGTAACGTGGATTTGTTTCCTTATGTACAGTTTGCAATCTTGCTGAATAATCCACGTGAGTAATTGCCGGAATATCTGATCTTACAACATTAAGTTTATCTATCCCCCATTTCTTCAGTTGTTCATCTGTCATCGGAATTCTGCGCTCCTTTTTCACATCAGCAGTAAGAAGCATATACTGGCTTGCTTTTTCTATATCAAAATAATCACTAACCTTTTCAAAAAGAACAGAAGGAGCAAAAGGTCTAAAACCTTCTCTGAATTTTATTTTAATGTTCATCGTTGCCTGCATGTTTGGTAAGCGTGCATCACCGATAATTGTACGTGAGCCAAGTGCACGCGGACCAAATTCCATCTTGCCATCAAACCAACCAATTACTTTTTCGGAGCCGATAAGATTTGCAACAGTTTCAATTAATTCTTTTTCGTCGAACTTTTTTGCAGTAAGATTGTTTGATTGAATGAAGGCATGGATTTCATCATCATTAAATATTGGACCGAGATAAGAACCTTTTTGTGAATCTGTTTTATCATCCGCAGTCCTTGGATTATTATGATACTTATACCAACCGATTAATGCAGCGCCAAGTGCACCGCCTGCATCTCCGGCTGCAGGTTGTATCCAGATATTTTCAAATGGACCTTCTCTTAATAATCTTCCATTGGCTACACAGTTTAATGCAACTCCACCAGCAAGACATAGATTTTTTAAGCCGGTTTCTTTGTAAACGTGATTGCCAAGTTTAAGTACTATTTCTTCAGTTACTTCTTGCAACGATCGGGCAATATCCATTTCTTTTTGTGTAAGTTTTGTTTCCGGTTCTCGGGGAGGACCACCAAAAAGTTTATTAAACTTTTCGTTTGTCATTGTAAGTCCCTGACAATAATTAAAGTACTCCATATTCATTCGGAAAGAACCATCATCTTTTACATCAATCAAATGATCATAAATTAATTGTTTGTACTTTGGTTCTCCGTAAGGAGCTAAGCCCATCACTTTATATTCGCCGGAGTTTACTTTAAATCCTGTATAATATGTTAGTGCGGAGTAAAGCAATCCTAATGAGTGAGGAAATTTAATATCGGCAATCAGTTGTATATCATTTCCATCACCAATTCCATAACTTGTTGTTGTCCATTCGCCAACTCCATCCATTGTTAAGATTGCTGCTTTATTATAAGGTGATGGATAAAATGCAGAGGCTGCGTGAGATTCGTGATGTTCCGGGAAAATTATTTTACCTTGATACCCAAGTTTATCTTTAATCATTTCCTTCATCCAGAGCTTTTCCTTTATCCACAAAGGCATTGCTTTGATGAATGATTTTATTCCAACAGGAGCATAAGCAAGATAAGTTTCAAGCAGTCGTTCAAACTTTAAAAATGGTTTATCATAGAATGCTACAAGATCAAGATCCTCTGCAGTTATGCCAGCATCCTTTAAACAAAACTCAATTGCTTTTTGCGGAAAGTTATGATCGTGCTTTATTCTTGTAAAGCGTTCTTCCTGTGCGGCAGAAAGAATCTCGCCATCTTTTACAAGACAAGCTGCGCTATCATGATAAAATGCTGATATGCCAATGATGTACATTTAAGGAATTACCTTCGGCTGTTGCTGATTTTTTATCCACTTATCTGCCCAATCAGCATTTGGCGCAATCAAGGGAACGGCTGTTATTTTACCACCAAATCCCAAATAACGTATTCCAAAGCTTGGGATTGTTGTTACTTCAATTTTGTCAAGTAAATCAAGATTAAGATTAACTCCATATTTTACAGCAAGGTTGTATGTAAAGTCCGTCATTCTTTTATAAAGTTTTTGATATATAAGATCCTGTTTGTATTGATCTTTAAACTTTTCAAATGGTTTTGGTGGAATAATTTTTTCTTTTTGTTTGTCAATCAATTTAAATATTGAGTATCCTTCATCCAATTTTAGCGGACCATAAACATCTCCAACATTCATTGTAGAAGCTATTCTGCCAATTTCGCCATACTGTGTAATGGGAAATAAACCGTACTCGCCATCTTTCTTTTTAATCCATTCTCTCTTATTAAATTTTTTTGCAATTAATTTAATATCCTTGCCCGATTTTAATTCATTAAATATTTTTTCCACATTTTCTAGACTATCAGTAAGTATTTCAACTATATTTACAAGCATTGGGTAAGATTCGGGTTTATTGTTCTTCTGATAATACTTAAAAACTTCATCGTCTGTAACTGCAACAGAATCACGATAATGATCTTTAAGAAGTTGAAATAAATAATTGGATCGCCAAAGTTCAACCTCTTTTTTAACTTCAGGTAAATCAGCATAGCCCCGAATTACACCTTCGCGGTACAGTAACTCTTTCTCAATATCTTTTTTTAATCTGTCATCCAACGAAGCTCGAATAAAATTAATTTTGTACTCCTTAGCTTTGTAACCATCGAAAAGCAGATCTTGTAAATATTCTTCAGTTGTTACAGGATCGTTATTAAATTTTATAAATATCTTATCTAATTTTTCTTTACCAAAATCAGTTTCGATTTTAAGAATATCATTGATATCAAGATTTATTAGTTCATTATCATTAATAGCAAGTGCAGTTTTTTTATATTCAAAAATCGATGATATTTCTTTTGAAAGGCTTTCAAAAATTTGCGGATCTACATCAATTTTTTTATCCTTAAAAAATTCTTCATAAAATTCTTTTTGCTGCTCAATCAGTTTACGGGCTTCAATAATTTTTCTAACATTTTTAATGGCATCATCTTTAGAATTTTCACTAGCAAGCAATTCATCGGAACGATTAACTAATTTAAATATATACCATCCGTCAGATGTTAGTATTGGTTGTGAGTTCTCCCCAATTTTTAATCTATAAAGAATATCTTCGACACTTTCCTCCATCTGCCCGAATACTACTTCGATTGGTTTTTTCTGTTCATCTAATTCAGGACTTTCAATTAAAATTGAATCAAATGGAATTCCAGCATTTAACAATTTATAAAGCGAGTTAATTTCTTCAGCATCTTCTGAGAACAAAAAATTCAAAAAGAGCTTGGAAGAATTTTTTACCAAACCATAATTAATCTCTTCATCAGTAATTTTAATTTTATCCCGTATCTCTTTTTTGAAGAATGCATCTCTCGTAAACATTTTCTCAAAAGATTTGGTAGTAAATTTTATTACTTCAGTTGTATCAAGTTTTCTGTTAACAGCTTCTAAAGCCCAAAGTTTTTCGGCAATAAGCGTAAACAAAAATTCTATTTCATTAGATTCTGTAGAAATTTTTTTCTGACGGTTAAAACCGGGAGTCATTTCATATCTTTCAAGAAATTCTTCTTGAGTAATTTCCATATCACTAATACGGGCTAAAGGTTTTTTTAGAAATTCTTGCGGATAGATCTCTAAGGATAAGAGAAGAGAGAGCAGTGGGAAAAAGATAAATTTATTCATCTATAATTTTATTTCAGTCTAATTTTAATTAAAAATAGTGTGATGAATTTACTAAATTCGTATATCTTAAAAAAAGATAATGTTAATCAAGTCTAAATCGTTATCGTTTATAAACTTTAATAAACCTTATGAAGAAAAAAAAGAATATACAAACCCCAAAACAGCCTGAGGTTAAAACTGAATTGTCTAAAAATAAAAGACCACCCAAATGGTTTTATATTATTCTCTTTATAATTCCAGTAATTTTTGTTGTAATTCTTGAGATTGTACTTAGAACTTTTAATTACGGGTTAGATTATAAAGAGTTTGTTTCTATATCAAAATATTACCCTGATAAATATTTTCTTAATCCAGATCTTCCTTATAAGTATTTCTATAACATTAAGACTGCACCAACTGTATTGCCAGATGGCTTTGATATTGTAAAGAAAGAGAATTGCTTTAGAGTGTTTGTCCTTGGTGAAAGTTCAGCTGCAGGATGGCCCTACGTGCCAAATGCGTCCTTCTCTCGACAGCTTAAAAGAAAACTTGAATTATATTATCCCGAAAACACTATCGAAATAATCAATTGTGGAATCTCTGCTATAAATACTTATACGATAAGAGATCTTGTTCCGGGGATATTAAAACAACATCCTGATTTAGTTATTATTTATACCGGGCATAATGAATATTATGGGGCGCTTGGTGTTGGATCTTCTGTAAGTTTTATCAACTCCAGATTTCTCGTTAATTCATATTTGTGGTTAAGTGATTTTAAAACTGTTCAATTAATTCAAAAAACTATTTCATGGATTTATGGATTATTTTCCAGTATTACTACAAGTAAAAATGATAGCGATAATGAAACTTTGATGAGCCGAATGATTGGGGAATCATTAATTAAACTAAACTCAAATCTATTCAATGCCGGCATCTCTCAGTTTGAAGGAAATTTTGATGATATTTTAAGCAGTTTTAAAGAAGCATCTGTTCCTGTATTAGTCGGTAACCTGACTTGTAATCTTAAAGATCAAAAGCCATTTGTTTCTGTTAAAACAGATGAACTTCCGGCAGCAGAAACAATTTATAATGATGCGCAAAGCTCACTGACTGATGGTAATGTGGATAAAGCAAAACAACTTTTTATGTACGCTAAAGAATTAGATGCTTTACGTTTTCGTGCACCAAAAAAAATAAATGAAATAATTAAAACTCTGGCGATAAAATATAATTTCCCCATAGTAAATATTGACTCAGCTTTTAATTCGCATAGCCCAAATGGAATTGTTGGTTACAATCTTACAGTTGATCATCTTCATCCAAATATCGAGGGCTATCGTTTAATATCAGACGAATTTTATAAATCAATGTTAAAAAATAATTTCCTCCCTAGTGGAAAGAAACAGGATATTGCTGATAGTGAAGCTGATAGAATACTTACAAAGAATTTTCCATTCACAAGGCTAGATTCTACAATTGCGCAAATGTCTTTAATTATTTTAACAGGTCAATATCCATTTGTACCAAAAGGAACTCCAAATTATAGGATGTTGAATTATAAAGCGAAGGATATTGTTGATTCCATCGCAGTACAATTAATTAATAAAGATATTATGTGGGAAACTGCGCATGCTAATTTATCCGATTATTATTTCTACAAAGGTGATTACGAAAAATGCATTCGGGAAATTGATGCTGTTATTGCAGAACGACCTTATTACGATATACCATATAAAGATATTGTAACTAAACTCGTGATGGGAAATCAATTAGAGCAAGCAGAAAGTTTTCTTGTAAAACTTCACCAAATAAAACCAGATTATTTTTCTTATAAATGGTTGGGGCAGGTTAAACTAAAACAGAATAAACACAAAGATGCTCTAGAATATCTTGTTGAAGCTGCTAAGTATAAAGAAGCAGACTATCAAACTTATTATAATCTAGCCGGGGCATACTATTTAGAAGGCAATATTAATTCTTCAATATCAGCTATCAAAAAAAGTTTGGAACTGAATCCACGTAATCAAAATGCAATAAAATTTTATACTCAACTTTCCTCATTAGTCAAAAAGAAATAAAAAAAACCCCGCACTCTGCGGGGTTGTTTGAATTCTTATTGATAATACTTCAAAGTATTTTTTGTCACCGATATAAATAAATCTGCTTATAGTCCTACAGATAAAGAAAACCTTGATATAGGATCAAATATTCCAAAATCTGCATAACTATAATCAAACTTTGCGAAGAATCCTCCAAAATCATATTGAACACCAACACCAGCAGTTATTCCTTCTTGAGCATCTTTTTTTCCTAATGAGTTATAACCACCACGTAAAGAAATTAATTTATTCCAGGTTACTTCTAATCCAACATTTCCATATGTGGTTTGATTGTTCGGAATCAAAGCATCAACAGCAGTTGTTATTTGCCAATCTTCATTGTTAATTACATCATAACCAACACCAACAGTAAAGGTTAAAGGAAGAGGCCAGGAATCAGTTAGCAATTGACCTGAAATATTTGAATTGTTTCCTGCTTTGGAAGGATCAATATCAATCGGTTGAAGTAAATCTTTTCCATCTAATTTCATTTCAGAACCGAAGTTTGAAATATTCATTCCGAGCCTAAGACCCTCTAATTGAGTTTGAAATAATAAACCGATATCCAAAGCGAAAGCAGTTGCAGATTCATTCCAAATTGTTTGTGTTACATATTTCACTGTTCCACCAATTGAAAATCTATCTGTTAAATTTCTGGAATATGATAAACTGATTGCGAGATCAGAAGCAGACCAGTTTTCTCCAATTCCATTTGGTTTTTCGGCAGTAGTTATTTCTTCCTCGCCATAATCAAGTTGATTAACACTGATGCCAATTGCATTATCGTCATCAAACTTAAAGGCAAGACCAACCCAATTCAATCGTGTGCCCACAAGCCATTTTGCAGTGGTTGCAGTAAATTCACTTCTTGAAAGTCTGGATAAGCCTGCAGGATTCCAGAATGAAGTAGTAGCATCATTAGCAATCGCTGAAAAGGCACCACCCATAGCAGAAGCTCTTGGTCCAACAGGTATTGAAAGAAAGTTAGCTGCTGTAGTTCCAACTTTTGTTTGAGGAAAAATTGAGACTGCAATTCCTAAAGCTAACAGTATGATAAATATTTTTTTCATATTAAACTCCATATATTTCACTGGTAATCAGTTACTTAATTATTGCCAGTTTACCGGTTTTCTTATCGCTTATTCCATCTACTTCAACTATGTAAAAGTAAACTCCGTAGGCAACATCCAATCCTTCTTTAGTTCTTACATCCCAGGAAACAGAGCCATTATTTATATCACCATCATGTTCAAGCGTTCTAACTAAATTTCCGCTGGAAGAGTAAATACTAATTTTACTCTTGGGTGGAACGTTGATAAAATTAATTACTCTTTCTCCTCTACCACGCACAGTAGGTGGTAATGGCTGTTCGAAAACATTTGTAACAACATACGGATTCGGAACCGCCTTTATTTTATCCAATTGCTCTCTGGCATTATTAACATTGTATGCAGCTTTGCTGGTCGTAAAGGTAAACTTATCATTGCCAGAAATTGGTTTTGTAAAACGAAGAAATAATGTATCTCCACCTGCTGGAACGATTTCAGAACTATCAATACCTATTATTTGAATGGTCCAGGAGAAAACACTACCAATACTATCTGAAAGGATAATAATATCACCGAATGAGAGAGTATCTTTTCTAAATGGTCTTAATTCATTAAAATAAAATTGAATACGTACTGGTCTTTTTATGTTTGTAATATCATAAGCCCGCCAGTTTACTTTTTTTGCAGGGCCTGAAGAAATTATTGGTATTTTATTTGAACTGTCAGTATATGCATCTGAAAAGACTAACATATAATCTTGCGGAAATCTTGTTGATGATTTTGCGCTTGGATTCTGTGGGTTTCCAATAAATTGAGAAACAATAAATTTAAGATTTTTAGATCTGTATGTACTCCAACCTGTGGAATCATTAGCCAAACTTCCCTCCTGTTTGTTTAAGCCTGCAGGTTTTAATTTAATACTATCTAAAGATTGATAACTGCTATCTATAGACAATCGGGTACCATTAAACACGACACCATTTTTCGGATCAAACGGCTCTCCACTAGCTACAAAACTACCTGCTTGGTCCTGAATAGAATATTTTGTGGAAATATTAACAGGAGTTAGTTCTTTGGGTTTAATTCTGAACGAATCATTAAAAGTAACAGTATATGTTTCATTCAAGACTTTAATAGGATCCACAACTTCAAAGTAAGGTTTTATTGTTGTATGCCCGCTCAAAGGAGTAAGGCTAATACCCGATGGCGGAGGAACATAGCCTGCAACAGGTGCATTCGGTATAATTGCCACAGTATTTTTATCGGTTGATATTTTGCCTAAAGCATCTTTAGATATAAATCTTGTGTTTTCAGATGGAAAAATATCCTTTGATGTCTCACCTCTATCATAAGCAACAACTGCGTAGTAATAAGTTCGCCCATTTATTACGTCAGTATCAACAAAAAAGTTTTGAATACCATTATCCGTACCCAAATTAAAAGAAGCACCATTAACAAGTTGCCCTAAAGTATTTGATACAGGGAAAATTCCCTTAATTCCATTAATTAAATCATATTGAGCTACTGGTTTATAAAATATTTTTTCTCCATACATATTTGTAATTGATAATGCATCAGATAAATCGGGATCAGTTCCTTTGTAAATTTTATACCCCTCAAAATCTTTTACTCTTAATGTAGGATCAACAGATTCTTCCGCTATTTTATCCCAATAAAGAGTTACCTTCCCGTTTTCAGCAACGGCACTTACTGTTGGTTTATCGGGGGGACGTGGGAAGTTGTAATTTGCATTGTAAATTGTTTGTGCTATTTGTTTTGTCTTTATTGTAGCAGCTAAATCAACACCATAAGCAAGCGCAAGAGAAAATCTTTCAGTTTTGGTTGGTAGTAATGGAAAATAACCGGAACCGTAAATAAAATCTCCATCTTCACCTTTTGATGCTTTACCATTAGTTATAGATGATGGGACATCAAAATAACCGGGCTGCATTCGTGTCCACATATTTTCATCATCACTCATCGTTATGCTGCCTGCGGGAACAAAGTACTGAAAGCTTGTTAGACCTATCTGGTCAGATTCATCGACATCTGTAGCATCAAAATTTGGTTCGCCCGGAGTTCGAATTCCATCCCCTTCACCAAAATCGTGAGTGTTGGGTTTACCATCTGCACCAACATCATCAAACTCTAAAGACCAATCACCATCATTATCAATTCCATCGTCTCTTCTTTCATCAATCATTGCATCTTTGGGAGAGGTAATGCCAAAGCCGTTTCGATAATCTATATATTGAACGGGGTTTGTAGTATCAATTAATACCGTGAAAGGTGCTTTATCCATTTTCTTATATTGTTTGTAGTGTACCTGATAGTTTTCATCGATTAAACCATCAAGATCATTGTCAATTCCATCTCTGGCATTTGCGTTTACTTTGCTTGTTTGAATATTAAAATCACCCTCAATAAGTTTTGTTACTCCGGGTTTTAAGAAAAACTTTGTACCCATCGAAGTAACTGTAACTGTATCATTTGGCATTGTGAATAAAGATCTTTCAAAAGTATCTTTATTAATAAGGACAAGTTTATCACCTGCACCTACCGGTGTAACGGGGGGAATTGTTGTATTACTTGCGAAATCCGTTTCTTTAAAATAAGGAGTGCTTATTGAACCATTTTTTCTATCGTCTCCATCATTATCAATACCATCATAACCGTTGCCGGGTGATTCAAGAAATGCATAAGCTACATATCCTACTTGTGTTGGGTCTGGAAGCCACTTAGGATTAGCAGATGGAGAAATGTAATGATTAAAATCCCAGGTATAGGTGATGTTCTCTCTGACATCAAAGTAAGAAGCATCATCATCATATTCCGGTGCTTCAACGCCCACATAAGTTCCGACTAATAAACCAAATGTTGCCTGGTCATAAGTTTCTGTTCCATCATTTTTAATATTGTACAACCAAAACAAAACATCTTGCGCAAGGAAATTGGACCATTGGAAACCTCTAACTGATACTTGTAAAGCGTGTCCTCTTCTTGAAAGGTCATTAGCATCAGGAAGAAAATCATTTGTCAAGTAATTTTCTTCATCATTATTATCATCCATCCAAAAATAACTTTCCTGATCCGCATTTAACTGACCTCTGCCAAAAAATCCGTTCCAATCAACTGCGGGAGTTTTATCTACTCCATCAACTACGATAGGATCAGGAGTACCGTCTCCATTTGCATCAACTGAATATGTCCAATCGGGATAATCAGGCCACTGAGGAGGCCAGGTTTCCGTCAGGTGACTCATAGCTACACCTTTTCCAATTTCGTCCAAATTAGGATTTGCAAAACCCGGGATTGGTTCAAAAGTATAAGACTTTCCGCCTCCGCTCTCACCTCCGCCAGGTCTATCAACAGGTGTTATTACAACTGTATGGATTGTATCTAGAATTCCATCTGGTGGTAATGCTCCTCTCCTGTAATTTCTAATTGGTAATCTTAAACCAACCAACGGGGAAACGTCACCGATATATCCGTTAGCGTCATATTTCCAGGCACCTCTTGGTCCTTCAGTACCTGGCTGAGCAATTACACCATAGTTTGAAAAAACTGTTCTGACTTGATTACCTCTGTGCACACCAACTTTTCTGAAGTTAGGAGTACCTCTGTCTATAATTCTTAACTGCGCAAAAAGCTCAGTAGAAGAAAATAAGACAAGGAGTGAAAAAATGAAATAATATGTGATTTTTATCTTCATAACTTTATTTCCAATAATTAAGCTCATTAAAATTAAAAAAACAAACTTGCACCAACTTCAACTCTGCGTGGTTCTGAATAATAAGTTGGGTTTCTATAATACTCATCTAAAGAATTTACTAACTTATCCGGATTATCATCGTTCCGTCGCTGAAATTCTTCGATAGTAAAATCAGCCGTTCCGCTATCGTTATAAACATTAATTTGATTACGAATATCAAATAAATTATAAACCCTTGCAAACAGACTTAATCTAAAATCATCAAATCTAAAATCTTTATACGCTCTCAAATCAAAATTAGTTGAGCTTGGTTTCAATTCGCTATTTGTTAAAAGAGTTGAAAGATTTAGCGAAGTAGTTGGAGTAAATGGGAATCCACTTCCGTACTGTCCGATAAAGCTAAAGCCCCAATCATCCGGAGATGCGTAACTAAACGTTACGTTAACAGTATTTGTTTGATCCCAATTTAATTTTACTAATTGAATTTCAGGCTGTGCACCGCCTGCAATCTGATTTCTGGTAGCTGCTGGATCGGAAGCGTTTCCTTTTGCAGATTGGAAAGTATAATCAAGCGTAGCTGACCAATTATTTGACAGCCGCTTTGTGACAGTTAAAACAACACCTTGAACAAAGCCAAAATCGCTGTTTACATACTGGCTGTAACTTGAAGAGCCGCCTGGTAATCTTATTTCATCTGCACGTGTACCTGCAAGATTTCTGATATCTCTGAAATATGCTGTAAGATCAATTGTAATATCATCTGTGAATGCCTGCTGAACTCCAACCTCACCGCTGATAGTTTGCTGAGCCTTTAAGTCAGAGTTTCCTGCAATTCCAAGATTTCCTGTACCAGAACCGAATTTAAACTCCGGGTTGGTATAAAGTAAATCAAAACTTGGAATCTGAAAAAAATGACCGTAAGAGAAATGGATAACGCCACGATCCGTAATTGGGAAAGCTACGCCAAGACGAGGTGAAAAACTATAATCAGAAGTTGCATCTTTATACCAGGGTTGAGTTGAACCATCAGACATTACTCTAGCTTGTCTTCTCTGCTCAATTGTCTTTTCCTGATCGCCTGCTCCTAATTTCCCATCTTCATTTGTATCGCCGACATAAATGTTTTCAAGTTTTCTGGGTCTGTAAATATCCGGATCGGTTACATCGGTAAGTATTTGTCCATCAGGATTAAAATAATCGACTCTAACACCAACGTTAATTATTAAATCATTCAATTCTATTTTATCCTGAACATAACCGGACAGTTCTACGGGTTTTCTTTGATAAAGATCAATTGAAAGATTTTCATTTGGATCGTTTGGATTTGGAACATGTCTTTTTACATAAGGATTCAAAGTAACATTAGGATTTTCAACTCCGAGTGGTTGGAGTAAATAAATATTATCAAATCCAAGTCTATGCTGGTTGGCTTCAACACCAAATTTTACCAGGTTCATTTTACCAATCTGTGATGTAAAATCAAGTTTAAATCCATAACTGTTTGTTGTTCTTTTGAACTGCTGATTTTGTGTTCCACCTGTTCTAAAACTTGGAACCTCAGTAGGCTGCTGACCTAATAATAAATCATTTGTCCAGCGGGGATCATTTGGATCTTCATAAACAAATTGTTTGAACAGTTTAAAAAAGTATGAAAAATTCGCTTGATAAAATGTGCTTTGGCTAAGAGTGTGGGTCAATCCAAGTATATTTGTATTACCTTTTCTAAATTTTCTAAAGTCTCCATACGGGTTATAAGCAAATGAAGGATCAAAGTCTCGATACTCAACATCATCAAGAATATAATTGTAGTTTATTTTAACGCCTGAGAATGGACGATAAGTTAATTTTCCCGCACCATAAATTTTTTCATTCCAATTCATCGGAACAATTTCGCCGGTACCAAGTCCAGTTTTAGGGTTAGCACTTATAATATAACGTTCTTCAATCGGAACAGTTGCCCCTCGGTTTATAGTTATATTCCAGGGATTATAGTTATCAAGTCCTTTTAACCATCCGCCAAAATGGATATACCTTACATCTATATAAAAGAAAAGTTCATTAGGAATGATAGGACCGCTAAGGTTTCCTTCAAAATTTCTTATAGCAACCGGATCAATTTTTGAGAGACCTCTGAAAATTTGGACATTACCTTTTTTACCGTTGCTAACGTAATCTCCAACGTAAGATGTAACGCTGCCATTAAATTTATTATCACCATCTTTTGTAGCGATATTAACATAACCAGACAGTGCTTTGCCGTACTCAGCATTAAATGCACCGCTTACGAATTGAAGTTCTTGTATGGAACTTGTACTTACATCTACAACAGTAGAACCGTCATAAACATCAGTTACTGGAACTCCATCTATTGCATAAACAACTTCACCGCTTCTGCCGCCTCTAACATTACCACCGACTATTCCAGCTTGCAATTGTAATACTTCCTGGAATTCTGTTACTGGAAGAACGGAAATATCATCAGCGCCAACAACTGCAGTAGAGGAAGTTAGATCCTTCGTTACAAGCGGTCTAACGGCCGTAACAATTACTTCCTCCTTAAGCTCGATACTTGTTTCCCTCAGCTGAAAATTAACTTCAGTGGTCAAGTCTATAGACACACGAACGCCTTGTGTTGTTTGTGAGTTATAACCTATTGCTGATGCTTTAACGTTAAATGTACCGGGACGTAATCCGATGATAGAGTAGTATCCATCAATATCAGATGCAGCTCCTTGTGTAGAGCCTTCAATGATAACGTTAACGAATGGTAATGGTTCTCCTGTACCTCCATCAGTTACTCTTCCTGCAATTTTACCAGACTGCGCGTACATCGAAGTAAATGCAAAAAAGATAAATGAAAGCACAAGGAATCCCTTTAGCAATATTCTCATATATGCCTCCGGCATGTGAAAGTTTTATAAATTTGAAAATGTCTGAAAGAAAGGTGTATCAATTATGCTATACTTTCTCCAAATAATTACTAATTAATTACTGCTATAAATTTTACCTAACAAAATATTACTCCCAATCTGAAAAGTCAAAATCAATTAGAGTCAAAAAAATATCATTTTATAAAAAAGCCAATCGAGTAATCAAATTAACTTTTTTGATGCGTTAATTTAATGAAAGAAGTTTGAATTACAATTTTTATTAATCTATGAAAATGTAATTTAATTTTTTAATTCTAACTAAAACATTTAGGTTAAAGTTGCTGAAACTTAAATAATTGATTCTTGGTAGGTTTGATTGAATTTATGGTGTGGCTGAAAACGGTACTAATAAAAAGTGACTTTAGATTTAAGAATCGCTATAAAATGTTACTAATTCCCAATTTATAATTTCAGAGATAATTTTATTTTTTCCTGAATGCGCTCATCCCACCCAAAACATTTTTTGCTTTAAATCCATTCTTAATCAAAATTTCTGTACCTATTGATGATCTGTTTCCGCTCCTGCAGATAACAGCAATTTCTTTACTTCTATAATCTTTTAGTTCACCGATTCGTTGTTCTAACTCCTGAATAGGAATATTAATTACTCCATCTATTTTACCAAGTGGACCTTCAAGCTCCTGCGGAGTTCTTACATCTAAAACGATTAATTTATTATTGTTTTTTAATTCATCTTTGAACTTTTCAATACTCATATTTTTAGTTGAATCTTGTTGAGCGCAACTAAAAGAAGTAATCAGAATAAAGATGAAAAAAAATTGCAATATAATTTTTTTCATTTTATATCCTTAGTTAAGACCACACATACCTGAAGAGCATCCACCGGAATACGAAGGCTCAACTCCGCAGCTTCCTGATTCACAACTATTACTGCTTGAAGAGAATCCGGTTGCACTAAAAGATGATAAAAGTTTTTTGTTTTCTTTTGAATTGCACTTCGGACAACTAACCTCTTCTTGATTTAGGGATGATTTATGAAGCACTTCAAATTTTGTGTTGCATTGCTTGCATTTGTATTCAAATATCGGCATAAAGTTTTCCTTTTAGTTTAATTTTTTTATTAAGATTTTAATTATTCGCAATCACTTAAGTCTAAAAAATTCATCAGACGTGAATGTGCTTCTTTTGGAATATCAACATTATATTTTTTGTAATAGTCTATGGTAAGTTCAACAGTTTTAAAATAACTTTTACAATCCTTACAACTATCCAGATGTTGTTTGATTGCCACACATTTTTCGGAATTCAATTCTTCCCCAAGACTTTCACATATATGCTGCATTACATCTTTACATTTTGGTTTTTGTTCACTCATCTGCTGAATGCCTCGTTTAATTCTTTTCTTAAAAATGCTCTTGCTCTGTGAAGTCTGGATTTTACTGCCGGAACTGATAATTCAGTTAAATCTGCAGTTTCTTCAGTAGATAATCCTTCAACATCTCTTAACAGAAAAACTAATCTATAATCCGGACTTAACTTATCAATTGATTCATCCAAAATTTTTCTGAGCTCAACATTTTCGATATTCTGATTAGGAATTCGTGTCCAATCAGCGGTATATCTATCTTCATAAAGTTCATCGTCATTATCAATTGAAACAAAATTTTTAGATTTATCTTTTCTCGCCAGCATTAAACAGTGATTAGAAACTATCCTGTAAAGCCAGGTAGAAAGCTTTGAGTTTCCATCAAATTGATGCAGACTTTTTATCATACTGTAAAAAGTTTCTTGCATAATATGTTCTGCCTTATCCCTGTTCCGGCAGATTTTAAAGGAAAAATTGTAAACGGTCTGCTCATTATCTTTAACCAACTGAGCAAGTGCTTTCCTGTCTCCCGCTTTTGCAAGTTCAACTAATTTTCGTTCTTCCATTCGTAAGATGCTTATATTAAAAAGTAGATTCTGAATTGTTGTAAAAATACCAAATAAATTTTATATAGATAAATTATTTGAATCTAATTGCATTTGCTTTTCGCTAATAATCAAATTAATTATAATTTTAGTAACGATATTTAACTAATTAGAGAAATCTATGAACTCAGCAAAATCAATTAACGATTTAACAACAAATAAACTTTTCAACGGTGCGGATTTTTCATCCTTAAATTTTTCTTTTGATCAAAAAAATTTTGAAGGGATAAATGAAGGAACTATCATTTACTCTTCCGGTGAAGAGAGTAAATACGTTTATCTCATTATCCAAGGTCAGGTTAAAATAAAACAATCTTCTGTAAAACGATTGTTATTAAAATCTGAAGGAGACTTTTTTGGCGAAGAAGAAACTCTTGAAGGCATTGCAAGAAAATCTTCCGCAATGGCAAATAATAAATGTATCCTGTATAAAATCGAAAAAGATATATTCAATAATCTTGTAAGTTCATCACCACTGGTAAAAAATATTATTTTTGGAACAAATGGTAATTCAACCAATGAAAAAGATGGCAGCAAACCTTTCATAGAAAACTTACAAGTAAGTACCGATCAAGTAAAGTTAGATTTAGATAAAGTAACCGAGCCGGCGCAACAGGATTTTACAAATAATCTCATTGAAGACAATAAGCCTTCAGAATCCGTAAGCGAATTACATTTTGAAACTGAATCTTTGCTGCAATCTTTTGATACTGAAAGTAATATTGAAGGCGAGCAAATAAAAAATGATAATAATAATTTTACAAATGATTCTATCTGCAAGATACCTCCGGAAATTGATAATGAATTAGCTGATCAAAGTAAGGGGAATTCCTCAATCGAAATACTAGAAGTAATAAATTCTAAAAACGAGCAATCAGTTGAAAATACTTTTCACAATTCTGAATTGGAAAAATATAAAACCCAACTTCAGGCTTCGCCAGATTTAATGAAAACTGCGAAAGATCTATTGCATTTTTTATTGAAGGAAACAGACTCGGATGTTGGAGCAATTTACCTTTATGATGCCGAGAACAATAGATTAGAAGATTATTTTCAGACTAATGAATCATTTTATAAAAGTAAAAGACAGCTTAAATCTGGCATTACTGCTTCCGTTGCTAAGGATAAAAAAATTCGCTTTGCAGTTTCCTATTTAAACGATCCCGGTTATAATCAAGAGATTGATAGACCGAATGATTTTGCAGGCACAACGATAATTTTTATACCTTTTCTCGATGATAAAAAAAATTTGATAGGAATTGCACAGATTGGCAATGACAAGTCTGAATTTAAAAATGATGAAGAAAAAAGAGTTACACAAGTTGCTGATTATTGCTCAGAAGTATTAAATGAAAGTTTGATGATGAAGGATACGGTTGTTGAAACTTCAGAAATAAAATATTTAGGACCAAATCTTTTATCTAATTTTATTTTAGAAGATGTTAGCGTTCCTCTATTAAATATAAAACAATATGCTGCAATATTATCAAAATTTGATTTGCCCGATGAGGTGAAAAAAGTTGTCTCACATCTATCTGCTCAAAGCAATTCTATTATTGATGTAATCCAATCATCGATAGATTTTTCTGAAAATAAAAATAATTTCATTCTTGAAGATCATAGTTTCAATGATGTAATCACTCAAATACTAATATTACTTTCTGATTATGTGGAATCCAAAAATGTTAAATTATTTAAAAAACTTTCTGCAGATATTAAAATGAAAATTGATGCGCGAAAATTTTATGTCGCATGTTATTATATAATAAAGTTTGCTTGTGAAATGATGCCTCAAGGCGGTAAAATTTATTTTAGTAATCAGATTGATGATAATAATGCTGATTTAATTATTAAAGATGAAAGCGCTGGTATTGGTAATGATGCGATTGATAAAATATTTGATTTGTTTTATACGGACAATCAACAAGAAAAAGTTGGATTAGGATTGGCTATATCCAGACATATTGTAAACGCAATGCATGGAAAATTAAAAATAGAATCATCTGAAACAGGTATAAAATATTTAATATCACTTCCAAGATTATATGAATAGATGTATGAATGAATTTTGATCTTATAACTATTCTAGGATGCACAGCAACAGGTAAAACTAAACTCGCCGTTCAACTTGCAAATGAATTTAATGGTGAAATAATTTCTGCTGATTCCCGCCAGGTTTATCGTGGGATGAATATCGGCACAGGAAAAGATTTAAGTGAATACACAATTTATGGTAGATCAATTCTTTACCATCTAATTAATATTATTGATCCAAAAGAAGAATTTAATCTTTACACTTACCAGCAACTTTTTTATCAAACATTTGAGGATATAAAAAATAGAAATAAACTTCCCTTTCTGGTTGGAGGGACTGGAATGTATTTAAGTTCTATACTTCAAAATTATAATTTAAGTAAAGCTGACTTTGAATCTGACAAACAAAACTTATCTTCATTGTCTGATGAAGATCTTAGAGAATCTTTGCGAGAATTGAATCCAACACTACACAACACAACTGATCTGAATGACAGAGAAAGAATTATTAAAGCAATTGCGGTTGCAAAAGTGCATGGTCATTTCGAACCTGATTCATCAGGTGAGAAATCTGTAACCAAGAATGATAGAGATTTCTCAGCCTGCCTGTCCGGTAGACAGGTCGTTCCACTCCTTCGAAATGACAAAAAAGAAAAATTAAGTTCTCTAACTATTGGCATCAATCTTTCCCGTGATGAAATTAAAAAAAGAATTACTGCAAGATTAATGAAACGATTAGGTCAAGAAGGAATGATTGATGAGGTGAAATCCTTAATGGATTCGGGAATCAGTTATGAGAAGATGATTTTTTTTGGATTAGAGTATAAATTCATCGCAAAATATCTTAAAGGCGAGTTAAATAAAAATGATATGTTTCAAAAACTAAACTCTGCAATTCATGCATTTGCAAAACGACAAACGACATGGTTTAGAAAAATGGAACACGAAGGCGTTGTTATTAATTGGATTGATGGTGCTGATTTTAATAAAGCAAAAGAATTGATAGAAGTGAAATTATAATTATCGTCATTTCCACGAAAGTGGGAATCTATTTCTAAATAGGTTAATGGATTCCCGTTTACACGGGAATGACAATCAAATAATACTTATGATAATTCCAGATAAAATTTCTACTTATTTAAACAGACGAGCTTCCAGCATTTGGCATATTGAAAACGATTATAAAAAATATTTTCGAAAAGTAATTGTTGTACCTTCAATCGCTGAGTCAGATAATCTTCCATCCTTCATCAATTCATTAGAACAAAATGATGAACTGGAATTACTCAATACGCTATTACTTATCGTTGTAAATAATAGTACTTCATCATCAGAAGAAGTTAAGAACGATAATCAAAAAACAATAACATATATAAAAAATGTCCAAAGTAAGATTAAAATCTCATTTATTGATGCAGCGAGCTCCGGAAAAGAAATGGATGATAAAAATGGCGGAGTTGGATTAGCCCGTAAAATCGGGATGGATTTAGCACTTACAAAATTTGATTATCTCTCAATCAATAAAAACATTATTCTCTGCACGGATGCTGATTGCATAGTTGATTCGGATTATCTTTCAGAAATTTCACAAGAGTTTAATAGAAATAATTTAGAAGCAGCGGTTGTAAATTTTACGCATGATATTTCTGGTCTTAACAATGAAACTAAAGCTATAATCTGTTATGAAATATTTTTACGTTACTATGTGCTTGGACTGAACTTTGCGAAATCTGATTACGCATTTCATACAATAGGTTCTACAATGCTTTGCACTCCTGATGCTTATGTTAAAGTTGAAGGAATGAATAAACGGAAAGCCGCAGAGGATTTTTATTTTCTTGAAAAGCTTGCAAAAATTTTCCCGATCGGTGAAATCAAATCAACCTCAATTCATCCATCTAAACGCGGTTCATGGAGAGTGCCATTTGGTACTGGCAAAAGTATTGATAGATATTTATCCGGCTCTCGTGATGAATATTTGATTTATAATCCTAAAAGTTTTGTAATTCTAAAAACCTGGTTAGAGGTTTTCAATGATAGTTTGATTTCAGATCAATCCGCTTTAATCAAGATTTCCAAAAATATTCATCCTGCTTTATCGAATTTTCTTTCGCAACAGGATTTTGAGAATTTCATCAATAAAGTTTTGCTAAACAATAAAAATCCAGACGAAATTGAAAAACAAAAACACTTTTGGTTTGATGCTTTCAGAACATTAAAACTAATTCATTATCTTCGTGATGCAACTTATCCGAATATAAATATGTTTAGTGCAATTGATGAATTGTTGAAAATGATGAAAATAGAAAATTCAATAAAAAGAAAATCTGAAATACCCGATATTAAAACACAAAAAGAATATTTGTTACTGCTTAGAAAGATTCAGAGTTAAATGATAATTAAAACTAATCCCGATGAATTTGAAAATTTTGTAGTTGATGCTTCCAACTTTAAAGGAAATTGTGAGGCAGTTTACTTTCCTGAAAATGTAGAGGAAATTGCTTCGATAATTAGGGAAGCTAACGCAAATAATACAAAAGTTACAGTAGCCGGAAACAGAACTGGTCTAACCGGTGCCTGTATTCCACAAAATGGAATTGTAATTGCAACAGATAAACTCAACGGAATTATTGAAATTAACTCAAAAGAATTTTATGCTGTAATTGAACCTGCTGTTTTGCTTTCAGATTTTCAAAAAGAACTAAAGCAGCAAAATCTTTTTTATCCTCCTGATCCAACGGAAACAAATTGTTACATTGGCGGAACAGTTGCAACGAACGCTTCTGGTGCAAAAACCTTTAAGTACGGACCAACTCGTGATTATGTAATTGGTTTGCAGATTGTTCTCCCTGATGGCGAAGTGCTTGATCTTGAGCGAGGAAAACAAAAAGCAATTGGATATGATCTTTCATTGACAACTCATTCAGGCAAAGAAATTAAATTGCAAATTCCAGATTATACCTTCCCTAAGGTCAAAAATGCTTCAGGTTATTTTGTAAAAAAAGATATGGATGCAATTGATTTGTTTATCGGTTCTGAAGGTACGCTGGGAATTATTACAAAGATTAAACTTAAACTTCTTCCGCAACCAGAAGACACAATTTCCTGCGTGCTGTTTTTTGATTACGAAACAACAGCGCTAAACTTTCTTGAAGAAGCAAGAGATATTTCTTTTCAAAATAAAAAAAATAAAGTTAACAACAACATAAACGCACTTGCGCTTGAGTTTTTTGACGAACGATCATTAAAGTTCTTAGCAAAAGATTTTTCTGCAATTCCGGCAAATGCACAAGCCGCAATTTGGTTTGAGCAGGAATCGACTGCCGATACTTTTGATACTATCCTTGAAGCGTGGAATAACTTGATGCAAAAGCATAATGTAAATGAGGAAACAGCCTGGTTTGCTTTTAGTGATGTCGACAAAGAAAAGATAAAAGATTTCCGTCACGCAATTTCCTGGAAAGTTAACGAGTACGTTGCAAGAAATAATTTTAGAAAACTCGGGACTGATGTTGCTGTCCCCGATAAAGTTTTTCGTGAATTTTATTTTACATTGCAGAATTGGGCAAAGCAAAGCAATATAGATTTTGTTTCTTATGGTCATTTCGGCAATTCACACATTCACTTAAACTTTTTACCAAAGAATGATGCAGAGTTTAACGAAGGCAAAAACTTATACAAACAAATTTGTGAAAAAGCCGTAAGACTTGGAGGAACAATCTCCGCAGAGCACGGAATTGGAAAAGTTAAACGCGATTATCTTTTAATGATGTATGGTGAAACTAACATTAGCAAAATGGCAGCCTTAAAAAAATCTTTGGACCCAAATCTTGTACTTGGTATTGGAAATATTTTTGATGAGAAGTTTTTGAGATTTTAAATCACAAATTTGGAAGAACTCTGGTCTTAATTCAAAGACCAATTAATTTTTTCGTATATCTCTATAAATTTTTCTGCCTCTTTTTTATTATATGTTTGGACAAACCTAATTTTACCCATTACAGATTGTTGAATATTTTTAGATTTAAACTCTTCTTCATAAAATTCCACAGCTTTATGGACACCATCT
Organism: Ignavibacteriales bacterium; assembly: GCA_037444745.1. GTDB lineage: Bacteria > Bacteroidota > Ignavibacteria > Ignavibacteriales > Ignavibacteriaceae > IGN3. Next base: position 185,786 of record JBBILT010000005.1, read on the forward strand.
GTAACCATCATAATTAATATATTTTCTAATTTTTCATAAACACTTTTGGGGATGTTTGGTTTATGTTTTTTAATATCCAAACCCACTGCTATAATTTCTGAACTTACAATTCTTTTAGAAAATTTTCGTTTTGATTTATTTATAATAAAACCATTTTTCAGTATTGAGTTTTCAATTTTATATATTGCTTTTATCAACTCTGACAATCTTCCTGACACTATTATATCATCAATCCATCGAGTATAACTTAAATTATGTTTCTCACATATCATTTGAATATCAAAATCCATTTTCCAAGCAATAAGATTAGAAACAATAGGACTTGTTGCAAATCCTTGCGGAAGTCGATCATTAAATGTAACTAAATCGGTTAAAACTTGTGATATTTTATCAGAACAACCTGTATTTTTAAAAAAAGTGAAAATCCGATTTGAAGAGATATTAGGAAAAAAATTCTCTAAATCAATTTGAAAAATTGCTTCTTTCCCACAATGATCCTTAACCATATTAAATAGACTTTTGTCAATAACGCCACCACAAATATTATCACTAAATCTTGCGTGACTTTTTAAATACTTATTAAGATGTTTTAAAATTATTTTATACTCGCCAACGGGGTAATTGAGTATCCTAAACTCCATCTTGTTTTTTTTAGGAATTTTTTTCTCTTTAATAATTCTACTTTTAAATAAAATGAGGTTTTGTAATTTTGTTTCAGTTGCTCTGAGAGGTTTTAATAAATATTTTATATTAAAGAGGTTTAGATTTAAAGGGATTTTAGATAGAACTTTTTTATGCATCAATCATTTTAAGTTTATCTTTTTCGTAATCTTTAAGAATTGAATTCAATTCGACGAGAATATCTTTAAAATCTTTATCGGTTTTATTTTCTTTTGGTAAACCCTGGAATGTAAAAAATTGTGACAGTGACATATTAAATCTATTACTAAATGCATGAAGAAATGTAATAGAAGGTTCTCGTTTCCCCTGTTCGTACATAGATAGTAATGGAGCTGGAATACCTAATTCATTAGCTAATATTTTCTGTTTTACGCCACTATATACTCTTATTAACTTTATTCTTGTGCCTAATTCAGAGATTAAACTCATATAAACCACACGGTTATTAAATTCAGAAAAAAAATGCTTTTAATTTATTTGAACAACTGAATTATTGATGAGATCTTTACGATAAGTTCAAGAATTGTATTATACAATCTTAATCTATCGTGTACTTTTTCATCACTAAGTATCTTATCAATTTTTTTGATAAGATTTAGAGTGAAAACCCTCAATCTTTCAGGTGTTCCTCGTGCTCGAGAGATTTTACTAAGAGTACTTTTCAGTAATCTTAGATTATTCAAATCTTTCGAGGTGATATTCTTTCGAATCATTTAGAACCTCTTTCTTTGAACGTTTGTAAATTATTTAATTAAAAGCCCAGGAAAATTTTAATCCTGGTAGATAGACCATATCCATATAAGATAAAGCATCTACATAAAGCTAAATGGAAAGTGTTAATCAATGTAAGAATTACATCAACTGTTAAATGTCATTCATTTAAAAAACCTTTAACCTAACATCCACTATGCCCATTTACTTTTAGTATCCTGGTTACTACGGCAATTTGAGTAAGAATCATCTTAAAAAAAGATGAATAGAGGTCAGCCATAAAGAATATCACTATTTCAAAGAACCCAATAATAATTGGTAGGCTAAGTTAGAAATAAATTATATCATTTGCAAATTAATTAACAATTTGTTAATTAATTTTTTAAATGAAATCTAAGATATGGATGCTATCAGAGTGTATGATTCTCTTTTCTGGGTTGTCACGAACCATTTCGTGACAAGGTAATACAAATATAAAAGTCACGAAGTGGTTCGTGACTTCCGATTTCTACTTGCCAATCTTATAACTCGTACCATCTTTACTATCCTGCAAAACAACACCAAACTCTTTTAGTCTATCACGAATTGTATCGGAAAGCTGGTAGTTTTTATTTTGCTTTGCTTCTGTTCTAAGTGTTATAAGTAATTCAATTAAATCATTTACAAGTTTATCATCACCGGCAGTTGTTTTGTTAAAATCTACAATACCAAGAACATTTTCCGCGGTTTTTGTTAAAAATATTTTTACATCATTATAAAAATTAACATCAACACTTTCTGAAGAAGCAATTATACGGTTAACTTCTTTTACAAAATCAAAAATAACTGCAACGGCTTGAGATGTATTAAAATCTTCATCCATCGCTTCTTCAAATCGCTTGTAGTACGGAGTAAAATTATAATCGAGTTTTATCCCAACATTATTCTTTTTAATCTCATCATTTACTTTATCAACAAGATTGGTAATCTTCTCCAGTCCTTTTTCTGCTCCGGTCAAAAGATCATCTGTAAAGTTCAATGGTCCGCGATAATAAGCTTGTGCAAAAAACATTCTTATTGCTTCAGCAGAATATTTTTTTACAACTTCTCTTGCTGTAAAAAAATTGCCAAGTGATTTAGACATTTTTTCTTCGTTGATATTAAGAAAACCAAAATGCAGCCAGTACTTCACAAACGGTTTCCCTGTCGCAGCTTCACTTTGCGCAATTTCATTTTCGTGGTGAGGGAAAATTAAATCATTTCCGCCGGCGTGAATATCAAATGTTTCTCCAAGATGTTTGCAGCTCATTGCAGAGCACTCAATATGCCAGCCCGGTCTTCCTTTACCCCACGGACTTTCCCAATAAGGCTCGCCATCTTTTGCTTTTTTCCATAAAGCAAAATCTAACGGATTAGATTTTTCTTCATTAATTTCTATTCGTGCACCGGATTCAAGGTCCTCAATATTTTTTCCACTTAACTTTCCATATTCGTTAAAATGTTTAACATCATAAAAAACATTTCCGTCTTTATTATAAGCAAACTTTTTATCCTCAAGCTTTTTTATCAAATCAATTATCACATTCATATGTTCGGTTGCTTTGGGATAGACCGTTGCTTTTTTAATTTTAAGCTTTGCTATATCTTCAAAAAAAGCATTAATGTAATCATCAGTAATTTCACTTGGTTTTCTTTTCTCTTCATTCGCTTTTTTTATAATCTTGTCATCAACATCAGTAAGATTCATAACAAATTTAACTTTGTAACCTTTGTACTCAAGATATCTTCTCACAATATCAGCCATAACAAAAGAGCGCGCATTACCGATATGAAAGTAATCGTACACAGTAGGTCCGCACATATAAATTCTAACTTCGTTTGGATCAATTGGAATAAATTCTTCTACTTTTTTTGTAAGCGTGTTATAGAGTTTTAACATAGTAATAGTTTATTGTTTGATAATTGTTGATGTAAATATAAAGAAATTGGACAATGTATGTCATTGCGAATCCCCGATTTATCGGGGTGAAGCAATCTGTAGCAAGTAACACTATTTAAATGAGATTGCTTCGCTCGTAGACTCGCTCGCAATGACAAACTAAGAGCGCAATTTCTCTAAAAGAAGTTTAAAATCTTCCGGCAATTCAGAATCAAATCTTACAAGTTTATTTGTATTCGGATGAATGAAGCCCAATGTCTTTGCGTGCAAAGCTTGCCTTGGCATTATCTCTAAAAGATTTGCGATTCTGCTTTTTAATTTTGGTGAATCAAATCCAGCATGAATTTTATTTCCGCCATAAGTTTGATCACCGAATATTGGTTTTCCCATCCCGGATAAGTGAACTCTTATCTGATGCGTTCTGCCAGTTTTCAAATTGAGTTTTAAATAAGAAGTAAATTCAAATTCCTCAATAACCTTATAAAATGTTGTTGCATCCTTTCCTTCTTTATCACTTATAGTAAATTTTTTTCTATCGCTTTTACTGCGCGCGATCTTTGAGCTGATAACTGCCTCAGTCTCAGAAAAATTTCCCCAGCAAATTGCATGATATTCTCTTTCAATAGAATGCTTAGAAAATTGTGCAGCTAGTTTTGCGTGAGTGTAATCATCTTTGGCAACAACCAATAATCCACTTGTGTCTTTATCAATTCGATGTACAATTCCTGGTCTTCCGCCTTCATTAACAGCACTTAAAGATTTGGTATGATAAAGTAAAGCGTTAACAAGTGTTCCAGTATAATTTGCATAGGCTGGATGAGCAACCATTCCAGCAGGCTTATTTACAATAATGAGATAATCATCTTCATAAACTATGTCGAGAAGTATTTCTTCTGCTTCAGCATCCTCGGGTCTTGGAGAAATAACTTGAATAGCTTCAACTTTATCAAACGGCTTTACGTTGTAATTTGCTTTTACGGCTATGCCATTAACTTTTACAAGTCCTGATTCAATTGCTTTTTGTACTTTAGATCGTGTAGTATTTTCGATGTGATGAGTTAGAAATGTATCAATACGTTCTTTTCTTTTTCCCTCCGGAACATCAATCAGAAATTTCTTTTCGGTTATCAGATTGCTCATTTTGTAATTTCTCTGAAATCACTTCAGTATTTTTTTTAGATTTATTTTCTGGTATTGCATCAACTTCAAGAATAGTAGAAATATTACCAGAGGGAGATCCGACTAATTTTATGTCTTTATCAAATTCATCCTGCTCTTGATGTTTTTTATAAAAGATAAGAAGCATCAACACGCCAATTGTTACTGCAGCATCAGCAACATTAAACACAGGCCAGCGATCGTAGCTTCTCCCAAATAAAGTAAAATCAAAAAAATCTACATCAAAAAAATCTACTACTCTGCCGTAAAACACTGATGCATATCCATAAATTAATCCATAAAACATTCTATCAATCAGATTGCCAACTGCACCGCCAAGAATCATTGCTATCGCAATTCTTAAACTCCAGCTCCTATTTCTGATAACATATAAATAAAAAATTAATCCGATACTGGCTATCAGAGAAAAAATCGAAATGATAAGTTTAAAATTAAGTCCCGGATCATATCCAAAAGCCATTCCGGGATTTTCAACAAAAGTTATTCTAAAAAAGCTGCCGGCAACAGGAATCATTTGACCAAGATACATTCCATCGAAATTGATATTAAAAAAAGGCAAAGAAATTCCTTTAACAAAAAATTTCGAAACCTGATCAATTATTACCACACCAAGAGACCAATACAACGCTTTCAACTGCCAAAACTCCTTAAGCTTAACTAAAACATTAATATATTTTATGTGAGATATTATGCAAGAATGATTTTATTTAACACCAACCAAACAACTTCAAGCTGATGTTATAAAAAAGTAACTTTGGAAAACTAAAAATTGCTGCTAACTATTTTTTCTCCTGCTTTTGTTTCATTGGTAAACATAACTGGCTATGTGGCACAGCTTCTAATCTAGCTTTAGGAATAAGCGGACAAGTTGGACATAGATGCTGTGGTTCTTCAATACACTCAACGCAAATTCCATAGGTTCCGCTATCAATTCTCTTTAAAGCATCTTCAAGATATCCTAAAAATTTATTTTCACGCTGTGCGTATAGAAAAGTTTTTTCTCTTTCCATCGCATCAGTTCCCTGCTCAGCCATATGAAGTGAGTAGGGTGAATTTTCATTTATATACTCGCCTGTTGTAGGATCGAGCATTTGCTCTTTTAAATTTTGAAGCTGTTCAAGTATTTCATCTCTTTTTTGCAGAATGATTTCTCTGAAATTATCAAGTTCTTTTTTACCATATCCTTTAATTTTCTTTAAAGCCGCAGCTCTGTTTGCAGCAACCATTTCAGGTGTAATAGTTTCTTCTGCTTTTTTCTTTGGACGATTTGGTTTAACTACTTTTTTATAAATTGTTTTTCTTACAGGCTCTGCTTTTTTAACAATACTTTTCTTTACTGAAACCTTCGATTTAGGCAATACTTTGATTTTACTTTTTGTTATTTTTTTAGCAATTGGTTTTTTGACTTCTTTTTTCTTCACAGTTTCCTTCTTTACATTTTTCTTGGGTACAATTTTTTTTACCGTTTTTTTCTTTTTTACTTCTTTCTTTACACTGGACTTTCCAGCTTTTGCAGAAGATTTTTTTATGTTTTTCTTTTCAGATTTTTTCTTAGCCATTTTTTGGCCCTCCTCTAATTAAGGTTTAACCTTTTCTATATTTATTAAACATTCAAACTCTCCAATTTTCCATTCCTGAGAAAAACCTTTCCCCGTATTTTTCTTATGAGTAAGATTTTTCGCAAGTGTTTCAGTCGAAATATATTGATTAAAATTGTTAATAGCTTCAACTAATTTTTCAGAGCCGGTAAAATTAATAAATATTTTATCAGTTACATCAAAACCAGCATCTTTTCTCATGTTCTGAATTCTGTTTACAAATTCTCGGGCTAAGCCTTCCTCAATAAGTGATTCATCAAGCTCAGTATCAATTGCTACAGTAATTCCGGCTTCAGCTTCAACTACCCACCCCGTGATTTCCGAACTGATTACCTCAACATCATCTTTTGTAATAGTTAAATCTTCGCCATCAATAGTTAAAACAATATCGTTTCCCTTTTCAATTTTAGCAATCTCTCCTTTAGAGAAATTTTTAATTAACTCTGCAACCATTTTAACTTTCTTCCCAAATTTAGGTCCGATTGACTTGAAGTTAGCTTTAGCAGATTTACTAACAATCTCAGAATTATCAGTTAAAATAATCAATTCTTTGATGTTCACTTCTTCCAAAATTACATCCTTCATCTTGGAAAGAGCTTCGTGCTTGCTTTTATCAAGTGCTACCATAATTTTCTGTAATGGCTGACGAACTTTTAGATTATTTTTTGCTCGCATTGTTCGAGTCAGGTAAACAACATTTTGAGCAATTTCCATTTTTTCTTCCAATGATTTATCTCTAAACGTCGCTTTGGGAAACTCTGATAGATGGACTGATTCATATTTTTCTTTCTTCGTTTGACCATTCAAATCAAGATAAATTGCTTCAGAAATAAATGGGGCGAACGGTGCTGTTAGCTTGCATAATGTTGATAGACATTCATACAAAGTTTGATAAGCAGAAAGTTTTTCTTTGTTCATTTCAGATTTCCAAAAACGTCTTCTGCTTCTTCTTACATACCAGTTTGAAAGCTGATCAATTGTAAAACTTGAAACTGCACGCGCAGCTTTTGTTACATCATCCTCATTCATTAACTGTTCATATTCTTCAACAAGCGCATTCAGTTTAGAAATTATCCAGCGGTCAATCTCAGGTCTTTCTACATAAGTAATCAAAGCATCTTTAAAATCAAATTTATCTATGTTTGCATAAAGTGCAAAGAATGAATAAGTATTTACAAGAGTTCCAAAAAATTTTCTTTGTACTTCAGCTAATCCTTCCTCATCAAATAACGTTGGTCGCCAGGGCGGAGAATTTGTAACAAGGTACCATCTTGTTGCATCTGCACCAAATTTATCAAACAGCAAAAATGGATCTACTGTGTTGCCGACTGACTTAGACATTTTTCTTCCTGTCTTGTCTAAAATCAATTCGTTAACAATCACATTTTTAAATGCAACATTATCAAACAACATTGTAGAGATTGCGTGCAAAGTATAGAACCATCCGCGTGTCTGATCAATTCCTTCACAGATAAATTGTGATGGGAAATAATTCTTTTCAAATTCTTCTTTATTTTCAAATGGATAATGATATTGGGCAAACGGCATTGAACCCGAATCAAACCAAACGTCTATTACTTCAGGAGTGCGTTTATAAATCTTTCCATCTTTTTCAAAAAGTACTTTATCAACAAATGGTTTGTGTAGATCAACCTTCTCAATATCTTTTAAAGAAATTCTTTTCCCGTCCTCTTCAATAAAGCCATTTCTAAATTCTTCAATACTTCCAACAGCAAAAACATCACCATCATCACTTACCCAAATTGGGAATGGAGTTGCCCAAAAACGATCACGTGATAAGGCCCAATCTTTATTGTCTTCAAGCCAGTTGCCAAATCTGCCGCTTCCAACTTCCGGCGGCTGCCAGTTGATTTGTTTATTAAGTTCAATCATTCTACTTGCAACTGAAGTTGTCCGGATAAACCATGATTCGCGTGCATAATAAATTACGGGAACTTCCGGATGCCTCCAGCAAAAAGGATAAGTGTGAAGAATTGTTTCTTTCTTATAAAGCTTCCCTTCTTTTTTAAGCTTGATGATAATTCCTGCATCAGCATCTTTAACAAACTGTCCGGCAAAATCAGTTACTTCATCAGTAAATAATCCTGCACGAGTAACAGGCTGCAGCATTGGCAAGTCGTATTTTTTAGAAACTTCATAGTCATCAGCACCAAATGCAGGAGCTATATGAACAATACCCGATCCGTCTTCAGTGCTTACAAAATCACCTTCAACCACGTAAAAAGCTTTCTTATCAATATCACAATATTCCATTAACTGTTCATATTCAATTCCTGCAAGATCGCTTCCTTTCAGCTCAGAAAGAATTTCATACTCTTTATCTATAACCGATAATCTTTCCTTTGCAAGAATCATTGTTGCGTTATCTGTTTTTATCTTCACATAATCGATATTAGGACCAACAGCAAGTGCAACGTTTGAAATCAATGTCCACGGAGTTGTCGTCCATACAAGAAAATGTTCATCCGCGTTTACAAGTTTAAATAGAATGTAAACAGATGGATCTTTTGTTTCCCTGTAACCAAGTGCAAGTTCGTGAGATGATAAAACTGTTTCTGATTTGGGGTCCTGCGGAACAATTTTATAATCCTTATAAATAAGTCCTTTATCAAATAAAGTTTTTAAAGCCCACCAAACGGATTCAATATAATTATTATCAAGAGTTATATAAGCAGATTTGAGATCAATCCAATACCCCATTCGGGTTGTCATTTTTTCCCAAAGGTCAAGATATGTAAAAACAGATTCGCGGCATTTTTGATTATACTTCTCAACACCGTAATCAAGCACTTCGCTTTTATGTTTTATACCAAGAGCTTTTTCAACTTCAATTTCTACAGGAAGCCCGTGTGTATCCCAGCCAGCCTTTCTATTTACACGATAACCTTGTAAGGTTTTGTAACGGCAAACTAGATCCTTTAACGTTCTTGCCATAACGTGATGAATACCGGGCTTTCCATTTGCCGTCGGCGGACCTTCGTAAAAAGTCCAAGATTTATTTTCATCACGAGTTGAAATACTTTTTTCAAATATTTTATTTTCCCGCCAGAACTTTAATATTTCTTGTTCTAATTGAGGATAACCTATTTTTTCTAAATTCTGCTTAAACATTTTTTATATCGCCGGAGATGTAAATGAACTATAATTCTTCATACTTTTTAATTAATTCTCTTTCAATCTGAATAAATTCCTTCAGCTCTTTTTCAATTCTTTCTTTTTTAAGAATTGTATTCTTGGCATTAAGTTCGGCATCATTAATAATTTTTTGAGCATGAACTTTAGCTTCTCTTAATGTTAACTCTGCTTCTTTTTTCGCATCAATCATTGTTTGTTCATAAACTTTAATTTTTTCTTTTAAGATAACGCTTTCACGTTCAGAACCAAGCACTTCTTGAACAGCCATTCCAAAAAAGCCCATTGCACCAAGAGTAATATTACGCAAGCTGTAAAGAATAATATTTTCAGTTATCAATTGAGAAGCTGAAAAATATTCGCTAAAGAAAATCACAATAAATAAGCTAACTATTGTAATTGCAATAATTATTGCAAAAACAATTTTCCCTCCACGCTGCCATCCAATCAGCCGATTAATAAACCAGCCGCTCGAAAAACTTAGAATTGAAAGCACAAACCATACAGCAAAGTTAAGTTGTCCGAAATCAAACAAGGTTGTATTTAAAAAGTTTGACGCAAATAAAAACACTGCTAACAAAATTGCTGCACCGTAATTAACTATTATTTTTTTTGGTGAGAACTTCATTTGATTCTCTTTATTACTTCTTTCATTATTAAAGTCATTTTGGGTTCAGCCTTCATTGCGGCTGCGATAATCTTATCAACATTTACAGGTTTTAAAGTTTCCGGAAAACATTCATCCGTTATAATGCTGATTCCAAGCACTTTCATTCCCATATGATTTGCAACTATATTTTCAGGAATGGTAGACATCCCAACTACATCCGCTCCAGTCTCTCGTAAAAATTTATACTCAGCTTTTGTTTCAAGATTTGGGCCTGGAACGGCAATGTAAACACCTTTATGTAATTCTATATTATTTTCTTTTGCAACTTGTTCGGCAATCTTTATCAAATCCAAAGAATAGGGTTCACTCATATCCGGAAATCTTGGTCCAAGTTCATCTTCGTTTTTTCCGATAAGCGGGTTATCGCCAAGAAGATTTATATGATCAACCATTAACATTAAATCACCTTTGCGGTAATCAGGATTCATTCCGCCGCAAGCATTTGAAACAAGTAAAGTTTCTACGCCAAGAAATTTCATCACACGAACAGGATATGTAATTTGTTTCATCGTATATCCTTCATAGTAATGAAATCTTCCCTGCATCGCTACAACTTTTTGTCCGTTGATCTTACCAAAAATCAATTTGCCGTGATGAGATTCAACTGTTGATAATGGGAAATGCGGTAAATCAGCATAATCAATTTGATGTTCAATATTAATTTCTTTTACAAGTCCGCCTAAACCAGTACCAAGAATAATTCCAACCGGATAGTTATCAGAAGTATATTTTCTAATTACTTCTAAAGTCTCTTTTATTTTTTGGATAAGATCACTCATAAAATTTTATTCAATATATCGTTGATATCAATATCCATTTTATTGGAATCGTCCATCTTCCTGCCGCTAATTTTTTCATCCCCTGCACCTTGTATTTTAAGATCAAGAAGATTTGCCTGAGAGCTGACAATTGCTTTAAGTTTTGCAACAATCAAATCTTTTTCTTCTCTTAAATTTACAACAGCATTTCTAATCTCATTAGTATTTTCGCGAGCTTTCTCAATTATTTGCGCCGCTTTTACCTCTGCTTCTTTTATCATTAAACTTGTTTGTTTCTTTGTAGCTTCTATTGATTTTACAGAAGAATCCTGAGCTTTAAGAAGAGTATCCTGTAAATTTTTTTCTATCTTTTTGAACTCATTAACCTGATCAGTTAAAGATTGAACTTCGATTTTAAGAGATTCATTTTCAAGATTCAGTTTATCTAATTCTTCAGCTAAGCTATTCAGATAAGCGCGCACTTCATCGGGATCGTAACCGCGCATCTTTTTCTCAAATTCCTGCTGCTTAATTTCAGTAGGAGATATTTTCATACCTGCCTCCAATCTTTTGAGTAATCTCTTTCGCCAAAAATTGCACTTCCTATTCGAAGCATTGTTGCGCCTTCTTCAATTGCTATTTCAAAATCACTCGTCATTCCCATAGAAAGTTCTGTAAGATTATAACCTATATTGTTAATTCTATCTTTCAAATTACGTAAATCCCTAAAACTTTTCCTAATAATGTTTGTATCATCTGTTAAAGGCGCCATCGTCATTAAACCGATTAACTTAACGTTTCTAGATTCGCTGCATCGTTTTACAAGTTGTAAAATTTCTGCTTCTATTTTCATTCCGGATTTTGTTTCTTCTTCAGATGTTTTTACTTCCAACAAAATTTTTTGAACTTTATTAATATTTTCAGCGCGAATATTAATTTCATCAACAAGATCAGGAGAATCTACAGAATGAATATACTCTGCTGTTTTTACAGCATACTTAACTTTATTTTTTTGGAGTGTACCGATCATATGCCAATGCACTGAATCACCAAGTTTTTCAAATTTTAGCGTAAGTTCCTGTGCACGATTTTCGCCAAAATCTGTTAACCCGCAATTTTTTGCTTCGATGATTGCATCCACACCAAAGTATTTAGAAACTGCAATAAGTTTAATATCATCAACGTTTCTGAGGGATCTTTTGCAGCTCTGTTCTATTTTTAATCTTAAACCAGCTAAATTTTCTTCAATCATTTTAAAAATTAGGGTGTGAATTTATCCTGTAAATTTATAAAAAACAAAGATTTTGCAATGTTTTATTAACCATTTAATTTTTTGAAGTACTAATATAATCCTAAAGCAGATTAAGTGTCTTAATTATTTTTCAACTGGGCTAAACTTATGGATAAAAAAATCCATCACTCACCCAAATAAAATATCCCTTACCTTTTAAGATTGGAAAATACTTTTTACTTTAAGCGCAGGCGTATTTCATGTAAGGAATAAAAATCAAATCTGGCAGATTGTAATTATTTTAAAAATGAGGTTCATTTTCTTTGAGGCTCTCTCAAATGTGAAAAAATGTCATGTCGTTCGCCGCGGCGAATCATTTCAGCATCTATTTATATTTACTGTTAAAGGTTTTAGATTCCAGATCAAGTCTGCCTATCGGCAAGGGCAGCTCCGGAATGATAGTTTTGAGACAGCCTCATTGAATTTATCTATTTACTTGGGGGCGGAACGATATTAAACCCAAGTTGTTTAACCCAGGTTAAGTCGCTGAATGTTATCCACTCTCCTGTAAGTTTATTGTTATGAAAATAAATTATACTGTATCCAGGAATATCTATTTTGCTTTCTGTTGGTGGTAACTCATTTTCTCCTTTGTAAGTACCCTTAAATGTCCAGGTTATAACAACAGCAGTATCACTTATAAAAAGTTTTTCAGTTTCTTTTAAGAAAAAATCAGGAACAACAGTGCGGGTACCTATTATGAAATCTTCCAAATTTTTAATTCCACGCACAGGTTTATAATCGGGAACTTTTCTCAGTTCAAAAGTAGAATCAACAACATTACTTAAATCTGAAAGATTGCCTGTATTCCAGGCATGGATATATTTATCCAGAACCGGATTTATTTTTTCCGCATAATTCTTTTTAGCACAGGATAGAAACAATGATAGTGCTATCAGCATCAACAAGATTAGAAATAACTTTTTCATAGAACCTCCTAATAAATTAATGATGATTAATTTCTAGAGTGTTCAGTCGCGAGTTTTTTCAGAATGATTGAACACGCTAAATATTTTATTTATTGTCCTTGGGGGAACGGTTCGGTGAGGATTCTATAATTTGAATATTCTAAAAGAGAATCTCCTCTCAAGGTGTAAGATTAGTTCTGCTTTCTGTATAAAATGTAATTCAATAAAAAAGTATTGTCAAGAAAAATAAAGAATGCTGAATATGAAGAGTTGGTGAATGTTAAAGAACATCGTTGCAAGTAATTTGATATAAAATGCTCTCTCTTCCAAAAATATTTTTGTAATTTTGAAATACAATTATTCACAAATTATTCACTCGGAGAAATTATGAGTTACGAATTATTAAACCAGATTAAAGCTAAAGCTAAATCAAAAAACAAAACTATCATCCTTCCAGAATCCCACGATGAAAGAGTTCTTAAAGCCGCAGAAATTTTAACTAAAGAAAAAATTTGTAAGATTATTACTCTCGGTAATCTAGAAAAAGTAAATGCAGATGCAAAAAAACTTGGTGTTGATTTAAATGGAGTTGAAGTTGTTGATCATTTAGTTCATCCAAAGTTTGATGAGTTCGCAAATATCTATTATGAGCTGCGTAAGAAAAAAGGAATGACTCCCGAACAAGCTAAAGAAGTTCTACATCGTGATCTTTTCTTTGCAGCAATGATGCTTCGCGAAGGATTGGTTGATGGAAGTGTTGCCGGTTCTTCTGCTTCAACTGCGGATGTTATGAAAGCAGGGATTCAAATTGTTGGAATGCCGGCAGGAATTTCTATCGTATCAAGTTTCTTTTTAATGTTATTTAAAGATAAAACATACAGCTTTGCAGATTGCGCAGTTGTCCCAAATCCAGATGCAGAACAGCTTGCAGATATTGCAATATCAACAGCAGATAATCACAAAAAACTTACAGGCGAAGAACCTTTGATTGCAATGCTTTCTTTCTCCACAAAAGGCAGTGCAGTTCACGAGCTTGCTGATAAAGTTATTGCTGCAACACAAAGTGTAAAACAAAAACGTCTCGATTTACAAGTTGATGGTGAACTTCAATTTGATGCTGCAATAATTGAATCAATCGGGAAGAAGAAAGCGCCGGGCAGTTCAGTTGCGGGTAAAGCAAATGTTTTAGTTTTCCCTGATTTGAATGCCGGGAATATCGGTTACAAAATTGCTCAGCGTCTCGGTGGCGCAGAAGCAGTTGGTCCAATGGTGCAGGGATTGAAAAAACCATTCTTCGATTTGAGTCGTGGCTGCAGTGTTGATGATATTGTTAATACAGCATCAATAAATATTTTGATGGGATAAAAAAAAGCCTCATCCCTAAATCCCTTCCCCAAAAGGGAAGGGACTTTTTAATTTTTAGGTTCGATTAATCCAACCTTTTTATTTTTGATGTTGAGACTTGTCTATTTAAATTTTTTCAGATCCATATTTATTTAACAAGTAGTACTGGGCTCACCCTTGGCAAATTGTACTATAAAAGATGTAATTAAAAATAAATTTCTTTTACTTGACACATTATTCCCTTTTTCTTAATTTTATTTAGGATTAAAAACAGAACAAACTTATTGCAAGGTATTTATGAGTTTTTTGTTTATATATTCTAAAATTTCTGGCACGGTTTTTACCTCTCTCTCTCTCTCTCTCTCTCTCTGAAGGAAAGAGTGATGTTTACTTTTTCATTCTCATCTCTTCCAACAATTATATACAATCTCAAAATAATTTAACCACACAGCACAACGGGGTACTTTTATGAAAAAAAATATTTTATCTGTCCTTTTCTTTCTCTTGAACTTGAACCTGTATTTAAACTTAACCTCCTGCAACACAACAGAACCCGAAGACATTAAACCCGGCAGACGTGATTATACCTGGACTGTAGATACTTTAAGTCCAGCCGAAGGTTTGTCATTCCCATCTCGAATGTGGGGTGCTAATGCTAATGATGTTTGGGCTGTTGGTTTAGCTTATCTTAATTCTTATTGTATTTGGCATTTTGATGGACAAGGTTGGAAAAATTATGTCCCAGATAAATATATCAGTCCATTTTGTATATGGGGCACAAGAACTAATAATATTTGGATAGGCAGTACTGACGGTGCTTTTTGGCATTATGATGGTTTTAAATGGAATAAATTTTCAGAAACAATTATCCCGAATTATCAGCAGTTTATTGCACAATGGATGTGCGGGAAAAGTGAAAATGACATTTATGCTGTTGGTTTTGCAGATTCAATTGGTGGAGATACTTTCAAGGGAGTAATAATGCATTTTAACGGTGTTAAATGGGCGGAGGTAAATATCCCATTAATTAAAAACTCTTTTAAGGAGATATATTACGATGCAAATTCTGGGAATTTCTATATATCCGCTTGGGAATTTGACACTTCAAACGAATACATTTACAAATTCGATGGGCAAAATATAAATCAAATTTACACAACTAATAAATTGATAGGATTGAGTAATCTTGGTCAAGAAATAATTGCAATAATAGATTATTCAAATCTGTATAAAATAAAACCAAATACGATTGAATTGTTCAAAGATTTTTCATTACAAAATTTTGGTGGTTGGGCCTTTGGAAGGAATGATTTAGACATTTTAACGGCAAATAATGATGGCATAGGACATTATAATGGAACAGACTTAATTACAATCTATCCTAAATGGAATATTGAACTCAATCGAATCGGTTCTATTATCTTCGAGAATGATTTCTATTACATTTGGGAAGATTCATATAAAACATTCATTGTACACGGAAAATTAAAATAATTTAAGGGAGTACTGAGTAAAAAAATTCACCTAATAAAATGGGTAATGGTGCAGCCACACCATTACCCGGGAATGCAAATAAAATTATCAGGCTGCTCACCTGTTTTGGGATTACCCTTTTTATTTGCATTTCTAATTTAATTACTGGCTTAATAATTCACAATTAAGGAATTAACGCCATGTTTTCAACAAAAAAAATTCTAGCGATATTGATCTTGTTATTTTTACTATCTCCTTTTATAATAGCACAATCATTCACTTATTCTGGGCCAACTTCGGTTACCGTTTTATACAATCAGAGTAGTGTTCCCGCAACATACTATTTCAGTTACTATAATATTAATAATTTATGCTATCCGAGCTTAGTAATCGCCTTGGATGGCAATGTAATTGCTAATGATCTTTGTGATAATCCAGCGACACCAAGCTCGTACACTATATATTTTACTCCTGGAACACATGTTGTCGCATTTACATTATTAAGCATTAATTGTAACACTTTAAATTGTTATAATATGGTCCTTCATCAGGAAGTTGAATTTACAGTTACCGCGAACTTTAAAGTAAGAAATGAAAACACATTTGGTGGCGGTACAATTTACGTGGATAATTACACTTCACCAAAAGTTTCGCCATATGATAGGACTGCTTATGCCAATTTCAGTTATCCAATTGGTGCTATTGATCAGGACTTTGGTGGTTATCATTGGATTTGGAATAGTTCGGGAATAAATAATAGTAGTTGGCAAAGAGAACCAAAAAATTCACCAGCAACATATTATTCATCAAATCGCAACCTAACATATTCTGTCCAATCCAATGATAAAGATACAAAACTAATTGCTGGTTTAAGAAAAATCTGCAAACCAAACTTCCAAAATAGTTTTGTTGGTGTTGAAAATGGTGGTGTAATAAAAGTAAATAACACGCAGTATAATTCCCCAACCTCTGCGTTTGATGTTGTAGAACTAAACCCAATTACGGGAACAGCTCTTTACCAGGTCATAAATGAAATCGGTTATACTTTTAATCATTGGAGCGACGGAAGCACCTCTGCAACAAAAACATTTAATCCAGGCAGTACTCAAACTTATACAGCATACTATATACTGGCAAACCTTTAACAACAAACAGAGCTCTTCATACAGGTACTACAGTTAATCAACCAATTGTTTTATACTGGAATGAACATCCAAATGTTAATGTTACCCAGTATCAAATTTGGAGGAAAGTAAAACATAACGGTGTTATGGGTAACGCTAATTTAATTGCCACAGTAAACAGAGGTACAACCAGCTATGTTGATGATGAATACAATTTAACAAGCGGCTATACAAATGACTTACTCTATTATGATGTTAAACCGTATTACTATACTGAAAACACTTACTCCGATCCGGATTGGTTTGCTGTTTTTGGTGTATTGATGCCTAAAAATTCAGATTCAACTTACGCCGTAACGATGGAATTTGAAAATTCTTTAGCAAATTTCCCAAATCCATTTAATCCAACAACAACAATTAACTTCAGTATTAAAGAAGCTGGTTTTGTTAATATTAAAGTATTTGATTTAATTGGTCAGCAGGTTGCTGAATTAGTGAATGAAGAAAAACAAGCAGGAGAATATTCAGTACAGTTTAATGCTGCAAATTTACCTTCAGGAATATATTTCTATACTATAAACTCAGGTGCATTTACTCAAACCCGTAAAATGCTGCTGATGAAATAATTAACTCCGGTAAGCCCAATTTCCTCGGGAATTGGGCTATTAATTTGCAGGATTCATATCATACTTTTTCAATTGCCAAAACACAGATATTTTCTTAAGTTCGCCCAACAAAAACTAATCCACAAAAATGAGTTTATTATTAGTAACACTAAGTGTCTTTGCATTCAACATTCCATTTGGATATTGGCGAGCAAATGTTAAAAAGTTTTCACTTCAATGGGCACTTGCAATTCATATTCCCGTTCCGTTTATTATTTTGTTAAGAATTTACTCCAACATCGGATTTGAACTTTATACTTATCCTATTCTGGTATTCGCTTTTTTTACAGGACAGTTTATAGGAAGCAAGTTTTATGGAAAACGAAGGCAGAGTGGTTACATTCCCTTAACATCTTGCTTATTTATGGATATGATTAGAAATCAATCTGAATTCTAATTTTATTTTAAATTGAACTTTTTAGACTTTATTGTGTTTACACTTATAAACAATTGAAAGGAAAAAATGAGAGCTGTTTTAATTTATACGTTATTCTTATTGCCAATAACAGGATTATTATTTTTTTCAAAACCCGGCAATTTAAAATTTAGCAATGGAGATAGAATGAAGGATAATATAAGCAGTATTGTTGTTAAAGATATTGATAAGAAAGATGTTAATCTTTCCACTTACAACGGAAAAGTTTTATTGATTGTTAATGTTGCAAGTTATTGCGGATATACAAAACAATATTCCGGTTTAGAAAAAATTTACAAGGAATATAAAAGTAAAGGATTTGAAATTCTTGCTTTTCCTTGCAATCAATTTGGAGAACAAGAGCCGGGGACAAATGAAGAGATTAAAAATTTCTGCTCATCAAAGTTTGATGTAACATTTAAATTGTTTGATAAGATTGATGTAAACGGTAAAAATAAATCTCCACTTTATTCTGCTTTAACTGATAATAGTGTTACCGCTAAAGGTGATATAAAATGGAATTTCGAAAAATTCCTGATTGATAAAAAAGGAAATATTATTGCACGCTTTCCTAGCAGTGTGGAACCAACAAATAAAGAATTAATTTTTGCTTTAGAAAAAGAATTGAGCAAGTAACTTGTCTTTTGAAATTGTCACTTCGAACGACCTGCCCGCTGACGCATTCAAGGCTGGAGAGAGAAATCTGAAAAATATACAGATTTCTCTCACGTCCAATCGTGATCGAAATGATTTTCTTAAGGCAATTACTTATAAGACATCTACCAAAAAATTGCATACAAAACTAAAGTAACAAAAATTACTGCACCACCTAACCAAATTAATTGGGGAGCTGGTGTTAAATCTATATCAGTTCTTTTTGGTAGAACAACGGGTACTTTAAGTGGCTTAAGCAACGTAATAATAGTCATTAACAAAAGTACCACACCAAATGTAATTGCCATTCGGTTTAAGAATGCAATATCTCCAAACTGCCATTGTAAAAATCCATACACAGGAACGCACGCTAACAGAGCAACAACACCTGCAGCGGGCGGAGCTTTCTTGACCAATATCCCAAAAACAAATGCAGCCAAAATTCCGGGTGAAATGTATCCTTGAAATTCTTGTATGTAAGTAAATATTCCTAAAAATTTTGGATCACCTAAATAAGGTGCGATAAGACAGCCAAGTAAAACAAAAAGCAAAGTCATCATCCTTCCAACAAACACCAGATTTTTTTGTGATGCATCTTTTTTGATGTAAACTTTATATAAATCTAATGTAAAAATTGTGGAAGCAGAATTTAACATTGATGCAAGTGAGCTTATAACAGCACCGGCAATTGCTGCCAGCATAAATCCTCTAAGTCCTGCAGGAATTAAATTTTTAATCAACAAAGGATATGCTGCATCAGTGTTCCTCATCGAACTACTGTAAAGTTGTGCAGCCATAATTCCAGGGAAAACGATAACGAAAGGAATAATAATTTTAATAGCGGCGGCAAAGATAATTCCCTTTTGTCCTTCGCGTAAACTTTTTGCTGCCAGCGTTCTTTGAGTAATGTATTGATTTAATCCCCAATAATAAATGTTCGGTATCCACAAACCGATAACAAGTGCAGTCCACGGTAGTACCGGATGATCGGCAGGCAAAACCATATGAAGTTTATCTGCGTTATGAGTGAAGAAACTATCAAATCCACCGACGGCAGATAAACCAAAAACAAGAACGATGGCGCCTCCAATAATTAGTGCAGTACCTTGAAAAACATCTGCCCAGGCAACTGCTTTTAATCCACCCCAGGTTGTATAAAGCGCCGCAATTATTCCAATTCCCCAGACTGCAGTTTTAATATCAACATTAAATATTGTATAGATTGTAATTCCACCTGAATAAATAACTGCTGCAATTGTTACGCCTACATAAATTACCATTGTGTAAAAAGCCATCAGTGAGCGTGCAGTTGAGTTATATCTGTATTGAAGAAATTCCGGGATTGTATAAATACCGCTGCTTAAAAATCTTGGCAGAAAGAAAAAGGCAACGAACACAAGCGTGATTGCCGCCATCCATTCATAGCTTGCAATTGCTAATCCAACATTACCTGCACTTTGACCTGACATCCCCACGAATTGCTCTGAAGAAATATTAGCTGCGATAAGTGAGATACCAATTATAGGCCAAATCAATCCACGGCTTGCGAGAAAATAATCTTCACCCGTTTCTTCTTTCCGGCTTTTGAACATGCTTGTGCCAACAACTATCGCAAAGAAAAGTACAAATATGCTTATATCAAGTAAACTTAATTCCATAAAGGATTCCTTGTGTTTATAATTAAGAATGTATTCATTTCAGTCCCATTTGTTCTTTTACCCAAAGTTTTGCGTTGATAATCTGTTTGTGTTCAATATTTATTGTGCCGCCAATTCTTTTGATTAGCTGGTCTTCATAGGCATTAAGCTTTTGATCCTGATAAATTAATTTCCAAAGGCTTTCTAATAATTCAATTTTTTCTTCATATGAAAATGTTGAGTTGATTACTCCTGAAAATTCATAAAGGCTTACACTTTCTTTTACTTCTCTTTCAGCAAGTTCCATCAATTCATTAGCACATTCTTGATCAAGATTAAAAGTTCTTTTCATTTCTGAAACAATAAAATTTCTTTCATCATCAGAAAATTCACCATCAGCTTTTGCCATTTCAATAAACAAAGCACAAGCAGCAATTTGTGTTTTCTTTTTTTCGTCAGTTGTTCTTTGTTCTTTGGAAGATAATATTAATTCTCTATCAGCGTACGTAAATACTTTTTTTAGATACTCGAACATGTTTACCTCTTCTTGCAAAATAAATTTGATCTTATTTTAAGTTTAATTCCATTTTAAATAATGCTCTCTTATAATTTGATAAATTGTTCTCATTAACAATTTCAAAACCAAGTTTCTTGTACAGATTAATTGCATTAATCAGCTTAGGACTTGTTTCCAAAACAATTTTCTCAGCACCTCTTTCATAAGCGTAACCAATCGCGGTTAGTGCAAGCTTTTTTCCGACTTGCTTTCCTTGATATAATTCCGGGACAGTCATTTTAGAAAGTTCGTATGTTTTACTATCAATTTTTTTTACTGCACAAGTCCCGCAAATAATTTCATCCAGTAATGCAAAAAATATTTCGCCGCTATTTTTAATATAGTAAGATTCAGGATCGTTTAATGCTTTTTCATCTTCATCTTCAACTTCAACTTCAAAATATTTATTTAACCATTCTAAATTAAGTTCTTTAAATTTCTGCTTATACTCTGAACTATACTTTACAATTTTTACTTTTTTAATCTGATCTTTTTTCATTAACTCAATAACACGCTCATATAAACTTTTAAATTTTACTTTATCTTCAATTAAGCTAATTGAAATTAAAAATTTCGGATCAACCTCATTTATTATTTCCTTATAACACAAATTAATTTTATCGGCAATAGATTGACATGAATTATAAGCTTCTTTCCCTTTCTTTGTAAGCTTAACTATTGTTACTCTTTTGTCCGATAGGGAATCATACGAAACAGCAAACTTTTTTTTAATTAATTTATTTACAACTTGCACCGTAGCGGGATGTGTAACTTTTAGAAATTCCGAAATTTGTTTAACTGAAAGCTCATCCTTAACAGAAAGTAAGTGCAGTGTATTGTGAAGTCCTTGATCAAATTCTACAGAGTTGGATTTATATATCCGATTTGTATCTGCATTAAGATGATCGGATAAACGCTTTAATCTGTTTGATAAAGCATAGATGCCTGCTTCTGATTGAAAATCTATTTTATCTGTTAGCATTTACGTAAGTTCTTACTTATTAAATTAAAATTTATTGAAATTATTATAATTTTCAAACTAAATTTTATCTAATTCATTCAATAAGGCAGGAAGATCTAAGGGTTTAGTTACCATAATAATGTTCCCATCTTCATCTTTTGGCCATTGTTCAACTAATCTATCCGCATACAATTCAATCCCATTTCCATCGGGATCTTTTAAATAAATAGATTCAGAAACTCCGTGATCAGATGCGCCCTCGATGGGATAATTAGCTTCCCATATTTGTTTAAATGCTCTTGCCAAATCTTCTCTTGATGGATAGAGGATTGCAAAGTGATAAAGTCCTGTATGACCTTCAGGTGGAGCAGTTGCATTTCCGCCGGCCCAGGTATTTAATCCTATATGATGATGATAAGTACCTGAAGATAGAAAAACTGCTGTTTTATTAAAACGAGCTGTAACCTGAAAACCTAAAACATCTCTGTAAAAAGAGAGTGCTCTGTCCAGATTTGCTACAGTTAAATGAATATGACCAATTCGTGTGCGATGATTTAATTCGTAATCCATTACTTCCCAAATTTTTATGAATGATTAATTTTTATTGGTTTAACTTTCCATATTTTTTTTGCATACTCATCTACCGATCTGTCGCTGGAAAATTTTGCAACACGTGAGACATTAAAGATTGATTTCTTCGTCCATTCTGTCTGATCTAAATAAAGTTTAGAAACTTTATCCTGAGCATCAATATATGATTGATAATCTGCAAACAAGCAATAGTAATCAACATTTATCAAACCACGAATCACATCGTCAAATATTCCAGGTTCTTTTGGATTAAAAAAGTTGGATGCAATCATATCAACAACCTGCTTAAGGTTTTTATTTTTTTCGTAATATGATTTTGGATTGTACGAACCTGACTTAAGTTTAACAACTTCATCAGCTAACAAACCAAAGATGAAAATGTTTTCATCTCCAACCTCTTCTCTAATCTCAACATTTGCCCCATCCATTGTACCAATTGTTAATGCACCATTAAGTGCAAATTTCATATTGCCTGTGCCCGAGGCTTCTAACCCAGCCATAGAAATTTGTTCTGATAGATCTGATGCAGGAATAATTTTTTCTGCAAGGGATACTGAATAATTTTTTAGGAATACAACTTTTAGCTTATCCCCGATTTCCGGATCATTATTAACAATCTCGGCAACGCTAGTAATTAGTTTGATTACCATCTTTGCAGCAAAATATGCAGGCGCTGCTTTGCCTCCAAAAATAATTGTGCGGGGAACCATTTTTAATTTTGGATTGCTTTTTATCCTGTTATAAAGTGTAATTATATGGAAGACATTAAGAAGCTGACGTTTATATTCGTGAAATCTTTTTATCTGTACATCAAAAATAGAATCCGCATTAATTTTAATTCCATTTTCAGTTTCGATATAATCCATAAGTAATTTTTTATTTAACCATTTAACATTTTGCCAGCTTTCAATAAACTGTTTATCCTTAGCAAATTTTTCCAGTTTCTTAAGGTTGGAAAGATCCTTTATCCAATCATTACCAATCTTATCTGATATCAAAGCAGAAAGAGCTGGATTTGCAGACTTTAACCATCTTCGTGGAGTGATGCCGTTAGTTACATTCAAGAATTTTTTGGGATACATATTATAGAAATCAGGAAAAATTCTTTTCTTCAAAATCTCAGTGTGCAAAGCTGCAACACCATTAACCGCAAAGCATCCAACGATTGCAAGGTTAGCCATCCTTACTCTTTTTTCATTACCGCCGGAAATAATGGAAAGCTTAGTCAGGACGTTTTCATCAGTTGAATATGTTTTTTTAACTTCTTCAAGAAATCTTCTGTTAACTTCATAAATAATTTGTAAATGTCTGGGAAGCAATTCAGCAATAATACGTTCAGGCCATTCTTCAAGTGCTTCAGGAACGACTGTATGATTCGTATATGCAAAAGTTTTACTCGTTATCGCCCAAGCTTTTTCCCAGGTAAACTTTTCTTCATCAATTAATATTCTTAGCAATTCAGGTATAGCAATTACTGGATGTGTATCGTTTAGTTGAACACAATTCTTTTCTGCAAACTGATCATATGTCTTATGATCGATTTTATATTTTCTGATAATATCCTGAAGTGTAGCCGAAACGAAAAAATATTGTTGCTTCAATCTTAAAAATTTTCCTTCAACATAAGTGTCGTTGGGATACAAAACTTTTGAGATTGTTTCGCCGTCATTTTTTTGAGCCACTGCCTCTACATAATTACCACGGTTAAAATCGGAAAATTCAAAATCGCTGCATGCTTTTGCCTGCCACAGCCGCAAATTGTTAACCGTGTTATTTCCATAACCGGGAACTGGAACATCATAGGCAACTGCTAAAACATCTTTTGTATCAACCCAATCAAAAGAAAACGTACCATCAGAATTTGGCTTTGTTACAATCTTTCCATAAAATTTTACACGATAAACTAAGTTCCTTCTTAAAATATCCCATGGATTTCCTTTGCTTAACCAATTATCTGAATATTCAACCTGATAACCATTCTCGATTTCTTGTTTAAATATTCCATATTCATATCTTATCCCATAACCAAACGCTGGTAATTCAAGTGTTGCCATTGAATCTAGATAGCAAGCTGCAAGCCTTCCAAGACCACCGTTTCCTAATCCCATATCAGGTTCAAAATCAAGAATATCTTCAAGACTGTAGCCGTCTTTTTTCAAAATATCAAAACACTCTTGATAATAATCTAAGTTGATTAAAGCATTACCAAGAAGTCTTCCCATAAGATATTCAAGTGATAAATAATAAATACGTTTAGGTCCTTTATCCTGATAAACTCTTTGCGTACGAATCCATCTTCTTACCAATCTATCCCGGATTGCAAGCGAAAGCGCATAATAAGCATCGTCACCAGTAACAGTATAGCGATCTTTTACTAATGAAAACTCAAGGTGTTCGGCAAATTGATTGGAAATAGAAAAACTTTTAGGATCTTCTTTATCTGTAAAAAATATTGGCTCTTTAAATTTTTTAGCCATAAAATGTCAGAACTCCTTTAATCATTTAACTTTAAATAAGATGAACAAATTTAACTTAGCGAGGTTTTTAATACAAAAGAAATATTATTTGATTTAAGTTGGTGTGACGTATAATTCAAATTTATATATCTAATTAAAAAGAAACATATAATCAGAAATGTTTTGACTTTTTTTATTTCATTCCAGGCATCTTGCGGCTCTGTACAAAAGCTCCCGCACGTAATTGATAAAAATAAACAACTGATATTGGATTTGTGATTCTATATCCTGGGTTAAATTCAAGTTCATAAGTGCCTTCGGATTTATATTCATTAACTTGACTATCAACTACTTTCGGGTCAAAGGTAATCAAGATCAGGATTTTATAATTTTACTTTTTAAATAACCCTTACGTTTCTTCTCCGGAAATTTTTCTATTGCATAACGAAGCATTGTCCTCGGCATTATTTTATAATGTTTCTTTAAAAATTCTTCTTCAGTTTCCAAATCACGATTACCAACCTCTCTCAACATCCAGCCAACTGCTTTGTGAATTAAATCGTGTTTATCATTTAACAATATTTTAGAAATATTGAGTGTGTCCTCAAAAAAATGCTCTCTTATGAAAGTCTGTGTTGAAATAATTGATATTCTTTTTTCCCACAAATCTTCTGAACGTGCAAACTTGTAGAGCAAATCTTTTTCTTTATCAATCAAATATGTACCAACAATCTTAGGAGCAGAAAGATCGACCAAGTCCCAATTATTTATTCCTTTGCGGTTCTTCAAATAAAAATTAAAAATGATTTTTTTCTTTTTTTCATCTCCGGTTTTGAATTTATCTACAAGAATGAATGCAGCAATTAATCTTTCCTCATGAATTTTAGATGTTAATAACGTCTTCAATTCATCAAGCGATAAATCTTTAAACTGTTTTGCAATTTTTCTTTGTTCAGGTACTTTTATTCCATAAAAAATATCACCTTCACCATAATCACCTTTTTCGGTTTTGAAGAATCTCTGAAGAATAATTGCCTGTGCTGGATTTTTTTGTTTCGATATTGCTTTTCTGATTTCCGTTAAACTCATTCCTGTTAAATACTAATAGTATTTAAATGAAATTCCATATAAACAAAGATGGCACCAAAGTCATTTCGAAGGATTCGCCGCGGCGAACTCGACTGAGAAATCTGTCTTATAATAGCGTTCAGATTTCTCTCTCCGTTCGAAATGACTAATTATTATAATTAGTTGTTTTCTTTATCCAATTCAACATCGTTTCCAACGCAATTGGAGAAACTGTCTCTTCAATGGTTCCGTATTCTGAAACAGCACCGGTTGATGATGTTTGGAAAAGATGGTTTAACCCAGGTAACATTTTGGTTTCAAAATTTTTGTTACCGCCTTTCTTTAAGGCACTTTCAATTGCAGTTAAATTTTGTTTCGGAGGAACCTGTAAATCATTTTGCCCGTTTATTGCAAGTACAGAACATTTTACTTTTTCAAGTGTTGGCAATGGATTATATTTTAAAAAGTATTTAAACCAGGAGCTGGTTATAGTTTTAAGCTGCATATTTAAATAAACTTCCGGATCACCAAGTTTGCTTTTTTCTTCTTCAGTCATTGCAGCATAATCCGAATAAAATTTATCTCGCAATTGTTTTTCCAAAGTTAAATCATCTTTACTGTTAAGAATCATTGAATAAATTTCCCTTTGTTCCTTTAATGATTTTTGAATTTCCGTGTCAGACATTCCTGCTGCTTTTTGTATTAACTCAGTTTGAAGAATAAGAATTGAATCACCAGGAATTCCTGTTCCAGCCATTAAAACAATAAAATCAATATCGCTAGACTTAACAGCAGCCATTGGTGCAATCATTCCACCTTCACTATGTCCAATTAATCCTATTTTAGAATAATCAATTTCCTTTCGGGTTTTTAAATACTCAACAGCAGCTAAAACATCTTTCACAAAATCCTCAGTTGTTGCAGATGAGTAATTACCGGATGATTGAGCTATTCCCCTATCATCAAATCGAAGAACAGCAATTCCATTTCTTGTTAGATAATCTGCAATAACTAAAAATGGTTTATGTCCAAATATTTCTTCGTTACGATTTTGTCCACCTGAACCTGTGATCATCACCACGGCAGGAAAATTATTGCCAGTCTCGGGAAGAGTTAAGGTACCCGCAAGAGTTAAGCTATCAATTTTATTCTCAAACTTTACATCTTCTGATTTATATGGAAATGGTTCTTTTGGTTCCTGTGGTCTTTTAACTTCCTCAACTTTATCAACTTTCTTAACAAGCAAATCCAAACTCATTCCACCCTGATTCCATTTGCCATCTATTTTCATTTCATCATAATAAATTTTACCAATATACGAACCCTTGATTACTGGTATTTGAATTGTGATCGAATCACCATTTACAATTGTATTTCCAGTGGTAATACCTTTTGCACCTTGATCCGGGCTGTCCAAAGTAGATATATAATTTCCCGCGCTGTCTTTTGCGATATTGAACACAAGGTTAAGTTTTAATGTATTGGGAAGTTCTAATTTCCCCGTCCAGATTCCCGTTAAATCTTTTGGCTGTGAATAACACAATGAACTTAAAATAAAAACTAAACTCAAAATATTTTTCATAAACCACCTTTTTATTTAGTGCATTTAGCCACTAATTAACACGAATTTGAATTAGCGAAAATTCGTGAAATTAGTGGCTGATGTAATTTTATTTTTTATTAACAACTTTATTGTAAAAATCTTCAATCACTTCATTGTAATTAAAAGCTAATTTTGTTTTTCTGATTTGATCCAAATTGAAATATTCAATTCGTTGTCCTTCCCTTAAGTCAATTTCTGATGGGTTTAAATCCATCCTTTTCCAAAAGATGAAATCATTAAGATTTTCTGATGTAAAAATTTTGAACAGATTTATTTCTCCCAATTTATTCAGACCTAATTCTTCATTCATTTCGCGTCTAACTGTTTGTTCAGGAGTTTCATTATGTTCAATTTTTCCACCCGGAATATCCCACATATTAGGAAAAGGGATATCAACTTTATCATCACGCAACAATAATAAAACTTCATTGTTGCTGTTAATAAGTATTATACCTGCTCCGTTCACTGAATACATATTGCAACTTGCTAATCGTATTAAATAATTTTAAAATAATAACGTAAAATTAAACCTTCTTCAGGACGATTCAAGAAAATTTTCAATTAATTTTTTAGTATTTGGAACTAAATTAACCATAATTCCGTTTGAATAAATATGAAATCAAATAAAACAAAATCAGCAATAATTATCGGCAGCGGACTCGGCGGATTATCCACCGCTTTAAGACTTTCGACTGAAGGATATGAAGTAACCGTAATTGAAAAACATGCTAAACCCGGCGGCAGATTAAACCAGCTTAAGATGGATGGATTTACTTTTGATGTTGGTCCTTCTTTTATGAGCATGAGCTGGGAACTTGAAGAATTATTTAAGAGTAACGGACTTAAAAATCCAATCGAGCTTGAAGAACTTGATCCGCTTTACCAGGTTTATTTTGAGGGTGAGAAAAAACCTTATCGCATATTTAAATCTCTTAACAATCTTGAAGAAGAATTTAAAGACATCGAACCAAATCTTGCCGCTAAAGTTGAAAAGTATTTAGAACGTGCAGGTGAGTTCTTTCACGATACTGAGGATAAAGTTGTAAAATCAAATTACAAAAATGTTGTTGATTATATTTTAAAACTAACACGAGTTCCCAAAAAACATCTTCCCTACTTGTTTAGAAATATGTGGAGTGAGGTTGAGAAGAATTTTGAATCGGAACAAGTACGTGTAATTTTTTCTTTAGTGGCGTTTTTTCTTGGATCAACTCCATTTCACACACCGGCAATTTACTCGCTTCTTAACTACACAGAAATGAAACACGATGGATACTGGAAAGTAAAGGGCGGAATGTACAAGATTGTTGAAGAGTTGATGAAAATTTTAGAATCACTCGGAGTAAAATTTGTTTTTAATACGGAGATTGTTGGAGTTGCAAATTCTAACGGCAAACTAAATTCTTTGTTAGATAGAAATGGCAAAACCTGGAGCGCAGACATTTTTATTTCAAATTCTGATGCCGCTTCTTTCAGAGGACAGATTCTTGGCAGGAAAAAATTCACAGAAACAAAATTAGATAATATGGATTGGACACTTGCACCATTTACAATCTATCTTGGTTTAAAAGGTAAAATCGATTCTCTACAGCATCACAATTATTTTCTTGGAAGCAACTTCAGAGGTTATGCAGATAAGATTTTTACATCTTCAATCATTCCGCAAAAGCCTTACTATTATGTAAATGTTTCATCCAAAACTACTCCTGAGTGTGCACCAGAAGGATGTGAAAATGTTTTTATTCTTTGCCCTGTTCCTGATAGAAGATTTAAAAAAGATTGGGACGACAAGGAAGAAATTGCTAACAACATTATAAAAGATTTATCAGAACGAACTGGATTTGATATTGAATCGAACACTTTAGTAAAGCAAATTTATTCTCCGGTAGAATGGGAAAATATGTTTAGCCTTTACAAGGGTTCCGGTTTAGGTTTAGCACACGGTATCAATCAAGTTGGTGCATTCAGACCAAAAAATAAAGACGAAGAATTTCCAAATTTATATTACGTTGGCGCATCAACAACGCCGGGCACAGGATTACCAATGGTTATCATAAGTTCAAAACTTGTAACAGATAGAATAAGGGGTGATTATGGATCTTTACAATAAGACTTCGTATGAGATTAGTAAAGTGGTAACTAAAAGTTACAGCACTTCCTTCAGCCTTGGCATTGCTGCATTTGCACCACAATACCGGGATGCTATTTATGGTATTTACGGCTTTGTAAGAATCGCTGATGAAATTGTTGATACATTTAATGAGTTCGATCAAAAACTATTGATGGAAAATTTTCGCAAAGAAACCGAAGAAGCTTTGAAAACAGAAATATCAACAAACCCAATATTACAATCTTTTGTTCAAACAGTTAAAGAATATAAAATAGATTATCACTACATTGATGCTTTCTTAAAAAGTATGGAAATGGATTTAACAAACTCTTACTACGAACCTCTGCAATACAATGAATACATTTATGGTTCAGCAGAAGTTGTTGGATTAATGTGTTTGCAAATCTTTGCAGGTAAAGATGATAAATTATTTAATGATCTTGTTGCACCGGCAAGAAGTTTGGGCTCTGCTTTTCAGAAAGTAAACTTTTTGCGCGACATTAAAAGCGATATGGAAGAAAGAGAAAGAATTTATCTTCCTGGAGTTAATCACGCAATTAAAATAGATGATATGCATAAGCAAGATTTAGAAAAAGAAATTGCACTCGAATTTAAAAATGCGTTAGAAGGAATTAAGAAATTACCGGTTGGAGTAAAACTCGGAGTTTACTCGGCATATCTTTATTACCAGGGCTTATTTAAGAAAATTAAAAAATTAAAAATTAAAGAATTGATGAAACAACGAGTGAGAGTTTCCAACACAACCAAGCTGGCTTTATTTTTTCGGGGTTTACTCGAAATAAAACTTCTGAAGCTGAACTGAAACAAAATTAAAATTTAATTAAGTTGCCGGTATCATTACCGGCTTTTGTTTTATATGAGCACATACTTACTGATAAATATCGCAATCATTTTCTTTCCTCTGATTTTATTTTTCGATAAGAATTTAAAAATTTATAAAAAAGTTCCTTATGTTTTGCAGTCTATTGCCCTTATAAGCACGGCTTATATTATTTGGGATGTGATTGCAACAAAGCGCGGTGATTGGGCTTTTAATCCAGATCACTTGATTGGCATTTACATTTTAGGGTTACCGCTTGAAGAAATTCTTTTTTTTATCACTGTTCCCTATGCCTGCATTTTTATTTTCGAGACAGTTTCATTTTACATTAAGGAAACGAAATTAAATTTTAACAAAAAACTATCTATAATTCCGACTGTGTTATTAATAATACTCGGTATAATTTTCTACGATCAGAATTACACCTTTACGGTTTCTATATTTGCAGCAGCTTTTTTTATCGGGGCAGTTTTGTTTAATGAATCATTACTTGCTTCCAGAAATTTTTGGATAACCATGCTAATTAGTTTTTTACCATTTCTTATCGTCAATTATTTTCTTACTTCAATTCCCGTTGTTACTTATAACGATGCAGCGTTCAGCGGAAAAAGATTTATAACTATCCCTTATGAAGATTTTCTTTATTCCTTCTCAATGATTTCTTTGTGGATCCTCTTTTATGAGTTGGCAAAGGAAAAGAAAAAGTGAGAAAGAAAATATGTGTTATTGGAGCAGGACTTGGCGGATTATCTGCAGCCATAAGACTTGCTAACAAAGGATTTGAAGTCGATCTTTATGAACAGAACAGTAAGTTCGGCGGCAAAGCTGATGAAATAAAAGAAATGGGATATCGATTTGACACCGGTCCATCTCTCTTAACAATGCCTCAAGTTATTAAAGATCTGTTTTGGGAATGTGGTGAGGATATTAAAGATTATTTAAGCATAAACAGATTAGATTTAATCTGTAAATACTTTTATCCAGATGGCTCGATCATAAATGCGTATTCCGATCAAGATAAGTTTGGAAAAGAAATTGATGAAAAATCTTCTGATAATTCTGCCTCGTTAAATAAATATCTTACTTACTGTAAAACTATTTATGATTTAGCCGGTGATTTATTTCTAACTAATGACCCTTCAAGTATTTCAACTTATTTAAATTCAAAAGCGCTTAAAACTTTATTTAATGTTGGTAAGATTGATCCATTCAGAACAATAAATAAAGCCAATGAAAGTTTCTTTAAAGATCAACGACTTGTTCAACTGTTTAATCGATATGCAACATATAACGGTTCAAATCCATATTTAGCTCCCGCAACATTAAATATTATTCCTCATGTTGAGTATAACCAGGGAAGTTTTATTCCTGTTGGTGGAATTTATTCAATATCAAAGGCACTCTATAAATTGGCCGGGAAAAAAGGTGTTAATATTTTCTTAAATCAAAAAGTTGATGAAATTATTCTTGAGAATAATGAAGTCAGAGGAATTAAAATTATTAATAAGATTACGAAATACGATAAGATAATTTCTAATGTAGATGTGAACTTTACTTTTAAAAATCTGATAAAAAATTTTGAAAGTCGCGAATCTAGAAGATATGAAAAGAAACTTCCCTCATTTTCAGGTTTAGTATTTTATTGGGGAATTAAAAAAGAATTTCCGGAGCTTGAAACACATAACATTCTTTTTTCCAAAGATTATAGAAAAGAGTTTGATGATTTGTTTGAAAATAAAACGATTCACAATGATCCCACAGTGTATATTTATATTTCATCAAAGCTTAATGAAGACGATGCACCAGCAGGAAAAGAAAATTGGTTTGTAATGGTCAACGCACCAAACATTCAAAATCAGAATTGGGATATCGAGGTTAATATTGCACGAAAGAATATTGTAAAAAAAATATATAATTTTCTTAACACAGATATTGAGAGTTTAACAGAGTTTGAAAAAATTATGTCTCCAGTCGATATTCAAAATCGAACGGGCAGTTATCTCGGCAGCATATACGGCATTTCATCAAACGATAAATTTGCAGCGTTTATGAGGCAATCCAATAAATCTAAAACCGTTAAGAATTTATACTTTTGCGGCGGCAGTGCGCATCCTGGCGGCGGCATTCCGCTGGTTATCTTATCAGGCAAAATTGTTTCAGATATAATTGAAAGCGAATATCAATAATGATTAAAGCTGATCATAAAAAATGGGCTGCATTTGTTTTTGATATTTATCTTAAAGGATTGTTAAAAAAATCTTTTTATGATTTTAGAATAATTAATGCTCTGCCGGAAATTGATAAATCTAAAAGTCTAATAGTTACACCAAATCATTTTTCTTGGTGGGATGGTTTTTTTATTTATTGGCTGAATAAAAAAATATTAAACAAAAAACTATTTGTTATGATGCTGGAAGAACAGTTAAAACGTTATTGGTTTTTTCAGAAACTTGGATGTTATTCAATTGATTTAAATAATAACCGCAAAATGATCACATCTCTAAAGTACACAATGGATTTACTTTTGAATTCAAACAATCTTATTACAATTTATCCGCAAGGCGAAATACAAGCTTACGATGAAAAACAAATTACCTTAAAAGAAGGAATTGATTCTCTCGCAAAGAAAAGTGCAGTTGATTTTCAAATTTTACCGATTGCATTCAAAATCCACTATACTAATGAAAGACTGCCCATTATATATGCTCGATTTGGAAAATTATTAAGCTCAAAAGATGTAGCCGAAAATTTACAATTATTTAAAGACGAGTTTATAAATAATCTTGATCTGATTAATTCTGAATACGCCTCATCAAACTTTAAGAGTACTTTATAATCAATGTTTATAGTATTACTAATATCGTTGAGTGTATTTAGTGTTATCTCAATCTATAATCTTTTCACAGCCCCTGTATTAAAAAGAAAGTCACATCATTCAAGTGAACAAAAACTTGTCTCAGTTTTAATTCCAGCAAGAAACGAAGAAATTAATATCGAAAAATGTATTAAAGGTATTTTGGCTCAAGATTATCAAGATAAAGAAATTATTGTGCTCGATGATAATTCTACAGATGGCACCTATAATCTGGTTTCATTTTTTAGTACGAGCAATGTAAAAGTTTTAAAGGGCAAAACACTTCCACCAGATTGGCTTGGCAAAAATTGGGCTTGTCATCAACTTGCACAAGAAGCTAAAGGTAAGTATTTACTTTTTTTAGATGCTGATGTTGAACTTACACCAGAAGTTATTTCATCTGCTGTTTTTGAATTAAAGAAATCAAATACAGCATTACTCTCAATTTTTCCGACACAAATAATTAAATCATTTGGAGAGCAATTAATTGTTCCGCTTATGAACTGGCTGCTTTTAACTTTTCTGCCATTACGATTTGTTTATAGTTCTTCCAGCAAAGCCTTCGTTGCTGCAAACGGACAGTTTATGCTTTGGAGAAAAAACGATTACTTTAAAATCGGCGGGCACGAAAAAGTAAAAAGCAAAGTTGTTGAAGATATGGAGCTTGCAAGATTAGTTAAACAGAATAAATTAAAAATTAAAACAATGTTAGGCGGCAATTTGATTTTTTGCAGAATGTATGAATCATTTAATCAAGCTTATAATGGATTTACAAAAAATTTTTTTGCTGGATTCTTGTTACCCTCATTTTCATTCTTGGCCATTATAATGTTTCTGTTGATTGCTTTTGTATTACCGTTTTTATTTTTAATGCCACCTGTTTATTCATTAATCCTGATCGCACTTATTTTTATAATCAGAATATCTGTTTCTATTGCGAGTAATCAAAACTTGTTTATTAATGTTTTACTTCATCCAGTTCAAATGCTGTTTATGTTTTGGATAGGAATAATTTCTTTAATTAAGTTTAAAACCAAAAAGATTGTATGGAAGCAAAGAAAATTATAATATCAAATAAAGAAATTGTTTCCCTTTATATTATTTTCTTTGTGGGAATCATTGGTCATCTATATGATCCATTGCGAAATCTTATGCTGTTATTAACTCCGGGAACATTACTTCTTACAGGATTAATAGTTTTATTTTATTCAAATAAATCTTCCACCAATAATTTTTTACTATGGGCTGCTTTTACTTACATAATTACTTTTATATTAGAAGTAGTCGGAGTTAAAACGGGATTGATATTTGGTGAATATAATTATGGTTCAACTTTAGGAATAAAATTATTTGATGTGCCTTTAATAATTGGATTTAACTGGGTTTTTGTAATTCTTGGATCTATTTCAATTTCCAGGTTACTGGCAGATAATATTTTTCTATCCTCAATAATTTCTGCTTTCATTGCTTTTATTTTTGATCTTATACTCGAACCGATTGCAATTAAACTTGATTATTGGTCATGGTCTGAAGGTATAATTCCAATACAAAATTATTTAGCATGGTTTGTTATTGCTTTAATTTCTGCTTTTGGTTTTAATTACCTTAATGTCAAAGTAAATTCAAAAATATCTTTACATTATCTCTTAGTTCAATTTATATTTTTTGTAACACTTCTAATTTTTTATTAATGAGATTGATATGGGAATAATTATTGCGTTTATAATAATTTGTATTTGGGCATCACATCTTTTCTATTCATTATTATATGTAAATGTTGATTTTACAAATCCAATATTTTATTTGCATATTCTTTTGCAGGGTTATCTTTATACAGGATTATTCATAACTGCTCACGATGCAATGCATGGAACTGTATCTAAAAACAAATTTATAAATAAAAGTATCGGCTCAATTTCAACCTTATTGTTTGCCGGATTATCATATAACAAATTAATTAAAAATCATTTTAAGCATCACAAAAACCCGGGAGAAGAAGAGGATCCTGATTTTTATACTAAATCACAAAACTTTTTTATTTGGTGGGGTACTTTTCTTTGTCGTTATACTACTATTACACAATTGATAATTATGGCTATAGTGTTTAACGTTTTAAAATTCTGGTTTGATGAAATATCTATAATTGTACTTTGGATAGTGCCTGCTTTTTTAGGGACATTTCAATTATTTTTCTTTGGAACTTATTTGCCGCATAAATATCCGCACACAGAAAATATGCAGCCGCACAAAGCGCGTACACAAAAACGAAATCACTTGTGGGCAATGTTATCGTGTTATTTTTTTGGATATCATTATGAACATCATGAATCGCCCCGAACACCGTGGTGGAGGTTGTATAAATTAAAAAATGAGTGAAGAGTGATTGATATTAAAGTGTCTCAGAAATAATTTTCATTAAATCTAATTTGCCAAAAGGTTTTACTAGAAATTTTGTTGCACCCGCTGAATAAAATTCATTTATTTTTTCTTCAATATATTCGCTGGAAACAATAATAATTGGACGCTTGAAGGGATCGTTTCTTTTAATATCCTTACATATTAAGATACCCTGCTGCCAGTAATTTTTATCAACATCAAAAACAAAATGGCTGTAAGATCCATCCTGAACAGATTCAAGTTTAAATTCTCTTAAGGAATTACTAACTACTATGTGAGAATTTTTTAAGTATGCCTTAACCAATTCAAACGTATCGCCGCTGCTGTCAATCATCAGTATCTTATTTGTCCTGGCAACTTCTTCCTGACCGCTTAATACTGGTATCATTTTCGAGTGACTTAAAGGAAGTGTAAATGTAAATGTAGAACCAACACCCTTTATACTATCAACTAAAAGTGATCCGCCCAATTTTTCTATATATCGCTTAGAAAGTGCTAAACCAAGTCCGTTGCCTTCATAATTTCTTCCAACATTTAAATCTTCCTGACTAAATGGATGATAAAGATGATCTAGATATTTAGTAGATATCCCAATTCCCGAATCGCGTACTTTGCATAACGCCAATTCTTTGTCCTCAAAAACACTGACTTCAACTTCTATAAATCCATGTTGGGTGAATTTAACCGCATTACTTAATAGGCTATTTATTGCATTTTGAACACATTGAACATCGGCATCAACATAAACCTTTTTGTGTGAAAAATTGGTTTTTATTTCTATGTTTTTTTCTTTTGCAGATTTTTGATATTCGGGTAAACAATCCTGCAATAAATTTATTAAATCTGTGGTCTCAAGGTTTAGGTGATAATTTCCGGCTTCAATTTGCGCAAACTCAAGCATCTGAGTAATGCTTCGGAAAAGTCTTTCGCTTCCGCTGTGAAGATTATCTAAATAAATTTTATCTTCTGGTCCCAGTTTATCATTAAGATTTTCTTTAATAAGAGACGAATATCCAAGTATGATATTTAAAGGAGTGCGAAGTTCGTGAGACAGAACATTTAAAAAAGTATTTTTTAATCTTTCAGATTCATTACTTGCATCTCGTGCTTTTTTAACTTCTTCTTCCGTCAAAAGCATTTCAGTTTTATCTTCATGATACATTACAACATATGAATCATCATCTTCTTTAACTAAAAAAATATTCGTCCTTAAAATGGGAACGGCATATTCTCTTGATCTAAGAAGTGAATCTTCAAAGTAATCGATTGATAAATAACTTTTTCCATTTAAAACTTCTGTAATTCTTTCAGCGGTTTTATTTTCAATAAGTACACTATCATTAAATACAGAATACTCGCTGAGTTCATGCAAGTGATATCCCCACAACATTGTAAAAGCTTCATTTATATAAATTATTTTCCCGCTCGAATCAATTACTTGAACCGGGAATCGAACTTTATCATATAATAAGCTAATATATTTTATAAGATCTATTGCTACCATTTTTTATTAAACCGGAATGGTTATTTCAATTGAGGTACCAGTATTTGTATCCAATAATTTAATCTCACCATTATGCCTATCAACAATGCTCTTGCACAAAAACAAACCATAATTGTTTTTCTTTGGAGTATATGATCTAAAAAGATCCTTCTTAATCTCAGCAGGTATTCCGGGACCGTTGTCTTCAACAATTAAAATTATTTTATCATCTAAAGTTTTAGAAATGATTTCTATTGTTGCATCCTTTTTTGCGTTGATGGAATTAGTAAAAAGATGAACAAGTAAGTGCTGAATCTGCTCCGAATCATAATTACAAATTGGAATAGTATTTAACTGTAATTTAAAAGTGGCATACTGAAATTTTTTCATTGGTGAAATATATTTAATAACAGATTGAATAGTTCTGTTAAGATCCCCACTGTCTTTATTCAAATTCATTATTGCAGTTTCTAACAGTACTTGTGCATACTTTTGGATATTTCTTATGCTATCAATTGCAACTTTAGATTTTAATTTAAGTCTATCAAACATTAAAGATTCTTTATCTTGAGCTGAATCTTCATTTTCTTTTTTTAATTTCTCAACTAATCGTAACAAGCTTTCATTTTCCAATAAGGCAATATGAACAAGACCTTGAAGTGACTGCCCAATTTCGGAATCGATACCGGCTTTCAAAGCTTTTCTTTCAGCTTGGATAAGTTGTGAGTTTGCTTCCTGAAGTGCTGCGTTTGCTGTTAATTGTGCCTGATATAACTGAGCATTGCGGATTGCTGCTGCTGCCTGTCCGGCAAGAATTTCAAAAGTGCTTGTTGTTTCTTTCTCTTTAATCTTATGAAGATGTTTACTATCCACATAGATAACACCTATTTTATTCCCGTCAGTAATAAGTGGTGAGCAAAGAATGGTTTGAAGGTCTAGCCGTAAAATACTTTTGCTGTTTTCTAAACTAGAATCACCTTGCGCACCTTCAATAAATCGAGATTGCCCATTGTAAAAAACATCTTCAACAACTGAGTTGCTGATTTGGAATAAACTTTCCGGAAGTTCTTTA
Organism: Ignavibacteriales bacterium; assembly: GCA_037444745.1. Taxonomy (GTDB): domain Bacteria; phylum Bacteroidota; class Ignavibacteria; order Ignavibacteriales; family Ignavibacteriaceae; genus IGN3. The sequence goes on from JBBILT010000005.1 coordinate 223,957, forward strand.
CTGTTAGAATCCAATCCTAATTTAAACTCCAGATTTCCCGATTGATTTTTTAATACGATAAATCCTCGTTCAGAATTAGTCAACCGAATAGCATTTTTTAAAACCAACTCAAGAACATCTTCCAGAATTAGAGAACGATTAATACTGTTTAGAATATTTAAAATAACTTCAAGATTTTTCGCTTTCTCGGAAGTTATATCATTATCTAAGCTGGATTTTATTCCGCTATCTATATTTTTTTTGAATTCAGAAAATTTCATTAGAAAATAATTTTAATGCTCTTGTTAGTAAACCAAATAAAATCTACAAAAAATATACCGTTTTACAACATAAATATAAATGATTTAATGAGATTGTGAGGTAAAAACTACTAAGATTATTTACTAATCTTTAAGTAGTTTCCACGAGATAAACCACTCGGTATCGCTACCATTTTTCCACCAGGCTTTAGCAATACCTGCGGAAACCGTTGATTCAAGATTAAACCAGTGTTCCAGCATAATATTTATTTGTGCACCGAGATCAATCCATTTATTAATTTCTGGCGAATCAGTTATTAGACCTTGTGAGAAAAATGAGATATTAATATTTTTTAATTCGTGGCTGCCCAGGGCAAAGTTTGGTATGCGCAAAGGTGGAAGTGAATTTTCAATCATTACTTTAAAAAACTGATTGGATATAATGCTATAAATTGGAACACCCGGAAAGCGAAACATTTTTTCAAATTGTTTAACCGGTTCATTTTCTACTTCCCTGTTCCCAAATCCACCAAAGAAAAATTGTGTTTCTGGCAGTTTTTCATTTTTAAAATGATATCCAGCGTTAAGTTTAAGGTGCATTACGTTATGATCGAAAATAAAAAGTGAATATTTATCCCACTCTCCAAAAACTTGTCCAGAGTATTGGAGAGATTTTGGATTAGAAGCGTAAGCAAGAATATCAAATTTAAACATATCACCAGATTCCCAATCAATACTGCCAATTGTTTTTCTTAAATTTCTCAAATCAAATTCAGATTTTAATACTGCAAAATCAGGTTGTTTTACTTCAGTTAAGTTATCATTTATAAACTTGATTCCGTTATATATTGCCAACTCAGTATTTTGTTTAATCTTTAATGGATTATCATAAACCCAGTAATTTGTAAATCCCGCTGTGTATTTAGAGCCAAGCATTCCCCTTTTTCTTTTATTGAAAATATCATAAAAATCTGGAGCGTTATGTTCTACAGATAAACTAAATTTTTGATTTAAACTATATTTTAATCTCAAATGAAATTTTATATCATTTGTGGTTTCTTTAAATGGTGATATTCCTGCTTCAATTATTAGATCGTGCACCAATAACGGATCATTCATTTGAAAATATAAACCAAGTACCAGCCTTGATTGAAATCCTGAAATTACTGGGATAAATGTTTTTACGGATAAATTATTTAAACTTTTGTAGGTCACTTCATTAGTAAATGAATTTTTATTAACTATTTCACTTGCGGGTTTTAGATTCCATTTAAAAACCTCTGGTGATTTTTCAATTATTTTTTGTCCAAAATAATTTATTGCCGGTAGTCTTTCTGCTTTTTGATTTTTGAACAATACAGGTACAAAACCATCCAGTGTAAATTCCATAGCAAGAATAGAATCTGGAGAAATTTCAACAGGTCGAAATAAGCCTCTTACCGTATTGGTTAAGGGCGTAATCTCTTCCGTGTTAATATCATGTTTATAAATATTCGAAACACCATTAGTATAAGCATTCCAGAAAATAAATTGTCCATCAGATGACCATGATGGATTTTCCGGTGATCCATTTGAGCTGATGATTTTATATACAAAAGGTTTTCCTTTATCAATATCGCTTACATCCGAAACGATGATAGATTGCTGACCATTGCTGCGATGCAAAGCAGCCGCTATAAAATTCCCTTTCCTGTTAATTGACATCTGAGTAATTTCATTTCCAACATCAAACACTGAAAGAGATTGCATTTCTAAATAAGGATATTTTGATCGAACTAAAATTGCTTTTCCACTTAAGTGCTGGATTCCCCATAATTCATGAGTAAATGGTGAGATGGTTAGTTGTCCAACCCGTGAATCCGGAAATAGACATTTATTATTATCAGTATTCAAATCGTACATCCATACATCTCTATACAATAAATTGTTATTGGTTGTATAGAATATTTGCCGATATATATCATCATATGCAATAGAAGCCACTTGCACCAGGCTAGGTGAAGGCAGAGTTGTAATTATATCTGATCTTGCATTACCAAGATTTAGTTTTTGAATTTCAGCTAACTCACCGGAACGATGATAACCAAAGAATAGTGAATTTGTTTTTTCATCATAATATGGCTGAGTTGTCCACCCAAATACTTCTTTAGAAATTCTTTTTAATTCCGTAACAGGATATTTATTAATTAGATCAATATTTTGTTTCTGAAATATCTTTTCATTATTTGTAAATTGATCCCAGGCTGTATTCATATCTAAACCATAAACATCTTTAAACTTACTTTTGTATCCCGAATAAAAATCTGTGGGATTCAGATTATACCACTCAAATAATTTATCCAGCTCATATTGAGCAACTAAATAGGAAATAAATCTTGCGCCATAAGTATAAAGCAGTGATTCGAGAAAAATACTTTTATGTGATGTAACTTGTTCAAGTTCAACTTCCGCAGGAAATTTTTCATTCTCAACAACCATGGTTCTGAAATACATTTCATCAAAGCTTCCCAAAATTCTTCCGTATCCTCCACTAAACCATGTTTCTATAAATACTGCAATAGCTTCCTGATACCAACGAGGTGTAAATCTGTTATTGTTTGTCAATAAACTAAATGGTACTGTAATTGGTTGATTTTTATCGGGAACCACCTTTCCCATCACTGTGCGTAAAGATGATTCGAAATTAGTAGCCATATCATTAACAACTATATGTACCAGTTCATGACTTAACAACCACTGGAATCGTTCGTTGTAAGGCACCATCTCATAACCGGGCTCAAGCGGTTCAATTTCTATTCGTATATAATTTTCTGGAATTGTAGTCGTTGCACCAAATCCATAATCGCTTACATCATATGTGTTGATGATGATCTGCTCGGATGGTTTATAATTAAAAAGTTTTACTAATGCTTTAAAAGAGTTTTCTGCCGAGGAAAGTATGTGATTTACTAAATGTGAATGGGAATCCCGGTAGATAATTTTAAAATGCTCACTTTCTTTTGAGTACCAGTCACCAAAATCTCTGCGGCTAATTCTTACTGTTAATTCGTTATCATCATTACTAAGTATTTCTGTAATAGTTTCTTTTTCATTTAATGTTAATTCAAACTCAGTAAATTCTGGTTCTTTAATTATATGGATTCCATCAACAATAGCTTTGGATTTAGGAATTATTACAGAATCATTTGATACTAATACATTCCAAAGAACAAGATGAAGAATATTACCACGATAAAAATTATAAAAATTATTTACTTTGTGATTAGTCCTAATTTTTAAGAGGGAATAGTCATCACCGCCGTTTACAACTATACTTGATATCTTTATTTCTGTTTCATTCGGTTTTATCCCATTAGGAGAAATGATGTTTGAATCAATTAACCTGATCCTGTTTGGAGCCAGTTGGGTTAAACTTTTACTCCAATATTTATCAAATAGTTCAATGGCAGTACCCAAGGAAAGAAATATCTGTCCATTTTTTAGATAAGGTATATTTAATAGCTGTTGTGTTTTTGATGAGTTATCATTTTTATCTAAAATAGTTACAAAAGGGACGGTGCTATTAAAGGATAATGAATAATCATCAAGATCAATTATTAATTTTTCCCCTTTATCTGATTCAGTTATTGGAATTGAAAGTTTTCTAGCAAGTTCATTTAAGGAAATGTATATAATCCCCGATTGATTCTCTGCTTCAATAAGCTCATAATTATTATCTTTTATTAGAGCAATCTTCGTCATCTCTTGAGGAAATATCTGACTAAGATATAGAAAAGAAATAAGCAAAATTAGAAATGATTTCATGAAAATTTTATTTTTTATCAATAGCAGTTTAAAGTTAAAACTCTCATGCCAAATTAAAAAAAAAGCCTTCAATAATTTTGAAGGCTTTTAAATCAGTAATTAAAAATTACTATCTTGACCAACCGTACCTTCCGCCTAATTCCTCAAGCTGAGATGCTGATCTTGACCAACCATATCTTCCGCCTAATTCCTCAAGCTGAGATGCT
>JBBILT010000006.1:0-204062 GCA_037444745.1 Ignavibacteriales bacterium
AGCAGGAGCGCCATGGCCAGCAATGCGAACGCCGGCACGCCCCACACCCAAGGGGTAGTTATGGCTGTTGCACGGGTAAGCGGCGCGGCGGGCTTGCGTGGCAGGGTGGATTAGCATGGCAAGGCGGACTTGCATGGCAAGGTGGAACACTTGATATGGGATTATCTTGGCAAGGAAGTGAATACTCGTTAGTACTGCTGCCTCCTGGAATATTTGTAACAAATCCCCCCAATCTTCCAGCAGAGGCTATTACTAAGACAAATTATTTAAGTCCATCAAATGCTAAATATAATATTGAATTTTTTGATGGATACAATGGGGGGTCAATAGCACCGTACAAATATTTTAGAATAAACAATCCCGGAATTGGTGCTTGGACATATGCTATTTTAGAAAATACACCTCCAGTTACACCTGAGCCAATTAAAGTGTATATGGCTAATGGTTCTGACATAATTTTAAATTTCAATACCGATCAGGAACGTTACATTGTAAATAAAGATCAATACGGCAACCCCATACCTATTGCAGTGAATCTTGAGGCTAAGTTAACCCAAGGTGGTGAAACTATTAGTCTTACTGATCATACAAAAACAGTTGGCGAACCAGTTAATGATGCAATTGTAAGTATAGAAGTTACTTCTCCTGATGGGCAAAAAGTTGTTGGCTTTTTATCACCAGTCGGAAATGGTATTTATACAATATCACTAAACACAATATTAACAGGTAATTATGATATCAGTGTAATTGCATCTGATAATGTTCCCAGCGGAAATAAAAATAATAGTCAGTTTCTAATCACGACACAGCACTCGTTTTATGTATCGCCTTATGAAGCACCAAGAGAGCCGGTTTCGACATTTCCACCATATGCTATTTTTGCTAATCAGAAAATTACGATTGGTACAAGTGTTAAAGTATACGATGGCAAGGTTGGTAGTAATTCGGATATTTCGGTTGGAGGTTCATCATATATTGAGGAAGGTATTTTTGGTAACGGATCTTTTAACGGCGGAACAAGTATGAATATCGGACCAATTACATTTAATACTGACATTCTTTTAGGTGGGAGCAGTTGTGTTACCGGTGATATCAATAGCGGCAAGTCATTTCAGAGTGGCACAAGTGTCTCTGTAAACGGAAGTATTATTTCGGGTGATATTGTAAAAATTGGCGGCAGTACAAACGTTACAGGAAATTTAGATGCGCATGGTAATGTAGATCTTGGTACATCAATAAAATTATATGGTAACCTGACTACTTCTGGAACTTTGACTAAGTCTAACAGCTCAATCATTTATGGTACGATAACTGAAAATGGTGCGCCGTTGATTCCGCAATCTTATAATTCAATAACTCTTCCTTCAGCAACAACATTCAGCTCGGGTGGCACTAATATCTCCACGACAAGTACTATTGCTCCTGGTTCATATGGAAATGTCAATCTCGGTACATCAAGGACTCTTAGTTTGAGTTCGGGCGATTACTACTTCGATTCATTTACCATGGGAGGAAGTGGAAAAGTAAAGTTGAATGTTGCCAACGGAAAAATCCGCATCTTTGTAACAGGGAACATTACATTAGGTACAAGTGTGGAAGCTATAATTCTAAATGGTGATTGTAAAAATGTTTATTGGGAAACTCATGGTGATTTCAACTTAGGTGGAAGCAGCAAATGGTATGGAACAACATACTGTCCATCAGGAAAAATTACAGCTGGGACAAGTTGTTTTATTAAAGGTTCCTTATGGGCAAAGGGTGAAATCAATATTGGTGGGAGTAGTAAAATTTATGGAATAGAAGATGTACTTGGCAAAGAATCGGGTGCCCCTGAAAACGCTGAGGAATTAAACCAAATAGTTCCCAGCAAATTTGCTCTTGAACAAAATTATCCAAATCCGTTCAATCCAAGTACAAAAATTGATTATCAATTACCAGAGAAAAATCACGTAACCCTGCAAATAATTGATATACTTGGTAATCTTGTTACAACTCTTGTTGATGAAACTATGGAGGCTGGATATCATAGTATAAATTGGAATGCAACCGGTTTAGCAAGCAGTGTATATTTCTACACTATAAATAGCGGCTCTTTTATAATGACTAAGAAACTTGTTTTAATGAAATAATAATTATAAATCCTTGATCTCCAATAGGGGGTCAAGGATTTTTTTGCAGAGTTTCATCTTTTTCATTTATGGTACAAAACTATAAATGAAGTTTTTTAATATTTGCTGAAAATTGTCAGGAGAGAGTGCGTGAATAAATTTATTATAGTTTTGTTTCTTTGCTCCATATTGTTCGTGGGAACTATTACACCACAAAGTAATATTAGATTCAATCATCTTACAGTTGAGCAAGGACTTTCTCAAAGTGCCGTTACTTGTATCTTTCAGGATAAACATGGTTTTATGTGGTTTGGTACTCAAGATGGATTGAACAGGTACGATGGTTATAATTTCAAGATATTCAAAAATATTCCATCTGATTCAACAAGCTTAAGTGATAATTTTATTTTTTCCATTTATGAAGATCATTCCGGCACTCTTTATTTTGAAACACAAAGCGGCAGCTTTAATAAGTACTATTCACAAACAGAATCATTTTCTTTAATAAAAAAAGATAAAATCGATTTTGTAAAAGTAAAGGGTAGTTCGTTAGGTGCTTTTTATGTAGAATCAAATGGTGTTCACTGGACTGGTGGTCTATCCCGACCAATTGGATTAACACGTACTGATACTAAAACAGGCAAGAGTATTACCTTCAAACATATTTTATCTGATCCTTCAAGTTTAAGTGATGATAAAGTTTATTCAGTCTTTAGAGATCGAAATAAAAATTTGTGGGTGGGAACATTTAACGGACTCGATATGCTTGATGAAAATACAGGTAAATTTTTTCATTTCCGTCACGATCCAAATAATGAGAACAGCATTGCAGATAATTGGGTTTGGCCTATTTATGAAGACTCAAAAGGTAATTTATGGATAGGAACCGTTAAAGGAGGCATATCTAAATTTAATTTCAAATCAAAAACATTTGAGAATTATAAAAACAATCCGGATAATCCAACAAGCATCAGTGATAATTTTATTTTTTCTATTTATGAAGATAGAAGCGGTATAATTTGGATTGGCACTGGTACTGGCGGCGTCAATTACTTTCATCCCTCATCCCAAATTTTTGAATTATACACCAATACTCCAAAAGATAAAAATAGTCTAAGCGATAATGCAGTGTTTACAATGCATGCAGATAAAGAAGGTAACTATTGGATTGGTACTAGAAGTGGTGGATTAGATAAATTTGATTACGTACAAAAAACATTTACTAATTATTCTCATAACCCTGCTAATCAAAATAGTATCGTTAGTAATTCAGTACTAACCATTGAGGAAGATAAATCGGGTGTTTTATGGCTTGGTACATTTAGCAGCGGGATGAATTCTTTTGACCCCAAAACGGGTAACTTCAAACGATATGTTAATAATCCATCTGATCCGAATTCGCTTACTGATAATCGAGTTTATTCTATCCTTGAAGATAATGAAGGAATAATTTGGATTGGAACTTATGGCGGTGGACTTAATAGACTTGATAAAAAAACAGGAAAGATATCCGCATTTCAACACGATGAAAAAACTAATTCTTCAATCAGTTCAAATAGTGTTTGGTCAGTTGTTGAGGATAATACCGGCAGGCTTTGGATAGGAACGTTTGGCGGCGGAGTAAATGTTTTTGATAAATCAAAACAAACATTTACTCATTTTAAAAATGATCCAAAAGATTCAACCAGTTTGGGTGATGATAATATCATAAGAGTATTTAAGGATAGTAAAGAAGCTATGTGGTTCGGTACTACAAAAGGATTGTGCAGATATTATCGTGATACAAATAAATTTAAAACTTATCGCGAAAAGGATGGCTTAGCAAATGATTTTGTTTATGGAATTCTTGAGGATGATAGAGGCAATTTATGGCTAAGCACAAATAACGGACTTTCAATGTTCAATCCTAAAAGTGAATCATTTAAAAATTATTATTACAACGATGGATTACAGGGGAATGAATTTAATCAAAATGCGTATGCTAAAGATTTCAAAACTGGTCGGCTTCTTTTCGGAGGTACAAATGGATTTAACATTTTTAATCCTAACAGTTTAAAGGATAATGATTATCTCCCTCCAATTGTTTTTACGAATTATCTTAGATACAATACTGATGACGAAGAAGGTAAACCAATAATTGAAAAAGGAATTTCAGAACGTGACAGCATATTGTTAACATATAAAGACAATATCATTACCCTTGATTTTGCAGCATTAAGTTTTCTTAATAACTCTGAAAACCAATATCGATATAAACTGGAAGGCTTTAACGAAAATTGGATACAACTTGGTAATAATCATACAATAACATTTACGAATTTATCACCAGGGGAATATAGGCTCAAAGTTATCGGTTCAAATAATGATGGTGTATGGAATGAGGATGGAACTTCTTTATTTATTCAAGTGATGCCGCCGTGGTGGAAAACAAATCTTGCATACGGTATTTACTTCATTGTATTTTTTGGATTTTTATTCGGTGTAAGAAGATATGAGATTAATAGACGCGAACAGAAAGCTAAGATAAGAGAATCAGCTTTGCGTATAAAAGCCACTGAAGCAGAGAAGAGAACATTGGAAATTGAGAATGAAAGAAAAACAAAAGAGCTTGAGGAAGCGAGACAGCTTCAGCTTTCTATGCTGCCTAAAGAGTTACCTAAACTTCCCAGTCTTGAAATAGCTGCTTTTATGCGAACGGCAACAGAAGTTGGTGGAGATTATTATGATTTTATTGTGCAAGAAAATGGTGTTTTAAATGTTGCTTTTGGTGATGCAACAGGACACGGACTTCAAGCCGGAACGATGGTAACATTAATGAAGGGCTTCTTTACTTCTGATTCAGCTAAACTTGGGCTTCAGGAATTTATGAATCATTGCAGCAGAGTGATTAAAGAAATTAAACTTGGCAGAATTTTGATGTCTTTTAGTTATTTAAAAATTGATCACAATAAACTTTCTATAACAAGTGCAGGGATGCCTCCGATTTATTATCACAGTAAAGAAACCAATCAAGCAGAAGAAATTATAATTCAGGGAATGCCGCTTGGAGCAATGAAAAACGCATCTTATAATCTCGTTGAAAAAGAATTGAAAAACGGCGATACAATTTTATTACTCACCGATGGGTTACCTGAGCAGATGAATTTTAAAGAAGAAATGTTTGATTACACTCGTGTAAAAAATCAGTTTTCGGAAATAGTAAAATTTAATCCGAATGAAATTATTGATGAACTTGTAAAGGCAGGAGATCAATGGATGAATGGAAGGCATCAGGATGATGATATTACTATTGTTGTAATTAGAGTGAAATAAAATTTGTATGGTCTTGTTGAATTTGTTTCAGCATCTTTTGTGAGATTTTGAAATCATTCGCCGCAACGAACATAATGACATTGACTTGTAAAAATAATTTTTCAGAGGTTTATGAACATTAATTTAGATGACAGGAGAAATAAATTATTTATAAGTAAGTAATCAGATTCGATCAATCCATCTTTCGCACATGGTATTCCCGCCATTTTTTTATATTTTCATGACAACTTTATATCCTGCATTAATTAAATTATTTCCATTAATCAGAAAATTCCATTTAATAAAAGTATATTACAACATTAGAAAAGTAACTTCTTCTGATTGACTTTTTGTGTTACCTTCAAAATTTAATTGAAGTACATGAATATGAAAAATAATTCTATAATCTTAAAATTTTCATTGTTGGCTGGCTCTCTCTATTTTTTTTAATGTCTGTCTCTCATTTTTTGGGATTGAAAATTCCCGGGCTATTTATCTACTTTGACATTCCTTCATATCCCTACCAAGACGGCATAATCTCTTCGTTAGCTTTAGGATGGTCTCTGTTTTTTTATACTGCGTTTACAAATCCAATAAAAAATATCGATCTGGTAAAAACAATTCTTATTGCGGGTGTTGCTGCTATTATTATTTTATATTTTATAAATTTTAGAACAAGTTTTTCTATTTTAAATAATTACGCAAGTATTAAAATAATCTGGTTAGAAATAATATTATTATTTATTTATTGGCTCTGGCTGGTTGTTTTTTATGTCCGTGTAAAAAAGAGTTGCAACTAAAAAATATAGCCGACAACCGATATAGATTTTACATAATTATGACAATTTTATGACAATTGTAATCGCTTGTTCTAATACTTTATTTCCAACAGAAAAAAAATAGAATGATAAATTTAACGGTTGGTATTGAAGAAAATTTGTTGGCTTATATCCAGAAGGAATGTCTGTCAAAAAATAATAAAATTCTTCCCGGATTTGAAGATAATCTTTTTGATGCCGGTATTGTAGATTCTGCAGGATTAATATCGTTTATATGCTTTATAGAAAAAGAATATCATATTCTGATCCCTGATGAAGATCTTCTTCCTGAGAATTTTGTATCAATTTCTGTTATTGCCAGGTACATTCGTTCGCGACAAAAAAATATTTAAAATAGAATGAAAGATCTTAAATGAGCTTAATCAGAAAATGTCTTGTCTGGGATCTTGATAATACTCTTTGGGACGGCGTATGTCTTGAAGAAAAAGTTAAGGTTAAACCCGAAGTATCCGAAGTTATTAAAGAATTAGATAGCAGAGGAATTCTTAATTCAATAGCAAGCCGTGGAGATGAAGATTTAGCTATAAGTATCTTAAAAGAACATAACCTTAAAGATTTTTTTCTTATCCCTCAGATTAACTGGCTTCCAAAGTCACAAAATATTTTAAAAATATCTTCAGAATTAAACCTGTCGCTCAATACGCTTGCTTTTGTTGATGATGATGAGTTTGAAAGAGAACAGATTTCATATATGCTTCCGGAAGTATTAATATTTAAAGCCGAAGATGCAAAATATCTTCCCGATTATCCGGACTTCTCTCCCTCAGAAATTACATTTGAGGCTAAAGCAAGAAGGAGTCTATATCAAGCAGAGATTGAACGAAAGAGAGCCGAAGAAAATTATAAATCCCGCAAAGAATTTTTAATTTCTTGCGGAATGAAATTAAATATCAGACAGATGAAGGAAGATGATATTCCAAGAGTGCTTGAACTTATGACTCGCGCTCATCAGTTAAACACGACAGGCTTAATTTTAAGTAAAGATGAATTATTAAATTTATTTCATCAAAGAAACAAGAGCTTGAATATAGTTGTAGCAGAGCTAAATGATAGATTCGGGTGGTATGGCATTATTGGAGTTGTAATGTATGAAACCGACAAACCATTGTGGAAACTTAACTATCTCGCCATCTCATGCAGGGTAATGGGGCGCGGTATTGAGAAAGCTATTCTAATTACTTTGGTTCACAAAGCTTTTCAAAATAATTTTAATATTATTGAAGCAGATTTTTCCGATACTGGAAGAAATAAAATGATGAGAGCACTTTATCAAATGTCAGGTTTTGTAGTTGAAAAAAAAGAGAAGGAATCAAAGCTGATAAAGTTTTATGCAGACGAAAAAAAATTATCTCATGCCCCCGATTGGGTGGAGGTATTATGAATATATTATTGATTGATATTTTACGGACCTCACTTGAAGAAGTATGGCCATCTGCAGAGCACTCACTTGGATTGATGTATTTGTCATCTTCATTGAAAAAAAAATTTCAAAATGCCGTCACTATAAAAATCTTTACTCTTATCTCTAAACCTGATCAATCTGCAAATGATAAAAAAATATTGTTGGAACAGCTTGATGAATTCAATCCATATGTTATCGGGCTAAGATGTTTGTCAATAGGTAAAGTCGCTTTTCATGAAACAGTCCGAACAATAAAAGAATGGAATAAAGATTGCATATTAATTGCCGGCGGTCCATATCCTACTGATGATCCTGAAGGTTCCCTTAGTTCTGGAAATTTAGATTGCATTGTTATTGGTGAAGGTGAATTAACCTTTAATGATTTTATCGAAAGATTATTAGATAAAAAAGATTGGAAGGATGTGCAGGGAATTGCATTTCTTAATAACGGAACTGTAATAAAAACTTCACCACGAATTTACATTGATGATATAGATTCGCTTCCTATGCCGGATTATTCTGTAATAGATTTAGAAAAGTTCTCAAATCAGTTTTTAACTTTTACTTCCAGAATTTCTAAACCTCATGCAAATATTATGACCACCAGAGGATGCCCTTACAGATGTGCATATTGTCATAATATCCTTGGAAAAAAGTTTAGAGTAAGATCTCCGGAAAATGTGCTGGAGGAAATCAGGCATATACATAACACTTTCGGAATAACAGACTTTCAAATTATTGACGATATATTTAATCTTGATTTGGAGCGGGCAAAAAGAATATGTGACCTAATTATTCAAAGTAAAATGAAACTAACTTTTTCATTTCCAAACGCTATTCGCGGTGATAGAGTGGATGAAGAACTAATAGACAAAATGAAAGAAGCAGGCACTAAGTTTACATCAATCGCAGTTGAAACGGGATCGCCAAGATTACAAAAGCTTATTCAAAAAAATCTGAACCTCGATAAAGTGTTTAAGACAATTGAATATACAGCCAAAGCAGGGATAATAACTCGCGGCTTTTTTATGCTCGGGTTTCCAACTGAAACAGAGGAGGAATTAAATCAAACAATTGAATATGCCAAAGCATCCTCTCTTTTAGGAGCTACTTTTTTTACGGTTGTTTATTTCCCCGGCACGGAGCTTTATAAATTAGCTCAGTCTTTAGGATATTTTAAAAATAATGGTTATGACGTTTCAAGAGATTACGTAGATGTGGGAGAAGGACCATATAATTTTAGTCTTGAAACATTAACCAATATGAAGAAGAAAGCTATACGAGAATTTGCCTTTACCAGCAAGCGACTGGAAGAAGCTCTGAAGTTATTACCCAATTATTTTACTCAAAGAGAAATCGACGGTTTCTTTATGGCTTATGTAGTAAGCTCACGAGCTAAATTAGAAGACATAGAAGATGAAAAAGTAAAAAGTATTTTGAAAAGATATTTTATTATAGCTGATAAATTTTCTAAGAAGAATGAATTTTATGTCTGAAAAAAATATCACACAAAAAAGCAAAGAGTTTTATGAACAATTTCAATTTCCCGGCAATAGACCAATTGATCATGATGGATTAATTTTTATGCGTAGGTTTATTCAAAGAATTGAAAAAATATCCAGCATAAATAATAATATTCATGTTCTGGATGCAGGCTGCGGAACGGGTAATACTTCTATTTCACTTGCTAATAGATTCAAAGAAATTAAATTTCTTGGCTTGGATAATTCTTCACCCTCATTAGATAAAGCAATACTTAATGCTAAAAAAAGCGGTTTAACAAATGTAAAATTTCATAAGTGGAATTTACTAAAACCAATAAATGGAACTGTTAGGTATGATATTATCCTTTGTCTTGGAGTTCTGCACCATACCGCCAACATGGAAAAAGTACTGATTAATTTGAATAAGATACTTGATGATAACGGTGAAATGTTTTTATGGATTTATGGAAAACACGGCAGGTATAAGCATTCATTGAATATGCGATTACTAAAAATGCTTATGCAAGTAAAACCTAAACCGGAAAATATTTTAGATCTTGCGACTGAGTTTGCAACAAAAACAGATCAAGGATTACCAATAATTGAACTAATTGGAAAAACAATGACGGATGAAATGCAGATGAATGCTTTCAAATCACCGGTATGGATTGCTGATCAATTCTTAAATCCACATGAACAAATTATCGATATGGAGGAGTTATTACTGCTTGCTAAAAGATCAGGGTTGAAAATAGTTCAGATTCTTGGAATGGAAGAAAACGTTTCCGGAAGATTCTATTCCGATGAATTATCAAAACGATTTATGAAGCTGAGCAAAAACAAAAAGTTGATTGCTGCAGATCTTCTATTAAAGCCGGAACGGTATTTTGTTGTGTTGCACAAATTAAAAACCGACAGGAGAAGAAAATAATGTACTGTCTTGGGTATTCGGGCTTTACAAGGGACTCTCATTTAGGCGAAGGTATCAGAAACCCTTTTGCAAAGACCGGTCAAGACTTTAATACAATTTTTGATTTTTATGAAGGGGAAGTACCATTTTCATTTTTCCCATTGGGTTATTTTGGACACGATGCTTCCGCTGCGCTGCTACTTGACGGAAAAGTTATTGCGTGCGCATCTGAAGAAAGATTTACGCGATTAAAATATTCGCTTAATCTTACAGGCAATACTTTGCTGCCTAAAAATGCTATTAAATACTGTCTTAATTATGCGGGGATTAATATTAAGGATGTTGATTTGGTTGCACACTATTGCCGATTTGATAAGTCGGTTATTGAAAAAAGATTAGAACTATTAAAACCATTTATTTCTATCGAAGATGAAAAGAAAGTAGGAGAATCATATTCTAAAATATTTAGTACAATGATGGAAAGAGAATTAATAATCGGACAGTTTGAAAGAATGACTGGAGCTGTTCCGGAAAAATTTGTTCAGGTTCGTCATCACGATGCGCATGCCGCAAGTGCATTCTATCCTTCAGGTTTTCCGGAGTCCTTAATATTCACTATCGATGGAACAGGCGAACTTGAAAGTTCTCTTATCGCTATAGGAAAAGAATACAGCATACGGGAAATTGGTACAACTCTGCTCCCAACATCACTCGGAGCGCTCTATCTGATTATTACAGTATTCCTTGGGTTCAAAACTCTGGGTGATGAATATAAAGTAATGGGGTTGGCATCCTACGGAAACGCTAACAAGTATATAAACATTTTTGATCAATTAGTTGTCTTAGCAGAAAAGGAAAAATACTGCACTCCCTGGCTTTCAAATACAGGGTTAAAAGAATTTCTAATTGAAAACTTTAAACCTGCACGAAGAGCAGATGAACAATTCGAACAAAGACATGCCGATATTGCAGCGGCTTTGCAAGAATCATTAAATAAAGCTGTACTGCATACATTAAAATATTTTCAGACTGAAACACAACTATCAAATCTTACAATGGCAGGCGGCGTAGCCTTAAATTGTACTTTAAATGGAGTGATTGCACGGTCGGGATTATTTAAAAATATTTTTATCCAACCTGCTTCTTCCGACGAAGGATGCAGTGCGGGAGCGGCTCTCTATGCTTACTTTAATGCAAACCAGAAAATAGATCATAAAAAATTTAAATGGGATGATGTTTACTTTGGTCCCGAATATACAGAAGATGAAATTGTTGAAACATTGGATCAATTTAATAAGGATGTTATCCCAACGAAGTATGTTGATATTGCTAAGGCTGCAGCTTCACAAATTGCAAAGGGGAAAGTAGTTGGGTGGTTTCAAGGAAGAATGGAGTTTGGGCCAAGAGCATTAGGTAACAGAAGTATTCTTGCTGATCCAAGAGACCCCAGTATGAAGGATAAAATTAACGAGAAAGTAAAACGCCGGGAATCGTTTAGACCTTTTGCCCCTGCAGTATTGGAAAAAGATGTGAATGAATTTTTTGATATGACCGGCTTAGAAGATTCTCCATTTATGTTGTTTACTGTTCCGGTAAAAAAAGATAAGTATAATATAATTCCTGCAGTTACTCATGTTGATGGAACTGCAAGAGTCCAGACAGTGTCATTAAAAACTAATCCGCGGTTTTGGAATTTGATAAATGAGTTTAAAAATATTACCGGACTGCCGGTATTATTAAATACCTCATTTAATATAAAAAACGAACCGATAGTCTGTAGTCCTAAAGATGCTTTAACATGTTTTTTATCCACCAATATTGACTGCGTTGCTATAGGTGATTACATCATTGTGAAGAGAGGTACCCATGGATAAGGGTTCCGTGCTTGTTACTGGCGCTGCTGGTTTTGTTGGAAGAGAAGTTGTTAAAAAACTTAGCGATAAAGGATACCGTGTTAAAGCTGGAGTTCATCGACCGAGTAATATTTTTAACGATTATAAAAACGTTGAACCTGTATTAATTGATATACTTGACAAAAACTCGTTAAGGAATGCAATGACTGGTGTTGAAGCCGTTTACCACTTTGCAGCATTGGTTGATTCAAAACAAGCCAAAGAAAAATTATATGAGATAAATGTTGAAGGAACAAAAAATGTTTGGATTTGTTTATCAGAATGTGGAATCAAAAAAGCATTGTATTGCAGCAGCACTGCTGTTTATGGACTCTTAGGTAAGTCACATCAGTTTATTACTGAAGAGGTAAAAGCGCGAGCAATTGAACCGTATGGCTACACTAAGTTAATGGGTGAGATTGAAGCTCTAGAAATTACCGGGAAATCAGATATAAATACTATTGTAATCAGACCCGTTGCAATTTTTGGTCCCGGCGAACGTACTCCTTTTGGAAAAAAATTAAGAGAGGCTGCTGTATCCAGATTACTTATTGCAGGCGGTTTTCAGAATAAAAGTTTCAGTTTTGTGCATGTTGAAGATGTAGCGGATGCTTCCATTTATTTAATGGAATCTCAAACTTTAAATTGTGATGTGTTTAATATTTGTATTAACGAACCGATATTATTTGAAGAAGCATTTCAGGCATACATTCGTGTATTAAAACGGGCAGGTAATTTATACTTTAAAATAAGATTACTTGCCTTAATATCGATTTTGCTTCATAAAGTTCCGGGTATGCTTAATTGGATGATAAATAAATATGGAGAAAAATATTTATTTAAAATCTGGCGTCCCGGATTTGATCTGAATTATTCTTCACAAAAACTATTACAAACATCATTCAAATTTAAATGGAATAATTTTGAAGAGGTTTTTTATTCTTGTTTGGATAAGCAATGATAAATAGTATGACAAAGCACAGCAAATACAACCTGTCTGAAATGACAAAGAAGACAAAGGAATATTTTTTCAATAGCAGAGAAACTAACATAAGACTTTCTTTAGCTGTCGGAGTTGGTGTTTTTACAGGGATCATTCCAATATGGGGTTTTCAAACTGTCCTTACTATCATGCTTTCTTTTTTATTTAAACTAAACAAGATAATTACGCTTACATGTTCTAACTTCAGCTAACCACCGATAACTCCACTTGTTTTCGTTGGCAGCTTTCTGCTTGGAGGACTATTTGTAAGCACAGATGCGAATATGTTTCATTCTACTTCAAGGACAGGTTATGAGTTTATTAAAAATAATCTTCTGCAGTATGTAATTGGAAGTATAATTTTAGCAATTCTGCTTGCACTTATTTGCGGAATAACAACATATTATTTTTTATATGTATTCAGAAAAGAGAAAAATTGTGAAAATTATTAATTGTACTTGCAGTGTTATCCTAAAGATACCGATCATAAATATCAGTGACAGGGTGTGATATGTATTTAGTTTGCATACTAATTGCTCAGCCGTTACGACTAATATTGACGCTACTCGGTATTACGCTGTGCATTGTTTTAATAATGTTCATACTTGGTGTTTATAATGGAGTTGCAGAAGGTTCTGTAGAATATATAAAAAAAACTAATGCCGACCTGTGGGTACTGCAAGCAAATTCAAATAATATTCTTAGAGGAACATCGCTCCTTCCTGCAGTTTATCTTGAAGTAATTAAAACTGATACGATGATTAAGTCTGCAACCTCAGTTTTAATGCTCCTGACTAATTTGAAGATGCATGGAAAAAGTGCTACGGTTTTATTAACAGGGTATGTCCCTGGTTCGGAAGGCGGACCACCAAAGATTATCCAAGGAAGAGAGTTATTAAACAATAATGAAATTATACTTGACAAATCATTTTCGGCAAAATATAAGATAACAATTGGGGACGAAATATTAATTAAAGAAGATACATTAAAAGTTATTGGAATAAGCAGCGGCACAAATGCTTTTGTTACTCAATATGCTTTCGTTACTCTGGAATACGCTCAATCAATTATTGAGTTACCCGGACTGGCAAGTTTTTTTATAATAAATTGTAAGAAGGGAAGCAATTTACCTGCAATAAAAGAAAATATAGAGAATAAACTTCCCGGCAGGTTTTCTATCTATCAACATCAAAAGTTTTTGAAAAATAATATCGCCGAAATGGAAGCAGGGATTCTACCTCTGTTTTTTGCAATTGTAGTTATTGGAGGCGTCGTGCTTGCTATTATTTTATGTCTAATTCTTTCCGTAAACGTACTTGAAAGGAGAAAAGATTTTGCTATAATGAAAGTGCTGGGCTCGCCAAAGAGTTTTCTTTATAGTCTAATAATATTTCAATCATTAGTTCTTGCCATACTGTCTGAATTATTTGGTGTTTTATTATTCTTTCCGCTTGTAAAATTAATCGAAAATATCTCACCCGAAGTTACAGCCATAATTAATATCGAGCATATAATATATATAACGATTGCTACTTGTATAATCAGTTTGTTAAGTGCAGTATTTTCTTGTAGAAGAATTAGAAAAATATATCCTTTAGAGGTATTTTCATGAACAGGGAAAATGATAATCAGAATGTTGTTGACCTAAAAAATATATCTAAGGTATATGAATCTAACGCCAACAAAACCGGTGCTTTAACTGACGTTAATTTTTCTGGAAATAAAGGAGAACTACTTTTGTTGCTCGGTCCAAGCGGGAGTGGTAAAACTACAATGCTTACAATCATTGCAGGATTTAACGCTCCTACATCCGGAAAAGTTTGTTTATTTGGGAAAAATATTGATAAATACTCACAATCAGAACTCCAACTAATAAGAGCGGAAAAAATTGGATTTATCTTTCAGTCGTTTTTATTAATTGACGCTCTAACTGTTTATGAAAATGTAGAATTGGTTCTTAAATTCTTCAAAAGAAATCGATCAAATGTAAAGAAACAAACCCGCGAAGCACTTAATAAAGTTGGGATATCACATCTTGCAAATAAAACTCCATTGGAGCTAAGTCATGGTGAAACACAAAGAACCGCAATAGCGCGGGCATTTGCAAACAATGCTGATCTGTTGATAGCAGATGAACCGACCGCAAGCCTGGAGACACAACAAGGAAAAGAAATTATCATGCTGTTGCATTCTTATGCTAATGAATTCAATAAATGTGTAATAGTTGCGAGCCATGATTTGAGATTGAAAATCCTTGCGGATAAAATCTTTTACATCGAAAATGGAATCATCTCAAAAACAGAAATCCCGTTAAGAACAAATAATAATGGGTGATATGATGAAGAAAAAAATATATTTAATTCAACCTTCCTATAGAGATCAGACCGGTAATCTATTAAAAGGAAAGAAACTTTATATTCTTTCATTAGCATTACCGGCATTAAGTGCGATTATCCCAGATGATTGGGAAAAAGAATTTTGCTACGAATATTTTAGTGATGTTAATTATGATACTGATGCTTCGGTAATTGGTATTTCATCGATGGGCTATGAAATTTTTAGAGGTGCAGAATTAGCAGATGAATTTAAGAGAAGAGGTAAGACGGTTATTTTTGGGGGCTTCCAACCGCATATAAGTAAGGGCTTTATTGAAAGCCATTGTGATTCCATTGTTCATGGCAATCCGGGATTTAATGACATGGCTGCAATATTAAGAAATGCTGAACTAAATATTTTACAGAAAGAATACTATTGCAAAATAGATATGAATTACAAATTTGATTATACAGTTTTGGATACCAGTAAAGTTTTTTTTACTCCTGTACTTTTAAGTGTTGGATGTTGTAACAATTGTGATTTTTGCTGCGTTGCCTCTATCTATAAAGGGCAATATACTCTGCGAAAATTAAATTATTTGGTAGAAGAACTAGATCTCCTTCATAGATCAACAAGAAACATAGCGTTTGTTGATACCAATATTTATAATAATCGTAAATATCTTATGAAGCTATGCGAAGTGATGATTGAAAGAAATTATAATTTCGTATGGGGTGCACAGTGCACCATCGATATCGGAGATGATTTGGAAACTTTAGAACTGTTAAAAAAAGCAGGTTGTAAGGTCTTGTTTATCGGGGTAGAATCTATTGAGCAGCAAAATTTGAATTCCGTAAATAAAAATTATATGGCGGATTCGTTTCAACAAAAAATTAAAAATATTCATAAAGCAGGAATAAAAATAGCGACTTTCTTTATCTATGGACTTGATTATGATACTATAAATACTTCTGCAAAGTTAAGTCAGTTTATTATAGATAATAAAATTGCACTTCCTATGATAAACATTTTGGTCCCAACTCCGGGATCAAGAATTTATGAGCGATTAGAAAGGGAAGGAAGAATACTAATGAAGGACAAAATTGATTTTCTTAAAAATAATATCGCATATAATTCTTCATTTAATATGTGTTTTTATCTCCCGAAGAATATGACTCCACTTCAGGTGGAGGAAGGATTCCTTGATCTGTTGAGAAGGTTGTCTGGTTTTTATCAGATCATTAAAAGATCTTTAAGTAAAAGTTTCCCACTCACATTATTATTGTTATATATGAACTGGCTTTTTAGAAAAGAATATATTGAATTGAATCGTAGAAAAAGATTAAAATAATTTAAAAGTTTTATGATGATCAATTCAGGGATTTATTCAAACTTAGATTTTTTTAGTTATACCAATAAAATCAAAACCCATAGATAATCAAATCATTTTTAATTTCGTTTTTATTACACAGATTTTTTGAATGCGATGGAAGTTCTATTTCTGAAAATATTTATTAAAAAATAAAAACCACATCTTATATAAAAAAAGTTTACATATTAGTTGTACGATTTAAATGGTTTTATTTTAATGTTAAGAATAAAATGGATTAATCATATATTTGATAAAAGTAATTCTTCATTAACTATTAAGGAATATAAAATGCAAAAAAGAATTTTGGGGAAAAATGATTTGGAAGTATCGTCTATTGGTCTGGGATGCATGGGAATGTCGGAATTTTACGGCAAAGGTGATGACGAGGAATCTATTAAAACAATTCATCGTGCGTTGGAACTTGGTATAAATATTCTGGATACTGCTGATATGTATGGTGTGGGTAAAAATGAAATCCTGGTTGGAAAAGCTATTAGAGGTAAGCGGGATCAATTTATTGTTGCAACTAAATTCGGTAATGTTCGTGGTGTGGATGGAAGTTTCCTGGGAGTTAATGGAAAACCAGAATATGTTAAAAAGTGTTGTGAAGCAAGCTTAAAGAGATTGGATATAAATGTGATTGATCTTTATTATCAACACAGAGTTGATCCAAACGTTCCTATTGAAGAGACAGTGGGTGCAATGTCTGATTTGGTTAAAGAAGGTAAAGTAAGATTTTTAGGACTTTCTGAAGCAGCTCCAAACACCATTCGTCGGGCTAATAAAGTTCATAGGATCACCGCACTTCAAACAGAATATTCATTATGGACAAGAGATCCTGAAATAGAACTTCTGGATTTATGCAAAGAACTTGGAATTAGTTTCGTGGCGTATTCACCACTTGGACGAGGTTTTTTGTCAGGACGATTTAAACCTGATCAGGAAATTCCTGATGATGATTATCGCAGGGCACACCCACGATTTCAAAAAGAAAATATTGAACATAATTATAAATTGGTTGAACAAATTGGGAAAATAGCTGCAGAGAAAAAATGTACGACAGTTCAATTAGTGTTAGCCTGGTTATTGCATCAGTGGGACAGTATTGTTACAATCCCAGGGACAAAAAGACAAAAGTATATAGAAGAAAATGTTAAAGCCGTGGAATTAAAATTATCTGAAAATGATTTAAAGAGAATTGACAATGTGGTTCCACTTGGTTTTGCAAAAGGTGCAAGATATTCAGAGCAAGCTATGAATGCTTTGAATAGATAATAATTGCAAGGGTGTAATCGGCTAACCATTTTTCCGATATATTTTATTAAGCTAAGATTAAAATATTATGACAACTTCAATAATCGCATCCACAACTCTGATTACTCTGGCATTAATATTTTATTCACTTGGTGTATGGTCGGAAAGATTAGCACGATATCTTAAACTTTGGCATGTTGTTGCTTTCTGGATTGGACTATCATTCGATATTTCTGGAACCTGGGCGATGCACCAGATTGCAAATGGACCTTTTAATTTAATGGAACCACATACTTTTACCGGACAGATTGCTATTTGGCTGATGTTAATACACGCAGTATGGGCAACCTGGGTAATTAATAAAGGGAATGAAAAATTAATAAATAACTTTCACAGATTTAGTATGATAGTCTGGATGATCTGGTTGATTCCTTATTTTGGAGGAATGTATCTTGGTATGCATCGCTAATCTATTTAAATGAATTTCAAAAGTGATGGCAGGTTAGTTCTTTAATATTATTGATATAATAAAAAAACATCATCAACTTAATATGATACGGAAGAGAAGACAAAAATTTCTCTATTACATCAGCAAAAATATTTTACGATTTTGTATTAAAGAATTAACCTGATAAATATATTCTTTCTTTTGATAGATTATTAAATATTCTTTAACTATAAATTATATTTAAATTATAATTAATGGACTCACAGATATGAAACGAAAAATTTATTTGTTCTTGCTTCTAATTCTCAACCCGCAGTTCACAGCATTTCTAACCTACGGTCAAGGTTTCAATACTGAAAACATTAGACCAATTCAGGATAGTATTGGCTTCTGTTGGAATGCTGATGAAATGAATAACTTTGTTAATTATTTATCTAAACATAATCCAAATATTAAAGAAATTTCGAAGGATCTTATTGCTGCAATCTCTGTCCACGATGATTATCTATACGCCGGAAACATTTATTATCCTTTGTACAAAAATATCAAAACTAAAGAAGTTGTGATCTTCGGTGTAACTCACGGAACAGTAAGAAAAGAAATGGGAGCTCAATCCAATATTTTAATCTTGGATGAATTCGCTAAATGGCACGGAACTTACAATGATGTTGGAATTTCTCCGTTGCGAGAAATAATCAAATCAAAACTTCCCAAAGAATATTTTATCGTTAGCAACAAAGCTCACAGCATAGAGCATTCTATCGAAGCGTTGATTCCGTTTCTTCAGTATTATAATCGGGGAATTAAAATTACTCCTATTATGGTTACACAAATGCCGTGGGAGAGGATGGAAGAATTATCAAACCGGCTATCTGATATTATTGTTGATTATGTAAAGTCTAACAAACTTGAGCTGCGCAAAGATATTTTCTTTCTCATTTCAAATGATGCGAATCATTATGGCGTAGACTTTAATAATACACCTTATGGATTAGATGCAAATGCTCACAAGGCAGCAACAGAAAATGATTTAAAAATAATTCAAAAAGATCTGGTTAATCAAATTACAGAAGATAAAATCTTAGAAACCGCAAAAGATATTTGGCCAGACTCATTAAAAAAAGATATACCATTGTGGTGTGGACGTTATCCGATTGTATTTGGTCTAATGACAATTTCAAAAATTGTTAAAAGTCTTGATGATTATAAAATATTTGGAAAACTTTTTAAATATTCAGATACATTCACAGAAAAAGTATTGCCAGTTAAAACTACAGGTATGGGATTAACTGCAGTTTTTTCCTACAAACATTGGTGCGGTTGGTTTACGGAAGGAATTTATCTTAAGCGTAAAAAGCGATAAGGCAGAAAATAATATTAAGAGACTTGAATGAGTTTAGATTTTGGGATTCTAATCTTCCCATTTCAAAAGTAATTTTCCTTAGAAAAACATCAAAAATATTGGTAACTCCTGATAAAAAAATGATATTGCGGAGAGGGTGGGATTCGAACCCACGGTACCCTTGCGAGTACACTACCTTTCCAGGGTAGCCAATTCAGCCACTCTTGCACCTCTCCAAATTTGCTTTTCAAATATATCGATTCGTTTTTTTCTAACAAAGTTTTGGATCATCCTAAATCATAATAAATTATTTTTCACTATTTTGCCTTATACTTTTTTGGAAAGATGGCAGAGCGGTTGAATGCGGCAGTCTCGAAAACTGTTATACCGGGTAACTGTGCAACAACTTAACTAAAATTAAGTACCGAATTTCAACACAAATTATTAAAAGAACATCTTTAAAAGCCAAAAGAGTCATCTTGGAAAAGCTGGGGTGTCTAAGCCCAATAAAACCAAAACAACTCTTTAGCAATTAAAAACTTTTTTTAGACAACTTTGCTTTTTTTTACAAACTTAATTCGAAATTTCTATATTGTCAAATCCCTAAAATTATTTACGACTGACTTTTTCTGCTTTTAAAATCCTTTTAGCCTCTTCAAAATTATTTCTATTCAGTCCTAAGAACTTATTAAGTTTGCTTATCACTAAGAATAATTCAGTTGATAATTCAGACAATTTCCTGTCGTATGCTTCTAACATTGAAAGCTCGATTGTTATAAATTCTTTTTTCTTAGTCATTTCTTTTTTCTCTTTGTTAATGAAACTAAAAAACTTTTAATAATACCGGGTACAAATAATAAAGCATTTGTGTTTTTAGGGTGGCAACACAAAAAATGTTCACACCCGGTACGGAGTTGAAGTATGCGAACAAATGAAACCAAAATATAAACCAAGTGCGGATAGAAGGGATATAATACCCACACTTGGAAGGATTCCCGGTCGTAATGGAACGAACGGAAAAACACAAACAATATTTATTTTTTCATAAACCAAAATATCCCTTCATATTCTGTCTGAAGCTCCAGCTCCCTCTCTGTGATAAAACCGTCTAAGAATTTCTTGTTTAATAATTTCACGGCTTCGTTATATGAGTGTATGTTGTCTTTGATATGTTGCCGTTCAAAAAAGTTTCTTAAAAATATTTCAAACTCTTTTTTTGTCATCTTATCTAAATCAAAATACTTTACAACATCTTTTCTTAGTTCATCAATTCTCATTTTCTTGCCAAAACATTTTGTGCAAATTTATAAACAAGTCAAATTCATCTTTGCTAATCACTTCTTTACTTAACCAATAAGAATATTTATCAACTATATCTTGAAAAGTTTTTATAGCGTGTTCTTTTAAAAATTCATTGTGCTCCTTTATCAAGTATTCTTCTAACTGTTCATCTGTCCATTCTTCAAAGTTTGGCATAGTTGAAAAGTTTTCTTTGTTCATTTGATAAATTAATTCAATATTTTTTAACCTTGCTACAGCACTCAATTAAATCCTCCTCCTATATTAACTTTAGCCTCCAGCTCTTCTAATCTCCGCTCTATATCATACTTGTAATTAGCCTCTACAATAGCTCTAAGAATATAAACTCTTGTTTTAGATTGCTCACTATCCAGCGTCTTAGTTTTATATTCGTGATAAGTTTTAGCCAGCTCTCTTCTGGCTTGCTTCAAAGTTTCAATATAAATTTTCATAATCCTAACAATTCCTTATTCTATAAACAATTACTTATATCTATTTTACCTTTTTTTATTCTGTTGGTGTTAATGTTCGTTGCTGTTTTTCTTTGTCTAATACATATTTCGTCTCTGCTGTGCTTCTTTTCATATTAACCTCACTTAATACTTTGTTGATTTCATCAGTTCCCGCTAAATCTTCAATAGCATCTAATTCAGCTTTCACAACATAGCATTGTTTTAGGGTGTCATCTTCAATCATAAATCCACTATTTTGCTTTGCATCTTCTAACAATCTTTTTACTGCAAATATATCTGGATTTGAATATGATGAAGTGCTATTTATAACCAAATTACCAAGTGCTAAAGCAAGAGAATCATTCCTTTTTTTGATAGCATCCTTCATTGCTTGTTTAACCAATCCGCCGTCTTTTGAAGTTGATAATAAAACGGCGGTGTTATAATTCACATCATTCGGAGTTGTTAATTCATTTATCTTTTTTTCCTGATATGAAATTTTTTCATTTAACCTTCTTTGATAAGATTTTAGCAATTCTTTTGTCATGCTTATCTTAATTGATTCATTAGAATATGCTTGAAGTGTATTTCTCATATCTGAATTTATTCCGCTTAGTGTGTTGTCGTTAATTTCCATTGTTCATTCCTTTATATTATTAATTATTTTTCCGTTACTTCTAATTTGATAGCCTGTTTAAAATCTGAAATTCTATTTTCTAATTGAGATAATAATTCGAGTTCCCGGTCTATTAAACCAAGACCTCTCTTTTCACAAAAGGTTTTATACATTGATTGAACTGATTTATATAGTTGAACTTTTTCCGGGTTGGTGCGGTCAAGATTATACCAATCTGCCTCTGTCTTTGGAATTTGTGGAACTAACCGTTCAAAAAGTATTGATGCAAAGTCAATTTTATTTAATTCCAATGCGTTAATTAATTTTTCAACTATTGACCTTGAGCTTTGCGGTGTGCTTAGAAAAAGAATTGCGTTCCTTTCCTCTTCTAATCCGCTCTGATTAATTGCTTCAGAAATATTCGACTGCTTAGGATATGTAAGATTAAGTTTTAATTTTCTTAAATCTGTCTTCGCTGTTTCCAAGTCATTCAGCAACTCAATCGTTTTACTTTCGGTCTGGTTAATTTGTTCTAAATTGAATTGATTAGAATTTCCCGATTTCTCAAATTCATCAATAATCAAATTCAATCTTTGCTTCAGTCGTTTGTACTTTTCCATTTTAAAATCTTGCTCCCTAATAATTATTTAGTAAATAAGGTTATAATTTTCAAATAAGTTCATTTGCTGTGATAGTTGTAACGGTTTCATAGACCGTTGTCTTTGCTCCCGCTCTATTTGATGCAATTCCCGGTGGCAATCTGAACACAACCAATTAACTAAAAGTGGTTGCGAATAGTCCGGGTGATGTGCTTCTATTCCTTTATCAGTTCCGCAAATCTCACAAATTCCCGGAGTAATATTCCCGGCTCTTCTATGGTAATAAATCCTTTGCCTCGCTCTATTCCTTTCCGGGTATCTTTCAACCTGAATTTTTTTATAGTGATAAAGGTCTTTTGAAATTCCGTTTTTCCAATTTGGATTCCGTTCTCCTGTCTGTTTAGCGGCAACTCTTAATTTTATTTTTTCAATCTGTCCGGGTGTCCTTCTTATCATTCGCCTATGAAGAAAATTTCTTATCTCACTTTCGCTTCTATTTAAAATGTGACCTAACATTCTATTAGTTAAATGAAGATTATTTTTAATATACTTTTCATCTGAAGAGTTCATTAATTGTCCCTATTTATAAAATTGATTTTTAAAAAAGGGAAGGGGCGTGTATATATTTTTAGTAATATAGAATTGTAATATAGAATAGTAATATAAGAGTGTAATATAAAGCATACATCCTCTCTACATATATGTTTGCAAGTCTTAATCACTTATATACATCTCGCCTTTCTTAATTGTCCATCGAATTGGATTAACTTCAGCTTCCCAATTTCCTTTTTAATGATTTCTGATTTTTCCTTATCAGATATATTTGCCCTTTTCTTTGCCCAAAAAAGTTTGGTGTTTTTTACAGCTTCAAAAAGCAATCTGTCACTATGCTGCCGTTTACCATCTATGTTCTCTTTGTAATAAGTTGAATAAAAAGTCTGCCTATTAGCATAGGTGAATCTTGAGAAGAATCCTTTTGAATGTAGCGTGTCAATCACCGTTCCTAATTGCCTATCAGATAAAAGTTTTTCAGTTCCTTTTAATTCAGTTAGTGCAACTTGTTTTGATTTATAGCCATGCATAGCAAAGCGAATCCTGTCTTTAGTTATTCGTTTAAACTTTGCTTTCTTACCTAAGATTGATTGGATAGCACACAAAACAGCAAACTGTCTATATGGGAACTTACCTTCACTTGTCTCGAAGCATAAACCTTTTCCGATTCTGCAATATGAATCTTTACCGTATTTTAATTTCTGATTTAGTATGTGTGTGCTTATGGAATCATATCTTTTAATTGTAAATAGGATCTTGCCTAACATCACTTTCAACTCATCACCGGCTAAAAGTATTTTTTTGTGGAAAAGATTTTTCTTGTTAAATCCAAACGGCGGTGTCTCATCTTCTAACAATTCATCTACTCTTTCCTCAACTTTGCTCTCAATCCTTTTCGAATATTCTACTATGTAATAAGAAATTATTGAACTTACTTTGTCATTATCACTTCCAGAAATAGACAAACAGCATAGCGGAAATTCAATCATAATTTTGTCCATTTCTCTACTCATTTTGCACCTAAAAAACGGTAACGGTATTTTGAACTGTCGTAAGGCATCATTTTATGTGAATTTATTTTTTTTTGCGTATTCATTTTTATACCGATTCATTAAATTTTTTTACTGTTTTTTCTCCGGCAATTAATTCTTGTAATTCTATGTTCATTTCAAATATGTCATTCAATAGGCTATTTAAACGCCATATCATTTCGGTTACTATTTTTGAATCTACATCAGGAGGATCTAAAAAAAATAAATAGCCCTGCTCGAATGACAAAAGATCATCGGTAGTTCTAAGAAGGCGTTTAATTTCTTTTTCAGTCTTGCGATTTAAAGACGATAGTTTTGAAGGTCGGTTTTGTTTTGTGGTTTGCATTGTAGCTCCTAAATAAATTAATAATGAGTTTATCTTGGTGCTAAGATGCAACTATATTAGAATATGAACGTCCCCTGTTTATTCCCTTTTATTCCCCAAACATTAATATTTTTTACAATAATCTTTAGCTTGTTGCAAAGTCCATACATTATCTGTGAAACCAAATTCTTTATAATAGAATTCAACAACTTTACTTTTTTCTCTAAATACTTTTTGATATTTATCATACTGAATATTTACAAGGTCAGAAAATTCTTTTTTACTCGGTTGTTTATAAGTTCCAAAAATCTTTTTTTCAAGTGTAAGTTTTATCCGAAGCATCTGCATATAAATATCAAACAATTCTCTTCTTTTCAATTTACCGATTGAACTTTTTTTATCAATCGGAGTTTGTGAATTTTCCTGATATAATTCTGCCAAATAATTTTTAGCATTTACTAAATCAGTTATATCCCAAAGGTCGAAATGAGTTTTAGGTAAGTCTTCAGCGAGTGAATCTTTAGAGAAACGAGTTTTAATCCCTTCAATATCTTGAAAAACATACTTAGCCATTTTAGACATTTCACTAATTGACTCTTTATTAATTTCTAATTCCTGTTTTAACTCGGAATCGAAGTCTTTTTCCTTTGCCATTTTATAGCCTTATAAATTGATAAATAAATAATTGGTGCTAATTACAATTTAGAATAATAAATCAAAGATGCAAGATGAATTATAAAACTGATTGTATATTTTTTCGAAGTTTAGCTTTGATTACAGTATCAAATAAAATGTGAGTAAAAAGAATAAGTGGTAAAAATATTTCTTAATTTAAAAGTAATAATTTCAAATTATAAAAAGACTTAGCAACATTTTACCAAATAGAAAGGGAGTTATTTGTTATGAAAAAATTTATACTTCTTTACATTCTACTTTTTGCAGTATTGGGATATGCACAAGAGCAAGTGCTTGATAAGATGGAGTTAAAAAATGGGAAAGTATATATGGGGAAAGTGGAGAAAGTTAAAACTGATATTATTGAGTTTACAGATAGTGAAACAGGGTTACTCTATGAATATGCAAAAAAAGAAATACGATATATCCAATTAGTTAACGGCAAGATTTTAACTTTTGAAGATGATTTTAACACTTGGGAAAGACCTGAAGAAGTCCAAGAAGCCGGTGCACCTGTTGGGTTAATAATACTTGCAACTGTTGGAGTTGTTTTATTAGTTCTGTTACTTATCGGGGCGGCAGCACAATAAAAGAATTAAGTATTTGATTCGTTAATAATTAATTTCTAAAGAGTTGCTATATGGAATTATTGATTTGGCCTGTCGTTACATTAATAATAGTTTTTGGTCTTGTAGGGATATTCTACAAACCATTAAAAAACTTTTTTGAAAGAATGAATGCTTTAAAATTACCCGGTGGAGTTGAGACAAGGGTTACGCAAGATCAAACTAATTTAATAAAATCAGATAAAGTTGCTGAAGTAATTTTAAAATTATTTGATAACAAATTAGTAAATGAACAAGAACAAAAAATTCGAAATATTATTTCCTTAGATGATATTAATAACCCTGATGATAAAGTTAAAATTATTCTTAAATATTCAGCAAGTCTCTCAATTGAAGCTCTATTTGAAGTTGCCTATGCTTGGATTTATGGTACTCAAATTCAGCTATTAGAAAGTATTAACCCAAAGAAGGAAGGGGAATCAAAATCGAATTTAAAAGTTTTTTTTGATTCACATATAGAAATGCTTCCACAACCTGCTGGAAATAATTTCGGTAGTTATCTCGAATTTTTAAGATACTATAATTTAATTGAATTTTCAGGAGAGCAAGTTCTAATAACTCTTGCCGGTAGAGAGTTTCTTTCTTATTTAGTTCGTTCCGGAAAATCTAAAGATAAATATTTATAATTATTTTAGTTTAGTCTCAAAATTTTTCTAAATAAAGAAATAATGAGACTTAAAACAGTTACCGAAACTATTTCCAATATTTTACTAAGGTTATTTCATTAACCTCAAATAATATTGTCTTAGAAGTGCCTTCCCGTTCGTTATATGACAATTAAAATACATTAGGTAAATGATTAACCGCATCCCTCAAGTCTTCTCTTCTTAGGTGTGCATATATTTCAGTCGTTTTTATATCTGCGTGACCTAACAACTTCGAGACAAGATAAATACTAACTCCCGATTGAACTAACCAACTTGCATTTGTATGTCGTAAGCTGTGGAAGTTCATCTTAGGGTTAATCTTTGCCTTGATGACATACGCTTTAAATTTCTTTGATAACCAATGCTGTTCAAATGGTTTCTTAAATAAAGTAAAAACATTTTTATAATCGGGTGTGGCTGTGGCTAATCGTCGATTAACTATTTCAATACAACTTGCATTAAGCGGAATGGTTCTTATTTTTTTTGATTTAGTAATTACAACTTGATTATCTAAGGTTAAAAAGTTTTCATCAAAATTTATTTGTCTCCATTCTAAAGTAATAAGCTCCATTTGTCGCATCCCGGTATTAACAGCAAATACAACTAAATCCTTTAAATCCTGATTGTCGATTGCATCAACTAAGTTTTTAAATTCATCTTTAGTGTAAAACTTCGGTTGTATTTCCGGGAGCTTAAACCTTTTGATTCCCTTGCAAGGATTATTAACTAAATAACCATTATTAACAGCAAAGTTAAAAGCAGAAGAAATATTAATCATATCCCTTCGAGAAGTATAAATAGATTTCTTAATCCTAAAATTGAAATACTCTTCAAGATTATTCCGGGTAATTTCTGAAAGTTGGATATTCCCTAAATAATTTTCTAAATATTTGAAAGTGGTTTTGTTTACCTTGATTGTTTTTTCTGTGAAGTGTGCTTCTCGTTGCCGCAAATAATAAAAAGCAAATTCTTTGATGCGAATTGGTTTTACAATTTGCTTTTTTTCCTCTTCAATTTTTCTTTGAAAATCAGATAAGAATCTATTCGCTTCGCTCTTGAGGTGTGTACCTGTCGAAACAGATTTACGTTTTCCATTCTCTAAAGAATAGACTGCATAGTAACGACCGTTTGGGTGTTTTACTAAGAACATTTTTGAACTCCGTTCTAAGAGTTCTTTTTAATAAATTTGTGCTGAAAAATTTAATGACTATTTTAATGACTATTAGTCGAAATTTTTATTTTATTTCTCTAAATTGAAAAATTAATAACTTCGATTTTGATTCAAATACTTAATTTTTTGTTCGGAAAGATGGCAGAGCGGTTGAATGCGGCAGTCTCGAAAACTGTTATACCGGGTAACTGGTATCGAGGGTTCAAATCCCTCTCTTTCCGCGGATTAGTAATAATAAATCAAAGAAAATTATTGTGAAGATTTTTACCAGCGGAAAAAAAGGCAACGACTCTAGGCAAAATATTGGTTTAGAAGATTATGAGAGGAAAATTGAGGAGCGAGAAGAAGGATACCATCACTTAAATGAAATTTTACACGGAATGCGTTCTGAAGTATCAAACTTGATGAGAGAAATAAAACGATTATCTGATGAAGTAGAAAAAAAAAACGCGGAAAAATTTTTAATAGAGCAGAAGGTAGATGATCTTGACCGAAGTTATCATTTATTACAGCAAGTTGCTGATTATGAACAAAACACATTTTTATCATTGCGTAACAATTTGGAAAAAATCAAAGATGAAATTAAAACTGATTTATCTATTCAAGATGAATTAAATGAAATTAAAAAGGAATATGATTTAATATCCAGACAAGTTGCTGAAAAAAAACTTAAGCTTTCAAAAATTGAGGAAGAAAAATTCTTACCACTCATAAACCAAAAAAATGAATCAACGAAATTAAATCTAAAACCTAGTATTCAGAATAAATTAAAAAGGTGTTCAGCTAAAACGAAAAACGGACCTAGATGTAAAAGACTAGAAGTAGAAAGCTCTGGGTTTTGCAGTATTCATAGAAAGTAATTGAAAGGATAAAAATTATGTTAGACGATTTTACTGTGGAAATGGTTAAAGAAGTAGCGATTATTAAATTGAATATGATGAGGGCAACAGTTAAAGAAGCACAGGAGTTTAAAAAAATTCTTCAATCAGTATTTTAGGGTGGAAATTTTAAAATTATAATTGATTTTAGTGAATGCAGCTTTGTTGACTCTTCAATTATTGGTGTGATAGTAACTTTCTTAAAAGATGTGAAGAATAAATGTGGTGAAATAAGAGGTATTATTAACGAAGGAAGCATGTTGAATCTTTTTGTTCAAACAGGATTAGAGAAAATAATTCGCCATTCTCCAAATTGCGAATTAGCTACATCAAGTTTTATGGTGTAGGCATTTAATATTTTTTAATTATACAGTTTCCTAAAAATCTCAATTGAGATTATTACTTTTTAACATCTGTCTCATTTGTGTTTGTATTTAATCTCCACAACAGTAAGAAACTAAGTACTACTGCAGAGCCAGCTTGAAAATAAATCGGTGTTGAGAATAATTTATCGTCAATCAAACCAAAATTTATAAAAGTTAATTTGATTATATAATAAATTATTTTACTTACTATAACGCTTAACAAGAATGTTATAAATATATTTTTAATCTTTTTCCCTAATAGAAAAAATAGACCTAAGTTAATTAATAACTCAGCACTCAATAAAAATGCCTTCATTATCTGTGGATGCGATGAGATAAAAAATGAGAATAATGGAAGTGTTAAAGCAATAATCAATGAATTTTTCTTTGTTGTATAAATTAAGGTAACTACTAAGGCAATTCTCATTGGATCAAGATAGTAGATGGGAAACGCAAACAAGTGCGATACAGCAGGTGCTAAATAAATAAAAAGCATTAATAAAAAATCGATGGAATAAGTTTTGATATTCGATTTAAAATCAATAACACTTATTGTTCTTTCCATTTCCTAACCTTTAAAATTATTCCTTAACCAAAAGTAATTTAAATCTTTACGATCTCAAACTCAGAATATTTCTATATTTTAATTATAGAATTATTTATTTTTGCGTTAGTTCTATTCAATCATCATAATTACAAAGGAGTAATATGAAAAGAAGAGAATTTATAAATAAATCTTTCCGGGCAGGATTAGTTACCGGTGCTGCACTTTCACTTGGTAATTATGCAAATATATTCCCTTCAACTTTATTTCCACCTGCGGATAATTATTCTTTGGCGGCAATTAAGGGTGCTGAACCCGATGTAATGTTTGATGATGCTATTAAAGCTTTGGGTGGGATGAAAAAATTTATTAAGAAGGGTAATACCGTTGTTGTTAAACCGAATATTGGATGGGATGTAAGTCCGGAAAGAGCCGGGAATACAAATCCGATGCTTATAAACAGAATAATCAAACACTGTTTTGATGCAGGCGCAAAAGACGTTTATGTGTTTGATCATACCTGCGATAATTGGAATAGATGTTATTCAAATAGTGGAATTGAACGAGCCGCTAAAGATGCAGGCGCCAAAGTTGTTTCAGGGGCAAGTGAAGGCTACTACCAGGATGTTACCATCAAACAGGGAAAGAAATTAAAAAATGCTAAAGTGCATGAATTGATTTTACAATCCGATGTTTTTATTAATGTACCAATATTAAAACATCATTCTTCCGCAGATGTAACTATTGGGATGAAAAATTTAATGGGTGTGGTCTGGGATCGCGGTTATTGGCATTCCAATAATTTACATCAGTGTATTTCTGATTATTCATCTTTTCGAAAACCGGATTTAACAGTAGTTGATGCTTATTATGTAATGAAAAAGAATGGCCCGCGTGGAGTTTCTAAAGATGATGTTATTACGATGAAATCACAAATTGTTTCAGCAGATATTGTGGCAGCAGATGCTGCGGCAGCAAAACTATTTGGAGTTGATCCTGCAAAAATTGATTACATTCGAATTGCTAATGAGATGAACCTGGGTGTGATGAATTTAGATAAGATTTCTATTTACAGAAAAATATTTTAATCGATTGAAATATCAGCAGCTTAGAAAAATAAGAATTGTTGTTTCATTACTCTTCTTAATTCTTACTTCAATTCTTTACCTTGATATCACGAATATTTTACCTCCCTGGTTATTTGATTATATAACTTTTTTACAGTTTATTCCATCGGCCATAAAATTTTCCTATTTATTAATTCCTGCAGCAGCGGGTTTTATTTTTGTATTGCTGTTAGTTTTGCTTTTCGGAAGAGTTTATTGTTCAAGCATTTGCCCGCTCGGTACAATTCAGGATATATCTTCATACATCGCAAAAAAAATTAATAGAAGAAAAAAATTTATTTATTCTAAAGAACATTTTTGGCTGCGATATTCAATTTTTGCTTTAGTTATTGCCGCGATATTTTTAGGAAATTTATTCTTATTAAATATATTGGATCCATACAGTAACACCGGAAGAATACTTGCTCAGCTCTTTAATCCACTCGTAACAATGCTAAATAATGCAGCCGCGTTCACACTTGAAAAATTAAATGTTTATCTGATTTATCCTGTAGAAATCAAAGCATTTTATTTTGGTTTAGCAGCATTTCCACTTTTGTTTTTTATTGTAATAATATATCTCTCGTTTACCAGGGGAAGATTATATTGCAATACAATATGTCCTGTCGGAACATTACTTGGAATTGTTGCAAAGTTCACAATCTTCAAATTAAAAATTGATGAATCTACTTGCGAAGGATGCGGAGTTTGTGCAAGAGTTTGCAAGTCTGAATGTATTGACAAAACTACGAAAGTAATTGATTTTAGCCGATGCGTTGCGTGTTATGATTGTTTAGATGTTTGTCCAAGTGAGTCTATATATTATCAATTAATTAAACCAAAAATAATTGATAATAAAACCGATTCGTCCAGAAGAAATTTTATTTCAAGAACCTCTATGTTCTTTGTTGCATTGACAGCCACAGCTATTTCACAAATAAAAATCATCCCTAAAAAAGAAAGTAAAGTTCAAATAAGGAAAAAATCAGTTGTATCACCTCCTGGTTCAAAATCGATAGAACATTTTAACTCTAATTGTACAGCTTGTCATCTTTGCATTAGTACTTGCCCAACCAAAGTTTTACAACCATCATTTACGGAATGGGGTGTATTTAATATCCTACAACCATTTATGGATTACAATACAAGCTTTTGTAATTATGATTGTACAAAATGCAGTGAGGTTTGTCCAACCGGAGCGATAAATCAAATATTACCTGAAGCGAAAAGAGTTACTCAACTTGGTAAAGCTAATTTTATAAAAGAGAACTGTATAGTAGAAACTGAAAATACTGCCTGCGGAGCTTGTTCAGAGCATTGCCCAACAAAAGCAGTAATGATGGTGGATTATAAAAATGGATTGAAAATTCCTGAAGTAACAAATAAGTATTGCGTAGGATGCGGTGCCTGTGAGTATGCTTGTCCTGTAAGACCATTCAAAGCAATTTATGTTGATGGAAATTTAATTCATCAAGTGGCGGAAAAAAGACCAGTTGAAAAATTAGAACAAAAAATAGATTACAAAGAAGAATTTCCGTTCTGATTATATCTACTTTGCAAAAAACATTTTTAAAGCCATAAACAATAAAACAATTGCAAATATTTTTTGTAATGCTTCTTTGGGAAGCTGAATAGCAATTTTAGCCCCAATCCATCCGCCAAAAATAAATCCAAGACAAATTAGTGCTGCAATTTTAAGATCAACATAACCCTGTTGATAATAAGAATAGGCGGCTAAGATTCCAATTGGCGGTACCATTAACGCAAGTGTTGTTCCCTGCGCCTGCTGTTGTGATAATCCAAATAAAAAAACTAAAGCAGGAACAATAATTACTCCACCGCCTAATCCAACAACACCACTGAATGTACCGGCAGCTAAACCAAGAATTATAAATAATATTTCTTTAGGCATAAATTTTCTTTCATAAAAAATGTTTAAAAATTATTAACTAATTATTTTATTCTGCGAGGTTCTCCAAAAATATAATGGCAATCCAATTATAATCAATAAAGTACCCATTGCTGCATTACTTAAATCGGAGACTACAGTATTGACTAAAAACAAAAAAGAAAATACCACAAAAATTATTGGCGTATACGGATAACCCCATACTTTATAAGGACGAACAGCGTCAGGCATCTTCTTTCTCAGTCTAATTACTCCATAAGCTCCTAACATATAAAACAACCATGCTGCAAAAATTACATAGTCAGTAATCGTGTCAAATGTTCCTGAAAGAACTAAAACGCATGACCATACACCTTGAGCAATAAGTGAAGTATGTGGGGTCCCAAATTTTGGATGAATTGCGCCAAGCTTTTTGAAGAACATATTACTTCTGGACATTGCAAAACAAACTCGTGCTGTTGAAAGTATACTTCCGTTTAAAGCTCCGAATGTAGATACAATTACGGCGATGGAAATAATTGAAGCACCATAATTACCAAAAATTATTTGTGCTGCACTTGCGGCAACTAATGGAGATTTAGCCATTTGATCAACTGGTAGAACATAAAGATAGGCGGCATTCATTAACATATAAACTACAATCACAATTAAGGTTCCAAATAATAGACCGAGTGGAACATTTCGTTGAGGATTTTTAACCTCCCCAGCCACAAATGTAATATTATTCCATCCATCATAAGCCCAAAAGGCACCGGCTAGTGCTAATCCGAGTAACGAAATTAAATTTGTAGCAGTGGCTTCAGGAATAGCAAATCCTGTTGATAGGTTATTAAAGCTTCCTGTGCCTGCAGTGAAAAGGAAAATAGAAAGGAAAATAATTGTTGCAATTTTAATAAATGTGATAAAAGATTGAACTGCTCCACCAAAAATAACTCCGAGATAATTTACTCCTGTTAAAAAAATTATGCAAAGAATTGCAGCTGCTTTAGCACCAAATTCAGCAAACGGAAAAATATTTCCAACTACAGGAATGTAAAATGAAAAGTTTTGCATTGCTTGCGGCAATTCGGGAAACTTAATAAAGTAACCCAGATACTCTCCAAATACATAAGCAATTGCTGCCTGGCTTCCTGTTTGAATTACAGCAAATACAGACCATCCATACAAATAAGAAATAAAATTGCCATACATTTTTTGGAAGTAAACATACTGACCTCCCGTTGCATCAATTATACCAGCCACCTCAGCATTACACAATGCGCCGATGAAGGTGACTAAGCCTGCAACCAGCCAGACAATTAATAATAATTCGGGAGACATCAGTTGACCAGCCATAGTAGCGGGTTTCCTAAAAATTCCCGATCCGATCATTGAACCGGCAGTAATCATAACAGCAGCAGTTAAAGTTAATCCTCTAACAAGTTCTGTTTTTGGTTTATTCATTTGGTAGGACGATGTTTGTTTGCAAATATTATGAATGATATTGGTTACTAAATTTCAGATAATTATTTGCGTGAAAACTTAATTAAGTTATTATAAAGTAGCAATCGGTATTTGAAAATAAGTTTAATAATAATTTGGTTAGCTTAGCCACAAATTACAAGCAAAATAATTCTTTTGTCGATGATTCAATTTTATTTTCAATATCAGAATCATTGGCTATTTTTAAGTATTAAATTATAATTTTTACATTAAAAAATTATGAATGAACTTCTGAATCAATTAAGTGTTTGTGTAGAGCGTGGAAAAATTAATCGAGATTCTAAATATCCAACTGATATGATAGGAATGGACGGCGCAGTTGAGCTTACAGAAAAAGCCTTAGCTCTAAAAATTCCGGCTAGTGAAGTTTTAAATAATGGAATGATGTTAGGAATGCAGAGGGTCGGTGTAAAATTCAGGGATGGTAAAATATTTTTACCTGAAGTTCTTATCGCTGCAAAAGCGATGAGTGCCTCAACAGCATTGTTAAAACCGTATTTTCAATCTGGCGAAGTAAAGCATAAAGGCAAAATTGTTGTTGGCACAGTTGCAGGTGATTTGCATGATATTGGAAAAAATTTAGTAAAGATGGTTTTAGAAGGAGGTGGTTGGGAAGTGTTTGATTTAGGTGTAAATGTAAATGCAGAAAAATTTGTTAATGCTGTAATAGAAAAGTCTGCTAAAATTGTAGGTTTAAGTGCTCTGCTTACAACAACAATGCAAAACATGGAATCAATTACTAAGCAATTAAAAGACGAAGTTAAAGATGTTGCTGTATTTATCGGCGGCGCACCCGTAACTCAAGCTTTTGCTGATTCAATAAATGCTGATAAATATTTTT
The DNA here is from genome assembly GCA_037444745.1 of Ignavibacteriales bacterium. Classification (GTDB taxonomy): domain Bacteria; phylum Bacteroidota; class Ignavibacteria; order Ignavibacteriales; family Ignavibacteriaceae; genus IGN3. The sequence continues at coordinate 34,759 of JBBILT010000006.1, forward strand.
CTGATCCACAAGGAATGCTTGAGTATCTTGACAAAAATTTTACAAATAATTAAAAAATGAACGGGACATCTGTTTTAAATCAGTCAGTAATTGAAGAATTTACATTCGACTATACTAATATTGTATTCTATGAAATTGAAATAATTCAATTGCTTGGGTATGATGAAGAGAATGTTCCCGATCCTGTTCTGGAATCGATTAACGATATCTTTAAAAACTTACCAGACAAGGTTAATTTAAAAGGAGGATTCAAGATATTTCCATCTCGTAAAGTAAAATTAGATAAAGAAAAATTTGAAATTGAAAACAGGATTTTTAATAGTGAAAGAATTATTACTTCTCATTTAAAAGATTCAGATACAATAGCGTTTATGGTAGCTACAATTGGTGATGACCTGGAAAATTTGTCAAAATCATTTATGTCTAATAATGAAATGCTGAATGGATATATAGCCGATAAAATAGCTTCAGAACTGGTGGAAAGGACAGCAGATTTTCTTGAATTAAAAATACAGGATTCCATAAATCAATTTGGTTATAAAATCACGAATCGTTATAGCCCTGGGTACTGCGGATGGAATGTAAAAGATCAACATAAAATATTTTCATTACTTCCCAAAAATTTTTGCGGTATAACATTAACTGAAGGTGCATTAATGGTTCCAATTAAATCCATAAGTGCTGTTGTTGGGATAGGTAAAGAAGTTGTACGAAAAAATTATGAATGTTCAATCTGTGATATAGATTTTTGTTACAAGCGGGAAAGAAATGCAAAAAATATCTGAAATCGTTAAAAGTGGTAAAGTGTTAGTTTCGGATGGAGCATGGGGAACTTTTCTATTTAAGAAAGGATTGAAAACAGGTGATTGCCCCGAACTCTGGAATTTAACTAATCACGAAGATGTGCTTAGCATAGCACAGAGCTATATAGATGCTGGTTCAGACATTATTGAAACTAACAGCTTTGGTGCAAGCAGTTTTAAGTTGCGTCAGTATAATCTTGAAAAGAAAATTGATCAGATAAATCAAATTGCTGCCGAAATTTCCAGACAAGCTGCTGGAAATGAAAAATTTGTAATGGGTTCTATTGGTCCGACTGGTAAATTTTTAATGATGGGTGATGTTACACAGGAGGAGTTATATGAATCATTTAGAAAACAAGCTGTTGCTTTTGAAAAGGGAGGTGCAAATGCAGTTTGCATTGAAACATTTTATGATTTGGATGAAGCAGAGCAAGCGATTAAAGCTGTAAAAGAAAATACTGAACTTGAAGTTTTCTGTACGTTTACTTTTGATAAAGCTAATGATGGATCTTATAAATCCTTAATGGGAGTTTCTCCTCAGCAAATGACTGAATCATTAATTCTATGCGGCGCTGATATTATTGGTGCAAATTGCAGTGTTGGGTACGAAGCGATGGTAACGATTACTAAAAATATTCGTGAAGTATCTATCGAGATTCCAATTTTAGTTCAGGCAAATGCTGGAATGCCTAAAATTGAAAATGGAAATTTAATTTACTCTGAAACTCCAGAATTTATTAAAGATTTTATTCCTAAAATTATTGATGCAGGTGCAAATATTATTGGCGGTTGCTGCGGAACAACTCCTGAACACATCAGAGTTATTAAAACAATCGTATCAGAACATAATCAACAAAAAAATCTTTAAAAAAATTATTTGATCAAAATTTATAGTCTTCGATTGTAGTCTTTAACCGTTTCAATCATAGCGATATAATTTTCAAAATTAACATACTCAGGAATGGAGTTGCCGGAACCAACACAATATCCACCACTTGTTCCAACTTTTTCAATATTTGTTAAAACATTTTTTCTAACTTCATCTTTACTACCTCTCGAAAGCAAATCGACATCAACATTTCCGATCAAGCAAAGCTTATTTCCGTAAAGCTGTTTCACTACTTCAATTTTCATTGCTTTTGGTTCTAAGGGATGGATTGCATTTACACCACATTCAATTATTCTATCAAATACATCATACAAAATTCCATCGCTGTGATAAATGAGCGGCTTATTGTATGATTTAGCGAGGTCACCAATTTTTTTTAGCCATGGAAAAAAATATTGATCAAGAACATCGGGTGACACTAACAACCCATTGGTGTATGCAATATCATCGCTGTACCAAATCGCGTCCACAGTTCCTAGCTCACAAAAATTTTTGAACATATCTAAAACAAGATTTCCTAATTTATCATTAAGTGCTTTTATCAATTCCAGATTTTCAAAAAGTGCAAAAGAAAAAGATTCAAATCCCATCATCTCCCAGGTCATTGTAAAAATATCACCATATTGTCCAACAACGCCCATTCCCTCTGATAATAATGGTTTTAGTTTTTCAAAGTTTGTGTAATCAAAATCAGAAATAGATGGAAATGTATATTTCTCGAAATCATCGAAATTTGAAATTACTCCATTATTTTCAGAAGCCCATTTCCGGAAGATGGACCCATCATCATTATATGAAACATTATTATCCAGTCCAATTTTCATCGGATTAAAATCTGCTTTGGGTTGAAGTTTGACATAGTCGTAACCTGCTTGAAGCCAGAATTCAATTTCGTCTTTAAGCTCAACTATTTTTTTCGATAGGAACTTTTCCTTTATTGTAGGATGAACACCTAATTCAGCTATTGGTATATACCCGGCATTCTGATTTCTAAGTGTTTTAAGAAAAAGATCTATTTTGGGTGAAGGGCTATTATTTATTTTATGCATATTGATAAATAAAGTTAAATTGATATAATAAATTAACTATTGTTGACTTTAATTGAAGTATTTAAGAAAAAAAATTTATTAAATATTGATTTTATCGTTTTATTTATTCAACTTAGCAGTGGGTTAAACTATTATCAATTTCCATTAAACAAAATGATTAGAATTTTAATATCAGTTATACTTACATCTTTTTTATTTATCGGAATTTTGAGTACTGCAAATTTATTATTGGGATCCAAAAACGAAAGTGAAGTAAAATTAATTGCTCAAACTTTTGAAAATAATTTAGAAAGATCTTCTATTAGAGAGATTGAAACTATTACCGCAGATAATAATTATTCCTTTACTTCTAAAAATGCGCTAAGGTGATCTACTTTTTTGCCCTCAGTCTTTCATTTCATTGAACAAAATATTCACGAACAATGACTGCTAATAATTACCAACGAATAAAAGAAGAAATATTTAAAACTCTTTCGCTCGCATATCCAGTAATAATTGGTCAGCTTGGAATTATTATGATGGGAGTTGTTGACAGCATTATGGTTGGGCGGCTTGGTCCTGTTCCACTTGCTGCTGCTTCACTTGGTAATAGTCTGATATTTATAATTTTAATAATTGGGATCGGAAGTTCAATAGTGGTAACACCTTTAGTTGCAATTCTTGTCGGTGGAAAACGATTCTCAGAATGTGGTATTTATTTCAGACAATCCTTACTCATTAATGTAGCCCTTTCATTAATAATGATTGGCGCAATACTGATTGGAGTAAATTTTATTCATATGCTTCATCAGCCGCCGGAAGTAATAAAACCTACAATTATATATATGAGTATAGTCGGATTATCCGCTTTCCCTCTAATGATTTATCAGACTTATAAACAATTTATTGAGGGTTTTTCCATAATGAAACCGGCAATGGTAATTGCAATTCTTGCAAATATTATTAATGCTTTTGCAAATTGGGTTTTGATATTTGGAGAACTTGGATTCCCCAAACTTGGAATAGCTGGTGCTGCCTGGGCTACGTTTTCATCAAGAATATTTATGGCTGCTGCAATTATGATTTATGTTATGAAAAATGAAAAGTTCAAACAGTTTGATGTTAAATTTCATTTCCGCGGATTCAATCTTCCGATAATAAAAAAAATTCTGCGCTTAGGTTTGCCAAGCGGCTTCCAGTATTTCTTTGAAGTAGGTGCTTTTTCATTTGCTGTAATAATGATTGGCTGGATTGGTGCAAATGAGCTGGCAGCACATCAGATTGCTATAAATCTTGCTTCCATTTCATTTATGGCTGTTCTCGGAATTTCACAAGCTGCCAGCATTCGTGTTGGTAATGCAATGGGTGAACAATATATTTCAAATGTTCGCAAAGCTGGATTTACAGGAATTATTCTCGGGGCATCCATTATGTCGCTTGCAGGATTAACTTTTATTTTACTCAACAATATTTTGCCAACAATTTATATAAACGATGAAAAGGTGATTTCAATTGCATCAAGATTAATTATTATCGCGGCATTGTTTCAATTATCAGATGGTACTCAAGCTGTTGGTATTGGTGTTCTGCGCGGACTAACTGATGTAAAGGGTCCAACTATTATTACATTTGTTGCTTATTGGATTATTAGTTTACCAATTGCTTATTTGCTTGCATTTAATTTTAAACTTGGAGTTGATGGTGTTTGGATTGGATTGTTAATCGGGCTCACTGTTTCTGCAATTCTTTTAACATTAAGATTTAATCATAAGAGTAAGCAGATAATTCATATTTAAACAATTACTCTATTTAATTGATTCTAAGGTTCTATTAAATAAAATTAGATAAAAAAACAAAAGTCATTTCGAAGGAGTCTTCGACTGAGAAATCTGGATGATATTAAAGGGCAGATTTCTCTCTTCGTTCGAAATGACGATTTACAATCAGACAAAATTAAAATTCATAGTCATAAGTTGGGTCTTCTTTAACCTGAATGACTTTTTCATCTGTTGAATAAATTTTATCTGAACTTTGCGAAATATTTACAAACAATTCTTCTTTTGATGAATAATCCTTTAAATAAAAAACCCGGACCTGGTTTCTGTTTTTAACCAACCAATTTAAAGTAATCTTCATCTTTTCAAGATCTTCATCTGTTGGGTTTGAATCATTGTTAATAGTACTTGTGTAGTAATCATCAAGTGCTTGCTCAAATGTATTCTTGTGATCGTGTAAATATTTTTTGATATAGAATTTACCTTCGAGCATCAGCACATAATCATTTTCAAATTTAGAATTAATTTCAAACAGAACGTTTGCGCGATTTACAGGTTCGGCTAGTATTGATGATTTATGCGTTTGATCTAAAATAAAATCGACTAACTCTTTTATCTCAGCAGCTTGCTCATATTTTTCTTTGGCTGAAAATTCTTTCATCTTATTTAAAAGTCTATCCAGCGCGAATTGATTTTTGCCGTACAGAAATTCATAAATTTTTTCTAACTCATCTTTGTAAAATTCTTTATTTAGATCAACATCAATACAAGGACCAGTGCAGCGATGAATATCATACAAAAAACAGGTTTTACCTTTTTTAAAATCCTTATCTGAACATTCTCTTATTGCAAAAGCTTTATTTATAAACTCAAGAATCTCAGTTGCTTTTCTTCGTGAGATAAATAATCCAAAATAATCGTTACCATCAAAGTCAAAATGATTTATCAATTCTATTCTTGGTGCTTGATGTGTGCGCGTGATTCTAATAAAATATTTATTACCAAACTTTTTTAATTGGTAGTTATTCTTTGGTTCTAAAAGTTTTATTGTTTCAGCCTCTGTCAGCAGCGCTGTCAATTCACTGTTTGTAATAATATATTTTAATCGCGCGGCTTGCTTAACAATATTTTTTGCTTTTCGTGGTGTTGAAGCGGTAAAATAAGTCTTTACTCTATCACGTATCGACTTTGCCTTTCCCACATAAATTATTTCATCTTTTCTATTTGTGAAATAGTAAATTCCTGGCGCATTAGGTAATGCTCTAAAATCTTCCTGCAATTCTTTCTTAACATTTAATAGCGGAGTTTCCTGATAACCTTTTTGATAAGAAAGTAATTCACCAACAGTTTTAATTTTATCTTTAGTTTGAATTTCTTTAATCATCTTTAAAAGAACTTTTGCCGTTATTTCGGCATCACCCAAAGCGCGGTGAGCATTTGTATTTCTTAAATTTAATGAATGAGCAACAGAGGTAAGCGATTTGCTTTGAAGGTTTGGATAAATCTTTCTCGCAATCTTTAAAGTACAGCAGGAATACTCATTAATAAACTCACGGCCGGATAGTATAAACTCAGTATTTAGAAATGATGAATCAAAAGGGAAATTGTGCGCAGTTAAAACTGTGTTATCAATAAATGTAATAACCTCATCAACAATATCTGAAAAAATTGGGGCACCGATAACATCATCGTTATCAATTCCGGTCAAGGATGTAATAAACGGCGGAATATATGTCTGTGGGTTGATAAGGTAATTTAGTTTATCAGTTATCTTTAAATTTTCAATCTTAACAAGAGCAATTTCAATGATTCTATTTTTATTAGCAGAAAGTCCGGTGGTTTCAACATCCACAACACTGAATGAAGCTTTCTCTAAAGGAATATCTAAAGTGTTTTCATATCGCATATTTAAATCTAAATTAAAAATCTGCTTACACAAAGTTGAAGAAATTGGAAATCTTTTTAAGATAAATTATAATCACTATTTGATAATGTCATTTCGACCAAAGGGAGAAATCTGTCCATATTGCTGAATCCAGATTTCTCAGTCGAGGACTCCTTCGAAATAACTTTCTTTAAAATTTAAACTAACCATTTAGTTCGCTTTAAATAATTCATAAAAATAATACCTGTTTTATAAGGGTTCCATTCATATTCTTAATTTCTCAATTACTATCATTTTAGATATATTTATTTAAACGATTTAGGAAAGTATGGCTTCATTAAATTTACTTTTTGTTGGTGATATTATTGGTCAACCGGGAATGGATATTGTACAAACCTGGCTTCCGGGGCTTATCCAAAAATACAAAGTTGATTTTGTTATAGTGAATGGTGAAAATCTTTCGGATGGAAAAGGCTGCACTGATAAAGAAGGACCAAAACTATTTGAGATTGGCGTTAATGTTATCACTGGCGGAAATCATACGTGGGATAAATTTCAATCGCAAGATTATTTAAAATCAGAACCGCGTTCACTTCGTCCAATCAATTATCCCAAAGGCACGCACGGAAACGGTTATCACATTGCAGATTCTAAAAAGGGTAAAGTTGCTGTTATTAGTTTGCAAGGCAGAACTTTTATGACTCCAATTGAATGTCCCTTTAGAACGATGGATTGGATTCTTACGAGAATAAAACAAGAAACAAAAGTTGTGTTTGTGGATTTTCATGCAGAAGCAACAGCCGAGAAAATGGCTATGGGACAGTATCTTGATGGAAAAATTAGCGCAATTGCTGGAACTCATACTCATATACAAACATCAGATGAAAGAATTTTACCAAATGGTACAGGTTATATAACTGATGTTGGAATGACTGGACCTTATGATTCTGTTATTGGTATGAAATCTACTGCTGCTATAAACCGGTTTTTGTTTGCAACCCCGCAAAAGTATGAAACTGCAAAAGACAATGTTCACTTAACAGGAATGTATTTTAAAATTGATACTGAATCAGGAAAAACATTAGAGCTTGAAAGAATTTTCTTTCCTGAATTTGATAAACTAATCGTGGACAAAGATGCTGAATCATCCGCTGCCCAGAATTGACAAAGATGATAAGCTAAGAAAATTGCTGCTGCCATATTGCAGATTCAATCAGGGGACAGTTTGGACTGATAAAGAAGGTAGGCATAAAATTGCTTGTTTAGATGTTAGTAAAAAAGATGATGTAAAAAAGATTTTTGGAAAAAGTAAAGTAAAACTTTCGATTCAGGATCCGCCATACAACTTTATTGCATTCACTGAAAAACAAAATGATGATTTCATTAAATGGTGCAAAGGATGGATTACTTTAAACCAGGAAATCTCGGATAAAAATTCTTCATTCTACATTTGGCTCGGTGCAGATCAATCAAATCATTTTGAACCGTTTGGTGGATTTATTGAGATGATGAAATCGACGGGACTAAATTCCCGCAGTTTTATTACGATGAGAAATCAGCGTGGTTACGGAACACAATATAATTGGATGGCTATTCGACAGGAACTTCTTTATTACACATTTGGAAAACCAAAGTTCAATATAAAATCAGAGTACACTGATATTCCAAAAGTTTTAAAAGGTTATTACAAAGAAGTTGGCGGAGATGTTACAGATAACACACAGCGAAGCAAGTCTCAGTTTATTCGCGCAGGCAATGTTTGGATTGATGTTCAGCAGGTTTTTTATCGGATGGAAGAAAATGTAAATGGATGCTTTGCACAAAAGCCTTTAAAAGCTATTAAAAGAATTGTTGAAGCATCATCAAATAAAAATGATTTGAATACAGATTTCTTTTCTCACTCAGGTACAACTTTAATTGCAAGTGAATTGCTTGGAAGAAAATGCTTTACTTTTGATTATGATCCTGTTTACTGTGAGATTACTTTGAGAAGATTAGAAAACTATAGAGAAACTAAAAAAACCGGCTGGCAAAATTCTAATCCTTTTTATAATGAGATTAAGAGCGATAAAAAAATATTAAATCACTTAAAGAAAAAATATAACATAACTTATAATTGAGTTAGCTATGATTTTAATCGATGGTAAAAAAGTTGCAGCAGATATTCGCTATGAACTGAAAGAGAAAATATCTCAGCTTAAATTGGAAGGGAAGAATGTTCCCGGACTTGTTGCAATAATTGTTGGTGATGATCCAGCTTCACTGATTTATGTTTCAAGCAAAGGTAAGGCTTGTGAAGAAATCGGAATGAGAACAAAAACAGAAAAGTTAAGTGCTGATATTTCGGAAGCAGAGCTTTTAACACTTATTCAATCTTATAATCAAAATAAAGATTACCATGGAATACTCGTTCAACTTCCACTGCCAAAACATATCAATGAAGATAAAGTAATAGAAACAATCTCGCCCCAAAAAGATGTTGATGGATTTCATCCAATATCAGTTGGTAATCTTGTAATTGGAAAAGATACTTTTGCTTCATGCACACCGGCAGGAATTCAGGAATTATTGATTCGTTATAAAATTGAAACTAAAGGAAAACATGTTGTAGTTGTAGGAAGAAGCAACATTGTAGGTAAACCAATTGCAAACATTATGCTTCAAAAAGTTGAAGGGGCAAATTCAATCGTAACGATTGTTCACTCTGCAGCAAAAGATATTTCATACTATACAAAGCAAGCTGATATTTTAATCGCAGCAATTGGTAAAGCTGAAATGATAAAAGCTGATATGGTTAAAGATGGCGCTGCTGTTATTGATGTAGGAATAAATCGAATTGATGATCCAACAAAACAAAAAGGCTACAGAATTGTTGGTGATGTTGATTTTGAAAATGTTTCTATAAAAGCTTCATTTATAACTCCCGTTCCAGGTGGAGTTGGACCAATGACAATTGCAATGCTGCTAAGCAATACTTACAAAGCTTATAAATTATATGGTGAATAAATGAGTTGGAAAGAATTAGTTACTGAAGAAAATGTGAAGAAAATTTTAAATGACTTTTCTGAATTTGAAAAAACTAAGAAATCATCTGAGTTGAAATTATCATCACAGGGGTTAGCTGGAATGATTGATCATACCTTGCTAAAACCTGATGCTATTTTATCAGAAATTAATCAACTTTGTGAGGAAGCGATACAGAATAATTTTGCATCTGTCTGTGTAAATCCTAATAATGTTGAAACTTGTTTTGACAAAATTAAATCTTCAAATGTAAAAGTATGTTGTGTTATTGGTTTTCCACTTGGAGTAACAACAACTCAGACTAAAATTTTTGAAGCTGAAGAAGCAATTAAAAATGGTGCAGAAGAACTTGATATGGTAATTAACATTGGAAAATTAAAAGATAAAGAGTATGATTTTATTTTTAATGATATCAAATCGATTGCGGACTTATCTAAAAAACATTTGTGCGTGTCAAAAGTAATTTTAGAAACCTGTTTGCTAACTGATGAAGAAAAAGTGGCGGCATGCTTATTAGCAAAAGAAGCAGGGATGAATTTTGTAAAAACCTCAACAGGATTTTCAAAAAGCGGTGCTACGGTTCACGATGTAGCTTTGATGAAATTTGCAGTTGGTGATAAATTACAAGTAAAGGCTTCTGGTGGAATTCGTTCTTATGAAGATGCTGTTGCGATGATAAATGCTGGTGCAACTAGATTAGGTGCAAGTGCTGGTGTAAAAATTATAGCAGGACAAAAATCTGAAAGCAGTTATTAAATAAATTAGTCATTGCGAATCCCAACTCATTGGGATTAAGCAATCTGTAAAATTGTAGATTGCTTCGTTTCGCTTGCAATGACACTACATTTTAAAAACATTTTATGGTTATAGATTTAATTGTTACAAAAACTAATGATGGCTATACTGCTGAAGTTCCATCAATAAAAGGATGCGAAAGCTGGGCGCACGATGAAGAAACTGTTTTAGAAAAAATATTTGAGATAACATCATTCTATTTGCATTTAGATGCAAAAGAAATAAAGCTAGACAAAGCTCGCAAAGAAGACAACAAAACTATTTACAAACTTATTTTCCATAAATAAATTTTGTGAGAAGCACTAAAACTGAAAAACGACTCGAGAAAATTACCAGAGTCATAAAATCCCGCCAGCAATCATTAACAGTAGTGATGGAGAATATCCACGATCCGCATAATGTTTCAGCTATATTCAGAACTTGCGATGCGGTTGGGATTCCTAAGGTAAATTTAGTTTATAACTTAGAATCATTCCCAAGAATTGGAAAAAAAACTTCGGCATCTGCTTTCAAATGGGTGGATAAAGAAAAATTTAATTCGATTGAAGAATGTTATGGTGAACTGCGAAAAAACGGTTTTAAAATATTTGCATCTTCTTTATCCGATAAATCAAAAAATCTTTATGAACTTGATATGACACAAAAGGCAGCAATCGTTGTTGGAAATGAACATCGCGGGGTTTCTGAAACAGCATCGGCTTTAGCGAATGAAGTTTTTTTAATTCCTCAATTTGGAATGGTACAAAGCCTTAACGTTTCTGTTGCAACTGCAGTTATTCTATATGATGCAATGCGTCAGCGTTGGGAAAAAGGAATGTATAACAAAAGCGAACTAGATGAAAAAATTCTCGAGCAAATGATTGATAAATGGTGTGAGAAATAGTTGAAAAAAAGATTTGAAAAAATAAATAAAGTTAGTGGTGAATTAAGCCTAACAGGTGATAAATCAATATCGCATCGTGCAGTGATATTCTCTGCAATGTCTGTCGGTAAATCTTCAATCAAGAATATTTCTCTTGGCGAGGATGTAAGATCGACTATGAAGATTGTGCAGCAGTTGGGTGCAAAAATTGTTGGCGAGGATAAGCAAATAATCATCGCTGGATGCGGGTTTAAGGGATTTAAGAAATCAACTACAGAATTAGATTGTGGAAATTCCGGAACATCTGCTAGATTGATTTGCGGATTGTTAGCAGCACAAAAATTTAATTCAACTTTGATCGGAGATGAATCATTATCCAACCGTCCGATGAAAAGAGTAATTGAACCGCTAAAAAAAATGTGTGTTGAGTTTAAATCAAACGAAAATCTAACACTTCCGCTGACAATTGTTCCAGGTCCTTATATCATTCCCATTAAATATAAGATGCCGGTTGCAAGTGCTCAAGTTAAAAGCAGTATATTAATTGCTGGTTTGCATTGTGATGATGAGATAACTGTGATTGAAAGTGGACAGACCAGAAATCATACCGAGAAAATGTTGAGTTTACCAATCAAGATTGAAAACAAAAAAATAATTTCTTCTTCATCCAAAAAGTTTTATCCTAAATCCAATGATTATTATGTTCCTGGAGATATTTCAACTTCTGCATTTCACATTGTTCTAACATTATTAACACCAAATTCGGAATTGATAATTAAAAATGTGTCGCTTAATCCAACAAGAACTGGATTTATTGAAGTTCTAAAACAAATGGGAGCAGATATTTCTTTTGAGGATATAAAAACTTCAAGCAATGAAGAATATGGCGATGTGATTGTTAAGACATCCCAACTAAAAAATATTAAGATTGATCCTGAAATTATTCCAAACATAATTGATGAAATACCGATTCTGGCAATTGCTGGAATTTTTGCTGAAGGTAATTTTATTATCGAGGATGCGAAAGAGCTGCGAGTAAAAGAATCGGATAGAATTAGTTCTATTTGTTCCAACTTAAAACTTCTTGGATTGAATGTAGAAGAAACTGAAGATGGATTCAGTGTTAGCGGATCTGTAAAAAAAACTAATCCAATTTTTGAAAGTTTTGGTGATCACAGAATTGCAATGGCATTCGCAGTACTAAGTATGCGTTTAGAAAACGGGGGAGAGGTGAATGGATTTGAATGTGTTAATATTTCAAATCCACAATTTGAAGAACAATTAAGATCAATCGTTTCCTGAGATTTATTTTTTACTTTGCCATCTTAGCGATAATCCTTAGCGGACTTTGCGAGAAAAATTTCACGCAAACCTGCCTGCGGTAGGCAGGGAGTGCAAAGTTTAGAAACGAAAAGTACGCAAAGACATAAATGACTATAATGTAATCACTTGATGTTCAAATTCACTTATTGAAATGTCATCATAAACTTTCCTTATAAAATTTTTTCCATACTTATTGTAGAAGTAAGTAAAGTTAATTTCTCTTTCCTGAAGATTTCCTAAAGGATAAAGTAAGTTTGAAAGTCGAGTTAATTGTCTAATAGTTGTTTCGTGCTTTGTTTCTTGTGCTTTTATCGCCTTCGTTTTTAACTCTGTTATTGAAGAAAGGATTCTATCCTTATATTTCCCACTGGAATCAACTAAAGTTTTATCGATAGCAAAAAGATTTTCTTTAATTTTATCAAAAGTTAATTCAATTTCTTTTGAGGCTTCTACAAAAGTATTTTCTATGTTATTCTGGGATAAACCGGCAATAACCTTTTCTTTAAGTTCATCAAGTCCAAGAAAAATATCGTTCATTGAAAGATCGTATTTGTCTAATCCTGTAGAAACATTTTTTTCGAGTATGGTAGCAGATGATCTTGGGAAAATTATTGGAGTAACGATATTATAAAAATCATAAAGTGGTGTAACTTGCGCGAAGTAGGCAATCTCACTCGGTCCACCGATGTAAAAGCCCGTTGGGAATAAAAAATCCTGGCAGATTGGTCTAAGTAATACATTTGGGCTAAATCTTTCCGGAGAGTTTTCAATCTCTAAAAGAATTTCATCTTTTGTAAATTGTTTTCGTTTTCTTCTTAATTTAAAGACTTCATCAACCGGCTCTACGGAATATCTGCCGTCATCGGTATGATAAAAAAGATTAACAGGTTTTACTTTTACTTGAGCATGATACATCTCTTCTAATCTTGCACTTACCTGAATCAATTTTTGAGTATGAAGTGCAAAATCATTCACTTCTTTTTTGAAAATCGGTCTCAATAATGATTTTATCTGCGGATCTTGCGGATCAAAAATCACTAATCCATATTCATCAAAAAGCCAATAAAGTAATTCTTTAAAACTTTGTTTGAATGATTTTCCAACTTGATAACATTCTTTAAGCTTTACAATTAATTCATTTTTAAAATCGGTGTCTCGCAAACTGTTTTCAAACTTGTTTAAAAATTCATTTAATGAATCATCGAAGTTTATTTTACCAATACTTTGTTTTGCATCATCATCATTTATTTCTTCTTTGTAACCAAGATTTATAACCTGATTTTCATTATCAAATAAATTTATTGATCGCACTTCATTAAAATCATGATCATCACCTTCTAACCAAAATACTGGAACAAACTTAAATTCATCATAGCGCTCATTTAATTGATTTGCTAATCTTAATGCGGTTATTATTTTATAGATGGTATAAAGCGGTCCGCCAAAAATTCCAAGCTGTTGACCAGTAATGACTGCAATAGTTTTTACTTTATCAAGTAATTCAATATTTCTTAGTGTTTTACTCGTTGCATTTGTTTGAGAAGCATATTGATTTTTAATGATAGCGGGTAAATTAAATTTTTTATCACATCTAGATTCGGAAATATTTTTAAATAAAGCAGTAAAGTTATCCTTATCGCGGAAGTTGTATTTATAGAATTCCCGCACCTTCTCGAATTCGTATAAATAATCGAGGAATAAATTTTGATTTTTAGGAATATCGCTAAAATTTATAAACATTCTAACCTCAAATGTTGAAAAGGGATAGACAAAAGTAAGAAAAAGCATTGTGCATCACAATATTTTGTCTTTATCATTTGAACGAAATAATATCGGCTTATTAATGATTTGTATTTTATTCGCACGGGAATAATGGAGTTTGGGAGATATGGAATAGAATCAATTTAAAAAGTACAAACTCTAAACTCCAATATTTTATTACTCCTTTGCAGGTAAAAGTTAAATCATTTTTTAGAAATGCTTAAAGCTAATCTTTTACTATTATGCTGAGTTGTTTATCTTCACAACTAAAATTAAAAGACAATTGGAAATAAATCTTCTAAAATATTTTACAATCAAGCGCTCAATAAATGTGATTAAGATTGTCGTATCATTCTCAATTTCCAGAATTATGAGAAAACCTATCGTATGGGGAATGCCAATCTCTTTTTCTATCGAACCGACAAATCACTGCAACTTAAAATGTCCAGAATGTCCATCTGGTCTTGGTGTATTAACTCGTCCGCTTGGATTACTAAACTTTGATGACTTTAAAAAATGGATTGATCAGATTAAAGACACAGGATTTTATGTGCAATTATTTTTTCAAGGGGAGCCATATATAAATAAACATTTGCCTGAGATGATAAAGTATGCGCAGGAGAATTATGTTTATATATCAATTAGTACAAACGGACATTTTATTAATGAAAAGAATGTGGATCAGGTTTTAGAAAATGCACCTGATAAATTAATATATTCTGTTGATGGGCTTGATGAGGAAAGTTATCAAAAGTATCGTGTTGGCGGAACATTTAAACAGGCAGATGAAGGATTAAGATTATTAATAAAACGTAAGAAAGAATTAAATCAAAAAAAACCTTATGTGGAGTTTCAATTTATTGTGATGAAACAAAATGAGAATCAGCTTAATGAAGTGAGAAAATATTGTGATGAAGTTGGAGTTGATAAACTTGTCTTTAAAACTATGCAAATTTCTTCTTATGAAAATGCAGTTAAGTTTCTTCCCAGCAATCCAAAGTTTAGAAGATATTTAGTTAAGGATGGTCAGTTTTCAATTAAAAATAAATTAAAGAATCATTGCTTCGCATTGTGGAGAACATCTGTAATTACCTGGGATGGAAAAGTTGTTCCATGCTGCTTTGATAAGGATGCAGAACATACATTGGAAATTTTAAATGGCAACAGATTTTCCGATATTTGGATATCAGATGCGTATCAAAAATTTAGAATTGCAGTGCTTGCAGATAGAAAACAAACAAGTATGTGCACAAATTGTACTGAAGGATTAAAAATTAATATTTTGGAAATTGAACAATAAAATTGATGACTGAAGAAGTAAAAAATATTTTACAGCAAAACAGTTTTATAAGCAAATATAAAACTGACATTCTGATTTCCGCAAAAATTATTATTGCTTTAGGCTTGTTGTTGTATTTAATCTATGCTGTTAACTTTCAGGAAATATTAACAGCAATTAAACAGGCTAATATTTATTTAATCGCTGCAGCTTTGCTTCTAAGTTTTCTTAATATCTATTTGCAATTCTACAAATGGAAAATTACTGCAAGTGTTGTTCTTCAGGAAAATCATAATTCAAAAATATGGCTGTCATTGTTCTATGGATTTTCAGCAGGTGTTTTCACTCCCGCAAGAATTGGTGAATATTTTGGACGAGCGTTAGTATTTAAGAATCATTCCATATTTCGAGTTACACTTGCAACGCTCTTGGATAAGCTTTTTCTTTTATTGATAGTCGTATTTTTAGGTTCGATATCGAGCGTACTTTTTATTCATTATCATTATCGCGTAACATTTTATTTAACTGTTGGTTTACTAATGCTTGTTTTTGCACTATTCTATTTATTCTTTTGGATGATATTTAATGATAGGTTTTGGGATAGCATATTATTTGCAATGCTCAAAAACTCAATTAAACTCAATTGGCTGCTTGAAAAGATAAAAGTATTCCGCAAGCTTGATAAAAAGTACGCAACGAAAATGTTTGTAGTTTCGATTTTATTTTATTCATGTTTTCTAATCCAATATGCCTTGTTGGTTGCAGCATTTTCAAATCATAAACATTATTGGGATTATTTGTGGGCGGGTAATCTTATGATGTTTGCCAAAACAATTATCCCTCCTCTTTCATTGGGTGAGCTTGGAATTCGAGAAGGTGCATCTGTGTTTTTTATTACTCAGCTTGGCGAATCAGCCTCAATAGGGTTTAATGCTTCCATCTTTCTATTTTTTATCAACGTGCTATTTCCATCTCTTATTGGATTAACTCTTCTGTTAAAAAAGAATGATGATTGAAAATATTCTAATCCTAATCTTTCTAATTCTTTTAATCCATTATATAATATTTTTATTTAAAATCTATTTTGGATTATCAAAGCTTACAAATAATGTAAGTGAGAAAATTCCAGATGAATTTGTTTCTATAATAGTTCCGTTTAGGAATGAAGAAAAGAATATTTTAAAAACATATAAAAGTCTTGCTAGCCAAAACTACCCAGCCGAAAAATTTGAAATAATATTTGTTAATGATTCTTCTGATGATAATTCTTTGCAACTATTAGAAAATCTACCAAAGCAAGAAAACATTTTTATCTTTTCAGTTCCAAATGATTATTCTTTAAACGCCCATAAAAAAAGAGCAATAAGATTTGGGATAGAAAAATCGAGAGGGGAGATTATCGTAACAACTGATGCTGATTGTATCCATCCAAAAGATTGGTTGAAAAATCTTTTAAAATTTATGGACAAAAAAACCGGATTTGTTTCTGGTCCAGTTGAATTTATTTCTAAGGAAAATCTATTTAATAAAATACAAAGATTGGAATTTGCAGGATTAGTAATAACCGGTGCAGGATTGATTGGATCTGGAAATCCAATAATCTGTAATGCTGCTAATATAGCTTATCGCAAAAAAGCTTTTGAAGAAGTTGGAGGATTCACTTATCAAATGAATCTTTCTTCCGGTGATGATGAATTGTTGATGCAAAAATTTAATCGTGATTCTGATTATCAAATAAAATTTGCATTGGATAAAAATGCAATAGTTTCGACTGAAGCAAATCTATCTATAAAAGATTTTTATCAGCAGCGAAAACGATGGGCAAGTAAGGGATTGTTTTATGGTGATAATCTTATTCTAATCAAACTGGTACTAATATTTTTATTTTATCTGTCATTAATTATCCAACCAATTCTTGGAATATTTTTATCCACAAAATACTTTTTAACATTTATAATTTCAGTCCTACTAAAAATATTATCAGAATATCTTGTACTTAAAAAAGGTATTAGTCTTTTGTTTGATCCTGAAATCTTAAAATCATTTTTAATCACAGAAATTTTTCAAGTTCCATATATTTTGGTCTCGGGATTTATGGGAATGTTTGGCAATCTTATCTGGAAAGATCGAAAAATTAAGCGCTAATAATTTCGAATTACTTCAAAATACACGCCTGTTTAATTAACTATACATTTAAAGTCAAATAAATCCATTCTAAGCCTAAATTAAATGCTTTTTGATGGCATAAAGCTTGGACAATATTTGCAAGACACAAAGGAGTACGTCATGAAAAAGTTAATAATCGCAGCAGTAATAATAGTTTTTAGTTTATCAGCAAGTGCTGATGCAAACACAAACTATGTAAAAAGAGTCGGAGGATATTTTTATACTTCACTCTCACCTTACGGAACCTGGATTGATATTGGTTTCGGATCGCCTGTTTGGCGCCCAACTATAATGAGACGAAACTGGTCACCTTATTATCAAGGGCAATGGGTCTATACTAATTACGGTTGGTATTGGGATTCATATGAACCTTTTGGCGCAATAGTTTATCACTACGGAAGATGGTATAATGATGACTACTATGGCTGGATTTGGATTCCTGATGATGAATGGGCACCTTCCTGGGTTGAATGGAGATATGATGATGATTATGTCGGTTGGGCTCCTTTATCTCCTTACTCAAATTTCTCAATCTCTATTGGGATATATAATAATTATGATTATTACGTTCCTTACACATATTGGAATTTTGTAGACTACAACCATTTTTGTCATAATAATGTTTACAACTACTACGTTGCTCCTAAATACAAGAATGAGATATATGGTAGATCTAAATACAGAACAAATTATTCTTATTCTGATGGAAGAGTTAGAAACGATGGAGTTGAATTTGATAGGATACGTGAAAGAAGCGGTAGAAATATTGAAAAAAGAAATATCGTAACAGTTGATGATCCCAGAGAATTGACCAGAAATAGAAGTGGAAATAATCGTGATAAGGAAATAAGAACTTATATCGCCAAAAGAGAAGATATTTCTAGAGACAACTTACGAGATGTAAAAATTGAAAGAAGTGAAAGAAAATCGACTTTAGATTTTACCAGAGTTGACTTAGGAAGAGACAGGAATCTTGATCGAACAAAGAATAATAATGATGACTTAAAAAGAAACGGAAACATTGATGTTCAGAAAAATGGAAGAGATGACAATCAAAACATTAATAAACGAAATAATAATGATAATGTTCTAAAAGATAATCAGAAAGATGTAATGCGTGAAAGAACAAATGATGAAAGAAAAACCCAGGAAAGAAGCGACATTCAAAAGCGAAACACTGAACTTGAAAAAAGAAATAATGATCAAATCAAAAGAAACGAAGAAATAAAAAGAAACGAACAGATCAAAAAAAATGAACAGGTGGAACTACAAAGGAAAGCTAATGAAGAAATGAATAAAAGAAATGAAGTGATTTATCAAAATCGTGAACAGAAAAAATCTAATACTGAAGTTTTCAGACAGAATAATGATAGAAAAAATGAGCAGATACAGCAAAATAAAAGATACGAAGTAAAAAATCAGAACAGTAATACAAATGTTCAAAGAAATACTGAAGTAAAAAGAAACAATAATAATGTAAGGAATGAAAATCGAGATAGCAAAAAAACAGAAGACAACAATACTAAAACTCGTAATAGATAATTTTTATTTAAACCTCTCTCCAAAACAAAGCGGTTCCTGAATTTTCGGAGCCGCTTTTTTGTTTTGGTGAGTCAATTTTATAAGATTCCGAAAAAATGCAGATTAAAGATTCAGTTGATAAATAAAAGAAGAATAAATAATTAAGATTATCATTTTTTCTTGGTACAATAATTTAATTTTCCTTAATTTTGAAGTAGTAAATGGTTGTGTTTATTTATTTATTGCATCCATCGGTTTATATCTCAATTTTTTAATGAGAAAATTTTGTCATACTTCATTCACATAAGGGGAACAATTCTTCCAACTAATCTTTTACTGCAAAAGTTTAACTTATTAAATCTATACAACCCTAATTCAGATAGCCTTGAAATAATTCTAAATCCACAAATAAATAACAACTTAAAAAAGATATATTCAATAAATGATATTGGAGTAAAAAATGAGAATAACTAAAGAAGATTCACTATTCTATCACAGCAGCGAACGTAAAGGTAAGATTGAAGTTGTCGCTACAAAACCTTGCTTAACTGCAAGAGACCTCTCAATGGCATACACGCCCGGTGTTGCAGAACCATGCCGCGAAATACATAATAACGTGGAAGATGTTTATAAATACACAGCAAAAGGAAATTTAGTTGCTGTTCTATCAAATGGAACAGCAGTTCTCGGATTAGGGGACATTGGTCCAGAGGCTGGTAAACCCGTTATGGAAGGTAAAGGAGTTCTATTTAAAAGATTTTCCGATATAGATGTATTTGATATTGAAGTTAATTCACACGATCCAAAAGAGATAATTAGACTCGCTCAGATGCTTGAACCAACTTTTGGCGGAATTAATCTTGAGGATATCAAAGCGCCTGAGTGTTTTGAAATTGAAGAGACATTAAAAGCAACAATGAAGATTCCTGTATTTCATGATGATCAACACGGTACTGCAATTATTTCTTGTGCTGCATTATTAAATGCTGTTGAAGTAGCTGGAAAAAAATTAAGTGATGTTCGGATAATTGTAAACGGTGCGGGCGCCGCAGCAATTTCTTGCTGTAAACATTATTTACGTGCTGGTGCAAAAAAAGAAAACATCTACATGTTCGATTCGAAAGGATGTATAACAACAGATAGAAAAGATCTTAACAAATACAAAGATGAATTTGCACACGATAAAGGATTTCCGTCACTTGAAGCTGCATTTAAAGATGCTGATGTCTTTGTTGGACTTTCTGTAGGTGGAGTTGTTAAGAAAGAGTGGGTGAAAACAATGGCTCCAAATCCAATAATCTTTGCAATGGCTAATCCTGATCCGGAAATTTCTTATGAAGATGCAACTTCGGCTAGAAAAGATTTAATAATGGCTACTGGAAGAAGTGATTATCCAAATCAGGTAAATAATGTTTTGGGATTTCCATTTATTTTCCGCGGTGCTCTTGATGTTAGAGCAACTCAAATAAATGATGAAATGAAAATGGCTGCAACTTTAGCTTTAGCAAAATTAGCCAAAGAAAAAGTTCCTGAAATGGTGATGAAAGCCTACGGTGGTGAGGATTTCGAATTCGGTCAATTTTATATAATACCAAAACCATTTGATCCAAGAGTACTTTGGTATGTTGCCCCTGCTGTTGCTAAAGCCGCTATCCAAACCGGAGTTGCTAAAATTAAGGAAATGGATTGGGTTGCGTATGAAGAAAAACTAAAGGAACGATTAGGTTTATCTAAAGAAATTCTTAGAGTAATGATTCACAAGGCTCAAAAGAAACCAAAAAAAGTTGTTTATCCTGAGGGCGAATCAGAAAATATCATTCGTGCTGCTCATGCTGTTTATAGTGATGGACTTGCTTATCCAATCCTTTTAGGAAATGAAAAAATCATCAAACAAGAAATTGAAAGAATTGGTTTTGATGTTAAAGAATTTCAAATAGTTGATTCTGAAAATAGTTTTAAGTGTGACGAATATGCGCAGCTATTTTTTAAGAAACGACAGCGCAGAGGAGCGTCTCTTTGGGACTCAAAGAATCTTTTGCACGAACCAAACTACTACGGCTCTATGATGGTTGAAGTTGGTGATGCAGATGCTCTAATAAGTGGATATACAACGAGCTATCCTAATACAATTAGACCGGCATTACAATGTATTGGAGTAAAAGAAGGATTTGAGATTGTTTCAGGCATGTACATCGTGGTTACAAAAAAAGATACTTTTTTCTTCGCTGATTGTACTGTTAACGTTAATCCAAATGCGCAACAGCTTGCCGAGATTGCAATCTCTGCTGCTGAAACTGTAAAAACTTTTGATGTTGTTCCCAAAATTGCAATGCTTTCGTTTAGTAACTTTGGCAGTGCGCCATATCCTGAATCATTAAAAGTAAAAGAAGCAGTTAGTATTGTTAAATCTAAAAAACCAGATTTAATTATTGATGGTGAAATGCAAGCTGATACTGCAGTTGTACCTGAAATTCTTGATAAAATTTTCCCATTTACCAAGATTAAAGGCGGAGCCAATGTTTTAGTTTTTCCTGATCTAAATTCTGCTAATATTGCTTATAAATTATTAGCTAGAATTGGTCAAGCTACTGTTATTGGCCCAATATTAATGGGAATGAAAAAACCAGTTCACATTTTACAAATAGGTGCAACCGTTGATGATATAATCAATATGACTGCAATTGCAGTGGTTGAAGCTGAGCAAACAAAAAAGTAAAATAGAAAAAGTATATAAACTTTTTTTATTGGGTGAATTTATTATTCACCCATTTTTTTTATTTAAAGATCAATCTTTAATTTTTTTGGGTAATCCTAAAATAGAAGTGTACCACAATTTTCGGATATGGTTCTCCAGTCGGATGAAAATTTTATTGCCACTATTCCAGACGTAGGAATATTATCAATATTTTCATTCAACAAATAATTAGCAAGAACTGTTAGTACCGGGTTATGTCCAATCAACATTACATTCTGAAATTGCTCATCAATATTCATTATCATTGAAAGGATATTTTTTAAGTTTCCCTCGTACAGCGTTTGTTCTAATTGTATTTTTTTGTTGAAAGAAAATTTCTTGGTTAAAATACGTGATGTTTCTAATGCCCTTTTTGCAGGACTTGATATAATTAAATCAATATCCACTTTCATCTTTGTCAAATAATCTCCCATAGCAAGGGCATCTTTCTTACCTCTTTTATTCAATGGGCGGTCAAAATCATTTAATGATAAATCTTTCCAACTAGATTTTGAGTGGCGAACTAAATATAAAATTTTCATTATCTAATTAATTCCCGAATCGATATCACATCTGTGACAATAATCAATTCTGTTTCTATGCAAATGATTTAAGTTATCAATCGTAAAAAATATTACTATTAAACATAACAATAACTAAATATAAAAATTAAATTTGAAGATTTTAAGCTGAGAGTAATAATTATTGCTTCTTAAATCGATCATAATCATATAAAGAAAATGAAATCTGAAACTATTCTGAAAAAAGTAGAAAAACATGTTAAGAACTTGTATAAGCAAAAGGCATTACAGGGAAATAAATATCACAACATTACGCATACCTTGGAAGTAGTTGATGTTTCTACTGAAATTGCTTTAGCTGAAAAGATGACTGCTGAACAAATTGAAATTATTAAAATAGCTGCCTGGTTTCATGACACCGGGCATTTTATGTGTTGTAATGGGCATGAGGATCAAAGTTCAATTTATGCGAGAAATTTTTTAACAAAAGAAGTATATCCTATTGAAAAAATAGAAAAAGTAATTGGCTGTATTATTTCAACAAAAGTTCCTCAAAATCCAAAAAATAAAATGGAAGAAATAATTTGCGATGCTGATCTTCATCATTTGGGTCTATCCGATTTAGAAGAAAAAGGAGAAGTTCTTAGATTAGAATTTGAAAAAAGGGGAGTAATAAAATTTACAGATATTGAATGGGTGAAGAATTCACTTAAATTTATTAGCAGCCATAAGTTTTTTACAAAATGTGCAAAAAATAAATATGGACCTCGCAAAAAAATAAATCTGCGGAAATTGCAACTTAAACTTAAAAAGCTTGAGAAGATTATTGAGTAAGTGTGATAGATTAGATCTGGGATTTCAAGAAATGATTGATGATTGAATAAAAGAGTAATAAGATTAAATGTTCGAGTATTATTATCCTTCCAGTGAAAACAAAAAACCATTCTGTAACTAAAAGATATAAACAAAAAAAGATTCCCACTCCTGCCTGCTGCAGGCAGATTCGTGGGAATAGTCTTAAAGTGAAAATTACTATTTTGGCAACGTCTTAAATTTATTTAATAAAGATTTTAGAATTTTCTAATAAAACAGGATAAAAATATCCTGCACCAAAATCTTTATCAGAAACAACTTTTCCTTCTGCAATAATTGTTTGCCCTACTTTAGCCGAAGGATCATTCGTAGTTATAAGCAAATCGTGATTACCTTCTTTGCCCGTACCATCTTGAATATGAATCCAGTTGACACCCATAATGTTTTCATTAATTTTAACTACGACACCCTTAACTTTTACAACCTTATTAACCAGTGATGATTTTTTGTTATAAATAGATTCAATTGAATACCCATCTTTTAGTGGTTCAACTTTTATTGAGGGATCTTTTCCTGAAGCAACATTAGAATGCGGGGAAGCAGTATTCTGTTCGATGCTGCCTTTACGAGCATCATCAACAAACAAAACTGATTCAAATGTTCGGTTTAAAGTTTCACTCTTAAAATTTTTCATTTCCATCGCTTTGGAATAAGAAATTGTTTCACCAAGTTTAACATCCATCTTTGGTACAGCAATCCAATATGAATTATTATTTTCTGAAACTTTTAAATAAGTATAATTGCTGGCATCCATTTTTTCTTCAACTACCACTGTGTGTGATGCAGCAGAAGTAGTAACATCCATAGGCATATTTGTATTCTCAACTTTAGGTTTTTCTTTCTCACCACAAGCTGTTATAAGAATAATTATTGAAACGAATAATAACTTTGATATTAGCACACGCATTAGAACTCCTTAAATTTTAATTTTATTTACTTATAAAAATAAGAAAGATTTTGTTACATAACACATTAAATATTATTCAATAATTCTTGCATTTTTATTAATCAAACTTTATCGAAATTGAAACAACAATATTCCTGGGTAATCCTGGTTCAAGATAAACCATTCTTCCGCTAACTAAATCAGGATTTGTGAATGCTGATGCTGCATATTTTGCATCTGTAATATTATTAAAGCTGATAAAACCTATTAATGAAAAATCATTCGTTAACTTGATGGCGTTTTTAATACCAATAGTTGCATTTAGGATATTGTATGCTGGAACTTGAGTGGTGTTTGCATCATCTACGAAATATTTTCCCACTCCATTTAGATTTAATCCTAAGTAAAATCCATAAAAAAAATCTGGTGCAAAATTAATTCCAGCAGAATAAAATACATCCGGAATTCCAGCTACTTTATTGTTCTTATAATCAGCATAATGTCCTGCATTGCCATAGTGCACTGAATCCACTAAATATTCTTTGTATTTATTCTGTGAATAAGTAAGAGAGGTTTGAAATGTTAATCCGTAATCCATCTGAAGATTTAATCCTAACTCAATACCCATTCGATCAGTTTTGCCTGCTGTAAAATAGAATCTCCCGCCTCTGTAAGGAATTATATCATTGTTTACAATGATATAGTATAAGGCGACATCATATGAGAGTGATTTTATAAATAAGTTGTTGCTATTATGGATAAGATGTTTAGTGCCGACTTCAACCGTTGTAGAAGTTATGGGTTCTAACAGAGGGTTGATCAGGTAAAGAGTATCCTGACCAAATGTACTTGCCGGGTCAGTTTCATTGCCTGCAGGAACTTCGACACCGCCGCCTAGGTTTGCGTACGCGCTGTGAGTTGGCGAAAACATGTAAGTGATCCCGGCTTTAGGAATAATTCTTTCAAAAGACTTTTGCTGCAATCCTAGAGCAGGGTCAATAAAACTTTCACTATAATAAGTAACGTTGTCATATCTTCCGCCAGCAAGAATACTTAATTTTTCTCCAATTTTAATTTCTGTTTGAGCGAAAGCACCTAAAGTATTGGCACCTTCTCGCTTATTATCCCTTAATTCATTGCCTCTTCCATTAGTTGCAGAAAGAGTGTAGAAAAGAATTGCTCCATCCTGATAAGCTTCATCAATTCCAAGTGTTAATTTATTTGTTATTTCACTTCCCCAATTTGAATTGTTTCTATAAATAATATTTCCACCAGTATGATATCTTGTAAAATCCCTAAAAGTTCCGCGTTCCGATCTTTGCAGAAATTTTGGATTTACGAATAACATTCCTGAAAACTCGTGAATATCATTTATAGCATGATCAAGAGTAACTCCTATTCTACCAAGTCTATTAAATCTTCGTTCATCACGTTGAAGATAAGTTGGATTTGATTGTTTTGGATTAACATCAAACTGTTCTTTGGTAAGTGGACCAGGAATATGAAATAAATTACTTGTACCAACTAAATAAATACCAAGCTTTGTTTTGTCACTCAAGTTTGATAATAATCCGATATTAACGATTGTTCTCTTGGACGAAGAATGATCGCGCCATCCATCAAAATTTGTATTAGAAAAAGAGACTAATAGTCTTCCGACACCTAACACGGCACCTGTTTGAAGGGTATATTTTTGTAAACCAAAACTTCCAATCATTCCTTCAAGTTTGATAAACCGATTATCAAAAGATGGAATTGAAGAAATATTAATAATTCCTCCGCTTGCATTTCCCCAAAGCGCAGATGAATTTGATCGTATAACTTCTAAATTATCTGCAAGGCTTAAATCAATATTATCAAAAGAAGTTCTTCCATCTGGTTCAGTTTCTGGAATTCCATCTAACATGATTCTGATTCCTCGTGATGTACCTGAATTTGATCTATCACCAGAACCTCTTGCACCAAATCCACGTATAACAATTCTAACATCCTGATTACCGGCTCTTGATTGGGCTAAAACTCCAGGAATTGTTGAGAGTGCTTCATCAAGTCCGTATCCTTTTAATTTTTGAAGTTGATCTTTTCCCAGAATTGAAACAGCATAAGGAATTTCAATAATATTTTCAGGGTAGCGAGTTGCAGTAACGGTTACCTGTTCAGTCTGAAATTTTAGAGTATCACTTTTTCCAATCTTATTTAATTCATTTTGTGCAAAGAGTGATAAATTAAAAATGAGTATTAAAACAAAAATTAAATTTTTCATTTAATTATTTTTTATGGATTATTAAAATTAAATACATTTTAAATATTTTAGAAAGATATATTGAACTTAAGGGAAACCTATCTTAATTATGCAAATGACTGATTGAAATCATTTAAAAAGAAGATAGGTTGATTATCACACAAGCAGAAAGATTCAGCATTTTTACATTTCGACTTAATTATCGGTCAATAAATTTTCAATCAAAATCTTATCTCTGCCATAAACATCTTCTCTATAATTTAATTTCCCATTATTATCTACCCAGATTGTGTAATAATCAACAAAAACGGGGATTGAGTTATCAAGTTTAACTTCAGTGGTTACACCATAACTGGAATTTTTTCTTAATTCATTTCTCCTCTGATTATATTCAGCAATAATATTTTGATCATTACTCTTTTGCCCGATTTCAATTTTTAAATAATCAAGTTTCCACTTTGAATTATTCATAAGTAGATATTCTGCAAGCTGCATCGGTTTTTCAACCCGCATACAACCATGACTTACGGCTCTATTTGTATATTTAAAAGGAGCTCTCGTTGGCGTATCATGCAGATATACACCAAAAGGATTTTTAAACATAAATTTTATTTTACCCAAAGCATTCCCAGCACCGGGATCTTGAACAATACTGTAGCGATTAGATGATGATAAATCATTCGCACTTAATCCATCAAGACTAACACGATTACCGGCTTTATAAACTTTGAAATTTCTTTTCTTCAAATAACTTGAATCTCGGCGAAGTCCGCTTACAATTTCTTCTTGTATTATACTTTTTGGTACAGACCAGGTTGGATTGAGAACGAAGTATGAAATTTGGCCATAAAGATTAGGCGTTTCCCATTCACCTTTTCTGCCTGTACAAATATTAATATTAAACTTTTCATTTCTATTTTCCATAACATAAAGTTTAAAATCAGGAATGTTAACTAAAACATATTTGGCAGTATCCGAATAATCAACCCATCTAAATCTTTCTAAGTTAATTTTTATTTTTTTGATATACTCTTTTGGAGAGATATTTAACCTTTCTATTGTGCTTTTACCAATTACTCCATCATCATTCAATCCATTTGCCTTTTGAAATTGTTTGACTGGATATGCAAGTAAAGAATCATAAACAGTAAAGACTTTAAGCTTTACTTTGTTGGTATCTAAAAAACCCAGAACAGTTAATCTTTCAGCGACAAGATTAAGAGGTGCAAATTGATTCCCAATTTCTATTTTCTTATCAGGTATTGGAATGGGAGCCCAATCAATATCTTTTAACGAATTGAAACGCTTTAGTGCGTACTGAAGCTTTTTATACTTATCACTTTTTGGCTGGATATTTTTCAAATATTGAATGACATCACTCTGTTTAAATGGCTCAAACAACTTTTTATTTAATGAATCAGCAACCGGTAAATAATATCTATCAAAATAAAGTTGTCTTGGATTCACAACTCCGTGGCGCATATGTGTAGAATAATTTAAGATTGCATCAGAGGTAAGAAGCTCAGCATTTGCAAGATGGATATATCTATTATTACTTTCTATGTTTGGTTTTATGGATTCATAGAATTCATTTTTGATTGAAGAATAGTGGTATCGTTCCGGATTCAAACCGTGTTCATCTGCTTTTCCTAAAATATCGAGCAGGGAATCAACAAAATTTTTGGATTCAAAACTTTTAATGAATATCGGTTTAAAGTTTTGTGTCGAGTAAAAATATTTTATTGTATCTAATTTTTCACTAGGTGATGCAAATAATATACTTGCGGAGTTAGCATTACTAAAAGTGTTTTTTAATATATTTTCATAATCAGATGAATTGAAATTTAACTCATCATTCAACCCAGTTTCAATTTTTACGGTTTTATTTTCACAACCAAAAAATAGAATTAAGATAATTGTAGTAAAAAGAATTGTAATTGTTCTAAGCATAAATTTACTTTCATTCCTTTGGAAATAAACTTTATAAATATTTAAGCAGTTAATGTATTTGCTACTCTTGGGTTATAATTTTGTTGGTGTGAAAATTAGTGAAACAATTGATAAAATCCTTGATGGCGAGTATTAGATTTTATAATCATAATCAAAGCCTACAATGAGTGAGGTATAGATTGCTATTGCTACGGGATGTGTTTTATTAGATAAAAAGTCTTTGTATAGAACCAAATGACTATTTTTTTGCGGAGAGGGCGAGATTCGAACTCGCGGTAGAGTTTAACCCCTACGGCGGTTTAGCAAACCGCTGGTTTCAGCCACTCACCCACCTCTCCAATACTGAAAAAGAAAGTACAAAGATAATACTTTGGGTTAAATATTAAAAACGTTCTCAACTGCCTTTAACTTTTTTATAAGTCAAAACAAAAATAAAAATTGTAAATGCAAGTGCAACAGCCATTGGTCCACTTGAAAAATCCATTTTGAATGCGAGCAATAAGGATATTGGCGGCAGAATAGCTCCGACTATTATGGAAATGAAAAACACTTTAATAACACTCTTACCAAGCATAATTCCAATAGAAGAAGGAATTATTAGGTATGCAAAAGTAAACACATCACCCACAAATCTTGTAATTAAGGATATTCCTATCCCAACAACAAGATAGAAAAGGAGTAACCAGAATTTTGATTTCATACCATGTGCATCGGCGGACTCTGGATCGAAAATTACAAATTTGAATTGCTTTTGAAATAATATAAATATTGATATAACTGTTATTGCAATAACTAAAAGAGTGTAGAATTCTTTAGAGCCAATAAATAAAATATCGCCTTTTAAAATTGATTCAATTTCTGAAACTTCTGCAACCGGACTTTTTTGTATGAACATTATTCTAATTGCAATCGCAACTACGAATACAATTCCTAAAATACCATCCTGAGTAAAGTATTTTTGTTTGTGTGTTTGAGAAAAAGTCAAAACAGTAATGATTGCGAAAAGCATCGAGAAAAATGCCGGCTCAATATTGTGTAAAAATGAATTTTCAGTTAATTGGATTCCTAAAAGGGAAGAAAAAAATCCTTCGATACTTATTAGATGCAAAAAAGAAAATGCAACACCCGCAATCGATGCCTGTGTAAGTGCTGCTCCTAAAAAAACAACTCTCTGTGATACAACAAAGACTCCTAAAAAAGAGCACACAATTCCGGCAAGAATACTTCCTAGAACTGCATATGGAAAAATCTCCAGCAGTTGATTGATTGCTTCCAATTTAACTCCTATCCTTTGAGGTTATTAAATATTCACCACTAATTTTCTTAACTGTAAATTCTGAAGAATATGCCTTTTGAAGATTGTCTTCGGAAAGCAGCTCATCAATTTCACCAAACTGAAAAAGTCCGTTATCTATTAAAATTAATTTCTTCACATAATTAGCAACATCAGAAAGAAGATGGCTTACCATAATTATTGCAAGATGTTTTTCCTTATGTAAATTTGAAATAAAATTAAGTAATGAGTAATGGGATGGTGTATCCATCCCATTAGTAGGTTCATCAAGGATTAATAAGTTTGGCTGAAACGCAAGTGCTCTTGCAATCAAAACTCTTTGTCTCTGTCCGCCTGAAAGACTGTTATAGTGAAAGTTTTTAAGATGTGATATTCCGACTTGTTGTAAACTTTCTTCAACAATTTCTTTATCAAGTTTATCCGGATTTTTAAAATAGCCCATCAAGACATATCTTGACATCATAACAATATCGTGGACTGAATAGGGAAGTAGCGGTTGTACGGTATCACGTTGAGGAACATATCCAACTCTTAAATCTTTTTTATCTATAGATCCGGATATCGGTTTGATGTTTCCAAGAAGCGTTTTTAACAATGTGGTTTTACCGGCGCCGTTTGGTCCGACTAAACCGATAAAATCATTTCCACAAACGGAAAAAGTAAGTTCCCTGGCAATAATTTTTTTACTATAACCAATTGAAACATCAGAAAGAGTTATAATTTCTTCAGCCAAAATTTTATTCCTTATTTGATTAAATGCTGTTAAACTTTTAATAATTGATTAACAATATAATCCATCATCTGAATGTAAGTGTCTATTCCTTTGATTCCATAAACGGCAGTTGGAACTTTAATCACTTTGATGCCAGTAAGTTCTGATAACTGGTTCGGTGCAGAATCACTATAATAATTTTCCATTAAAATAGTTTTTATTTTCTTGCTTTTTATCAGATTTACCAGCTCAGCATTATGTGAAGGGGAAGGTGAAATACCGGGCTTTGGTTCAACATAACCAGCTATTTTAATTCCATATCGATCTGCAAAGTACGTCCAACTGGCATGGAAAAAGATAAAAGAATTATCTTTTAACTTAGCCATTTTTTTATCCCACTCAGCAATTTTATCATTTAGTTTTTTTATAAAATCGTCATAGTTTTTTTTATAATGATCAGCATTGTTGTTATCCTTACTTGAAAGATTTTCATAAATCTCTTTTGCCATTACTTTAACATTTTCAGGATCTAACCAGTAATGAGGATTTCCATAAGGATGTACATCCCCGTAACTTGCATCGGGTTTAAAATTTGGGACTTCCTTTTTATTTATATCGGTTGAAAGATCAACGATTAATAGTTTATCGTTTCTGGAACCATCTATTAATTGATCAACCCACATCTCCAAACCCATTCCGATTTTAAATAATATATCTGCATTTCTAAGTTTTACCATATAGCTTGGAAGAACTTCAACAAAATGCGGGTCCTGATCTCCTCTTGCGATGTAATCAATAGTTACTTTGTCTTTGCCAATTTCTTTTACCAGATCATAAATAACAGATGTTGTGGCAACAACCTTTAAATTGGGAAAACTTAGATTGTACAATAATATAAATATCAATAAAATTAACTTCTTCATTTTCAAAAACCTTTCAATTAAAATTAAAATGGATGAGCTTTATGTGGTCCCAATGAAAACAACAACTGTAGTTTCATAATGGTTTCTCCATCTCTTTCAGTTCCATCATGGTACTTAAACATAAGATGTTGAACACCAAATCTTAGAGCAGTTGTTTCTTCAACAGGATAGTAAGAAATCCATCCTTCAATCCCTTGAGTATTATTTTTATCATCATTCATTAATGTTGTTAGAGTTGGTTCGTCATCAACAATTCCAGCAGTGTAATCATACTTAACACCAATACCGAATTGCTTCTCAAATTTATAATCAGCATAAATAAATCCGCCGAAATTAGAAATCTTCTGGATTTCATCTATATTTCTATCGACTCCAAAATTTCCTTCTCTTAAAGCATCCCGATGATTTATGATTGCCTCACCTTGTATGGTAATTGCTGAGTAAGAATCAGGCGAATATTTATATTTGAAATCGATACCGCTGTATAAATAATTCAATGGTTTTTCTTCCATCGCAGCATTTATATCTCCCTCAGAATTTAGCATAGCTTTTGAATAGCAGCCATAGGAAGCACTTAAACCAACTTCAAGGTTCGTGTAATCACTAATGTTAAAAAATGAATTTAATCTTCCCACAAAAATTGGATTGATTCCTCGTTCAACTGCATTAGTATCAACCAACATCTGAATTGACTGACCATTATAGACACCGACTTCCAGATTAGAGTAGAGATCACCGGTTGGCAATAAATAACTTAAACTTGCACCAACTTCATTAAATCCATCCGGGCTAAAAAATACTTGATGAAACAATGGTCTTTCTAAAAAGAACCAGGCGTGTGTATGAATTGTATTTATCTTTCCGAATCCAACTAAATACTTACCAGCTTTTAATTGCAAATCGAAGGGAAGACCACGAACTATATTTGCATATAATTCTTCAACTGCAAATTCACCTTCTTCATAAGCAATATTGGCTGTTGCTCTTGCAAAAGGATTGAGATAGCCATCAACAAACAATTCCATTTCAGGAGTGGCAAAATTCAATTTACCGTATTCAGGCGTTCCATTTATAAAATTAGTATAAGTATTAAATGTACCTATTAAACTTATATCAGGGTTTATACTAGACTGCGAGTAACCGCTTTTAAAGATTATAATTATAAAAAAAAGCGAAAGGACTTTTTTCATATTAACTCCATCAAATTCTTTATAAATAATTGTACACTTTTATTAAAAGTGAACTTCGATTAGATTTAAGAAATTTGAGGAGGAGCTCGAAGGGAATAATGAAGAATGTATGATTTTAATGGTTTGGGAGATACTATAAGAATTTCAGCAATAACGATTTTCTTTTCATAGTGTTGATAAGGATTAGAAAATGATATTACTGAATTTTGTAGAGCATTATATGCTGTTTGCACAGGGCAGAAATCTGCTGCACCATTAAGATAGAAGTGAACGTTTTGGTTTTTATCAGAAGGATTTAGAATTGATTGCGATTTTTCCAAATCAAATTTGTGGTAATGCAGGGCATTAATAGTTATTATGACTAGATAACTAACTAATACTATGTATACTGCGACGCTTTTTATTTTTTGATTAAAATTTAACACAGGGCAAAGATTATACTATTTAATGAGTTAATCAAGGTATATTTATTAAAGATTGACTATTGATGATTTAAGAAATTAAAATTGTTTCTCTAATCACCTTTTAATAATTTTCACCATTCAATTTTAGAAAGAACTAATGAACAGATTTGCGGGAGTGGACTACTTTAAATTGGATTCCTTGCTTTCCCAGGAAGAGCTGATGATTAGAAATACTGTGCGTGAATTCGTAAGCGAAGAGATAATTCCAATAATTGAACAGTACAACAGGGAATCAAAATTTCCTCGTCAACTGATTCCTAAAATGGCAGGAATTGGATTGTTTGGACCAACATTATCCGCAAAATTTGGTTGTGCCGAGTTAAACAATGTCGCCTACGGTTTGATAATGCAAGAATTAGAACGAGGGGACAGCGGCATCAGAAGTTTTGCTTCTGTACAAAGTGCATTAGTTATGTATCCGATATTTACTTTCGGTAGTGAAGAACAGAAAGATAAATGGTTACCACTGTTAGCTCGAGGGGAAATGGTAGGTTGCTTTGGTTTAACCGAACCGGATTACGGATCAAATCCTGGCGGAATGATTACAAAAGCTGATAAAGTTGATGGCGGATATCTACTTAATGGTGCTAAGATGTGGATTACAAATGGTACGATTGCAGATGTAGCTGTTGTATGGGCAAAATTGGATGAAGTTGTTCGAGGCTTCCTTGTAGAAAAGGAAATGAAAGGTTTTACAGCACGTGAGATGAAAGGAAAGCATTCCTTAAGAGCTTCGGTTACATCTGAATTAATTTTTGATAATGTTTTTTTACCCAATGATAACTTGCTCCCAAAAACTGTGGGATTAAAGAATGCTTTAATGTGTTTGAACCAAGCAAGATATGGTATTGCATGGGGAGTTGTTGGTTCGATGATGGCTTGTTATGACTCTGCATTAAACTATGCAAAATCCAGAGTTCAATTCAGCAAGCCAATTGCTGCATATCAGATGACCCAAGAAAAATTGGTTTATATGCTGACTGAGATTACAAAATCCCAATTACTCAATTTGCAAATGGGTAGAATGAAAGACAATGGAACGTTAAGGTTTGCACAAGTTTCGATGGCAAAAAGAAATAATTGTGAAGTTGCTCTCGATATTGCAAGAAAGGCGCGGGAAATTTTGGGAGCAAACGGCATATTAGATGAATATCCAATAATGCGGCACTCAGCAAATCTGGAAAGCGTTAAAACATATGAAGGTACTCATGAAATGCACACATTAATTATTGGCGAAGATATTACAGGTTTTGCCGCATATGATTAATTTATTTTTTCATAATCTAATAAGTTGGAAGGATAAGATATGTTAGATAAAAAATTGATGGACATAGGATTAACATTTGATGATATACTTTTAATACCGGGTAAATCATCCGTGTTACCAAGAGAAGTTGATGTGACAACATATCTCACACCGGAAATAAGACTTAATATTCCAATAATTTCTGCGGCAATGGACACGGTAACTGAATCTGCAATGGCAATTGCGATTGCAAGAGAAGGCGGCATTGGTATCCTTCATAAAAATTTAAGTATTGAGGATCAATGCCAGGAAGTTGATAAAGTTAAAAGATCAGAAAGTGGGATGATAAGAAATCCAATAACGTTGACACCTGAGAAGAAGATTGGTGAAGCTTTAGAGATGATGAAAAAATATCGAGTATCAGGAATACCAATTATTGATAACAATGGAAAACTTGTTGGGATCCTAACTAATCGTGATTTACGATTTGAGCCAAATAAAAACCTTAGAGTTTCTGATCTAATGACAAAGGAAAATCTTATCACAGCAGCAGTAGGTACAACACTAGAAAAAGCTGAAAGAATTTTACAACAATTTAAAATAGAAAAGCTTCCTGTTGTTGATAAAAAAGGTCAATTAAAAGGATTGATCACATATAAAGATATACTCAAAAAGAAGAAACATCCAAATGCTTGCAAGGACGACCAAGGACGTTTAAGAGTTGGTGCTGCTGTTGGAGTTACTCATGATACCTCAGACAGAGTTACTGCTCTTTCCGATGCTGGTGCAGATACTGTAGTAATCGATACGGCTCATGGTCATTCTCAGGGAGTTATTAAGACAATAAAAGAAATAAGAGAAAAATTTAGATACATACAGCTAATCGCTGGTAATATTGGTACTTATGAAGCTGCAATTGATCTTATCAATTGTAAGGTTGATGCTATAAAAGTTGG
Organism: Ignavibacteriales bacterium; assembly: GCA_037444745.1. Lineage (GTDB taxonomy): Bacteria > Bacteroidota > Ignavibacteria > Ignavibacteriales > Ignavibacteriaceae > IGN3. The sequence continues at coordinate 69,861 of JBBILT010000006.1, forward strand.
AATCGGTCCTGGTTCGATTTGTACTACAAGAGTGATTGCAGGAGTTGGTGTCCCACAAATAACTGCGATTGCTCAAGTATATAACGCAACAAAAAAATTTGGAATTCCTATAATTGCAGATGGGGGAATAAAACAAACAGGTGATGTTCCTAAAGCGATTGGTGCAGGAGCAGATTCGGTTATGATCGGTGGTCTATTAGCTGGTGTTGATGAAAGCCCTGGCGAAAAAGTTCTTTATGAAGGCAGAACTTTTAAACTATATCGTGGGATGGGTTCAATAAGTGCAATGAAAAAAGGAAGTAAAGACAGATACTTTCAAGATGCAGAAGATGATATTAAAAAATTAGTTCCTGAAGGTATCGAAGGTAGAGTAGCATATAAAGGTCCACTTGAAGACACTATTTATCAGTTAGTTGGCGGACTTAAAGCTGCGATGGGTTACAGTGGCACAAAAGATATTAAGACTTTAAAATCAAGAAGTAAATTTATCAGGATAACATTGGCAGGATTAACAGAGAGTCATCCTCACGATGTAATCCTTACGCAAGAAGCACCGAATTATCAAAGTCATAAATAGATTGATCAGAGAAAATGTATAAAGTTCTTGTTGTTGCATATTACTTTCCACCCATGGGATTAAGCGGAGTTCAGCGAACATTAAAGTTTGTTAAGTATATGAAAAACTTTAACTGGGAACCTACAGTTATAACTACTGGCGAAGTTGGCTATTTTGCTCACGATAATTCCTTGTTACAAGAGGCTGAAAAAGCTAAAATAAGAATCATACGTGTACAAGGTAAAGATCCAAATTCAATGTTAGCTAAATTTGGAACAATTAAACAACCAAGTGAATTTATAAGAAAAGTTTTTAATAAAATCAGTCAAACTTTTTTCGTCCCGGATAATAAAATATCATGGTCAAAAAAAGTTTTTGAAGTCGCTTCAGGTATTTTAACTAAAGAAAAATTTGATCTGATATTTGTTACCATTCCACCTTTTTCTTCATTTTATATTGCATCTAAACTTAAAAAGAAGTTTAACGTTCCACTTTTCGTTGATTATCGTGATCTTTGGTATGATAGTTACTTAGCATATTATCCTACACCTTTGCATCGTTATATAAACAAAAGAATGGAATACCAATCCTTAAAAGCTGCAGATAAAATAAGTGTTACAAATCGAAGGATAAAAGAAAGACTAATAAATGTTTTTAAGTTTTTGACTTTTGAGGATATAGTTATTTTTTCGCACGGTTACGATCAGGAAGATTTTGACAACATTGTTCCTGAACCAAAACCAAAGGACAAGATGGTTCTAACATATTCGGGAATATTTTATGGGCATAATACTCCTAAATATTTTTTAATTGCATTTAGTAAATTAGTATTTGAGCGACCGGATATCGCCGCTAACATCGCATTGCATTTTGTTGGTTATCTAAATAAAACCAACCAAAAATTAATCAAAAAATATAAACTCGATTCCTTTGTTAAAGAATATGGTTATTTAGATCATTCAGAAGCAGTAAAAAAAATTATATCAAGCGATGTTTTGTGGATGATGTTGGGCAACTGGAAACATGCAGAGCTTATTTTGCCCGGTAAATTATTTGAATACATTGGATCGAGAAAACCATTTATTGCTTGTGTGCCAGAAGGAGCAGCTAAAAATTCAGCCGAAGGTTATGGTGCAGCTTTTATTACCAAGCCTGATGATGTAGATGAAATAAAACTAACCATTCTTAAAGTTTATGAATTATATTCCAAGAAAAACTTACCCCAACCTGATGAAGATTTTATAGTTAAGCACCGAAGAGATTTCTTAACTGAACAATTGACCAAACAATTTGGTTTTTTGGTAAAAACTGAATTATGATAAATGTGCTTCTAATCGGGTCAGGAGGAAGAGAGCACGCACTTGCTTTAAAAATTTCTGAAAGTAAAAATCTATCCCATTTGTTTTGTATTCCTGGAAATCCTGGTACTGAAAAAATTGCACGAAACGTATCATTCAATATCACCGATAATAAATCTATCATCGATTTTTGCAAGAAGGAGCAAATTGAGCTGGTCGTCATTGGTCCGGAGCAGCCATTAGTTAATGGGCTTTCTGATAATCTTCGTAAATCAGGCATTAAAGTTTTTGGTCCTTCAGCGCAAGCCGCCCAGATAGAATCAAGCAAATCATTTGCAAAAAGTATAATGAATGAAGCGAATGTTGCCACCGCAAAATATAAAGAATTCAATTTGACGGAATATCATCAAGCTCTGAATTATATTTCAGAAATTGAATATCCAGCAGTTATTAAAGCTGATGGACTTGCTGCTGGCAAAGGAGTGATTATTTGTGATAATCAAAGTGTCGTTGAAGGAGCTTTAAAAGAGATTTTTGAGAATAGAATTTTTGGTGATTCTGGTAACAAAATAATTATTGAAGAATTTCTTGAGGGAGAAGAAGCTTCTGTCTTTGCAATTACTGATGGAGAAAATTTTGTTTGTTTACCCGCAGCGCAAGATCATAAACGAATAGGTCATGGTGATACTGGGAAAAATACAGGCGGAATGGGAGCCTATGCCCCAGCTCCAATCGTTAATTCTGCACTAATGAAGAAAATAGAAAATGATATCATCCAACCAACTCTAAACCGATTGCAAGAAAGGGGCAATAAATTTATTGGTTGTCTTTATGCCGGATTGATGATTGCTAATTCCATTCCTAAAGTTATAGAATTTAATTGTCGTTTTGGTGATCCTGAAACTCAAGTTGTTCTTCCAATTTTGGAGGGTGATTTTCTTAATTTACTTTATTCGGCTGCTTGCGGAAAATTAGAAAAAGATTCAGTTAAATATTCCGATGGCTGTGCGGTTTGCGTTGTTGCAGCCTCAAAAGGTTATCCTGATAGTTATAAAAAAGATTTTGAAATTACTGGACTCGATCAAAATAATGGTAATATAATAATATATCACGCTGGTACAAAAAGAGTTGGAAGTAAAATTGTAACCAATGGCGGCAGAGTTTTAGGTGTAACATCAGTACTTAGGAATTTTGATCTTCGCACTGCTAAAAGGATTGCATATGAATCGATTAAGAGGATTGATTTTAGTGGAATCTATTATAGAAAGGATATTGCTGATAAAGCATTTAAATATTTAGAGTAATCCGGGATTAGAACTAATCGGTTATAATTATATCTAAACCGTTAAATGAAGAAATTAAAAAAGTTCAATAAGATTCTTACCATAAACTTCCGGCGGTTGCTTAACGATGAGGAACTGATTTACAAAAGTTATATTTCAATTTTTTACAATTATTTTGTAATAAATTTATTGCTTACCGATTATTAAATGTTCATTGATTCTAACAAATAAAATGCGCAAATTTATTATGAGAGTTATATAAATATACAAAAATATTTAGACCAACCGTGTTAGAGGAAATTATGAGTAAATATAAAACAGCCAAATTACTTGCCAATATCACAACCCACTTAGTAAAAAGATATCAAGAATATAATACTTGGTTAGCTAATGAGGGTGGACTAACAGATTCAGAATCCAGATGCCTTAGTCTATTTGGATCTGATAAAGGGATGAGTAATAAAAAAATTGCTGGACGAATGAATCTTAGCCAAAGCAGATTGACGAGAATAATTGATGGGCTTGTAAAAAAAGGATATATGACTAGAAAATCTGATCGAAAGGATTGGAGACGTTTGAATCTGACCTTATCCAGAAAAGCGAAATTATTTATTTTTAATTTGGACAAGCATAATATTGATATGCATTATAAAATTTTAAAGGAAGTTAAAATTTCACAACAAAAATCTCTATTAATTGCAATGGAAAATCTTTATTCAGCAACAGAAAAGTGGCTGCCGAAAAATAAATAACTCTCTTCCCTTAGTAATCAAAATATGTTTTAGAACGCTATTTGATTTGTTAGTTTACTAGAACTTTATAAAGATCCTGATAAATTTTATTCTTTTTAATTTTTTATTGATCTACTTCAAAAATATTATTATTCTAACCTATAGTCTATTATCAATTTTATTCCAAATAATCTTTTCACTGAGTCAAGTAAATCAATCATATAATTTCCGATTTTCGTATCGCCACAACATAAAAGATAAATATAATCGTAATTATTTATAAAGATTTTAAGTTCTACATTTGTAAAAAATATTTACTAAACAAATGATTAAGTAAAAATGATGTATAGTAGTATTTACAAAAAAGCCTCCCTTTAAAGGAGGCAAATGTACCGAAGGCCGGACTCGAACCGGCACGAGGTGTAAGCCTCACTGGATTTTGAGTCCAGCGCGTCTACCAATTCCGCCACTTCGGCAATAGTTTTTAAGCTAAAATCAAAGCTTTTTTAACGCATACCTGATAAGGAACAAATCTGCAAAAGTTATGTTAAGATTTTGTTACAATTAATTAAAATCAAAATTAATCAAGAAATGTTTACAATGCAATTTAGAATTGGAGTTATCCTATCACTATTACTGTGCTAAATGATGACATATAGTATTAAATATCTTTATAACTCAATCTCATTATGAAAATTAATAATTATTCATCTTTCATTTATATCAGATAATTAGTGGCACAATGATTGTTATGTAAGAAGTAACAAATTTATAGGAGATGTTCATGAAAAATTCTACAAAGAAAAAAGCAAAACAGAAGAACAAAGATAAAGATATCTTAGTGCTTCTCAGTAAGTGGGATAATGTTGATAACTATAGTGAAGAGGAAATCGAAGATCTCTTTGATGAGTATCAAATCCCGGAAATTTCTTACATAGAAGAAATAGATAAACCGGGAGAAATGATTTTTGACTAACTTAAATTAAGGTGGGTAATGAGTAAAACTTACATTGGGCAGGATGGCCAGTACGACATCGACGATGATGGCAAAGTCATCCAGAGGATGGTAAATGAATTTGGAAGATTAACTGGAATTACTAAAGTTTATTTTAACTTTAAAAAAATTCCTAACCTTCTTGATAGAAACAAAATCGAATATTTTCTTCAGATGATAAAAATCTATAAAGTTTCAGGACGAGTTTAATTCTATCTGATCTCGTCCTTTAACTTCTTTAACACCTTACAAGCACTTCTCAAATATTTCAAATCTAATTAGAATCAAACACTTACGGTTTAATCCATCTTTCTTTATTTTTGTAATGGAAAACAATTATTGGAATTATGGAAAACATTACGACAAACTCAAATGAATCTTTAAAAGAAAAATCCAAGAATTTTATTTACGAGATAATTGATGAAGATTTGAAAACCAAAAAATGGAATGGAAAAGTTCATACAAGATTCCCTCCCGAACCGAACGGCTACCTTCATATCGGACATGCGAAATCTATCTGTCTAAACTATGGAATTGCTCGCGATTACAAAGGTAAATTTAATTTACGTTTTGATGATACAAATCCAACTAAAGAAGATCAAGAATATGTTGATTCAATAATCGAAGATGTTAAATGGCTAGGCGGTGAATTCGAGGATAGAATATTTTATGCTTCAGATTATTTTGATAAGATGTACGAATGGGCAGTAAAGCTTATCAAAAAAGGTAAAGCTTATGTGGATGATTCCGATCCAGAAACTATGCGCGGTTTGCGCGGAACGATAACTGAAGTTGGAACCGAAAGTCCAAATCGAAATCGCTCAGTTGATGAAAATCTTGATTTGTTTGACAGAATGAAAAAGGGCAAATTTCAAAACGGAGAAAAAGTACTAAGAGCAAAAATTGATATGTCTTCTCCAAATATGCTTTTGCGTGATCCGGTGATGTATAGAATTATTCATTCTGAACATCATCGCACAGGAAATAAATGGTGCATCTATCCAACGTACGATTGGGCACACGGACTTGAAGATTCTATTGAAGGTATAACTCATTCGATTTGTACACTTGAATTTGAAGTACATAGACCTTTGTATGATTGGTTTTTAAATGAACTTGATATTTACCATCCTCAACAGATAGAGTTTGCGCGTTTGAATTTAACTTATACTGTTATGAGCAAAAGAAAACTTTTAGAGCTTGTTGAACAAAAATTTGTTGATGGCTGGGATGATCCACGAATGCCTACTATTTCGGCTTATCGAAGGAGGGGCTATACTTCGGAAGCTATCCAAAATTTTGCTGAGATGATCGGTGTTGCAAAACGTGATGCTATGACAGAAGTAGCTTTACTTGAACACGCAATTCGTGAGGACTTAAACAAAAAAGCACAAAGAGTAATGGCAGTGCTGGATCCATTAAAAATTGTAATTACTAATTATGATGGTGAAGAAGAACTTGAAGCAGTAAATAATCCTGAAGATGCTGAGATGGGTCATCGTAAAGTTCCTTTTTCTAAAGAGATTTACATTGAGAAAAATGATTTTATGGAAATTCCAACTAAAGGATATCATCGTTTAATTCCAGGTGGCGAAGTTAGATTGCGTTATGCATACATAATTAAATGCGAAGAAGTAATCAAGAATAAAAGCGGGGAAGTTATTCAATTAAATTGCAGCTACGATCCTGATACAAAAAGTGGAACAGGAACCAGTACAAAAAAAGTTAAAGGAACAATACATTGGGTTTCCATAAATCAAGCAATTGATTGTGAAGTTAGATTGTATGATCGATTGTTAACGGTGGAAGATCCAACAAGTGAAAAGGATAAAGATTATAAAAATCTCATAAATCCTAAATCACTTGAAATAATTTCCAAATCTAAACTCGAACCATTTGTAAAGTCAGCAAAGCCTGGCGATCGATTTCAGTTTGAAAGACAAGGTTATTTTTGTGTTGATATTAAATACGCAACAAAAGAAAGACTTGTTTTTAATAGAACAGTAACTTTAAAAGATACCTGGGCTAAGACAGGCGGAAAGAAATAAAAACATTTTTTGAAAAAATAATATGGCAAAAGAAAAAACCAAAAAGTTGTACTCAGTTATTACTGGCGATATTGTTAAGTCATCTAAATTATCTTTGGATAAACACAAGCTTTTAGTAAAAGTTATGAGAAGTTGTTCCAAAGAGATTTCCAAAGTATTTCCTGATGCTTTAAGATATGAACCTGAATTATTCCGCGGTGATAGCTGGCAGCTGCTTATAAAAAAACCCGAATTAGCCTTTAGCATTGCATTATTTTACCGGGCTTATCTAAAAGCAAAAATGCAGCTTGATTCAATTGATGCAAGAATGGCTATCTCAATAGGCACTGTTGATTTTATTGAGTCATCTTTTGGTATTGGAGATGCTTATAAAATTTCAGGAAAAGCGCTGGATAAAAAAGGTAAACGTAAAATGAAATTTGTTTCAGATATCCTTCCAAATTCAAATTTTATTGATTTGATTATCCAAAACACAGATTTTATTTCTGCAAGATGGACAAGCAAGCAAAGCAAAATTGCTTTGTTGGCTTTGCAAAATTATAGCCAAAAAACAATTTCAACTAAACTTTATATTACTCAGCAAGCAGTGTCAAAACAGATTGACGCTTCAGGCTGGATAATTGTTGCTGATAATGTTGCTTACTTTAAAAATATTGTACTTGGTGCTTCAATACCTGTTAAAAATAAGAAATGATGATACAGGCTTAAAAGCTTGTTTTCTCATAATACAACCTTAAAAGGTTGTATTTAGTAGATACAACCTTTTAAGGTTGTAGCATTTGTTAGTTATAGTATGAGACTTAAAAATAGTGATATAAGCTTTTAAGCTTATATCACTTTATTACAAAATTGATGATTGATATTTGATGAACAATATGTTAATCCAATTTTTAATTCCGTTACTAACGGCGCATTTTCTTGCGGATTTTATTCTTCAAACAGATGAAGATGTAAAACGCAAGCAAAGCATTTTTGTGTTTAGTAAACATATTATGTTCGTTACTTTGCTAAGTTATTTGTTAGTAAGTAACTGGAACAGTTTTATTGTTCCGCTGGTAATACTAATTAGTCATACATTAATTGATTTATTAAAAAGAGCGATTAAAAAAGATTCTCTAACAATATTTTTAGCAGATCAATTTGCTCATGTGCTTGTATTACTTACCCTATCAAATTATTTGCAGAATAGACTTACGCAAAAAATAAGTAATTTATTTTGGTTTAATATCTGGGGAAATGTATATATAAAAACATTAGCGGTTATTGTTGCTGTAATATTGGTAACTAAGTTTAGCAGCATAATCATTAGTTATATAATAAAACCTTTTCAAGTAAAAATATTTAAAGGTGAAAACAACAATAAAGATGAAATAAAAACAGGTAGAGTTATAGGCTATCTTGAAAGAATTATTATTCTTGTTTTATTTCTTGCGGATTTACCTGCGGTAGTTGGGTTTTTGATAACTGCAAAATCAATATTACGATATGCTGAGATTAAAAATGAAAGAGATAAAGTTATGGTTGAATATGTGCTTATTGGTACGTTGTTAAGTTTTGCAATTGGAATATCAATTGCATTTATTACAATTAAAGTATTATTAAATCTAAACTGAAAATATTAGACAGAAATCTTTTTAATTGCTGCTTCAATCCTTTTTAAAACTTCATCCTTACCAAGAATAAAAAGTAAATCAAACATTCCTGGTCCGGTGCTTTGTCCGGAAACAGCTAATCGCAAAGGATGGATTAATTTCCCTTTGCCTAAATTTAATTCTTCAGAAACTTTTGTAAGTGAATGTTCAAAATCTTCTTTAGTCGGATTGTTTAATGAAGCAAATTCTTCTTTAAGTTTTTTCAAATGTTCAGGAGTTTCGATGTTCCAGTTTTTCTCGACCGCTTTTTGTTCATACTCAGTCGGAGCTTCATAAAAGTACGGGCAAGTATCAATAAACTCTTTAATAAACGAAACTCTTTCTTTCATTGCTTCAATTACCAAAGTTAAAAAGTTATCTGAATAATTCTGACTCTTGAATTTTGATTTTTGAATTTCTGTTTTTAACATTTCCAGTAATTCTGCAATAGATTTTTTCCGAAGGTGTTCGGCATTTAGCCAATGTAATTTCTGTAAATCAAAAACCGCTCCGGATTTATTCACCCTCTCTAAAGAAAAACTATTTATTAGTTCATCCAAATAATAAAATTCTTTATCATCACCTGCATTCCATCCAAGCAAAGCAACAAAGTTTATCAGTGCTTCTTTAAGAAAACCTTTATCACGATAGTCTTCAACTGCAACATCCCCTTGTCGTTTTGATAGCTTTGATTTATCAGGATTTAGTAACAAGGGAAGGTGAGCAAAAATTGGTCGCTCCCATTCAAAAGCATCATAAAGTAAAACGTGTTTTGGTGTTGATGAAAGCCATTCTTCACCGCGAATTACGTGAGTTATTTTCATAAGATGATCATCAACTACATTTGCAAGATGATATGTTGGATAGCCATCACTCTTAATTAAAACCTGATCATCAATATTGTTACTTTCAAATTCGACATGTTCGCGAATTACATCATCAAATTTAATCGTATGATTTTGTATAACATTTAGTCTTACGACTTTTGGAATTCCTGCTTTTAAATTTTTTTCAACTTCTTCATTAGAAAGATGAAGACAATGCTTATCATACTTTGCCTGCGGAAGTTTTTGTTTTTCTTGTTCTTCTTTTAAAGTTTTTAATCTCTCAGGAGTACAAAAACAATAATAAGCCTTACCTTTGGCAATTAATTCATCAGCATATTTTTTATAAATATGCAAGCGTTGGGATTGCATATACGGACCAAAATCCCCGCCAGCCTCAGGACCTTCATCAAAATTTAAACCCGCCCAATTGATTGCTTTAATTAAATTTTCAACAGCACCTTCAACGTATCTATTGCGATCAGTGTCTTCAATCCTTAAAATAAAAGTGCCGTTATTTTTTTTAGCAAATAAATAATTATATAAAGCAGTTCGCAATCCGCCGACGTGAAGGTAACCTGTTGGACTTGGGGCAAAACGAACTCGTGATTTTTCATTAATCATTTTGTGGAATTCCTATTGTTGAATGCGTAAAAATACAAAATGCATTATCAATTGTTTCTACCGATTTTGAATGAGAGGAATAAGAAAATTTACTTATGAGGAATTGATTTTTCCGTATAGTATTTAACCTTTTCTATAAATTCCTGACTATCGATTGGCTTGGGGATATAGTCCGTTGCACCTACATCGAGACACTTTTCCCGATCACCTTTCATCGCAAAGGCAGTTAGTGCAATGATTGGAGTGTTTTTGTAATCTTCCAGAAGTCTAATCTTTTGTGTAGCCTCAAATCCATTCATCACAGGCATCTGCATATCCATCAATATTAAATCATAATGCTGTTGTTGAACTTGTTCAAAAGCTTGCAACCCATTTTCTACAACAACTATTGATTCAAAATTATTTTTCTTTAATAATCTTGTTACTATAATTTGAGAATGTTTATAATCTTCAACCAATAAAATTTTAACAGTGTCCTTTTTATCCATAACTTCTTCTGGAGTAGAAGGTTCATCATACCTGTTAATCATCGCACTAACGGCATCAGCAAGATCCTCGATATTCGTATTGTTTTTAAGTAAGAGATCTGAAAACAAACCATCTATTTTTTTAAGGTCATCTTGATACGATTCCTTTCCGGTATAAATAATAATCGGAAGCTTTGCAAAATTTTTATTTGATTTAATCATCTTTATTAAATCAAAACCACTTACCTTTGGCATATCAAGATCAATTATCGCAAGATCAAGATACATATTTTCAATCATTCCCATTACCTTTTCAGAATGACTTTCAGCAATTGCATTAAAACCAGCCTGTTCAACAGCTTCCTTAATTAAATTTAAAGTAGGAACATCATCATCAACTACAAGTATGTTAGAATCCTTTTTAAGTTTATAACTCGTTAAAACTTCCACAAGATATTTATAATTGATTGGCTTAACAAAGTATTCTACCGCACCCATCATAAAAGCTTTCTGCTGTTCTGCTTCAACAGAACAAACGATTACAGGTGTATGCTTTGTGGCTGGATGCTCGCGCAACTGTTTTAAAAGTTCAAAACCATTTGCATCGGGTAAAATAATATCCATCAATACGGCAAGAAATTGCTGCGTCTCAATAATATTTAGGGCTTGTTTGGCTGAATTAACAATCGTTGGTTCGTATCCCCATTTTGAAAGATAATTGCTTAACAATTTTGAAGTTGCGTAATCATCTTCTACAACTAAAACTTTATTTTTTGAGCCAATAGGTTTTGGCAGCCCTGCCACTTGTCCTTCTATTAAGCTTACAATTTCCGCTGCAATTGTAAAACTATACGTTATCCCTTTTCCTATTCCACTCGATATACTAATATCTCCATCAAGAAATTCTATATACTTTTTGGAAAGAGTCAATCCCAAACCTGTTAGATTCCCAAATTTAGAAGTGTAAAGTTCGTTTAACGAGAATGGATGAAAAAATTCTGTATTCTTCTTTGCATTTATACCAGGACTTGTATCTGAAATTCTGAAAAATAATTTTTTATTACTTGGTGCTGAGATTGAAACAGAAATCTTTCCATGTTCGGTTATTCTAACTGAATTAGTAAGGATATTTAATAAAATGTATCGGAGTTTTTGTGTGTCAATTTTAATATTATCTGGAATCGAACTATCTAAATCAATTATAAACTCAATTCTTGACTTTTCAATTTTAGAGGTGAATAAAGAAATAATCTCATTCAAAAAATCTTTTATATTTACAGATGTAACATTAGGTTTTGCAGCGCCGCTTTCAAGTTTACTAAAATCTATCAAATCATTGATGATAGATAACAATTCAAACGCATTGTCTTTTAGTGTTCCTACATATTCTGTTTGAGAAGGGGATAAGTTTTCTTCATTTAGTAACGATGCAAAACCCATAATGCTGTTTGTGGGTGTTCTCAATTCCTGTGCTATTGAAAATATAATTGTGCTTAATGAATTATCTAAACTTCCATTGCTGCCGATCCATAACTTTAAAAGATTTTTAAAGTTTCCGCTTATCAATTCAAGGTTATCAATTTCACTTTTTGAAAAGGCAGGTTTTTTAGCAAGTTTAAGTAATACCGATTGTCCATCTGATATATTTATCAGAACGCAGCCTTCATTCATTACCTGCTCAGTTATATTAAAATTGCAATTTGATTGAACACTAAAACTAAGTGTTTGATTATTCTCCAGAACATTTTTGCAATTGGGACAACTAATTTGGGTTTGAGCTGATAACGATTTTTTACTTGAATAAGATTTTCCGATAAGTTCTAAGTTTTTATTATTAGTTACCTTAAAAATTGTAGCAGCTGCTAATTCAAATTCATCTGTAATAAAATCACACAACTTATTTGCGAAATCAGCAGAGGAACTAATTGCAGATTGAATAAGCTGGTTGTATTTGCCAAGGAAATCAATTTTTGAACTTTGCATATACTTTATTTCGATTCTGTGAAGATTTTTTATTAAGATTTTTTGTTAAACTAAATAGATTTTTAGTTAATGCAAAATTAACGAATACTTATGATTTTATCTAAACCTGATTTGATCAATCTTAAAGAATATTTTATACACTAATTGTTGGGAAATAACCTATTAGCCTTGATAAAACCATAAGCTTAATTTAGTTTTCAAAAAAAAATCTACTACTTTTTGAAATCTTTTAAATATTTTTACATTATTTCACTTTTATTCTGCTTGTGGCAATATGCAAGCTATGCTCAAACAGAGTATAACTCATTAGTTATTACAGATACTATCGCAATAAATTTTAATAACCATAATTCGATTTCAAAAGTAAATATTATTCCAAACACTGAACAAATTTATCTTAAAGGGAAAAAATTATCATCAAACGATTATAAATTTATTTACTCAAAAGGCTATTTTACTTTATCAGATTCACTTCCTTATTCTATCTTTGATACTTTAATTATTACTTACAAATCACTAAAACTTTCACTTCAAAAGGAATATAAAAGGCGCAGCTTAGTTGTAAAGTACGATGAAAAATTTGGTGATACTGTCCGAGTTTTAACCTCAGTTGGCAAAGGCTTTACTCCTGAAACAATTTTTGGACCAGGTATGCAAAAAAGCGGAAGTATCGTTCGCGGATTTACAGTTGGAACGACAAAAGATTTTTCACTTAACAGTGGTTTGCGTTTGCAATTATCAGGAAGAATTTCTGATGATGTTGAAATAGTTGCCGCTCTTACTGACGAAAATACTCCAATCCAGCCTGAAGGAAATACAGAAAGATTGGAAGAACTTGATAAAGTGTTTATTCAAATCAAACATCCAAATGTTACTGCCACTTTTGGTGATTACCAGCTTAAACAAAAATATGGTGAGTTTGGAATTATCGATAGAAAATTGCAGGGACTAACGGCCGAATTAAATGTAGATGGCGTTAATAGTTATGTCTCAATTGCCAATTCAAGAGGAAAGTTTAACTCAAATAAACTGAATGGTGCTGATGGTGTGCAAGGTCCGTATCGATTAAGCGGTATTAATAATGAACGGGATATAATCATAATTGCAGGAACAGAAAAAGTTTTTCTTGATGGAATTGAATTACTTCGCGGTGAAAATAATGATTACACGATTGAATACTCAAATGCCACAATTACATTCACACCAAAACGTTTAATTACTTCTGCAAGCAGGATAAGTATTGATTTTGAATATACTGATAGAAAATTTGCACGTAACTTTTTTGGCACTGGAAGTTCAGGAAAATTTTTTAATGATAAATTGCAATTAAAATTTCAATACATGCGCGAAGGCGATGATCAGGAGGCGCCTATTGATATTTCATTAAGCGAAAATGATAAAAAAATTCTTTCTAACGCTGGTGATGATAAAAATAAAGCAGCCAAATCCGGTGTGCAATTAGCTCAACCCGACTCACTTGGAATAACAAAAGGAATTTATACTAAAGTTGATACTACCATTAATAATGTTTCCTATTCCTATTATGTTTATGCTCCAGGCGATACGCTTTCACTTTATAACGTCAGTTTCAGTTATGTCGGTGAACAAAAAGGAGATTATATAAGACAAAGTTTGGGATACTATAAATTTGTTGGTGTTGGACAGGGAAATTATTTACCAATTATTTTTCTTCCGATGCCCGAATTAAAACAGATGGGAAATATTGTTGTTGATGTAAATCCTTTTGAAAATGTTTCTTTAAGTCTGGAATATGCCGGAAGTTTATGGGACAAAAATCGTTTTTCATCGTTGGATGATGGCGATAATTATGGCTATGCCCGTAATATTATTTTGAAGGTTGCGCCTTCTCAAATTCAAATTGGTGATGTCAATTTTGGAAAAGCAGGATTAAGTTACCGCGATAGATTTATCCAAAAGAATTTTACCTCGCTTGATCGTTATGATGAAGTTGAGTTTGGAAGAAATTATAATCTCACAAATCAAGATCAACCAAAGGATGAATCTTTGCGAGAGATTGGAATTACATTACAGCCTATTAATGAATTATCAATCACAAGCACATCTGGTTTTTTGAGAAAAGGTAATGAATTTTCTTCTGATAGATTTAATAATGTTGTACACTTTTCTGATTCTAAAACTTATTCAGTCGATTACAATCTTGATTATGTAAGTACTAATACCTCTGAAATAAAAAGTAGTTGGTTCCGTCACAAAGCAAATGCTTATTACTCTTTTTGGAAGATGAAATCAGGTTTTGATTTTTTAGCAGAGGACAAAATAGATCTGAGGCATCCAGTTGATACGTTACTTTCAAGTAGTTTAAAATATTTTGATTATGCACCATACATACAGTTAATTGATTTCGAGGGATTTGGTTTACTTGCAAGATATGCGCTTCGGGATGATTATCTGCCCAATAATGGATTACTTATCAAGGAGTCCCTTTCGCTAACACCATCATTAGAATTAAACTACAATGGTTTAAAGGAATTTAATACAAATCTTGTTATTACATATCGTAGCAAAAAATATGAAGAGTCGTTTAAGCAGAAGGGGTTTTTAGATAACGAAACAATTTTAATTCGTTCGCGTTCTAAATTTTTATTTTGGGATCCTTTACTTAATGGAGATTTGTATTACGAAGTATCAACACAAAAGTCTGCACGCTTGCAAAAAGTTTTTGTTCGTGTGCAGCAGGGAACAGGAAATTATATTTATCTTGGCGATTTAAACAGCAATGGAATTGCTGATGAAAGTGAATTTGAATTAATTTTATTTGATGGCGATTACATCCAGGTTACTCTTCCGACAGATGAACTCTTTCCGGTTATTGATTTGAAAACAAGTACTCGATGGAAAATTAATTTTTCAAAATTGTTTGATTCAAATTCCTTAGCAGGCAAAATATTAACTCCTTTTTCATCAGAAACATTTTGGAGGATTGAAGAAAACAGTCGCGAAACAGATTATGCAAAAGTTTATTTACTTAATCTTTCCTCATTCCAAAATGAAAACGTTACTATTCGCGGTACAAATTATATTCAGCAGGATTTCTTCGTATTTGAAAACTCGCAGGAACTTTCTTTTAGATTTAGATTTACACAAAGAAAAGCATTAAACGAATTCAGTAATGGATATGAAAGATCTTACAACCGCGAAAAAAGTGTGCGGATCAAATTCAAGATGGTTCAGGAAATTTCTAATCAAACTGATATTGTAAACCAAGTTGATAATGTAAGTGCCCCAGCAAACTCCAATAGAATCAGACAAATAAATTCAAATAGTATTGCTTCTGAATTTTCATACAGACCTGATCGAAATATTGAAGTTGGTTTTCGTCTAAAAGTTGGTAAAAGTGAAGACACATATCCTCAGATTCCTACAGTGATAAATTTAAACTCACAATTAATCAGAATGAATATATCATTTCTTGGAACCGGTAGAATAAGAATTGAAATTGAACGGAATGAATTAAACGCAAACACATCACAGAATTTTATTCCTTACGAACTTACAAATGGAAACCAGATTGGTAAAAATTATTATTGGCGGTTAAATTTTGATTACAGATTAAATTCCTTTTTGCAGACCACTGTTAGTTATGATGGAAGAGTGCAGGGCGCAAGTAAAATTGTTCATACAGCACGCGCAGAAGCAAGAGCGTATTTTTAAACTTAGTGAAACTGAGTGTTCTAAGTGTCTCAGTGGTTAAACTTCTTTTTACCACTAAGACACTAAGATCACTTAGGAACACTTAGAAAGGCAGAAGAATGAAAATTATATCAAACCTTATCGAAGCACATATTTTTCGTGAGCAAAATGGAATGTTGGAATTCCTGATTCTTAAAAGAGCGCCTTATCAATATTATCCAAACCTTTGGCAAATGGTTTCCGGAAAAATAAAAGAAAATGAAACTGCACACGCTGCTGCTCTGAGAGAAATAAAAGAAGAAACGAACTTAGCACCTGAAAAATTCTGGGTTGCACCAACTGTAAACTCTTTTTACGCACCCGAAGGTGATTACATTTGTATGCTTCCAGTTTTTGCTGCAAAAGTTAATTACTCATCTGAAGTTAAGATAAGTACCGAGCACGTTGAGTTTAAGTGGGTTGCACCGGAAGAAGCAAAAAATCATTTAGCGTGGGAAGGACAAAGAAAATCTGTTGATGTGATTGTAGATTATTTTCTTAACAGAAATTCATTTCTAAATTTCATTGAAATTTTATTGTAGGGATCGGACTCCCGTCCGATCCGCCTGAGATACAATAAAGATCAATTTTTTTTTATCTTAACGGAATGGACGGGAGTCCATTCCCAACAAATATTAATTGTGCTTTCGTCGTCTATTTTTCTATTTTTCTGGTGTCATTTAATTACAAATAAACAAACTCAGTTCCTCTAAGGAACTGAGTTTGTAAACATTAAAATTACTGGAGTACATTTTGGGTTTACTAGTTGTTGGTTCGCTCGGTTTGGATACGGTTGCAACACCATTTGATAAAGTTGAAGATGCTTTAGGTGGATCTGCGACTTACATCTCACTTGCTGCAAGTTACTTTGGCGGTCCTGTGGAGTTAGTTGGTGTGGTTGGCAGTGATTTTCCAAAACAGTATTTGAGAACGATGGAAGATCATAACATAGATCTTGAAGGGCTCCAAATTGTTGAAGGAGGAAAAACTTTTCGATGGAGCGGCAAATATCATTATGATTTAAATGTTCGTGATACTTTGTTTACAGAGTTAAACGTATTTCAGAATTTTAACCCGATAATTCCTGATAGTTTTAAAAGAGCAAAATATATTTGCCTTGGCAATATTGATCCTGTTTTGCAGGAAAAAGTTTTAGATCAATTAAATGAGCCGCAATTTATTGTTTGCGATACAATGAATTATTGGATCGAGGGTAAAAAAAATGAACTGCTTAAACTGCTTCCAAGAGTGAATGTATTAATTATTAATGATTCCGAAGCAAGATTACTTGCACACGAACCAAATTTAATTCGTGCAGCTAAAAAAATCAGGGCACTTGGTCCGGAAATTCTCATCATTAAAAAAGGCGAGCATGGTGCATTGTTATTTACTGAAGATACTGTTTTTTCGGCACCAGCTTATCCAATGGAAACTATTTTTGATCCCACCGGTGCAGGAGATTCTTTTGCCGGAGGGTTTCTTGGATATTTATATAAAACCCGCGATCTTTCTCCTGACAGCCTAAGACGCGCGGTTATTTACGGCAGCACAATGGCTTCATTCTGTGTAGAAAAGTTTAGCACACGCGGATTAGAGGATTTATCTTACTTACAGATTCAGGATCGTTATAGAGAATTTATGATGCTTTCAAGATTTGATGAACAAGATTAGTTATTAAATAAAATTGTGATGTCATTTCGAACCCGATTTTGCCTGTTGGCAGACAGGTTTATCGGGTGAGAAATCTTTTAATTGAAATCAACAGATTTCTCAGTCGTTTCACTCCTTCGAAATGACATTTCAATGAATCAGATGCGATTTTTATCTAAAATGAAAAAGAATAGTTATTACTCAATAAAATATTTAGATGATCAACTCTCATTTATTGATCAAACCAAACTTCCATTGCAGGAAGTTTATGTAACTACTGATGATTATGAACGGATTGCAATTGCAATAGAGAGGTTAGAACTTCGCGGTGCGCCGTTAATTGGAATTGCTGCTGCATTTGCAATTGCACTATCATTTAAAAACATTTCCGAAAATGATTCCGAACATTTTAATAAAGTTTATAAACGATTAGCATCAACAAGACCAACTGCAGTAAATCTTTTTTATGCTTTGGAAAGAATGGAAAAAGTTTTTAGTGGCTTATCAGATTATTCAAATGTCTATGAATCACTTTTGAAAGAAGCCGTCGCTATTTATGAATACGAACGAAATTGTTCAGATAAAATTGCTGAGAATGGATTTAAGATATTCATAAAAAAATCTAATGTGCTTACACATTGCAATACAGGCGCACTTGCAACGGCAGGATTTGGAACGGCTTTCGCAATCATAAAAAAAGCCTTTGATGAAGGATATGTAAATCATGTTTACGTTGATGAAACGAGACCTTTGCTGCAGGGATTGCGATTAACATCTTTCGAATTAGAAAAGAACAGAATTCCATTTACAGTACAGACTGATTCTATGGCGGCAGTTTTAATGCAGCAAAACAAAATTGATCTTGTTATTACCGGTGCTGATAGAATTGCTCTAAACGGCGATTGCGCAAACAAAGTTGGTACTTACAATCTTGCTGTACTTTGTAATTATCACAACATCCCATTTTACATTGCTGCGCCATCAACTACAATTGATAGAAAAATTGCAACGGGTACTGAGATAAAAATTGAGTATCGAAGCGGCGACGAAATTTTGTCTATCAATGGAAAACAAATCGCCAACCCAAAAACAAAAACTTTTTCTCCTGCTTTTGATGTTACTCCTGCCCACTTAATAAAAGGAATAATTACGGAAGAAGATATTTTTTTCTTCCCCTATAATTTCATCCGATGAGTGATATAATAAAAACAGAAGCCGTTGTGCTTTCAAAAATAAATTATGGCGATACAAGCAGCATTATATCTTTATATACAGAATCCGATGGTAAGATTTCTGCAATTGTAAAAGGTGGAAGAGGTCCAAAATCAAAAATAGGAAAGATGATTGATCCGCTTAATCATCTTCAGGTTATCATTTACAAAAAAAATACGCGTGATGTTCAAATTTTATCAAACGCAGATTTGATTTCTCACTTTTCAAAAATTAAAGAAGACCTGGAATCAACAAAGCATGCGTTTGCAATTATTGAGCTGGTTAAAAATCTTACGGTTGAAAATGAATTCAACCATAAATTATTTAAAGGATTAGTAAAGATTCTTAAATTGATTGAAGAAAAAAAAGAACATTCCGCAGTTTTGTTTGATAGATTTTTTCTTTTCTTTCTTTCAGAATTAGGTTACGATTTAGCAATAGATAAATGTGGAATCTGCGGAAAACAAAATTCATCTAATCAATCACTTGGTTTTGATCTTGGATTGGGATTTGTTTGTTCGGATTGTTTTCAATCACATTCCGGATTAGAAAAAATTAATGCGGAACTTTTTGATTATTTAGTTTGTCTAAAGTCTAATAAAACAGCGGTTAATATAAGCATTGACTTGATAGATAAGTTAAACTTATTATTAGACCGTTATCTTAAACATCATATACCAGACTTTAAAGGTATTCAATCATTTAAAATTTATAAGTAGAGGATTTATAGAAAATATTTGTTACGAATAAACAGAAAGTGAATCTAATTATTAACAAAAATCTATTCGGAGGAAAAAATGAAAGTTAAAGGCATTTTAGGAGCAGTAGCTCTTGTTGCCGTTGGTATCTTATTTGGCGCATTGCTTGTATCCGGCTTTGGATTAGTAAGACCTGGCTGGGCTGATATAAATCTTGGTGCAAATCATCCACCTGTTAACTTAGATGCAGATGCAACTTCATTCTCAAAAGCATTTATTGAAGTGGCAGAAAAAGTTACACCGGCAATAGTTCAAATTACAGTTGTTTCTGAGCGTGAAGACCCGCACAAAGATCTTTTCTTTTTCCCATTTGAAGATCAAATGCCAAAAGAACAGCAAGGATCGGGCAGTGGAATAATAATTTCTGATGATGGATATATTTTAACAAATAATCATGTTGTAGAAAAAGCATCAAAAGTAACTGTTGGATTATCCGATAAAAGAACATTTACCGCAAAAGTTGTTGGAACAGATCCATTAACTGATCTTGCAGTTATTAAAATTGATGCAAGCAATTTAACTACTGCATATTTAGGTGATTCAGATAATCTAAAAGTTGGACAGTGGGTTATGGCTATCGGAAATCCACTTTCTCTTTCTTCAACTGTAACTGCAGGAATTGTTAGTGCAATTGGAAGAGGACAACTTGGTTTGATTCGTGATAGTTATGGTGTTGAAAATTTTATTCAAACAGACGCAGTTATTAATCCAGGTAATAGCGGCGGTGCAATGGTTGATCTTTCGGGTGCTGTTGTGGGAATCAATTCCGCAATCGCAACTCAGGGAACAGGAACTTACATCGGATACGGATTTGCAATCCCGATAAATCTTGCAAAATCAGTTGCCAAAGAAATTATAGCCTATGGAAAAGTTAACCGCGGTTATATTGGCGTAAACATTGGTGAAGTTGATAATGCAATAGCTAAATCTGTTGGATTGGATAAACCACATGGAATTATAATTCAAGGTATTGTTGAAGGTGGATCGGCTTCAGAATCTGATCTTAAATCCGGCGATATAATACTTTCAATTGATGGTAAAGAAGTAAATCAGCCGAATGAATTACAAGGATACATTGCATCAAAATCAGCGGGCACAACCGTTAATCTAAAAATCTTTAGAGATGGAAAAGAAATTGAAAGAAAAATAACTCTTAAACCTCGTAAAGATGATGCCAAGACTGAACCGGTAATGAAAAAAGAAAGTGATGAATCAAAAAGTGATTCCAAATCAAATGTTGCAACTTTTGAAAATGTAGGACTATCGGTAAAAAATTTGAGCGATAAAGAAAAAGAAAACTATAAGGTTGAGAACGGAGTTCTTATAACAAATGTTGAAAGCTTCAGCAAAGCAGAAGATCAGCGTTTATTTAAGGGATTAGTAATTATTGAAGCAGATAGAAAAAAAGTTAATGATGTAAAATCCCTTGAAAAAATTATTGATGGTAAAAAAGGAAAAGCGATCCTTCTTAAAGTCCAGGATAAAGATGGGAATTCCAGATTTGTCGGATTAGAAATTCCTGAGTAAATAAACCTTAATATTTTATTTAAACGTCCCGATATAATTCGGGACGTTTTTTTTTATATTTGCTAAAAGCATTGGAGAGTAAATGATAAGATTTCTGACAGCAGGTGAATCACACGGAAAAGCCCTCGCAACAATTGTGGATGGTTTTCCCTCTAATCTTAAAATCTCAGAGAGCTATATTAATGAACAGTTGAAGCGAAGGCAAGCTGGATACGGTCGCGGCTTACGAATGAAAATTGAAAATGATAAAGCAGAAATTTTATCAGGAGTAAGATTTGGTAAAACACTTGGTTCGCCAATATCGATGTTAATCAGAAATAACGATTGGGAAAACTGGCAAACAGTAATGTCCGTTGAGCCAATAAATCAGAAAATTCAAAAAGTTACAGTACCGCGTCCCGGTCATGCAGATTTAGTTGGAGTTTCAAAATACAATTTTGATGATATAAGAAATTCAATAGAAAGATCATCAGCAAGAGAAACGGCAGCTCGTGTTGCCGCTGGATCGATTGCTAGAAAATTTCTTGAAGAATTTGGAATTGTAATCGGCAGTTTTGTTGAAAGCATCGGTGGAATATATCCGGAAAGTAATTTTGCAGAAAAACTTTTTTCTTATTCACTCCCAAAGAATTTTACAGCACAAAAGATTTCGGCGAAGGCTGATAAAAGTTCTGTTCGTGTTTTAGAAATTCAGCAGGAAGAAAAAATTATCAACAAAATAAAATTAGCCAAGAAAAAGGGAGATACTTTAGGAGGAACTTTTTTAACTTTTGCAACTGGCGTACCGGTTGGGCTTGGCAGTTTTATAAATTACGATACAAAACTTGATGCAGAAATTGCACATTCAATCATGTCCATCAATGCTGTTAAAGCGGTTGCGATTGGAGAAGGATTTTTCTTAGCTGAAAAATTCGGTTCTCAATGTCACGATGAAATTATATTGCGAAAGGATTTTCTTGGAAGAAAAACAAATCGCGCAGGAGGAATTGAAGGCGGTGTTTCAACGGGATTACCAATTATTGTTCGTGCTGCTATGAAACCAATCGCTACTTTAATGTCGCCAATAGAAAGTGTTAACCTTTCATCAATGAAAAAAGTTGATGCGAGAAGAGAACGAAGTGATTTTGTTGCAGTGCCAGCTTGTGCTGTAATTGCTGAATCGATGCTTGCCTGGAGTATTGCAAAATTCTTTTTACAAAAGTTTGGCGGTGATTGTATTGAAGAAACAAAAGACAATTATTCATCATATAATAAAAAACTCTTTAGTAGGATTAAAAACAATTTCAAAAGCTGAATATGATTAAAATAAAAAAATTTACATTTAACGTTTTTGATGAAAACACTTATATAATTTATGATGGGGAAACTATGGAATCCGCTGTGGTGGATCCCGGCTGCAGTAATAAATCTGAAGAATATGAATTAGAAAATTTCATCCTTGGAAATAATTTGAAAGTTAAATATCTCATCAATACACACTGTCATATTGATCATATTTTAGGATGCGAGTATGTTAAAAAAAAATTTAATCCAATCTATCTTGCACCTGAAAAAGATGTTCCTCTTTTACAAAATGCAAAGATGCAAGCAAGTATGGTTGGGATGGAATTTTCAATTTCAATTTTACCCGATGAATTTTTAACTGAAAATAAAAAACTATATCTCGGTAAATCAGAATTATCGTTTCTTTTTACTCCCGGACATACAGCCGGTGAGTATTGTATTTATATACCGGATTGTCAAATTTGCATTACTGGGGATGTTTTGTTTTTGGATTCAATCGGCAGGTCTGATCTTTGGGGAGGGAATTATGAGACCCTAATTAAAAGTATTAAAGAAAAATTGTTAATGCTTCTGGATGAAACAAAAATTTATCCCGGGCATGGAGATGAAAGCACTATTGGAAGAGAACGATTACAGAATCCATTTTTATCAGAGCTAAGGTAAAATTCCAAATATAGATCTTTATATGTTTAACAATCCAAATAAAGCTAGAAATAATTTTTATGTGATGATATTATTATTATCTATTTGGATAATTCTAACAGAGTTATTTTTTCCCGGCACTCAAGTTTTCCCTTCGCCTTCATTAGTAATAATTTCGATTTATGATTTATTTAATAATTATAATTTCATCTCACATTTAGCTTCAACTGTCTCAGTCGTTTATGTGTCTATGCTTTCCATTACCTTTATCGTTAAAGCAAAATTTTCTTTTGTAGATTTTCATTCAAAGTTCGTAAAATATTTTTTACCAATTCCGAATTTCTTTTTATTTGTTCCTGAAATAATTATTGGTTTACTTTTAATCTTTTGGCTGGGAGATAGTTATTTTGGAAAACTTACATATGCCGTTATCATAAGTGGTATATTGGTTTATAAATCAATAATAAAATTTGATGAAAATAAAATTACGGATCATATTATTGCAGCTAAATCTGTTGGATTATCAGATCAAATGATAAATAGAAAAATTATATGGAAGTTTATTGAACCGGATATATTAAATGAATTCATAGATAATCATACTTTCCTTTGGTCAACAATCATTGCATTTGAATTCATTCAAAATTATAACGGGATAGGATTTATTTTAAGGCGAGCACTTGAATACCATGATATTTCGCTTATTGTTTCTTTACTATTTATTATTACGATTCTTATTCTTTTAGGAGATCAATTGTTAAAAGTAGTTCGCAATAAATATTTATTTTGGAATTAAATGCCTGATTTAATTACAATAAAAAAATTAAGTAAATCAATTACCCTCGAAAGCGGCGTTAAAAAATCAATAATTAAAAACCTTAATCTTAACATTTTCTTCTCTGAGCGGGGAAGTATTAGCTCAATAATTGCACCTTTTGGAGCGGGTAAAACGACGTTACTAAAAATAATTTGTGGTATTGAAAAGTTTGACGACGGGAGTCTCGAAATAATTAATTCTGTTTTAAAAAATAGTCCAATTCCTTTAATAACAGAAACGCACTGCAGTTTACCATGGCTTAATGTTAAAGAAAATTTAATACTTCCACTAAAAGTAAAAAATAAAAAGATATCTGATGAAAGTATTGACCGGATTATTAGCGATACAGGACTTACAAATTATGAAGAGTTTTATCCTCAAAATATAGACTCGGGATGTCAGTTTAGGATTACGCTTGCAAGAGCATTGGTTCTTTCCCCCAAAATAATTTTGATAGATGATTCATTTAGACATTTGGATATTGATACACGAAATGAAATTTATATTACAATAAAAGATATTATAAAAAAATATCAACTGCACATTATTCTGGCAACAACCAATCTTATTGAAGCAGCATTTTTATCAAATCATATTTTTTTGATGAGTAAAAGTCCGGCAGAAATAATTGCTGAATTAGAAAATGAAAATCAATTTAATGATGTCCAGAGTATGGTAGTATCAAATCAGTTCGAATCCTTATCAAAAAAAATCCAAACAAAATTCCAAGAACATTCCGGCATTGCGTTAATTCATTATTCTGTTTAATTACATAAGGAAAGAAAATGAAAGAAAAGTCTGATGAACTCAAATTGCGCAAAGAACAGGCTAAATTAGGCGGTGGTCAAACAAAAATAAAAAACCAGCACGATAAAGGAAAATTAACTGCTCGAGAACGGGTTGATCTTTTAGTTGATGAGGGAAGTTTTGAGGAGATTGGAATGTTTGTTAAACATCGTGCAACAGATTTTGGTTTGGATAAGATAAATTATCCAGGTGATGGAGTGGTTACAGGATTTGCTAAAATTGATGGAAGACCCGTTGCACTCTTCTCACAGGATTTTACAGTTTTTGGTGGATCACTTTCCGAAACTCATGCTGAAAAAATTATTAAG
Organism: Ignavibacteriales bacterium; assembly: GCA_037444745.1. GTDB lineage: Bacteria > Bacteroidota > Ignavibacteria > Ignavibacteriales > Ignavibacteriaceae > IGN3. The sequence continues at coordinate 95,016 of JBBILT010000006.1, forward strand.
ATAATGAAGCTTGCGTTAAAAGCTGGAATTCCAATAATTGGGCTGAATGACTCCGGTGGTGCAAGAATTCAAGAAGGTGTTATCAGTCTTGGCGGTTATGCTGACATATTTTTATTGAATACACTTGCTTCAGGAGTGATTCCACAAATATCTGTTGTACTTGGACCGTGTGCAGGCGGTGCGGTTTATTCACCGGCAATAACGGACTTTGTTTTTATGACACGAAAGACAAGTTACATGTTTGTTACTGGTCCCAACGTGGTTAAAACTGTAACTCACGAAGATGTTTCTTTTGAAGAACTTGGAGGAGCAGATACCCACGGATCGAAAAGCGGTGTTGCTCATTTTGTATTTGATAATGAAATTGAAACATTATTAAACGTAAGAAAATTAATTGGGTTTATTCCGCTTAATTATAAAGATCGAACTTCGAATATTGCTTTTGATATAAATACACTAAAACCCGAAAAGAAATTGGAATCGATAATTCCTGATAATCCAAATAAACCCTATGACATGAAGAAAATTATTTTTTTACTTGTAGATGAATCGGACTTTTTAGAAATTCATCAAAACTATGCTGAAAATATTATTTGTGGTTTCGGCAGGCTTGGTGGAATAACTGTCGGAATTGTCGCCAATCAACCGCAAGTTTTGGCGGGAGTTTTGGACATCAATGCTTCGGTAAAAAGTGCAAGGTTTGTAAGATTTTGTGATGCTTTTAATATTCCACTTTTAGTTTTGGTTGATGTGCCTGGATTTTTACCTGGCACGGAACAGGAATGGAATGGAATTATTAGGCATGGGGCAAAATTATTGTACGCTTTTAGCGAAGCAACTGTTCCAAAAGTTACTTTAATTACACGTAAAGCTTATGGTGGTGCTTATGATGTAATGAATTCCAAACATATTCGTGGTGATTTTAATTTTGCTTGGCCTTCGGCAGAAATTGCAGTTATGGGACCAAAAGGAGCAGTTGAAATTATTTTTAAAAAAGAGATTGGGGCATCAAAGAATCCTGAAGTGGAGTTAGAAAAGAAACTTGATGAATACATTAAGAAATTTGCGAATCCTTATATAGCAGCCGAGCGTGGATTTTTAGATGATGTTATTGAGCCGAAGAATACTAAAAAGATATTAGTGAACACTTTTGAATTGTTAAAAGATAAAATAGATTTTAATCCAAAGAAAAAGCATGGCAACATACCATTATGATTTTTAAGTTATTGATAAATATTGTTTTAACTTTCACTATTTGAATATTTACTTGAAAAAAACAAAATCATCGTTTATATTGCAACTGTAAAAAAACATTCGGAGTATTAATGAAGAAATTTATCCAGATTCCTGTCCTCTTTTTTGTTTCCATTCTAATTGTTTCTTGCGGAAGCAATACACAGCTTTCCACAGAAAGCCAAACTGAAATAACAACTAAAGAAAATCAAGTTGGAATCGTTTCTGAAATGTTAGAAGAAGCGAGACAATTTTACGTTTTGGCGCTCAAAAAACAAGAAATGAATAGTACTAAGGAAACAGTGGAGAATTTTGAAGCTGCTTTGAGAATCATTAATAATTTAAGCTATTACCCTGGAATTGATGATAATGCATCTTACGCTGAATTAGAAACATCAATAATAGATGATTATAAGAGTTTTGTTGATGGACTTACCGAGTTACCAGAAGGTATTTCATTTGCCGCTTATGAAGAATGGATGAAGGAATCTGTTCCTGAATTGGAAATGACAACAGCCAAAGTTGATGAAACCAAAAAAATTATTATACCTGCGGATATTCCCTTAGAGGTCAATTCCTATGTAGATCAGTGGATTACATATTTTACCGGAAGAGGCAGTGCGGTGATGAGAAGATGGTTGGAACGTTCTGGAAGATATTTCCCATTGATGACGAAAGTTTTTCAAGAGGTTGGTATTCCTCAACAATTGGTTTATCTAAGTATGATGGAAAGTGGATTAAATCCCACTGCTAGATCGTGGGCAAGTGCAGTAGGTTTATGGCAATTTATTAAGTCCACTGGAAGTTTATACGGATTAGAATCAAATTTTTATTTTGATGAAAGAAGAGATCCAGTTAAATCCACTTATGCAGCCGCAAAACATCTTAAAGATCTTCATGAAAGTTTAGGTGATTGGTATCTTGCTTTGGCCGCATATAATTGTGGTGAAGGAAGAGTTACTCGTGCTCTAAGAAGAGCAAGTGACAATTCATTTTGGACAGTAAGGCAATACCTTCCTAAAGAAACAAAAAATTATGTACCTATATATATTGCCGTTAGTGTGATAGCGATGAATCCTGAAAAATATGGCTTTACAGATATTAATTTTAATAAACCATTTGATTATGATGTTTATACGGTAGATGGGGCAATAGATCTTCAGTTTTTATCAACTTGTGCAAATACTGACTTAAACACACTTCAGGAAATGAATCCAGAATTAACTCAGTTTTCAACCCCATCAAATTATTCAGGTGGTTATCCTTTAAAAATTCCTAAAGGTTCATTAGAAGTTTTTGCATCAAATATGAAGAACATTCCTGAATCTGCAAAACGTACGTTTCTTGTTCACACAGTTAGGAAAGGAGAGACAGTAACTAAAATCGCTAGCAAATATGGTATTTCAAAAAATGATTTAGCGGATGCGAATAATATCTCAACTAAATCAAAACTTTATGCCGGATTGCAATTGAAAATACCTGTTCTTACAAACTTGAATATTGATACTTATTCTGATAATACCGATACACAAATTGCTCAAGATCAGAATGGTAATAATGGAAATGAAGATTATGTTTCACCTTATTCAAATCTTAATACAGATAATAATATTGCTTCAAATCAAAATAATGAATCGGAGTCAGAAGTTGTAAATGAAAATGTTAATGGTGATTTAACTGTTAATGAAGATACTAAGTCCCCGATCGAAGAATTGACTGGATCTGTAATTCCAGAGGGAACAGTTGCAGTTACTTATCGTGTGAAAAATGATGATAGCTTATTAGGAATTGCGGATTTATTTAATTCCAGAGTTAGTGATATAAGAAATTGGAATAATATTCCTTACACAACTACTATTAAAATCGGACAAAGTTTAACTGTTTATGTACCTGAAGGAATGAAAGATTACTATGCTTCATTAGATAAATCAACTGAAATAGAGAATACATCTACTGTTATTACCAAATCAAATAAAACCACAAAGAATTTAGCTGTGGTATTTCACAGAGTAAGAAGAGGTGAAACTTTAGGACTAATTGCTGCCAAATACGGTGTTAGCGTTAATCAACTGAGAGACTGGAACAATGTTTCGGGTAATAAGATTATGTCCGGCAGGAATCTCCGTATCTATTCTGACGGCAATTCAAATTACACAGCATCAAACTTAGTAAAAAATAAAAATCTTAACATGAATCTTTATAAATATAAAGTAAAACATGGCGATTCTATGAGCGAAATTGCTGATAAGTTTGGTGTTACTACTCAGCAAATTAAAAAGTGGAATAAGATAAGGGGTAATAATATTATTGCTGGCAACACATTAAAAATTTATGGCAGCAGTAATTCATCTTCTTATGGAGATAAAACAACTAAGACTACTTCAAATGTTAATTACTATAAGATAAAAAGTGGTGATTCTATAGGAAGTATCGCTGATAAATATGGTGTAAAAGTAACGGATCTTCAAAAATGGAATAAAATTTCTGGCAAAAAAATATTAGCTGGCAAGACTTTAAAAATATATTCAGATGCAAACATAAATGACATTCCAACAACGAATAAAATTATTAGTAAAAAATCTGGCAATAATTTTCACGTGGTAAAAAAAGGTGATACTCTTTACTCAATTGCTGTTGATTATAACACAACTGTAGCAAAAATAAAATCTTTGAACAATATTAATACTAATAATATTCAAGCAGGACAAAAAATTAGACTTAACTAAAATTATTTATTGATCGAGCCGTTAGGGGTGTTATCCCGCCGTTGTGGGATATCTGAGATAATACCCTAAAACCTGATCTGGGTAATGCCAGCGTAGGAAAACGGGTTAAAGAATGATTTATTCAATAGCCGTTTCTCCAACGGCTATTTTTTTTGGAGTAATATCATGAAAAAATTTATCATTCTTTTTTTATTCTTCATATCGCAGCTATTCTCTCAAAATTTAACTATTAAAGGAAAAGTAATTGATTTTGATACAAGAGATCCTTTAGCCAATACGAATATTTCAGTTTTTGGAAAGGGCATTGGTACTGTGTCTTATTTTGATGGATCATTTATTCTCAAGGGAGATATTTCAAAGACAGATACTCTTATTTTTAGTTATGTTGGTTACAAATCTGTTTTTAAAATTATTTCTGATTTAGCAGAGGATGAAAATTTAATTGAAATGACGAAATCAATTCTTTCATCTCAAACCGTTTTAGTCGAAGCATCGATCGGTATCAAAGGATTTACACCCGCATCATTCGAGTCAATAAAGAGAGAAGAGATTGAGAAAACTTATGTCACGCAAGATATTCCAGAATATTTAAGTCAGCTTCCTTCAACATCTTTTTATTCTGAAAATGGAAATGGAATTGGTTACAACTATCTGAGCATACGCGGTTTTGATCAACGTAGAATTTCTGTTTCCATCAATGGTATTCCTCAAAATGATCCTGAAGATCACAATATTTATTGGCTGGATTTTCCAGATTTACTTGCAAGTACAGAGTTAATTCAAGTGCAGCGTGGAGCTGGCTCCGGTGTTGTTGGATATCCTGCAATTGGCGGCTCAATCAATATTATAACTTCTCCATTTTCTGATAAAGCAAAGATTGATCTTTCAGCATCTTACGGAAGTTTTAACACAAGAAAATACAGCGCAGCATTTTCAAGCGGACTTATCGAAAACAAATATTCTGTTTATGCTAAGTTGTCCCAGATACTAAGTGCTGGTTATCGCAATTCTTCATGGTCAAAATTTAACTCATATCATTTGTCCTTTGTTAGATACGATGACAAACTCACCTCACAAATAAATATTTTTGGCGGACCTATTTCTGATGGACTTGCTTATACAGGAATCGCAAAGTTTGCTGTAAAGGATATTAAACTTCGCAAAGATAATTATTCTTATTGGGAAGCGGATGAAAACGGATATACTTATACTTTAACGAGACGATCGGATGAAATAGAAAATTTTTCCCAGCCGCATTTTGAAATGCTGAATGATTATGTATTTAATGAAAAAGTGAAATTAAATTCAGCATTGTTTCTTGTTTTAGGATCAGGTTTTTTTGATTACGATGGTTCGTGGTCTGTTTTTTATGATGATTATTTTAGATTGAAGCAAAATGGATTTGATTCCAATTATGTTCCTACAAATGCGTTGATACGAGCGCAAGTTGAAAATAAACAATTTGGCTGGATATCAAGAATTAGTATTAAGCATTCGAATGGTCAGTTAATTGTTGGCGGTGAATTTAGAATTCATCGATCTGAACATTGGGGAAGTATTAACTTTGCTGAAAATCTTCCGCCATCATTAACAAAGGATTATCGGTATTATTTTTATAATGGTGCAAAAGATATTTTAAATGGATTTATTAATGAATCTTATATCCTAAACGATAGAATCAATCTGCTCGGGGAGATTCAATTGGCATATCATAAATATAAATTGTACAACGAAAAATATTTAAATAATGATTTTCAGGTTTCTGATTTTTACATCAATCCTAGGATTGGGATTAATTATAAATTTAATCCCGGGTTAAATGCTTTTGTTTCTTTTGCCAGAGTAACACGTGAGCCAAGATTAAAAAATTATTATGACGCTGCTGAATCAGGCGGAGGCGAAACTCCTCAGTTTGAATTGAATAATACTGGAAGTTATAATTTCAATTCACCTATAGTCAAACCTGAAACAATGAACGATATAGAATTAGGAACATCTTATAATTGTAATTTTCTTTCTTTCAATTTGAATCTTTTCTTTATGATATTTCAAAATGAAATTGTTAAGAATGGCAAGTTAGATAGATTCGGACAGCCCATTACGGGGAATGTAGGACGCACTCGTCATGCGGGCATTGAACTTAGCTCTGCAATAAAATTCTTTGATAATTTTGAATGCTATGCTAACGCAACTTACAGCAAAAATGAAATAAGTTCAGGCAGATATTTTATAAATGAAAACGAATCAATTGATCTTTCAGGAAACAACATAAGTGGTTTCCCGGAATTCTTATCCAATCTTGGTTTACAACTTACGTTTCAGAATATCTATTTGAAGTTAAATGCAAAATATGTCGGAAGTTTTTATTCTGATAATTTTTGTGCGAACTTAAATTCTTATCTTAATCAATTTCCATCTTTTATTGATTATAGTGATAATAAGAATGATTCTTATTTTGTTGTAGATTTTTACGGAAGTTATGAAATGAGATTATTTAATGGACTGACAAATTCCAAAGTATTTATTCAAGTGAATAATATTTTTGATAATCTTTATTCTGCTTATGCAATTGGTAAAGAATATTTCCCTGCGGCAGAAAGAAATTTTATTGTTGGATTCTCAATTGGTCTATAATTAAAAATCATAGCCATGAATTGCACGAATTTACTCGAATTAAGAAAATCATTATTTATTTTTATTAGTGTTAATTAGTGAAATTAGTGGCTGGTTTTACAACCCAAATAAAGTAACTCAATATTAAAAACTATGAAACGCTGTATAATAATTGCTAACGGAAAATCCCCATCAAAAAAAGTTGTTGAGTATTTTTATAAAAAGGGATTCAATAATATAATCTGTGCAGATGGCGGTGCAAACTTCGCTAAGAATATTGGCATCATTCCAGATTTTATAATTGGGGATTTAGATTCTGTTGAACCAAAAACGATTAAGCATTTCAAAAACAAATCAACAATTATTCAATACAAAAGACAAAATGATACCGATGTTGAAAAGTGTTTGAAGTTTGCAATAAGTAAAAATTATGATGAGGCAGTTTTGCTGGGTGTAACCGGTGATAGACTGGATCACACAATTTGTAATCTTGGAATTGTAATTAAGTTCTTTGACAAAATTAAAATTTATTTATCTGCAGAAAATTCTTTTCTATCAGCATATAAAAAATCAATTTCTTTTAAATCAACTATTGGTGAAACAATTTCACTTTATGCATTTGATAAAAAAACTTTCATCACTTCAATAGGATTGAAGTATCCGCTCATTAAATCAAATTTAGCTTTTGGTGAAAAAGACAGTACATCTAATGTTTCTATTTCTGATAAAGTGGGATTAAAAATTAACGGTGGAATTGTATTTGTAATACGTGACTTTAATTTTATGAAAAAGCATGATCTCTTTTAGTCCAATAGATATAATAGTAATCCTGATTTTCTTTTCAGTATTACTTATCATTGGATTTGTCTCTTCTAGAAAAACAAAAAACAATTCTGAGGATTATCTTTTATCCGGCAGAAAAATTGGTTTATTTCTTTTTGTACTTGTTAATGTTTCTACATGGTATGGCGGAATAATTGGGGTTGGAGAATTTACATATCGTTACGGATTAGTTAGTTGGTTTACCCAGGGACTGCCTTATTATTTTTTTGCTTTTCTCTTTGCATTATTCTTCGCAAAAAAAATTCGTGAAGCGTCTTTGTTTACTATTCCGGATAAATTAAAAGAGGTTTACGGAAAAAAAGTTGGATTGATCTCTGCACTGATTGTTTTTATTCTTGTTTCACCTGCACCGTATCTTTTAATGACTGCTAACCTTATTTCAATAGTGTTTAACACTAACATAATAATTTCATTAATCATTGCTTTAATTTTATCTGCCTCATATTTACTTCGCGGCGGATTTAGATCAAACGCTTATGCAGATGCTTTTCAATTTTTTGTAATGTTTGCAGGTTTCATAATTATTTTGATCGTTAGTGTTTTTTCTTTTGGTGGAGCAGATTATCTTAAAACAAATCTTCCATCATCGCATCTATCAATTACAGGGGGAACTTCTCCTGCATTTATAATTGTTTGGTTCTTAATTGCCCTTTGGACATTTGCCGATCCAGGTTTTCATCAAAGATGTTATGCGGCAAAATCAGGTGAGATAGCAAAAGAAGGAATTTTAATTTCAATTATTTTGTGGGCCGTATTTGATTTCTTAACAACTTCAACAGGTTTGTATGCTAAGGCTGTGCTGCCAAATTTATCGCAGCCAATGTTAGCCTTTCCTTTGTATGCCGAGAAAGTCTTATTATCCGGACTGAAAGGAATTTTTTATGCAGCAATGTTTGCCACAATAATATCAACACTAAATAGTTTTTTGTTTTTAAGTGCAACTACAATTGGCAGAGACTTAATTTATAAATTAAATAAAAATCCAAAAGACGAAAAGATAAAATTGTACACAATAATTGGAATTGTAATATCAGGCATTATCTCAATTATAATTGCTTACTTAATTCCTTCGGTAGTTGAGATCTGGTACACGATTGGTTCTTTGTTTATTCCTGGAATTATCTTACCAGTTATAAGTGCGTATTATCCAAAACTTCGCATTTCATCTAAAATAATTCTAGCTGAAATGGTTATATCTTTATTTTGTAGTATGATATGGTTTTATTTTAGAAAAACACAGAGTGGGATGTTAAGTGAGATTGAGCCAATGATTATAGGCTTATTAGCAGCTTTCTTAGTTCACTCGTTTGGATTACTGAGAAAATCTGTTTCGTTTGATAAGTGATAATATAATTGATCCGCCAAGAAATATAAGAATTATAATCAGAGATACTTCTGTAGGAATTTTATAGAATTCTGAAATCAGCATTTTTATCCCAACATAAAAAAGAATAATTGCAACTCCGTACTTCAGATAAATAAATAAATCCACCAATCCTGCCAAAGCAAAATACAAAGCCCTTAGTCCAAGTATTGCAAAAATATTTGATGAGATAATTATAAAGGCATCATTAGTTATTGCAATGATAGCGGGAATTGAATCAACAGCAAAAACTATATCGGACGATTCAATCAACATTAAAGTTAGAAATGTAGTAGTAATAAATATCTTATGATTAACTTTAATAAAAAATCTTTTTCCCGAATAGTTTACATCAAGTTTAAAATATTTAGTAAAGAATTTTATTAACCAATTATTCTCGGTATCAATTTTATAGTCTGATCCAAAAGCCATTTTGTAAGAAGCTAAAAGCAATATCAGCGCAAAAAAATAAATGATGGGATGAAAAAGATTTATTAAAGCTACACCAGCAAAAATGAAAATGATTCTAAAGACAATAGCACTTAAAATTCCCCACTTAAGAATATGCGGTTGATTTTCAGGTTTAACACCCATCACACTAAAAATCATTAAGAACACAAAAAGATTATCAACAGATAAAGACTTCTCAATAATATAACCAGTTAAAAACTCCAGTGCTTTTTGATGTCCATCTTCAAGATAGAAATAGAGGAATAAATTGAAAAGGAGAGCGGTGCAAATCCATACACCACTCCAAATAAGACTAGCTTTTAATGTGATTCTTCCGCGTCTGTGGTCAGTAACATATAAATCAATAAATAACATTACCGCAATAACTGCGGAAAATATAAACCAAAATGAATATTCAGTTATCAAACAAACTTTCTAATACTATGGAAGAAAAACGCCAACAGCAATCACTGTTGTCCACAATCCATTTTTATCACCTTCTGCAGATTGAGTTACATTAAATGTACGAACTATTTTGCCCGACATTTTGTAAATATCTTCTCTTTCGCTCCAATCTTTTTCAGGATCAAATTCAACTCCTAATGTTGATGCAAGCATAGTAGCGGCTAAATCTTCAGCATATTCTCCGCATACTTTTTCAGGCTGTCCGTAAGGGTGATGTTCGGATAGATAACCGTAAGCATTGGAATCTGCAGGTAAAGCAACACCAATCGAAGAAGCAATTAATCTGTTTGGTTCGTTTGTGGAGTTGCGAGCCATTACGCAATGTGTAATTTGACCCGGAGTAATTAATTTAACTCCATCATCGATTGAGATGCGTTTACAACCGATTGGAAAAATACTGCTGACTGTTACAAGATTACAGATTTCTATTCTTGCACTTCTTAATGCAAGTTCAAAAGAGCTTAAATACTCTTTGTGTCTTCCAACACCTTTGGTGAAAAATACTTTTGTTGGTAGATACAATGGCGTTCCTTTCTGATACTAAGTTAAATGAGTTTAATGAATTTACGTTTGCCTACTTTAAGAATCATCCCTGATTTTACAGAAACATTGGATTGAACATTGCTTATTTTTTTGCCATCGATTGAAACACCGCCTTGAATTACTAACCTGCGTGCTTCACCTTTTGACGGAGCGAAATTTACTAAAATTATTAAATCTAATATATTGATTTCTTTATTAGCACCAACTTTAAATTCTTCAATCTCATCAGGCAAACCTTTGTTGATAAAAATATTATCAAATTCCTGCTGAGCCGTTTCTGCTGCTTCTTTGTTGTGATACATTGTTACCAAGGTTCTTGCAAGTTCACGTTTAATATCTCTTGGGTTCGATCTTCTATCAGCTAAAAGATTTTTTATTTCTTTCAACTTTTCATTCGAGACAGTTGTTGCCAATTCAAAGTAGGGATAAATAAGATTATCAGGTATTGACAGAGTCCTTCCAAAAATCTGAGAAGGATCATCTGAAATTCCAATATAGTTATCATAAGATTTGCTCATCTTTTCAACACCGTCAATTCCAACAAGCAATGGCATGGTTAATATCACTTGCGGCTCCAATCCATATTCTCGTTGTATGTCTCTTCCAACAAGTAAATTAAATTTCTGATCAGTTCCGCCAAGTTCAACATCGCTTTCAATCGCAACGGAATCCATTGCCTGCGCAAGCGGATAGAGAAACTCGTGTACACTAATTGGTTCACCAGCTTTGAAACGTTTTGTAAAATCATCACGTTCAATCATTCTGGCAACAGTATATTTAGATGCAAGTTTTATTACATCTTCAAAAGACATTTTGCCAAGCCATTCAGAGTTGTAAACAATTTTAGTTTTTTCTTTGTGTAATATTTTTGATGCCTGTTCAAAATAACTGTTTCCATTAATCCTGGTTGCTTCAAGAGTTAGGGCAGGGCGAGTTGCATTTCTGCCTGATGGATCGCCAATCATTCCGGTGAAATCACCAATAATTAATATTGCCTGATGACCAAGCTCCTGAAATTGTGCAAGTTTTCTTATCACAACAGAATGTCCAATATGCAAATCGGGTCTGCTTGGATCACAGCCAAGTTTTATGTTCAATGGTTTGGATGTCTTTAATGATTTTTCAATTTTTTTAACTAATTCATCTTCTGGAATAATCTCAACAACACCGCGTTTGATTAAATCCATTTGTTCGTTTAATGAAGGGAATTTAACAGTACTCATTTATTTTCTGCTCACTTATTTACTTCAGTTATGATTTAAATGATAATTGTATGGGCATGATTGTATGAATGCATGCTTGCATTACCATATTATTATTATTTCAATTAACCATGCATCCATGCAATCATGCATTCATGCTGTTTGTTATTTAATATTTAATCTTTCTTTCTTGATCTCTTTTGAAATCTCGTTTTTTGATGTCTTCTCTTTTATCGTAAACTTTTTTTCCCTTTGCAAGCGCAATCTCAACTTTTACTCTTCCGTTTTTGAAATACAATCTTAATGGAACTAAAGTCAACCCTTTTTCTTTTGTTTTACCGATTAGCTTTTTTATTTCAGATCGATTCATCAATAATTTTCTACCACGAGTTGGAACGTGATTATTTATGTTGCCTTGCTTGTACTCGCTAATGTGTAAACTCAAAAGCCACACTTCATTATTCTGAATTAGTGCATAACTATCAACAAGATTAGCTTTGCCTTCACGTAACGCTTTAACCTCAGTTCCAACTAAAACAATTCCTGTCTCAAAGGTTTGTATAATGGCAAATTCGTGTCTTGCTTTACGATTAACCGCAATATTTTTTTCGTCCGTTTGCTGTTTCATTTTGTTCAAAGTGGAAAACAAAAATCAACTTAAATGTTGTAAAATGCAAGAAATGTAATCGGTAATTATGTATTACATTGAGCTTTAATTTTATCAATAAAGAAATAAATTATTTCTCTATCTTTGAAACAAAAAAGCGAATAAATTTTCCAAATGAAACGAACAATTTTAATTCTAATATTCTTAGTAATTAAACAGCTATTTGCTCAGCAATTTTCGATTGATCGTATCGAACCGCCTAATTGGTGGATCGGAATGAAATACGATACTGTTCAAATCATGGTCTATGGAAAAAATCTGAAGGATGTTGAAATTTATCCACAACACGGACCAATAGATATTATTAATGTTCACAAAGCTGAAAGTCCAAATTATCTTTTTATTGATTTAGTTATCTCACCTGAAATAAAATCTAACTACAATTTTGAAATTGGATTTTCAAAAGGCAAACAAGACACAGTTATAAAATATCCAATTTATGCTCGCGAAGATCCTAAGAATAAGTTTAACGGATTTGATCAATCTGATGTAATGTATCTGATAATGGCAGATAGATTTTGTGATGGAAATCCTGATAATAACAATATAGATGATAGTGTAGATCAGTTTACTGTAAAAGATTTGGATGGAAGAAAAGGCGGAGATATTGAAGGAATAACTTCCAAACTTAATTATTTGAAAGATCTTGGTGTTACTGTTTTATGGATAACTCCAATACTTGAAAATAATATGTGGATGAGTTACCATGGTTATGCTGCAACAGATTTGTATAAAATCGATCCACGTTTTGGAAGTAATGAACTTTACAAAGAGCTTGTAGATAAATCCCACGATAAAGGTTTGAAAATTATTATGGATCACGTTTCAAATCATATTGGAGTAAATCATTGGTGGATGGAAGATTTACCTTTTGCAAGCTGGATAAATGGAACAGTTAAAAATCATCTTCCTGCTAATCATAATAAAATGACTTTTCCGGATCCGTACAGCCCAGGTGAATCCGTTGATCTTACATGGAATGGTTGGTTTTCCGATTATATGCCGGATTTAAATCAAGGAAATCCATTCCTAAAAAAATATTTAATTCAAAATACAATTTGGTGGATTGAATATTTAGGATTGGATGGAATTCGGGAAGATACTTATCCGTATTGCAATCAATACTATTTATCCGATTGGGCGAAAACTATTTTAAATGAATATCCAAATTTTAATATTGTTGGAGAAATTTGGACAGGAGAGCCTGCTTTGCTTGCTGCATATCAACAGAAAAATAAATTTGGTATTCATTTAGATACGCATCTTCCTTGTGTTACAGATTTTGCATTATCTGATGGTTTCCGCGATTATCTTAGTGGCAAAAAAGGTTTGGAAGGAATATTCAATACACTTGCTCAGGATTTTCTTTACTATGATCCAAATAATCTTTTGACCTTTTTTGATAATCATGATATTGCCCGGGGTTTGTATGTTGCAAATGGTGATGTTGAAAAATATAAAATTGCACTTACTATTCTTCTAACAACTCGCGGGATACCAAAAATATTATATGGTTCAGAAATTGGAATTGTTGGCGATAATAACCATGGTAATATCCGCTCACCGTTTCCAGGTGGATTTGAAGGCGATACTTTGGATGCATTTTCAAGTTGTGGAAGAACAAAGGAACAAAATGGTATTTTTAACTTCACACAAAATCTTTTAGAGATAAGAAAAAATCATAAATCACTATCTGAAGGAAAGTTAACACATTTTTATCCATTCAATAATATTTATGTTTATTTCAGAGAAACTGATAATGAATCAACAATGGTAATAGTTAATGGCAGTGATAAAGAATCTGAAGTTGATTTGAATAAGTACAAAGAAACTTTAGCAAAGACTTTAAAGATTGAGAATATCAAAACGAATGAGGTGACTGATATAACTCAAAACGAAAAAATTACAATTAAGGAAAAATCAGCAGAAATATTTTTGTTGATAAAATAAAACACTAACTAAAGGCAAAATTTATGTTAGAAATTCAGAAAAAACTTTCAAACTCCTTTTATGCGATGCTTGCTTTGCCGGCAACAGCAATGGGCTTTGCATTATCAATTCAAATCTCAGCACTAAGCTGGATACTAAGTACAAAATATAAATTAGATATACACGATGTTGGTTTAGTTTGGGCTGCTGGACCAATCGCTGGAATACTCGGACAAGTCATCATCGGAATTATCAGCGATAAAGTTTGGTTGTGGAATGGACGACGACGACCGTTTATTTTGATTGGCGGTTTTCTTGCTGCACTTATGTTACTCGCTTTGCCAAACATTGATGTAATTTCATCCTCGCTCGGTATAGGTGGAATACTTGGCGTCGCAATTGTTGTTGCACTAACGCTTGATCTGGCAATAAATGTTAGCTTTAACCCAACCCGCTCAATCATTGCTGACGTTACTCCCGAAGGAACGGAGCGGACAAAAGGTTATACTTGGATGCAAACAATATCGGGAACGTTTGGAGTGCTTGCTTATGTTATCGGAGCAGTTTGGGATAATTATGTTTTAATTTATTTCGGAGTTTTTCTGGTTCTCATTCTTTCTATTGTACCAACATTTTTTATTGAAGAACCAAGATATCTTGCCGGCGAAAGTGAAAGTGAAGCAAACTCAAAAGCAAAATCTTCATTTGGAGAAATATTAAATTATATTCAACCTCTTTGGGGATTTTTATTATATGCCGTTTATGCAATTACTATGAGAATATTAAACATTAAGTTTGATAATTATTATGCTGAGATAATTTGTTTTATCATCACTCTATTTTTCATTTTTCAAGTTCTACTGCAAAAGAGTGAAGGCAAGTCAGCAGCAGAAAAGGGAATAATTGGTTTCAAAAAAGTATTGGCAGCTCATTCATTTACGTGGATTGGCATTCAAACAATGTTTGTTTACATGTTTGCTTACGTGCAGTACAAAGTATTTGGTTATGCTGAAGGAAGTGTAATTCCGAATGACATTTCAGTTCAGATGGGAAAAGTTGTTACGATTGCATTTCTAATTTTTAATGCTATAGCTGCAATACTTCCGGCATTTGTACTTGAACCGATTGCAAGAAAAATCAGTAAAGTTAAAGTTCATTTTATTTCAATTGCTTCAATGGCTGTTGGATATGCGTTAATGTTGTTCTTTGGTTTCTCGCCAATAATTATTTACATAGTTATGGCAATACTTGGAATTGGCTGGGCATCAACAATTAGTTTACCATTTGCAATTATGTCACAGCAAGTTGATCAAACTAAAATGGGATTGTTTATGGGATTGTTCAATCTTTCCGTTGTATTACCGCAGCTTGTTGCAAGTTTTGGAATTGGATTGGCAATAAGTCAGGCTCCTGATAAAAGTTTAATATTTATTATCAGCACTGTAACACTTGCAATATCAGCCTTACTCTGGTATTTGGTGAAAGAAGAAAAAGTACACAGCGTTGAAGTATCAGCACCGGCAAAGAATGTACGTTAAAATGTAGGGATCGGTCTCCTGACCGATCCGTTTAGAATTTGTTAAATGGAAATACCTGTATTTAAAAAATTACAATAAATATTAAATTACCCGGAACGGACGGGAGTCCGTTCCCTACGAAAGATAAATAATGCTTTTTTTAATTCTCGCAATAATTTGTTCCAGCAGTTTAGCTTTAATTCTTAAACAAGGACACGTTAAAAACGCTAACACAGTTTTACTTATTAATGGTAATTATTTAACAGCTTCTTTCTTTGCACTACTTTTTGTCGTATTTAAATACGGCTTTGGTTATTCAATTGGTTCCGTGTTATTTGCTTCCGCACTTGGAATTTTATTTGCTATCACATTTGTAATTTATTCTAAAGCTATAAGCTTAGCTGGAACCGCATTAGCAACTGTTAGTGCAAGATTATCCGTTCTTATTCCTGTACTATTTTCAATTTTACTATTTGACGAAAGTCCAAACATTAAAATGATTTTTGGATTTGTGCTTGCACTGGCAACTTTATATTTGTTTTATCTCTCTCTAAAAAATCACGGGACTGTAGAAGGAAGAAAAGGGAATTATATTTATCTCATTTCACTTTTAGTTGGTATTGGTTTCGTTGATTTTTCTATGAAAATATTTGAAAGAACTTTCCCAGTTGCTGAAAAAGGAATATTTGTCTTTACAATATTTTTCTCTGCATTTATTTATACTTTAATTTATCTGCTGGTTAAAAAAATTAGATTTGAAAAAGGCACATTTAATTTAGGATTGATTCTTGGAGTTCCTAATGTACTGGCAATTCATTTTTTGCTTGCGGCTTTAAGTGAACTACCGGCAATAATTGTTTTTCCGATTCAGAATATTGGAGTAATTGTTATCACTGCTATTGCGGCATTTTTAATCTTTAAAGAAAAAATTAATCTATATGGTCAACTTGCAATTGCAGTTGGAATAGCTGCTATAATTTTGTTGAAATTGTAAAACTGTAGGGATCGATCTCCCGATCGATCCGATTTGGGATGAAGTACAAATAGATAAAGTTTATTTAACAGATTACAATAAATATTAAGTTACACGGAATGGACGGGAGTCCATTCCCTACAAAAGATTTATTTTAATACACATCATCTACAATTAGTGTAAACAATCCTGCAATTATCATCGAAGCACCACCAAGTAGAAGCGCATATATTGCTTCGCCGCCAACAATGTTTTTTACAAAGAAACCAAGAATTGCTGCTGCAGTAATTTGTGGGATTACAATAAAGAAATTAAAGATACCCATATACACTCCCATTTTATCTGGTGGAAGCGAACCAGCAAGAATTGCATAAGGCATTGCAAGTATTGAAGCCCACGCCAAACCAATTCCGAGTTCAGAAACTAAAAGTAAGTTCGGATCTTTAATAAAATAAAATGATGCAAAAGCAATTCCGCCAATGATAAGTGAAATCATATGCACAGTTTTTCTGTTTGTAAGTTTTGCAATCCACATAATGAAAAAAGCCATAACAGCGGCAAAACCATTGTAAACAGCCATTAAAACTCCAACCCAATCTGCACCTTGATTGTATAATTCTGATGATGGATCTGTTGCACCGTAAATATGATGTGTAACTGCAGGAGTTGTATAAATCCACATTGCAAATAAAGCAAACCATGAAAAGAATTGAACCACTGCAAGATGCTTCATTGTCTTTGGCATTTTGTAAAGATCATTTAAAATTGAAACTAATCCACCTGATGTTTTATTTTGAGTTGTAAAATATCCGGCAAGCAATTGCAGTAATCCAAAAATGATCGAGCCAACAAATAGAACATAAAGTCCGTAATCATTTTCGTGAAGAATAAAATAAAGAATTGCTGAACCAAGCAGTCCAATAAAAATCCAAATGAATCCATTTTTATTGAAAGATGATGCTGAGATTAAATTTGTGATTGAAGTTTTAGTATGAGATAATTTCTTTTCTTCATCGCTGAATCTTTTTAATTCTTCAGGTGAATATTCTTTCGTTGAAAAAACTGTGTAAAGGACTGCTAATAAAAAAACCGCTCCACCAATGTAGAAAGAGAATTTAACAGAATCAGGAATTTCTCCAGTGGCGACAGTATTAGAAATTCCAAACCAGTTTGTCAGCATATAAGGCAATGCAGACGCAACAATAGCACCGATACCAATAAAAAAACTTTGCATAGAAAATCCAACAGTTCGCTGTTCTGATGGAAGCATATCGCCAACAAATGCTCTGAATGGTTCCATAGAAATATTGATTGATGCATCCATTATCCAAAGCATTCCGGCAGCAACCCAAAGGGCGGGGGAGTTTGGCATAAATATAATTGCAGTTGATGCAAGTAGAGCTCCTGTAAGAAAGAATGGTCGTCTTCTACCGAGTCTATTCCATGTTTTATCGCTCATGTGCCCAATGATTGGTTGAATGATTAGACCTGTAACCGGAGCGGCTATCCATAGTATCGGGATTGAATCTATACTTGCGCCGAGCGTTTCAAATATTCTGCTCACATTTGCATTTTGAAGTGCGAATCCGAATTGAATGCCGAGAAATCCAAAACTCATATTCCAGATTTGCCAGAAGGAAAGACGAGGTTTGCTCATTTTTATTCCTGCGTATGATTAAATTAGAACTGTTCAAAAATAAAAAATTGTTATCATTAAAGATAATTATAATTGAAATGTAGGGATCGATCTCCCGATCGATCCGATTTGGGTGCAGTACAAGTAGATAATGATTGTTTAACAGATTTCCATATAAATAAAACCACAAGGAACGGACGGGAGTCCGTTCCCTACAAATATGAATATTCAGGATATAATAAATAAGGTTTTAGCAACTCCAAATGCTGCATTTTTTTACACTCCACCAATTTATGGGAAGAGTGATTCTTATCTTTTCTTAAAACCAAAGGAAATTGTAACAATAAAATCCTTAAGAAATCTGGATGAACAATTAAAACGAATTGATGAGCTTATCGTAAAAGGATTTTATGGATATTCACTGATTAACTACGAAGCAGGATATTTACTTGAGAAATCATTAAACAAGTTTCTACCAAAGAGTGAAAATCTAATTCAGTTCTTTTTTTATGATAAAAAAAATGTTCAGATAATTAAATCAAATAAAATCCTGTTCGATTCATTTGAAAAGTATAAGATTAAAAGCTTTAAACTAAACACAACTAAGAGTGAGTTCACAAAATCAATCAGCAAGATAAAATCTTACATTGAAGAAGGCGATACATATCAGGTAAACTACACACTCAAAGGCAAATTTGATTTCGCTGGTTCACTTGCATCATTATTCACAAGTTTAGTTATTAATCAATCTGCAAAATACATTGCAATAATAAATCGTGATCCAAAAATAATTATCTCTCTTTCACTAGAATTATTTTATGAAGTTGAAGGCAATCAAATAATTTCTGAACCGATGAAAGGAACAATCAAGCGAGGAATAAATATTCATAATGATCAAATCATTTTTAGTGAATTGAAATTTAGCGAAAAGAATAAAGCTGAAAACGTAATGATTGTTGATATGATCAGAAATGATTTAGGAAGAATTAGCAAATACGGATCTGTGAAAGTTAAAAATCTTTTTGAGATTGAAAAGTATGAATCAGTCTATCAGATGGTTAGTACGATAGAATCAAGATTAAAAAAGAATATCAAACTTTCTGATGTGATAAAAAATATTTTCCCTTGTGCTTCAATTACGGGCGCACCAAAAATCCGTACGATGGAAATAATAAATGAACTTGAAAAAGAAAATCGTGGTATTTACACTGGCGCAATCGGACTAATCAGAAAAAATAAAATTACATTCAGTGTTCCAATCAGAACTTTATCAATCGATAAAAAATCCGGTAAGGGTGAAATTGGTTTAGGAAGCGGCATTATTTGGGATAGTGTTGCAGAAGAAGAATACGAAGAGACGAAGCTTAAAGGAAATTTTTTAACTAAAGTAATTAAGCCTTTTGAAATTATTGAAACAATGTTGGTAGAAAACAGAAAAATATTTTTATTGAAGGATCATTTGGATAGAATGCAAAAAGCTGCTGAGTATTTTATTTTTGTTTTTGATCGAACTAAAATTGATAAACAACTGAAAGAAATAATTAAAAAGTTAGATAATCAAAAATATAGATTGAAACTGACCTTAGATAAATGGGGAGGACTCAAACAATTTATTTCTCCAATTGTTATGAATAGTAATGAAGTAAAAATTATTATCTCCAAAAAAACTAATGATTCACAAAATAAGTTTCAATATTTCAAAACTACTAATAGAAAGCTTTATGAAGATGAATACAAAAAGTATTCTCAACAAGGATATTTTGATGCTATCTATTTTAATGAAAGAGGTGAGGTAGCAGAAGGCGCAATTACAAATATTTTTATTTATAAGAATGGTGTAATCTCAACCCCACCAATAAATGCGGGAATATTATCTGGAGTTTATCGTAAATATTTATTATTGAATGCTTCCGGCATTAGAGAAAGAAAATTGTATCTAAAAAATTTATTGGAAGCCGATAAAATTATTTTAACAAATTCTGTGCGTGGTGAGGTGGTAGTTAATAAATTATTTGTTGATGAGAATAAGTTTATTGAATTTAAAATGTAGGGATCGGTCTCCCGACCGATCCTCCAATGATGCAGATTTGAACAATCTATTTATTCAGGAGATTTCAAAAGAATAAAACTGCTCGGAACGGACAGGAGTCCGTTCCCTACAAACAAGAATATTTCTTTTATTTTCCATATTTTGCAATTGAATAAATAATCAACTCAGAAATGTCGAAATCAATTAGCGAAACAACTAAAAGAAAAAAAGAGCATATAGAGCTTTGCCTTACAGATAAGGTTGCCTTTCGTTCGAAGACAAATGGATTTGAACACTACGATTTTATTCACGATGCACTTACTGAAGTTGACATTTCAAAAATTTCGTTTCAGACAAAATTCTTTTCTAACAAAATAGACTATCCATTTTTAATTTCTTGCATGACTGGCGGAACCGAAGAAGCTGAAAATATAAATCAGAGATTAGCAGTAATTGCTGAGGAGTTAAATATTCCTATTGGAGTAGGAAGCCAAAGACAGGCTTTGGAAAGTAAAGACAATCATAATTCATATAAGATTATTCGTAAAATTGCGAAGAGTGTTCCGGTACTTGGAAATATTGGCGCAGCTCAACTTGTCCAATCAAAGAACCTGTCTGACATTTTATCTTTGATTGATATGCTTGAAGCAGATGCGTTTGTAGTTCACCTAAATCCGCTGCAGGAGTTACTGCAGCCGGAAGGCGAACCGAAGTTTGTTGGATTGTTAAAGAAATTAGAAAAATTAGTTGTAAAATCTCAAGTGCCTGTTATCGCTAAAGAAGTTGGTTCAGGAATTAGTAAAGATGCAGCAAAGAAATTATTAAATATTGGCGTTAGTGGAATTGATATTGCGGGCGCAGGCGGTACAAGCTGGGCTGGTGTTGAAATTTTAAGAAGTAAATCTGAAAATGATTTTTGGGACTGGGGCTTGCCAACATCATTTTGTTTAAAAGAAATTTATCCGCTAAAGAAAAAATATAAATTTACTTTAATTGGTTCTGGCGGGATCAATTCTGCAAATGATCTTGCTGTTGCGTTTGCTCTCGGTGCTGATATTACTGCTTCAGCAAGGATTGTTCTTCAAACTTTGATCAATGAAGGCGAAGAAGCAGTTCTAAAAAAAATTGTAAATTGGTTTGAGCATCTTAAAAAAATTATGTTCTTAACTGGATCAAGAAATTTAAGCGAACTAAAAAATAAAAAGACTATTAAAAAGGAAAAGCTTTTTTGAAACCTGCGGAACTAAAAAAATATCTCTCGATCTATGAAAAAGAGAGGAAAATTATCGATCAAAAACTTGCATCAGCATTAAAAGATAGACAACCAAAAGAACTTTATGAGCCTGCTTCTTACATTTTAGAAAGCAGCGGAAAACGTTTGCGGCCTTTACTCGTAATACTTTCTGCAAAAGCTGTTGGCGGAAAGTCAAGTCAAGTATATAATGCTGCTGTTGCTGTTGAGATGCTTCACAACTTCACGTTGGTTCATGACGACATAATGGACAATGCTGATTTACGAAGAGGAAATTTAACACTTCACAAAAAATATAATTTAAATACTGCAATACTTGCCGGCGATTCGCTTCTTGCCGTTGCTTATGAATTTCTTTTAAAAGATTGTAAAGTAAACGCAAGGGAAGCACTCAGTGCATTTACGCATGGATTGGTTGAAGTTTGCGAAGGGCAAAGCCTCGATACGGGATTTGAAACTCGTAAAAATGTTTCGCAGAATGAATACATTGAAATGATCCGCAAAAAAACTGCAGCGCTTGCACAAATGTGTTGTGAACTTGGAGCTTATCTTGTAAATGGCAGCAAGCAGGATATCAAAGCTCTTTCTGATTATGGAAAATATTTAGGAATAGCTTTTCAGATTCAAGATGATTTGCTTGACATAACAGCAGACAAAGTTGAATTTGGTAAACGCATCGGCGGCGATTTGATTGAAGGTAAGAAAACATTTTTATTTATTGAAGCTTTAGAAAAAGCGAAAGGAAAAGACAAAGAAGAATTATTAAAAGTAATTGCGAATAAAGGCATTCGATCAAATCAAATTGAAAAGTATAAACAGCTTTATAAAAAATTTGGTGTGATTGATGATGCAAAAACTGCTATTCGTAATTATACAAACAAAGCATTAAGATCGATTGATAAACTTTCTAATAAAAGTGAAGTGAATATTTTTTATTGGCTCGCTGATTCATTAATCAAAAGAAATAAATAATGATTGAAAAAACTGTAACGATTGTAAACAAAGCCGGACTTCACACAAGACCTGCGGCTACAATTGTAAAGCTTGCCGCAAAATTTAAATGTGAATTTTACATTTATCGCGATGGACTTAGTATCAATGGAAAAAGTATAATTGGAGTGATGACATTGGCAGCCGAAATAGGTTCGGAACTAAAGCTTACTTTTGACGGCGAAGATGAACAACAGGCTTGTGAGGAAATTGTTGCATATTTTGAGAGAGGATTTGATGAATTATGAAATCATTTAAAGACATATACAAAAATTCTGAAAATAAAATTGCAGGAATTGCTGCAGCACCCGGTATTGTAATAGGTAAAGTTTATCTTTTTTCAAAAGAGAAACTTGATATAGCTAAAACTGCAATTAACGATGTTGATGAGGCAATTATTAATTTTCGTGAAGCATTAAAGCAATCGAAAAAAGAATTGCAAAAAATATTTGGAATTGCCCGCGAGAAGATGGATGAAGTTCGTGCTGCAATTTTTGAAGCCCAGGTAATGATTCTTGATGATCCCATTTTATTGGGTAATATTGAAAAAAGAATTCAGAATGAAATGGTTCAGCCTGAGTTTATTGTTTCTGATGAAATTTCAAAATATCAGGATTTGATGATCATATCACATGAATCTTATATGAAAGAACGAGCAAATGATATAGAGGATATAAAAAATAGAATTATCAGGAATCTTCAGAAAAAAAGATGGCAATCGAAAATAGAAAAAAATTTAATTGTAATTAGTGAAGCATTAACGCCTGCTGATACACTTTTATTTTCTCGTCAACAATCGCAGGGCTTTGTAACTGATCACGGCGGACTTACTTCGCACGCTGCTATTATTTCAAGATCATTAAATATTCCCGCTGTTGTTGGTACCCGAAATGCAACTCAGCTGATTAAAGAAGGTGATACAGTTATTGTTGATGGATTTCATGGCTACATCATTACAAATCCTACTGAAGAACAATTACAATTTTTTACGCAAAAGCAGAACAAACTTTTCGAAATTCAAAAAGGATTGGAAGAGCTAAAAGATCTTCCCGCAAAAACAAAAGATGGCAGAGAGATTAATCTTGAAGCTAATGTTGATGTAACTGGAGAAATTGATATAGTAATTACAAGTGGCGCAAAAGGTATCGGTCTTTTCAGATCGGAACAGATATTGGACGAGCTTGGTGTTTTTCCAGATGAAAAAGAACAGACAGATATTTATTCCAAATTGGCATCCAGAATTTATCCTAAGTTTGTAACAATCAGAGCATTCGATATTGGTGGTGATAAGTTTAAGATTAGTGATTACAAAGAACCTAATCCGTTTCTTGGATTACGCGGGGTTAGATTTTTATTAGAGAATGAATCGCTTTTTAAAACACAAATCAGAGCTGTTCTTAAGGCAAGTGAAAATAAAAACATTCGTTTTATGATTCCAATGGTGTCTACCTTGGAGGAAGTTTGGAAAACTCAGAAAATAATTCAGGAATGTAAACACCAACTGAAAAAAGATAAAATTAAGTATGATGAACATTTAAAAGTTGGAATAATGATTGAAGTCCCTTCTGCTGCTGTGATGGCGAAGGAATATTCAGATGAAATTGATTTTATAAGCATTGGCACAAACGATCTTATCCAATATATGATGGCAGTTGACCGGGGTAATGATCTTGTTTCAAATCTATATCAGGAATTTAGTCCGGTAATAATTAGAACAATTGATCACATTGTTAAAGCTGCAAAGCATAGTAAAATTCAGGTAAGTATTTGCGGTGAGATGGCAGCCGATACTCTTGCCATCCCATTATTAGTTGGATTAGGATTGGATTCATTGAGTATGTCACCTGCAACAATTTTGTATGCAAAGCGGATTATACGCGGATTTGAATTTAAAAAAGCGAAAGCTTTAGCAGAAGAATGTGTGCAATGTAAAACAGAAATTGAAATTCAGAAAAAAGTTAAGAAATTTTTTGAAGATAATAGTATAACAAGAACAAGGAATATTATTTAGTATGAAGATAAAAGAATTTGTTCAGAAGTATGATCCACAAAATCAGTTTGATGTATTAATTAATTCATATAAACAAATTGAAACCGCATGGAAAAATAAATTCAAAATTGATGGAATAAATTCATCTGAAATAACTAACATAGTTATAAGCGGGTTAGGCGGGTCGGCAATCAGTGGAGATTTAATTAAGAATTATTTAAAAGATGAATTGAGCATTCCATTATTTGTAAATCGAAATTATACTCTGCCTAAATTTGCTGGCAAGAAAACACTTTTTATTGCATCATCTTATTCCGGAAATACTGAAGAAACTATTTCATCTCTTAAGCAGGCTGTAAAAATTGGCTGCAAGATTATTTGTATTACAACCGGTGGAGAAATTGAATCTATCGCAAAGAAAAAAAATATTCTTTACGTTAAAGTACAAAAAGGATTTCAGCCTCGTTACTCATTGGGTTTAAGCTTCTTCTCTTTGCTTAAAGTTTTTCAAGAGTTAAAATTAATTCAAAACCAATCGACTGTGGTAAATAAGATCAAATCAATATGGAAAAAGAGTGGGATTGAATTTTCTAAAGAAGGAAACACTGCTTACACCATAGCTGAATCTTTAATTGGATTTATTCCTATTATTTATTCTGTAGCAGATTCAACATCTGCAGTGGGATATAGACTTAAATGTCAGTTAAATGAAAACTCTAAACTTCATGCATTTCATAACGAAGTTCCCGAAATGAATCATAACGAAATAATTGGTTGGGAATCGTATCAGGAAAAAATATTTCATTCAAAAATTATTATTTTTATGGATGAAAGCTATCATCCACAAATCAATAAAAGATTTAAAATCCTAAATGATATCTTTTTAAAATCAGGAGTGGGAATAATAACTCCTAAGAGCAACGAGCAAAATTTTAAAGTACGACTATTGGATTTGATATTTTTAAGTGATTGGATATCTTATTATGTAGGTTTGTTGAGAGGATTTGATCCGAGTGAAATCGACAACATTTATACTCTAAAAGAAAAACTTAAATAATTGATAAATAATCAATAATCAAGTATCATTTGAAGAGCAAACTAAAATATACTCTTCTTCTTATCTTCTTTGCTGCATCAACTACCTGCGCACAATTCTATTACTTTGGCAGAAACAAAATACAGTATCAAAAATTCGATTGGAAAATAATCCGTACAGAACATTTTAATATTTATTATTATGGTGAAATGGGAGAGATGGCGGAGATCGGTGCCGTTTATGCTGAAGATATGTTTAATGAATTAAAAATCAAAATGAATAGCGTAGTTACCAGAAGAGTACCGCTTATTTTCTACAACACATCTAATCACTTTCAGCAAACAAATATTACTCCAGGATTTATTCCGGAAGGCGTTGGAGGTTTTTTTGAATTTCTAAAAGGACGTGTAGTAATTCCATCAAACGGTTCGCTTCAGGATTTTAGACATGTTATAAGGCACGAACTCGTTCATGTTTTTATGACTAATAAAATATATAGAGTTTTACGTGATCATAGAGAATCAACCGACGCAATGCCGCCGCTTTGGTTTGTTGAAGGTCTTGCTGAATATTACTCAACTGAACCGGATGCGCAGGCAGAAATGGTTATGAGAGATGCAATTCTTAATAATAATTTCTTTGGGTTAAAAAATATTTGGAATATTTATGGTTCGTTCTTAATGTATAAAGAAGGACAAAGTTTTTTAGAATTTGTAGAAGAAAAATACGGTTATGAAAAAATTAGTTTACTTCTTGAAAACTTTTGGATGTATAAATCTTTTAATGATGTAATTGAACATACTTTAGAAACTACGATTGCCGAATTAGATAACGAGTGGGAATATCATCTTAAAAAAAAATATTTTCCGCTTTATTCTAATCGAGTACCGCAAAACATATTTGCAAAACAATTAACCAATTTCGGGTTCAACTTTTCACCCGTTTTATTTAATCAAGACGATAAGAATTTTATTTATTTTATTGCCAATCGAACCGGCGTTTCTTCTATCTACAGATTAGACCTTGGTGAGAATCTAAAATCTGTAAACGATCCTGAATTAATTCTTAAAGCGGAGCAAACACAAGAGCTTGAAGCATTTCACCTTTTCCAGTCAGCAATCGATATTTCTAAAGATGGACTTTTGGCTTTTGGCGTAAAAAGTGGTGCTACAGATGTAATTCATTTTTTATCATTAAAGACTAACCAGATTGTTAAAACTTTTCAGGACGATCATTTAATATTTTTATCCTCCCCAAAATTTTCTTCAAACGGAAGTAAAATTGTATTTCAAGGCGTAGATCAAAAAGGTTTTAGCGACATTTATACTTATAATTTAATCTCGGATTCTCTAACACGACTGACTAATGATTATTACGATGATCGTGATCCGGTTTTCGGTCCTAATCAGGATGAGATAATATTTTCTTCGGATAGAAGCGCAGGCAAGTATGAAAAAAAATATAATATATTTTCTTATAACCTTAATTCAAATGAAATAAAATATTTGACCTATACTAATTTTAATAATTACAATCCCGCAGTATCACCCGGCAAAAAGCAATTGATGTTTACTTCCGATGCTGATGGAGTACGAAACATTTGGAAATTAGATATAACGAATCTGGGTTATTCAAAAACTTTGCAAAAGGTTTCTCGATTTCTTACAAGTGCATTTGACCCAAGATTTATAGATGATTCCACGATAGTATTCTCTGGTTTTGAGAAATTTGCTTTTCATTTATACTTAATGAAACTGGAAAATAAATCCGATAGTAGTGCTGATATTGCGATGGATTTTTCGGGTATTGAAGGAATTTGGAAACCAAAATCTTTCGATTCAGCAGGCGAAATAAAAAAAGTTGAATATGAAAAAGAATATTCTTTAGACTTTGCTACTGGTGTTGTATCAACTGATCCTGTATTCGGAACTCGCGGTGGTGCACAGATTGCGTTAAGTGATATTTTGGGTGATGACAGATATATTTTTATGCTTTATAATACAGCAACAGTTCAAAGTGATATTTTGAGGAGCTTTAACATTGCAATTCAACGAATGAACTTTTCGAAAAAAGTGAACTATGGATATGCTGTATTTAATTTTAGTGGTAACCGGTATGATATAACTGAGTCGGATGAATTTTTTTACGAAAGGAGTTTTGGTGCTTCTACTTTTTTAAGCTATCCACTTTCAAAATTTAATCGACTTGAAACAACAATCACTCTGATGAATTCTGATAGAGAAATTGTTGAGGGAATTAATTCAAGAAAATCATTATTACTCAGCAACTCTGTTGCGTACGTGCATGATAATTCACTGTGGGGTCCAAGCGGTCCTATTGATGGTTCGCGATGGCTGTTTCTTTTAGGTTACTCAAGTGACATTAAATATAGTAACATAAATTATTTTAGTGCAATCGCGGACTATCGAAATTATTTCCGAATAAATTACACAATGGCTTTAGCATTAAGGATGAGTCTTTACTACAATGAAGGAAAAGAATCTAGAAGATATTTTATGGGCGGCAGTTGGGATTTACGCGGCTGGCCTCGTTGGTCTATTCGTGGAGAAAAAATGTGGATCACTTCTCTGGAATTTAGATTCCCGTTGGTCGATCAACTGCTAATAAAACTGCCTATTGTTGATCTTGGATTTTTTGGAATTCGGGGTGCAGCATTTTTTGATGCTGGCAGTGCGTGGGATAATGAATATAAAACAACTTATGGAAGTCTCGGAGCGGGAATAAGGTTTAATCTTTTTAATGTTTTAGTTTTAAGATATGATATTGGCAAAAGAATAGTAAACAATTTTTCTGATTTTCAAACTGGACTGTTCTATCAGTTTTTCTTCGGATGGGATTTCTAATGAAAAATATTTCACGAATCATATTCATATTTCTTTTAGTCATTATTTCTGGATGTGAAAAATCATTTATTCAACTTATTGTTCAGCAGGATCCAAATGCGATTCCAATGTTTGGCAAAACACCATCAAGGGAATTTTACGTGCCTGTTACAATCAGTGATTCATTGAAATTGATTTGGGAAAATGAAGCTCACGGAAGTTTCACTAATAGTTCAGCAGTAATCTATGACTCAACAATTTTTGCTAGCGTTTTGAGCGGCAGGATTCATTGTTTTGATCTTCAAACCGGAAAGCAAAAAGGAGTATTAAAAACCAAAGGTGCAATATATTCCACTCCTTTAGTCTTTAGAAATAAACTTGTGTATGTATTGTGCAATAATAATGATGATTTTTCTGAACTTATTTACTATGATCTTTATAACGCAGATGAACTTTTTGAGATGAGAATTATTGGAAAAGTTTTGAATCAAATGATAATCGATGGGATTGATATTATCTTTTTTACAGAAAATGGAATAGTGAAAAAGTACTCTCCAGCCGGTGGAGAAATTTGGGCTCAAAATTTATCTTCAAAAATATATTGCAACCCTGCATTATTTGAAAACAAAATTGTTGTTGGAAATGATAAAGGTGAAATAATAATTATTAATTCAACTAATGGAGATTTAATATTAAGAAAAAAAATTGGTAAGGCTTTTTACTCAGGAGTTACTATCTGTAAAAACATTGCATACATCGGAGATGATACAGGAATACTTTATGCAATAAATATTGGCGAAGGAAAAATTATCTGGCAATACAATACCGGATCAAGAATATTAATGAATCCAGCTCTTGATGATGAAAATATTTTCATAGGGAATTTAAAGGGTGAACTTTTTTCGTTGAATCAAATTGATGGTAAATTAAATTGGCGGATTAATTATGGCGGCATATTTAATAGTACTCCTCTTATCACAAATAATAGAATTATCATATCAGATCTTTACAAGTCATTTTTATTAATTGATAAAGATAGTGGTGAGTTAAAAAAGAAATTTGAGTTGGGAGGACGAGGTAAACTGACACCAATCTTTTTTGACAATAAAATAATTATTGGTTTTGATGATGGAATAATCAGAGCTTATGAAGTTATTTACTAAAATAATATTAGCCGCATTAATGAGTATAACTTTATACTCACAGGATTGTAAATCAAAACTTATTGTTGAGACAGATTTTTTACATGTCCAAATATCTATTAATGATTCTGTAGTATCTGATTCAAATTATACTGAGATAGAATTACAAAACGGTAATTATTATTTGACTGTAATTAATAATGATGCTTTGTGGGATTCTAGAACATACAAAGATTCAATTCGTTTAAGCAATTGTGAAATAAAGAAAGTTTTTTATTCAGATAAAAATAAAATTTATATTGATTCCAATCCTCAAGACGCCTATGTATTCAAAGGCGATTCTCTCATTGGACATACGCCATTATTTGTAAATAAATCTCTTGATAATTTGATGTTAAGAAAACCGGGTTATACTGATTTAGTCCTTCCAAATAATTTACTTGCGGAAAAAGTTAAATTTAATCTTCTGTTTAATGGAATTAGCAAACAAGAAAGTTTTTTTAATTCAACGGCGTTTAAAATATTGGCTGGAACCGCAATTGCACTTGGAACTGTAACAGCTTATTATAAATTAAAAGCTGATAACAGGTTTGATGAATATAAAATTACTCATAAGCAGGAATTACTTGATCAAACAAAAGGGTATGATCTGATAAGCGGGATTACTTTTGCTGCTCTTCAAATAAATTTTGGTTATATACTTTATAAGTTTCTAACAGAATAATCTTTCATTCTTTACTCCTTCCTTTTTATTTTTAATATATGATTACAGTATTAGAAGCAATAAAGCTCTCAACAGAATATCTTGAAAAAAAACGGGTCGAATCTCCCCGCACTAATGCTGAAATATTATTAGCAGAAATTTTACATTGCAATAGAATAGAACTTTATTTGTCTTTTGATAAACCTCTTTCTGAAATTGAAATTCAAACTTATCGTGAATCAATTAAAAAGCGAGGGATGCGTATTCCATTACAATATATTATCGGCTTTGTTGATTTTTTCGGATTGAAAATCAAAGTTGATGCAAATGTTCTTATCCCGCGACCCGAGACCGAATTGTTAGTTGAGAAGATTGTGATGGATTATAAAGGAAAAACTGAAATAAGAATTCTTGATATTGGATCTGGCAGCGGCAATATTGCTTTATCCTTAAAGAAGAATATTTTAAATGCAAGTGTTGTAGGAGTAGATATAAGTGATGAAGCAATTGCATTAGCAAAAATAAATGCTGAACTAAATTCTTTATCTCAGGTTGATTTTAAAGTATTTGATATTTTAAATGATGATCTAATTGAATTGGGAAAATTTGATTTAATAGTTTCCAATCCTCCATACGTTTCTGAAATGGATTTCCAGGATTTGGAACCCGAATTAAAAGTTTATGAACCGAGAATTGCATTAACCGATAATTCTGACGGCATCTCTTTTTATAGAAAAATTATTAGCTCATCTAAAGTCCTATTGAATAATTCAGGAAGACTTTATTTTGAGATTGGGAAATATCAATTTAAAATAATTAGTGATTTAATGAACGATGAAGGATTCATTAACATTCAGATCATTAAGGATTATTCCGGGATCGAAAGAATTATTTGTGGAGATTTGAAATGAGAGCGCTTGTACAAAGAGTTTCACAAGGTGGAGTTTATATTGCAGAAGATAATTACCAAGCTGAAATCGGAATGGGCATGGTTATTTTACTTGGAATTAAATCAGATGATGATGACAAAGATTTGATTTTTGTTGCTGATAAATGCAGTAACCTAAGAATCTTTGGCGATGAAAATGCTAAGATGAATTTATCGCTAAAAGAAATTGATGGGGAAGTATTAATAATTTCTCAATTTACTCTTTATGGTGATTCACAAAAAGGTAACAGACCAAGTTTTATAGCAGCTGCAAAACCTGAAATAGCAATCCCTTTATACGAAAAATTTATTGAGCGAATGAAAGTTAATTTAGGTAACGATAAAGTTAAGAACGGCATCTTCGGTGCGATGATGGAAGTAAAAATAATTAATGATGGTCCGGTTACTATATTAATTGAATCAAAACTTTAGGTTTAATATTGAATCCTGTTTTAATGATTTTTATTGATGGAGTTGGAATTGGGGAAAAAGATTTTGACTACAATCCATTCTTTAAATACGGATTTAAAACATTTTTAGAAATCTTTGGTGAATCTCCACATCTCGAAAAATCTTTCCTAGAAAAGAATGGAGCTTACTTATTTCCTTGCGATGCAAGGTTAGGAGTTGAAGGTTTACCTCAAAGTGGAACCGGCCAAGTTTCAATATTTTGCGGGATGAATGCTGCGAAGTTTGTTGGGAAACATTTTGGGCCTTTCCCTTATTCTACTACTATTCCAATTATTGCAGAACAAAATATTTTTAAGTACTTCAAAGACAAAAATAAAAAGGCATTTTTTGCAAATGCTTATCCCGAAGTTTTTTTTGATTATATAAAATCGGGTAAAACCAGATTAAGTACTACCTCTTTATGCTGCCGGTTAACGGGCTTAAAATTAAATAACGTTGCTGATGTTCGTAAAGGCGCAGCGCTAACTGCAGAAATAACTAATGAAAGATGGAATAAAAAACTAAATTATAATCTTAAAGAAATTAAACCGGCAATCGCTGCAAAAAGACTCTTGAGATTAGCAGCAAATAATGATTTTACCTTATATGAATTTTATCTTACTGATCATTTAGGGCATGGAAGAATCGTTGATGAGTTCGATACGATATATTCAAACCTGGATAATTTTTTACATACTATTCTTTCTGAAATAGCAAATAAAAATATTAGTCTAATAATCTGTTCAGATCATGGTAACTTTGAAGATCTTAGTATTAAAACACACACTTTAAATCCGGCTTTAACTATAACTGCAGGCAAAAACGCTAAACAACTAGCTGAGAGTATTAAAGATTTAACCGATATTAAGCCATCAATTATTAAATATTGCACTTGAAGGATTACCCGTTTACAAAGTTCGCTCTTCTATTCGTAATTGGAATCATTGCTGAAAAATATTTTCAGATTGATTCCATTTCATTAATTATAATTATCGCCTCTTTAATTCTATTATTAGTCATATTTCAAAAATTATTCAGAATAAAAATTTTACAATTACTATCGACAGTATTTGTTTATGCCATTATCTTATTCACCGGATGCTTTATTGCCAGCACGGGAAATGAAAAAATCAATTCACCTCTAGTTAAATATCAAAAAGAAAAAAGTGCTAAACTCTTCGCCAAAGTAGTTGAGATCGAATTAGAAAAATCCTTTGAGATTGTATTTACGGTAAAGACAGATTCAATTCTATTTGATAATAAATTATTCATCACTCGCGACAAATTGATTTGCAAATTCAGAGGTGACACACTTCAAAGAAAACATTTTTATGAAAAGATAAACCCCGGAAATAAAATCTATTTAACCGGTACATTCCAAAAGGGAAGAGATAGAAGGAATCCCGGTGAGTTTGACTATGACCAATATCTAAAATCAAAAGGTATAACAGGATTATTTATTGCCTATGATACTGACAGCCTAAAAATTGTCAGTGCGGAAAAAGATTATTTCCAATCCGCATTATTTTCTGTAAGAAAGAATATTGATCGTACAATTCACGATTTGCACGATTCACAGACTGCAGGATTGCTAAGAGGATTATTACTTGCTGACAGAAGTGAAATTGATTTTGAAACTAAGAGTGAATTTATCAATTCTGGTGTAATCCATATACTTGCTGTTTCAGGTCTTCATGTCGGTTATGTATTAATCATATTTGTGTTTTTGTTTGGCAGATTTAATATTTATACTAGATCGATGCTAACAATTTTAGGGCTTATATTTTTTATGTTTATAACAGGTGTACCGCCATCTGTTTTTCGGGCGACATTAATGGCAATAACTATTATCTCAGCGTTTCTCTTCAACCGAAGTACAAATGTTATTAACTCGATATCAATAGCCGCAGTGATAATTTTACTTTTTAATCCCAATGAAATTTATAATCCAGGATTTCAATTATCTTTTGCCGCAGTTCTATCAATTGGAATTATCTATCCTTACTTTCAAAGATCAATCACTAAATTAAATTTAAAACAAAAATGGATTGAATATATTTTATTGTTCTTCGGAGTTTCTCTCAGCGCTCAGATTGGAACCATTCCATTTACTTTAGCTTATTTTAGCAAACTTTCTTTAATAGCACTGTTTGCAAATTTAATCGTCATTCCTGTTGTAGGAATAATTATTGGTATTGCCTTTATGGCCATAATTATTGGCGGGGTTTCTTACGGTGTCGCGATAAATTTTGGAGCAGCAAATAATTTAATTTCCAGATGGATGATAGATTTTATAAAATTTACTGGAAGTTTAGATTATTCATTTTTATGGATACGAAACTATTCACTTTATGATGCTATAGTTTTCTATACTACTCTAATTGTATCGATATTATTTTTTAAGAAAGTGTCCAGACCAAACCATAAATTTGCGATTTTTATTATCGCAATATTTATAATTATATTTTTCTCTCGTCTTGATAATAAGCAATTACTTGAGGATAATAAATTAAGTGTATTGATGATTGATGTCGGACAGGGTGATTCATTTCTAATTAAATTTCCAAATGGTAAAACAGCATTGATTGATGCAGGGGAAGCAAATCAATATTTAGATAATGGTGATAGAATAATTTTGCCTTTATTGGATTATCTTGGAATAAATAAAATTGATTATGGTTTCGTCTCTCATCTTGATCTCGATCATTACGGCGGGTTTGTTTCATTAATATTTAATGACAGAATTAAAGAAGTATATCGTCCATTACCTGATTCAAGCGATAAATCGATTAGATTCGAAAAATTTCTTGCTGATAAGAAAATTAAAACAAATATTTACTCGAGATCACATTTAGACATTGGTACTGCAAAGATCTATTTTTTAAACGATCCAAACGATTATATTTACAAATCATTTTCCAGTAATGATAAAAGCGGCATATTAAAAATTGTTTATGGAAAAACATCTTTTCTTTTTGTTGGAGATTGTGAATTCCCTGGAGAATATTATTTGGCTTCAAACTTTAGAGAAATGCTTGATTCAGATGTTCTAAAAGTTGGTCATCACGGGAGCAAAACAGGTTCATCAAAATTATTTTTAAATTTAGTATCGCCTAAAATATCTTTGGTAAGTGTCGGAATAAAAAATAAATTTGATCATCCTTCTGCAGATGTTATTAATTCTTTAGAATCGATTCATTCTAAAATTTATCGGACTGATTTTATGGGAGCAGTGTTACTTAAATCGGATGGAAAACAAATAAATTTTATTGATTGGAAAAATAATTAGTGCAAAAAATAACATAAACTTTAATGGAGAATTTATGTCAAATCAAATTTTAGTCGGAATTATAATGGGCAGCGACTCCGATCTATCAATAATGAAAGAAGCTTCTGATATTTTAAATGATTTTGGAATATCAAACGAAATGAAAATTATTTCGGCTCATCGCAGTCCACAAGTTCTTGCCGAATATGCAGCTGATGCACATAAACGCGGTATGAAAATAATTATTGCAGGAGCCGGGGCAGCGGCACATTTACCTGGCATTACTGCAGCATATACAGCATTGCCTGTTATTGGCGTACCAATAAAATCGAAATCGTTGGAAGGTATGGATTCTTTACTTTCGATAGTCCAAATGCCTTCAGGAGTTCCTGTTGCCACAGTAGCGATAAATGGTGCTAAGAATGCTGGAATTCTTGCAGCACAGATAATTGGAACTGGAAATGAATTGGTTCAAAAGAAAATAATTGAGTTTAAAGAAAAATTATCTAAGGAATCGATTCAAAAAAATAGTTAGATCAAATAAATAACAATGGTTAAATAATTTAATTATACTCCAAATCTTTGCATTGCTACTTCAAAACTAAATCTATAATTTTAAACTCATTTTATATATAAAAAGGAATAATCATGAAGAAGGTGTCCATAATATTTTTCATTACATTTTTAGTTTTATCTTGTTCCAAAACTTCTGATCAACAGTATCTTGATCAATCAAATAAATTATTAAAAGAAAATAAAGTAACTGACGCAATTTCCAATATTGAATCTTTATTGAAAGAATATCCTGAAAGTAAAATAGCCCCAAAAGCTTTAGAACAACTTGCTACGATTTATCAGAATCAAATGGTTAAAAATATTTCTTCTGAAGAATCATTTGATCGCGCACAAAAATATTTTAGAGAAGTATATGATAAATATTCTCAAAGCGAGGAGGCACCGAAATCATTATTTATGTCATCTTTCATTTTGGCAAATGATCTTAAACGATATGATCAAGCGACCTTAAGCTATAAATTATTTTTAGAAAAATATCCGGATAATGCGTTGGCGTCATCTGCTAAAGATGAACTTGATAATATGGGATTAACTCCGGAAGAAATACTTAAAAGAAATGAAACTGCTAAGAAGTGAGTAAAGCATTTTCAGAATATAAAAGTTACCTCGATCCAAAGATAATTTCACGCATCGGCAGCCTTGATTTACGTGCAAGATTAGTAGTTGAAGGTTTTATGGTTGGCTTGCATAAAAGTCCTTACCACGGTTTTAGTGTTGAGTTTTCGCAGCATCGTCCTTATATGCAGGGCGATAATTTAAGAAGTGTGGATTGGCGTGTCTTTGGCAAAACCGAAAAGTATTTTATCAAACAATATGAAGAAGAAACAAATTTAAGAAGCTACATCATTCTGGATAGCAGTAAATCGATGAGCTACTCATCAGATAAAACAATTTCAAAAATTGATTATGCTAAAACACTTGTTGCAGCTTTATCCTACTTAATGATTAAGCAGCAAGATGCAGTTAGTCTTACTATTTATTCTGATAAAATAAATAAACACTTACCGCCAAAATCTTCTAATGCTTATCTTCAGCAGATTCTAAAAGAATTAGTTGAATTAGAAACCTCATCAAAAACAAACACTGCAGATTCTTTAAACAGTGCAGCAGAAAAAATAAAGAGGCGCGGGTTAGTAATTATTATTTCAGATTTTTTTGATGATGTTGATAAAACATTAAATGCTATAAAACATTTTGCCTATCAAAAAAATGAAGTAATAATTTTTCAGATTCTTGATCCATTGGAGAGGACATTTGGATTTGGTAAGGATGCAATATTTAAAGATCTTGAAAATGATGAAGAATTGACAACTCAGCCTTACCAGATACAAAAAGCTTATCAGCAAGCTATGAATGAGTTTACGAATAAGATAAAACGTGAATGTTTGAATTCTAATTTCGATTACAATTTGCTTGATACATCAACGCCATTCGATAAAGCACTTTTTAATTATATTCAAAAAAGATCTCGACTTCATTAAAAACTTAGGTTACTTTCAATGGACAAACCCTGAAGGTTTTGATATAAATAAATGTGAGATTATTATTTAATCAAATCAATGTTGGAAAAACCTTCAAGGTTTTATAAAACAAGCGCAAGGCGCCTTAATTAGATAGAATTAGCTTGTTAATTTCATCGTAATACTTTTTAGACAACTCTTCAGAATATTGAAGTGATTTTGATTCTGTAATTATTCTTACAATCGGTTCAGTATTAGATTTTCTAAAGTGTACCCAATGATCTGAAAAATCAATTCTCAACCCATCTTCAGTATTTACCTTTTCTTGTGAATACTTTTCAACGAGTTTATTTATTACTGCATCTGGCGAAACATTTTTAAGTTCAATCTTTTTCTTTGCGATAAAATATTGCGGTAATTCATTTTTAATTTGCGAAAGTTTTTTCCCACAGTCAGCCAAATATTGAAGAGTGAATGCGATCCCAACCAAAGCGTCTCTTCCATAGTGCAAAGCAGGATAAATTACTCCACCGCTGCCTTCACCGCCAATAACAGCATCTACTTCTTTCATCTTTAGTACAACATTTGCTTCACCAACTGGAGAACGATAACAAGTTGAATTATTTTTCTTTGCAACATCTTCAACGGATCGGCTTGTTGAAAGATTAACAACAACATTTCCTTTTGTTTTGCTTAGCACAAAATCAGTCGCTAGTGTTATTGTATTTTCCTCACCAAAAGGTTCACCTTTATCGGTTATCAAAACTAATCTATCAACATCAGGATCAACAACGATTGCAAAATCTGCATTATGAGTTTTAACTGCTTTCATTGTTTTAACTAAATTTTCTGGAAGTGGTTCAGGCGGTCGGGGGAAGATTCCGGTTTTTTCACAATTCATTTCAATTACATCGCAGCCAAACATTCTAAGTAAATCCGGAATGCAATATGCACCTGCTCCATTTACACAATCTGCTAACACTTTAAACTTTTTAGATTTTATTTTTTCTAAATCAATGATGGGTAAAGATAAAACTGCTTTTATGTGATTTGTCAATCCTTCAGAATAAATCGTTCGTTTACCAATCTTTGTCCAATCAACAAAATTATTTTTAACATCCGAATACTTTTTCATTTGTTGATGTTCATCTGGAGACATAAACTGCCCGGTACTGTTCAATAACTTCAAAGCGTTCCATTCATTTGGATTATGGCTTGCAGAAATTGCAATTCCACCTTGAGCCTTTAAAGTTTTAACAGTGAATTGAACAGTTGGGGTTGGGCAAATTCCAATATCAATTACATCTAATCCTTTAGCCAATAAAGTTCCGGTAACAATTTGATTAACCATTTCTCCTGTAATTCTTGCATCGCGACCAACAACTAACCTGCCCGCCAAAGTTTTATCTGCGGCGGGTTTTCCTTTACCAACAAAATCAGCAAAAGCGTTTGTGTATTTTACTATCACTTCAGGATCTAAACCAGCACCAACAATTCCTCGAATGCCGGAAATACTGACCATAAGAGTTGACATTAAAGCTCCAAAATTTTTCTTCTAAAATAATGATTTAATTGAATATCTTTGTAATAATGTTTTGATATGGAAAAGAAAATTGAAAAAATAAATTCATTGTTGATTGATTATTTTGGCGTTCCTCAAAAAGCTAAGAAAAATCCCACTCCGTTAGATGCAATAATTGGAACGATTTTATCTCAAAACACAAATG
This sequence comes from Ignavibacteriales bacterium, assembly GCA_037444745.1. Lineage (GTDB taxonomy): Bacteria > Bacteroidota > Ignavibacteria > Ignavibacteriales > Ignavibacteriaceae > IGN3. Next base: position 133,570 of record JBBILT010000006.1, read on the forward strand.
ATAAAAATTCATATCAAGCATATAGAAATCTAAAAGATAATTTTAAGAATTGGAATGAACTTGTTGAACTGAATGCATCACAAATTGAAAAGTATATAAAAGTTGCAGGGTTAGGCAGACAAAAATCAAAAGCGATTTACGAGTTACTTCAATCGTTAAAGAAAAAAGAAAAAGCAGTTTCATTAGATCATATCAAAATAAAAACTGATGAAGATATATTGGGAGAACTTACATCTTATAATGGTGTTGGGGTGAAAACGGCAAGCTGTGTTTTGCTTTTCTCACTGGAAAGGAATATCTGTCCTGTTGATACTCACGTTCACAGAACACTCAATAGAATCGGTATTGTTAAAACAAATACGCCTGAAAAAACTTTTTATGAAATTCTAAATAAAATTCCTGATGGTGTTGCACACTCCTTTCATACAAATTTAATAAGGCTTGGAAGAGAGATTTGTAAGCCAGCTAATCCAAATTGTTCGATCTGTCCTTTGCTAAAAATATGCTTGTATGACCAGAAAAATCTTACTGAACGTAATAAACAGAAAAAAATTGATTTTATGCTTTTGGACAATTTATAAATACTATCATTTTAATGGTGTTTTGCAATTAGTCTAAAATTGGAGATGGATTATCTTAAAAAACAATTATTAGATGTTTTTATTAAAGATTTAATTTCTACTTTTTTCTGAAATCTATTTCTCTTAACTTTGAAATAATTATTCACCCCAATAACTAATCGGAGTTTTATAAATGTCTAACAATCTTGGATTGATCGGTTATGATTTTGTTGAGTTCTACGTTGGCTCAGCAAAAATGTGGGCGTACTGGCATGCTAAAGCAATGGGCTTAAGAATAACAGCTTATCTTGGTCCTGAAACTGGACACAGGGACAGAGTTTCATACTTTCTTGAAAAAAATAATTTACGATTAGTATTAACATCGGCTGTAAAACCCTCCACTTATGATGTTGCTTCATTTGTTGAGAAACATGGTGATGGAGTAAAGCGCTGGTCTGTGCGGGTAAAGGATGTAAGCAAATCATTTGAAACATCTTTACAAAATGGTGGAATACCTGTTCATTATCCAAAAAAACTTGAAGATGAAAATGGATACATTGAGGAAGCTGCTATAAAACTTTATGATGATGCTGAAATAGTTTTTATAAATCGAGATAACTATAAAGGATTATTTAAACCCGGATATGGAAAGCCCGTTCAACATATTACAATCTCAAACGAAGATACAGGATTAGAGACAGTGGATCATATTGTTGGCAATGTTAGAACTAATGAGATGAATCTTTGGGCTAACTATTTAAATAAGAGTTTGAACTTTGAAACCTTTATTGAATTTGGTGAAGGCGATATCTCAACAAAGTATTCTGCATTGCTTTCTAAAGTTGTCAGATCACGTGAAGGTGCACCAATTAAAAATCCTATCAATGAACCATTTGAGGGAATCAAAAAATCTCAGATAGAGGAGTACATTGATGAGTATTTTGGTTCCGGTATTCAGCATGTTGCCATAACAACAAAAGATATTATCTCAACAATAAGAGCAATGCGTGCAAATGGAATTGAGTTCTTAAGCACTCCGCCTGATAATTATTACAAAATGTTAAAAGAAAAAGGATGGAACATAAAAGAAAATATTGATGAACTGCAGAAGCTTGGAATACTTTGTGACTTAGAAGGTAAAGGTTATTTGCTTCAGTTATTTACAAAGCCTATTGGTGATAGACCAACTTTCTTTTACGAGATTATACAAAGATGTGAAGGTGCCGAAGGTTTTGGGCAAGGAAATTTTCAGGCTTTGTTTGAATCGATTGAAAGAGACCAAACTATAAGAGGCAATCTGGATAGATAACATTAGTTCGATTAAAATTAATCATGCAGACATGCAACCATGCGAATTAAAACCTTAGCATGATTGCATGTATTCATGATAAATAATTTAAATTTTTAATTATTTATGTGAGGTTTTAAATGCCATTTTATGTTAGAGTAGGAAAAGTTCCTCCAAAGCGTCATACTGCTTTTTATAAAGAAGATGGAAAATCATTATTCAGAGAAGAGCTTTTTAGTACAAAAGGTTTTTCTGGAATCTATTCAAATAAATATCATCTTTATATGCCAACAGAAGTTGAGAAGATTGATGAAGTTAATATTGATTCATCTGCAAATGATTGGAATGATGCGCCATTAGAGTACTATCACTTTATTACAGATAATAAAAAATCAAAGGGCAATATTATCACTGCCCGAAATGAGTTTTTGAAAAATGAACATTGTGTAATTTCAACAGCGCATCTGACCGAGGATGCAAAATATTTTTTTCGCAACAGTCAGATGCATGAAATGTTATTTGTTCATCACGGTAAAGGTGTTCTGTTATCCGAGTATGGTAAAATTAATTTTTCTGAGTGGGATTATCTGATGATCCCTAAAGGCACAACATACCAGGTTAAATTTAATGATTATAAAAATAATAAGTTATTTATTATTGAATCCGATACTCCATTTGATATTCCAAGGCATTTTAGAAATGAATATGGACAACTAACTGAAGAAGCGCCCTACTATGAAAGAGATTTTCGAGTACCTGAATTTACAAAACCAATCAACAAACTCGGGGATTTTAGATTACTTCTAAAAGTCCGAAACCGGATGTTTGAATACAAATTGCCGCATCATCCATTTGATGTTGTTGGCTGGGATGGTTTTCTACATCCTTATGCTTTTAATATTAAAGAGTACGCCCCAAAGGTTGGGAAAATTCATTTACCACCACCTATACATTTAGTTTTTACAACACAACATTTTGTAATTTGTAACTTTGTTCCGAGACTTTATGATTTCCATCCTGACGCAATTCCGGCTCCATATTATCATTCTAATGTGGATAGTGATGAAGTGCTGTACTATGTTCACGGAGATTTTATGAGTCGAACAGGAGTTCAGGAAGGTTCTGTAACTTTACATCCAATGGGAATACCACACGGACCGCAGCCTGGTAAAACTGAAGCATCAATAGGAAAAAAAGAGACAGAAGAATACGCAGTAATGATCGATACTTTTACTCCGCTTTATGTAACTAAAAATGTAAAAGAAACAATGGTGAATGATTATAGTCAATCTTGGCTAACAAAAAAGTAGTAGGTTAAAAATGAAATTAGTATCATATAAAAGTAAAAAAACTGATCGAGTTGGAATTTTATTTGATGATAAAGTTTATGACCTGCAAAGATCAGCCTCTTCATTAAAAGTAAAACTGCCATCATCTATGAAAGAATTTCTGGATGGAGAATCAGGTGCGATGAAAAAGGCGCTGAGTGTTAACTCTGCAATTAAAAAAGGAAAAGTTAAAGGTGGAATGAGATATTCAGATCTTGAAATTCTTTCACCCGTTCCTTATCCCACATCTTTGCGGGATGGATATGCATTTAGGCAGCATGTATTTACAGCAAGAAGAAACAGGGGAGTTGAAATGATTCCTGAGTTTGATCAGTTCCCTATATTTTATTTTGGAAATCATAATTCAGTTTTTGGTGAAGGTGCAATAAAAGTTGAAGATGATCATCTTGAAAAACTTGATTTTGAATTAGAGTGCGCTGTTGTTATTGGCAAGAAAGGTAAGAACATTCCGGTTGAAGATGCTGATTCCTACATTGCCGGTTACTTGATAATGAATGATTGGTCTGCAAGAGTATTACAGATGGATGAAATGAAATTAAATCTTGGTCCAGCAAAGGGAAAAGACTTTGCAACATCTATTGGTCCCTGGCTTGTTACAGTGGATGAATTAGAGCCATATAAGATTTCAACATCATATGGAAATAAATATGATTTGAAGATGGTGGCTCGGCATAATGGGAAACAAATTTCAGAAGGCAGCTTAAAAGATATGAATTGGACATTCGCTGAATTAATTGAGAGAGCGTCTTATGGCGTTACCCTTTATCCGGGTGATGTTATAGGCAGTGGAACTGTGGGAACTGGCTGTTATTTAGAATTAAATGGTACTTGGGGAATAGAAGCTAAAGAGAATGGTGAATCGTTCACTCCTTTTTGGATAAAAGATGGTGATGATTTTGAATTAGAGATTGCAGGGCTTGGGGTTTTAAAGAATAAAATAAAAAAATCTAAGACCAGTAAATCAATTCTGGCAAAAAAGAAAATAATTTAGAACAATAGAACGCGGATGACGCAGATTAAATGGATGCACACGGATTAAAGCAATGAAAGAATATCTACCTCAAGAATTATCGGTTCCAGAAGTTCAAAGACTGTTACAGGGTGGGGTTGGGCCAAGACCAATTGCATTGGTATCAACAATATCTAAAGATGGAATAAATAATCTGTCGCCATTTTCTTTCTTTAATGTATTTGGAGCAAATCCTCCTGTTATTGCTTTCTCTCCATCAAGAAGGGGAAGGGACGGCTCTTTAAAGGATACTTATCTTAATTTGATTGAAACAAAAGAATGTGTCGTGCAAGCTGTAACTTTTGAAATGGTAGAACAGGTTAGTCTCGCATCAACAGAATACGAAAAGGGTATTGATGAATTTATAAAAAGTGGTTTAACTCCTATTGATTCTGATTTAGTAAAACCTAAATGTGTAAAAGAATCTCCTTTTCAAATGGAATGTAAATTACTTGATATGATGAGTTATGGTGATGGCGGAGCTTCTGCTAACATTGCTATTTGTGAGGTTATAAAATTCCACATTGATGAAGAAATATTTGTTGACGGTTTAATTCACCCAAACAAAATTGGTCTGGTGGCAAGGATGTCCGGTAATTTTTATTGCAGAGCATTTGGCGACAATATCTTTGAAGTTGAAAAACCTATTGCTAAAAAAGGTATTGGTTACGATCAGATCCCAGAAATTATTAAGAGGTCAAATGTGTACTCAGCTAATAATTTGGGTAAGCTGGCAAATATCGAATCTATTCCCTCTATCAATTCTGTAAATGCTTATATAGATATAGTTATTAAGAATAGTGCAAGTGATGATAAACTAAGACTTATTGATTTTGACAAATATAAATTGTTAAATGATTATTCGACAATGCTCAAAATTATACTTCAGGATTCAACATTAAAATCTGAAGACAAAAAGAGATTAGTGGAAGAAACAGCAAAGGTAGCACTGGAATCTAATCAGACTGAAACTGCGTGGAAGATTGCACTTTATGCTGGCAGAGATAATGGATGAGAATATTTTCCCCATTTGGACTCCTTCTTCTGAAAGCGTAAAGAATAGTAACTTAACTCAATATTTTTCTTTTCTTAAAAAGCATTCCCACAAAGACTTTAATAATTACACAGATCTTTACAACTGGTCTATTACAGAAATCGAAGAATTCTGGAAATCTATTTGGGAGTATTCACAAATCATTCATTCTAAATCTTACTTTTCCATTTTGAATAAAAGAATAATGCCTGGAGCAAAATGGTTTGAAGGTGTTGAGTTAAACTTTGCAGAAAATCTTTTAAGATATCGAGATGATAGAATTGCTTTAATTTCAATTCGTGAAAAGCACCCCACAATACATTTAACTTATAAACAACTTTATAATTTAGTTGCTCGTTGTGCTGAAGGATTAAAAAGACTTGGTGTTAAAAAGGGAAATAGGGTAGCGGGTTTTGTAACTAACTATCCAGAGTCTGTTATTGCCATGCTGGCAACTACAAGTCTGGGAGCAATATGGAGTTCGACATCTCCAGATTTTGGAATTGATGGAGTGTTTGATCGATTCAGTCAGATTGAACCAAAAATCCTGTTTGCTATTAAATCATATAATTACGCTGGCAAGAATATTAATAGTTTAGAGAAGATTGAAAAGTTATCTTCCAGAATCACATCTATTAAAAAGGTAATTCTGATCGATGAGTTTGAAGATCCCAATAATATTAGCCAGTTTGATTCAAATAAAATTAGATCATCTAACTATATAAAGTTTAAAGACTTAATTAATAACACATCAACAGATATTCACTTTGAGCAGGTTCCTTTTGATCACCCGGTTTATATAATGTATTCATCAGGAACAACTGGAAAACCAAAGTGCATCGTGCATGGTGCAGGCGGAACATTACTCCAGCATTTTAAAGAATTACATTTACATACGGATGTAAAAAGAGAAGATAAATTTGCATACTATACAACTTGCGGATGGATGATGTGGAATTGGTTAGTTAGTAGTTTGCAATTAGGAGCAAGTGTAGTTTTGATTGATGGTAGTCCTGTGTATCCGGATAATGAATTTCTTTGGAAGAAAATTGAGGAAGAGGGAATTACAATATTTGGTACAAGTCCAAAGTTTTTATCAAGTATAGAAAAAGCAGGTTTGATTCCAAATGAAAAATCTAATTTATCTAAACTCAAAACAATTCTTTCAACTGGTTCTCCTTTAAGTGAAGAAAATTTTAACTGGGTTTATAAAAATGTAAAGTCAGATTTGCAGCTCTCTTCAATTTCAGGTGGTACAGATATTGTATCCTGTTTTATGTTAGGTTGTCCGATTCTTCCAGTTTATTCAGGAGAAATTCAATGTCGTGGATTAGGGATGGAAGTGGAAGCTTATGATGATAATGGTAATCCTGTAATAGATGAAAAAGGTGAACTTGTTTGCACCGAACCATTTCCCTCAAGCCCAGTTTATTTCTGGAATGATTCTAATAATGAAAAGTATAGGAAAGCTTACTTTGATAGATTTCCAAATGTTTGGCATCACGGAGATTTTATTAAGATTAAAAAAAATGGCGGAGTTGTGGTTTATGGCAGATCTGATGCAACATTAAATCCAGGTGGAGTAAGAATTGGAACATCTGAGATTTATAGAATTGTTGAATCAATAGATGAAGTTGTTGATAGTTTAGTCGTTGGACAAAACTGGAAGAATGATGTGAGAGTAGTTCTTTTCGTTATTCTTAAAAATGAAATAGTAATTGATGATAAACTTGTTGAAAAAATTAAAACTAAAATTAGAACATCTACAACACCAAGGCACGTTCCAGCAATTGTTTACCAGGTTGAATCAATCCCACATACCATAAGCGGAAAAAAAGTTGAACTTGCAGTAACAAGAATATTGAATGGTGAAATGGTGGATAATAAAGAAGCACTTGCTAATCCTGAATCTTTAGAAGAATATTATGAACTAATCTTATAGCTCATAAAATTTATCTGAAGTAAAATTAAGTAGCTGTACTTAATTAAAAAATTTTATCAAATGTAGTCAAACTCTGTAACGAATTCCTGCACTGCTTAAAAATAACTTTAGTACTGGAAACATTTGATTGTTATAAACAGTCTTGTCTTGTCAAATAAAAAAGATTTTTATAAGTAGGTGATGTTTATATATTATTGTTAAGACTCTTCATAAACTTTTGGAGTAATCAATGATAAGATTTATCTACTTAGTTATATTGTCTTCCTATCTTTTAACCTCAAATATATTTTCTCAAACATTAACCGGTCAGCTTACTTTAAATCCTTATCCTTCACCATATGTAAGTGATTGGGAAACTAATCCTGCTGCTTTAGGTTCCTTAACTTTTATTAAGGGTGAAGGACCAGGTTATCAAATAAGGATTAGAGCTATTATATCGATGCAAGGGAAAGGTGAAGTTTTTAGAAGCGTTACAAATCCTGTTCAGCTTACATCTGCAGTAGTGCAGGTAATTAATAATACACAGTTAATCGGTTTATCTGATGCAACATTTACAAATAAAGAATACGAAAAAAAAATGCGAGTTACAGGCAGATTGCTTGAAGGTAATTACACTGCTTGTTTAACAATTGAAAACATGAATGGAGTAATATTAGCAAATAATATTTGTGCAAACTTTACAATATTATATCCATCAGCACCTCAATTAATATTCCCTGCAAATAATTCTCAGCTGGAAAGTATGATTGATTATCCAACGTTTCAATGGACACCAGTGATTGTTCCTCCTGCATTTCAAATAAAATATACTTTAAGAGTTGTTGAGATATTAACAGGACAAACTCCATCACAAGCAATAAGTGCAAACGTCCCTGTGTATGAGAATAATCAAATCAACATAAATAGTTTTACTTATCCAATAGGGGCAATGCAGCTTGTTGCCGAAAAAAAATATGCTTGGCAGGTTCAAGCACTTGATCAATTGGGTTATTCTGCTACACAAAATTCAGGAAAGAGTGAAATATTTTTATTCACTAAAAAGAGTAATTACAAAACCTATGTTCCTCCGGCTTTAACTTTAAATTTACCTGATAATAATTCAATATTAAAAACTAAGACCCCAAAATTTACTTGGAGTTTTGCTGAACCTTCCGGTAACACAACAAAATATTATTTAAGAGTTGTTAAGGTTTTACCAAATCAAACTTTAGAAACAGCAATAAAAAATTATCCTATTCTAAATCAGGTTATTTGGGTTAAATCATTTCAACCAGCACAAATGCTGGCTATAATACCTGGAGAAAATTACGCATGGCAGATTACTGCTTTTAATTACCAGAAAAATGATACACTACAGCAAAGTGAAATTAGAAAGTTTACCGTTTTTCCTTTAGCACTTTTAATTCCATCTGAAAATGGTATTGTAAATATGAAGCGACCGCAATTCCAATGGTCATATACCGGCAGTTCGGGTAAGTATTATGATATTAAAGTTATTAAACTTCCGATGTTCTATTATAACCCGCAAGGAATAATTGAAGAGAATCTTTTTGATGATCCACAAAACATAGTATATCAAAAATATAACCTTGATGGCACTCAATTATCAAATGTACATAGCCCAACACTCGAGGTTCCGCTTTTTACCCCAAATAATGATATCCCATTGGAGGAAGGGAAAGAATATTACTGGCAGATTACTGCGAAAGATCAATCCTACGGAAATGTGATTGCAAAAAGTGAAATTAGAAAATTAATTTTCAATCCTTATCAACCCGGATTTGCAACAAATTGTAATGTAGGTGGTCAATTATATTATCAATTTGCTAAGCCAGGTGAATATAATATCTGGCCGCTAAAGAATATAAATATAAAGTTTGTGGTGAAGTATATTTTAAGGTACACCTCACATTCTGGCAATTCATATTATGGTAATTATACATTACCTCAAGGTGAGATTGAAATACCATCAAGCTCACTTCCTTATCAGTATCAAGGAGATTTCAATAAAACAATTGCGATAGGCAAAACTAACAATGATGGGAATTTCGCTTTTTCATTTATGAATTTAAAACAATTAGGGGTTATAAATGATAATTTTGCTTTTACTGGTGGTAATGAATTTAATTATACCTACTCAGGAAAATTATACAGAGTAATAAGATTGATGGTTGAAAGTCCTTACTATAATAGTCCAAATGATGATATAGTTGTGCAGCCTGGTGAAACAAAATACTATGGTTCTATAGTTTCATATACAAAAAGTTATTCACTTACTGTAAATGTTAAAAGTCCTGATGGATATTGGAGTGATCAGTTTTTACCGACAAAAACCGCAATAGGAAATATGTTGGTTTATATTTTGCGAAAGAATAAACCAAGCGAAGTACCAGAAAACGAGGGGTTACCTGCAACTACAATTGAAAATGAATCACCTTTCTATGGATGTTATCAGTCGGGATATCGTGTTGTTGGTAAATCAGTAACAAACTCTGATGGCAACGCGTATTTTGACAGACTTGTTAAAAGTGTTTACTCTCAAAATGATGAATACTTTATTTATGCAATAGCTGATTCTGAACAGACATCGCTTAATTATACAAGTTTGGTTCCAATAAAATTTGAATATAAAAATTACAGCGATAATGCTGTTTTTAATAATCAATATAAATATCCAAATGTTTCTAAATTTATTACAGCATTTCCACTAAATCCTTTTATTAAAGGTATAGTAAAACGTAATGATAAAACAACAGGCTTTGGAAGTAATCAGCCATTAGCTGATGCACAAGTCAAGTTGCTCGATTGGGCTGTATTTTGGTGGCAGGATGAAGCATCAGGTTATACAAACAATAATGGTCGTTTTAAATTTGAAAATCTTAAAAATGTTTATGATGGGAATGGAAATGCGACAGGACCAATTAGGGGTTTAAAAGTTACTAAGTATGGTTTTAGAGATACTACCGTTTTAGTTAAAAGTGGTGCTGTATTAAAAACCGGTGAATTCTGGCAAAGAGAAATATTACTGGAACCAGATTCAAAAGTATTTGGGAAAATTGTAAATGAAATTGGCAGTGGTATATCTTCAAACGTAACACTTGTTGGTGGAGAAACAGTAAGTTCTATTCCACCAATGGGATTTGTATTACCGGGTTACAAAAGATATCCTGCAACATTTGAGTTGAAAGCACCTAAAGGTTACAATAAAGTTATTGTAGATCCGATCCCTTATGATAATACTTATCTTAAAGATACAATTGATGTTTATGTAAGTGGTACTTTTTACGATTTGGGAACAATTACAATTAAAAAAGCACTTCATAGATTAAAAATTTTCGCAGGTGATAAATCAAAAGCTCAAGGTGACTTTTATCAAATAAGTGCAAGACTTCCAGGTTCAAAAATCCGATTGGAAACTCAAGCAGGAGTATTGATTGAGGAAAAGCTAGCTGACCCGTTTGGATTTGCTGAATTTACTTTTGCTAACACGGTTAACCAATATAAAATTACAGTTGTGGGACCAGTTGACAGGGATTTTGAAATAAAACAAATCTCTATTGTTAATTATAATTCAAAAAATAAAAAAAATTACGATGTATTGCTTGAACCTGCTGCAAAGATTTCAGGTCACGTTTATGTTGGCACCCAAAATCAGCCTGTTGCAAATGCTCGCGTAACCATAAAAGGATCTACGAGCACATTTAAGCCAGAGGCTTTTACAGACAATAATGGGTTTTATGTTTTGCATAATGTGCCTAAAGTTGTTTGCAAACTTACTGCATCAAAAAAATCTTCTAATCTTATTGGTGATGAAACAAACTGGATCAATGTATCAACAAATGAAATAAATAATATTAACCTAAATCTTAAAGTATATTCAGAAATGGATATAACTCATTTACTTGGATTTCCGATTGAAGTTGATAATCTGATTGAAGAAAATAATGAAGTTAAAATAACTGGTAAGTTTGTTGATTTAGATTCGTTGGATAATACTTTATTTTCATCAACTCAACCAAGTTTAAATTTTACAAAAATACCTATTATCCCGGATCCGAATTTGACATCTGTAATATTTGGAGTTACTGTTCCTGTTTCAAAACCTAAAACACTTCCATTGCAAACAGATGCAAATAATTTAAATCTTAAAGTATTTGATAAATACTCCGGAAGTATAAATGACAATAATATTGGAGTGGAATTAATTGCCGGGCAAACAGGCAAGGGTGCTATTAAAGGAAAAGTAAAAGTATCAGAAGGTGCTTTCAGCATTCCTGAACAAAGTTTAAAGTTTAATGAAGGTGGATTTTATTTACGTGTTCCAAATTCAAATGATCAAAAACTTTCTGTAATTACTGCTGATAAAACAATTTCGTACAACACAAATAAATTTTTAGTTGTTAATTCTTCGGGTGGAAAAGTTGGTTACAAACTACATAGCTTTAATTCGGATGCTTCAATTACAAAATCCTATCTGTTTAAAGACTCATTAATCCTAAATACAAATTTGCATACTCAGCTTGAAGGTGTGACGCCTGCCGATATCAATCTTAATATTGGTGATGTAAGTATTTTAACAAATACGATTAAACCACTTATCAATAAAACAACAAAAATAAATCTTGCTTTAGGAAACTGGACACTTGAGATTAATAGGTGGTCGTTAAATGGAGTCCTAGAATCCAACACTGGAACATTAAAAACCGGACTTGTTGATTTGCCTCTTCAGCAACTTAATATTGAACCAAGCAAACTAAGTTACCTTTCACTAAATTTTAATTCGATGACGCTTGGTGGTGTAGCGCCTTTAAAAGTTGCTGGCAGTGTCGGGTTTGGATATGAAAGTGTGGGAAATAAAAAATGGTACATTACGGTTTCGAAAGGTAACAGTGCTCACGCTGCAAGTTTTGGTGGATTACCTGGAATGGAACCAAATGATTCTATTTACATAAATTCATTCTCACTATACAGTGATGGAACAAAAACCTTTTCACCACAAAATACTACATTAGATATTTACAAGGTCGGTAAACTTTCTCTTGATCAACTTATTGCAGGTACTAATTCTATTGAACTGAGCAGCTTGAGTTTTAATATTCCAAAGCTTGGGCAAATGGGTGCCATCGTTAGATATTTTAAAGAAAATAACCAGATAAAATTTAAGCTCGTTCCTGTTCCAATTAATATTAATACTAATGGGATTAATCTTGCATTTGGAACCGATGCAAATACTCAACCTATAACATTAAATCAAAATGGATTAAGAGTTAGAGGAATTGTTTCTGAGGATGATAAGTTTTCATTCTACGCATGGTTATATCATTCAGTTGATTCAACATCAATCTGGGTTGAAACACCAAACACACTAAATACTTTATCCAACCAATGGCAAAAGCAAATTATTGGGGGACCGTTAACATATCTTGAAAAGATTACTGGCAATATGAAAGTTGTTAATAACAATTGGCAGAATTTATGGTACTCAGGTAATCTTATAACTCCAAATGGAATTGATCCAAATAAAAACAAGGTTACGTTTACTGTGTTTGGAGATATTATAGCAACAGATCAGGAAATTGAGGTTAAAGGTATCAATAGTCCGTTTGGTGGAATATCGCTTACATACGAGCCAGAAAATAAAAAGTTTGTAGGTTCGCTCTCTGTTGATAAAGATTTAGGTTATGCAATCATTAAAGGACAAATAGACGCAGTTGTAGATGATGAAGGTTGGTATTTTTTCTCAGGTGGAGAGCTTTATGTTAAAAATCCTGAAAGTAAAGGTTCTGCAGCTTTATTAATTGGACATCATTCGATTACGGGTGAAATGAAAAATACATTTCAACAATTCTCGTATGTTTATAAACATAAAGGATTTTTACCAATGACATTTCCAACTACATTAAGTGGCTTTTATTTTGAAGGAATGGCAAGCATACCTGTTCAACAAATTATAGGATTACCCAATATTGATATTGATCTTGTAGTTGTAAGTGCAAGATTGTGGGTTAATGCCGGCGCTGATATGAGAACAAGTTTGCAATTTAGTAATAACAATTTAACCGTTGGTGCCGGAATGGATAATTTTATTGAAGCCGGTTTTAGTGTAAGTCAATGGTTTGTTGTTGAATGTTCTAAACTAAGTTTTGGTGTAGGATTAAATAATAGTTATGAAGGACAGTTTTCTACTGATGGTACGTGGGCAGCTGAAATTGGAGGTGATATAACATTAACTGGCGAAGCAAAAGTTGGATGGGGGATTTGTGATTCTGATTGTGAAGGAAAACTTTGCGATGAAGATTCCTGGTCAGGTAATAAAGTATTTGGAATTCTCGGTCACATTGGCAGTGATGGGAAATATATGAACTTTTATTCAAAGTGATTTATATGAAAAAACAAATAATAAAATCAGCGTTAACAATTTTACTTATCAGTTTAATTAGTCATTCCGGTTTTGCACAACAGCAGACAGAAGTTATGGCTTTTGGCGGACCGAATGGAATTTACATTAATACCGGAATTGAAATTGGTTCATCAGAAGTTCCATCTATTGGTGTTGCTGGATATAAGATTGAGCGAAAAACTGAAGGTGAGAATAAATGGCAGTTTGCTGCCAATCTTTCTGCACCGAAAAATTGGGATGAATTTATAAATCGAATTTATGCAGCAAATTTACTTTTAGTTGATTCAATCCCTGCGAACGAACTTCCTTTAAAAGTAATTTGGGATAAAGCGCAAAAGTATAAACGAATTGATTCGCTTAAATATCTTGGTAATCCATTAGTTGTTAGAATAGCTTTTGGAGTTTGTTATCTGGATAAAGATGTTGAACTAAATAAAAATTATAGTTATAGAGTTTCTAAACTTGATGTAAGCCGAAAAGAAACTGAATCATTTTATTCTAATGTTGTTTCATTTCCGCCTAAAATAAGTGAAGGGAAAATTGTTTCCTTTAATAAAGAAACTTCAGAAAAATCAATAAAGCTAACGTGGGAAAATGTAAATGCAAGATTTGCACGCGTAAAGGTTTACAGGCAAATTAATTTTATTAGCGGTTATTCAGAAATAGAAACTGAAAAATATTTCTCAACTAATAAAGAGAAAAATTTAATAACCATAGTTGATACGCTTGTTCAGCCAAACGATGTTTACCAATATTATCTTATTCCAGTTGATTACTATCAAAATCATGGAAACTTATCAGATACTATTACAGTTGCTGCATTTAGTTTTAATTCAATTATCCCACCATATGATATCAGAGTTACTGGATTAGATTCATTGGGCGCTTTAAAACTAGACTGGAAATTAGAACAAGCAAATAAAATTCTTAGTACAAAAATTTTTAGAAGTAAGATGTCTGATTCTGGATTTGTAGAAATTGCCGAACTGCAAGCAACTACTACAAGTTTTATAGATCGTACCGCTGAACCAATGATTAAATATTTTTATTACTTAAAGCTCAATGATCAATTTGGAGAAGTACCGTACAAGACTGCAAAAGTATTTGGTTTGTACAAGAGTAATGTAAACCCAATGAAGCCAATAGATTTTCATTCTATGAAAACTGGGAAGGGAGTAAAACTAATTTGGGAGAAACCAGAACAATCAGTAAAGTCTTATCATATTTACAGAAATTTTGATGAAAGTTTATTACTATATGAATTAACTTCTATCACTTCAAATGATTCGATCGTTCAATTTATTGATACAAGTTCTTCACTAAAAGCAAACAAATATTTTTATTATGCGGTAAGATCAGAAAATGCGAGCAACAACTTAAGCGCATTTTCAGATACGATTTCTGTTATTCCAATATCAAATCAAAAGTTAAATCCACCAAAAGATTTAAAAGGTTATTTGGACGAATCAGGTGTTGTTTTATACTGGCAAAATATGTTTGCTGAAGATCCAACTATTTCAGGTTACCAGGTTTTTAGAAAAACCATTTCTACAAATTCTGCGAATGAATTTAAAGCTGTTATGGATTCAGTACTTTCTCCAAAGCAAAATAATTTTGTGGATGTTTCTGCAAAAGAATTTGGCAAATATGAATTTGCTATAAAAGCTTTTGACATATTTGGGAAGGAAAGTGAATTAAGTTCATCAATCATTATTGACATTTTAAGTGAACCGGTTTTAGTGCCGTCAGGAATTACAGCAATCAGCGTTGATGAAGGAATAAAAATAACCTGGCAGATTTCATCAATTAATAAAATTAAAGAATTTTCTTTATACAGATACTTACGCGGGGAAGAGCCAAAAAAGATTTCTTCGATTGCTTCTGATAAAGCATTAGAATTTATTGATACAAGTGCAGCAAACAACAATTTATATTTTTACTATTTGAAAAGTGTAAATGATTTGAACTTAGAAAGTGATCCCAGCGAAGAAGTTGGAATAAGAAAATAATAATCACTAAAGTTTTATTTATATGAAAAACTCATTTAATGTGCTGTTAAGTGTGTTATTTATAACCACTGTTATTTACTCTCAAGAAGATATAAATGGATCGCAAGATTCTTCATCAACATTTCTTGGCAAAAATATTAAACTAACTGGTGAAATTGGTGCTTATGGAGAATTGTATTCCATTAAAGGTCAGCCAGAACGCAGACCAAAAGCAACAGGAAGAATTTATTTTAGACCAACATTGGAATTATTTGGTTTGATACAAATACCTTTTGAGTTTTTACTCTCAACCGAAGGAAGTTCTGCAAGGCAAAATATTAATCAGTTTGGTATTAGTCCTAACTGGAGTTGGGGAACTTTACATCTTGGTGATTTTACAGAAGAATATTCACAATACACTTTAAGTGGAATAAAAATAAGGGGCGCAGGAATAAATATTAAACCTGGCATTTTTAGATTTAGTACATCCACAGGTTTTACACAACGCTCAGTTCTTGGTGGTGCACAAGATGGTTCATTTAAAAGATTTTTATTTGCCTCTAAAATTGGTGTCGGTAAAGAAGAAAGTTCTTTTGTTGATTTTATTTTTCTACGTGCAAAAGATGAAATCAGTTCGCTTGATCAAACTGGAAAAAGCATTAATCTTATTTCACCGAATGGAAATGATATTTTAGAAATTGGTACACTTCAATCTATAAAATGGAATTCGTATGGAGTTGCGGGTGCAATTAAGATAGAACTTTCTTGTGATGGCGGAAATACTTATGAGCTGATCGCTACAAATCTGCCTAACGTTAGCTACTATAATTGGACTGTTGCAGGGGCTCCAACTTTTCAAGCAATGATAAAAGTATCTGCTGTTGATGATCCAACTATTTACGATATTAGTAATTACTATTTTACTATTGGCAGCGGTGTTCAATCCAGTATTGTTTCTAATTATGATGAAATAATAAATCCAAATTCTGTAACTCCTCAAGAAAATTTAGTGGTTGGTACAAAAGGTAAAGTTGAGTTCTTAGAAAATACATTATCTCTTGAATTTGATGGTGGTGGGAGTATTTATACAAGAGATTTGCGCTCGACTAATCTTGATTCTACAGATATTCCCAAATTTCTTACTAAGCTGTACAAAGTAAAAGTTGGAACAAATTATGATTTTGCTTTTAATACTTTTCTTAACTTCAATTACAAATCTGTAAATACAAAAGTTGGATACAAAAGGATTGGACCAGGTTACAATTCACTTGGTACAAGTTATTTGATTAATGATGTTGCGGAATATTCAATTTTTAATTCATTTAGGATATCAACAACAGGAATTATGCTTGGTTATATTCATCAAAATGATAATGTGCAAAATCAAAAACTTTTTACAACCGGAAGAAATATTATAACTGCTGCAATTACTTCGATGATAATGCAAAACTGGAACGCAAGCATTAGTGCTAATTATTTAGATATGTCTAACGATACAAAAAATGATTCATTAAAAACTGAATTTGGAAGTTTTGTATTAAGCACAAATCAATCTTTTATGCTTGATCAGCAAGGATTGTTTAGAAATATAAATCTAAACTATACTTTTCAAAACTCAAATAATCAATCGTATTTTCAGAGCAATAACAAAACTGCTGTTCATTCGTTAAATTTAGGCGTGGGGCTTGGTTTTATGGAAAATTTATCAACAACTGTATCTGCCGGTTTAATAAATTCAAATAGCCTTGATACATTAAAAAGTTTTACTCATAATTATGGAATAGTATTGCAGCATTCAGTTTTTCAAAACAAACTTATAACTTCTCTAAATCTATCTACAGCCATTAACGAAGATAATAATACAATTCGGGTTACTTTAAGTTCGGGTTACCAGCTGACCTTTGCAAACAATTTTACTTTATTGATTTCATATTTGAAATTTAATGGAGTTACAAATATTGGAGGAAATTTTAATGAGGTTATTGCAAGTCTAAATTACTCTCACCGGTTTTAATAATCTAAATTTATTTAGTTAGTCATCTTAGGCAATTGAGAGAAAAACCTCCGAGGTTTTGTCAATCAGTATATTATAGATTTGATTTTAGATCAAAAATAAAAATATTCTCGGTAAAACATTCGGTGAAACCTCGGAGGTTTAGTATTCTGCGTAACATCAGCATCAGTTAGTCATAAATATCGAATTGGTAAACTGATATAGAATTAGCTTATACAGAGATAAAAATTTTTTATTAGACATCCATTCATTATTCCTGTAGTTTTATATCAACAAATTAAAATAATTTATTAGGAGAATATTATGTACCAGAAAAGTGTTGAGCTTTTAAATAAAGCGATTGCAGATGAACTTTTAGCAGTTCATCAATATATGTACTTTCATTTCCTATGCGATGATATGGGTTATGATTTGCTTGCATGGTTATTTAAACGAACTGCAATAGATGAAATGATGCACGTTGAAAAATTGGCTGAGCGAATTTTATTTCTTAAAGGTGATGTTGAAATGAAAGTCGGCGGCAGTGTTCAGCAAATAAAAGATATTGCAAAAATGCTTGAACAAGCCTCAAAGATGGAGCAAGAAAGTGCGCGTGATTATAATATTTGGGCTAATGAATCTGCTGCAAATGCTGATTCCGTTACTAAGCAAATATTTGAAGGATTAGTAGCAGACGAAGAAAGGCATTTTGATCAGTACGATACTGAAGCTGATAATCTTAAAAAGTTTGGTGATCGTTACTTAGCTCTTCAATCAATTGAAAGAAGCAAAAACTTATCTGCTGCCGGAAGACCAGTAGAATAAATATTTGTAATGGTAGGTTTTAAAATTTAAAAAGTATTACTTGTTATTCCCGCGAAAGCGGGGATCTATTTTTTAAAGTTTCTAAATTTCAGATTACTTTGTTTAGTCAAGTAGAAATGTACTTGAAAAGGGTAATGGTTAAATGATAAAATATATTTCTGGGATAATACTCTGCGGTGGTAATAGCTCAAGGATGCTAACGAACAAAGCTTTGCTTAAACTTGGCGATAAAACCGTTATCGAAATAATTCTTAGTGAAATGAAAAAGGTTTTTGATGAAGTTATACTAAGTACAAATGAATGTGGTAATTTTTCTTTTCTTAATTTTCCTATCGTAAAAGATATTCAAATAAACCGCGGACCTTTAAGCGGAATATTTTCTGCACTCAAAAAATCAAATACTGCTAAAAACTTTATCACTACTTGCGATCTTCCACTTATCAATTATAAGTTGATAGAACATATTTCAAAAGTTGAATCGGATAAAGAAATTATTGTTCCAGCTATTAACGGAATTCCACAAAGATTATTTGGGGTTTATAATAAATCAGTGATAAAAAAAATTGAAGAAATATTTGATTTATTAGACAAAGATAAATCAGTTAAAGGTAGTATTTATGAATTACACCAAAGAGTTTCCGTAGAATTAGTTGAGATTGAACATCTTGATTTTTATAATGAAAATATGTTTATGAATATGAACACTCCAGGAGATTACGAATACATAAGAAATATTTTGGAGGAAAAGTGAGACTTGTTTTTAAAAATTTTAACTTTATTAAACAAAGTTTCATTGATTATGTAATATTGAATAAAAGTTTATATATATCACCAACAGTTTTATTGTTATCGCAAAACTATTAAAGTGAATTAAGTATCAATCCTATTCATAATTAAATTCACTATATCAATTCCAATATCTTGGAAATAAAAACTCCTAACGTCTAACAAGTGAAAATTACCTTTAGTGAATAATGTTAAAAGCGATTGAATTCGAATCATTAGTATGGCAATAAAGTTGTGCTTATAAATTTCAATTATTTTAATGTGTTTTATTAGCTTCAAAGAAAGTTAAAAAACGAATTCAGTTATCCAATCGAAAGAAAGAATTTCTATTAGGTATCTAGTAAATAAAGAAATTGAAAACTGATAAACAATGATTTAGTTTTATCTTATTTTCAGTTTGCCGTTGGATGAGGATTTATTTTTTACTTAATCGAACAATTAAAAGCTCAATATCAGTGTAGTATCTTATTTAGAATAAATAATTCAAAGGAAAGACAAATGAAAAAAACGTTTCTTGCTCTCATAGTAGTGTTTGGATTTACAATTCAGACAGCATTCGCCACAGATGGTTATTTCCGTCATGGCTATGGTATTAAATATTCTGCACTTGCAGGTTCAGGTGTTGCTGTATCGTTAAGCTCACTTGGTGCAATTACAAACCCTGCATCAATTTCAAATCTTAATAACAGTTTTGAAATCAATGTTTCATACTTCAGTCCTCAACGTTATTACTCAGTTGGTGGAAACCCGAGCGGATTTCCCGGTACATTTGGTTTAATGCCAGGCAAAGTAGAAAGTGAACAAACATCTTTCTTTTTTCCAACACTCGGAGCAAATTTAAAACTTTCGGATAAATTTACGGTCGCATTATCATTATACGGTAATGGTGGAATGAATTCAGATTATCCAACAAGAACATTTGGTGATCCAACTTCTCCAGGAACCGGTGTAAACATTGAACAAATGTTTGGCAACTTATCATTTGCATATAAATTATCAGAGAATCATTCACTTGGTGCAGCAGGAATTTTTGGCTGGCAAAGATTTGCTGCAAAAGGTTTAGCAGCATTCAGTGCGTTTTCAAGTGATCCCGCTAATCTTACTGGTAATGCTCACTCAACTGCGTACGGTTTTGGATTTAAAGTTGGATATCAAGGACGATGGTTAGAAGATTTAAGATTTGGTGCAGCATTCCAATCAAAAATTTATATGAGTGAGTTTAAACGCTATGCAGGCTTATTTGCTGAAGCCGGTGATTTTGATGTCCCTGCATGCTGGCAAGCTGGTTTTGCATTTACTCCCGGTGATTGGAAATTTATGGTTGATGTAAAACAAATACTTTACAGCGGAGTAAAATCAGTTGCCAATCCTCTTTTACCAAACTTGATGACTGCACCGCTTGGTGCCAATGGTGGTGCTGGATTTGGCTGGAAAGATATATTTGTAATTAAATATGGTGTAATGTTTTCAGGATTTTGTGGTTGGGATTTAATGGCAGGTTATTCAATTAGTCAAAACCCAATTCGTGATACAGAAGTTTTATTTAATATCCTTGCACCTGCGGTTATTGAAAATCAAATAACATTTGGTGTAACCAAACAATTAGCAAATAAACACGAAGTAACAGTTGCATTTATGTATGCATTTGAAAACTCAGTTAAAGGAGCTAACCCATTAGAAGCACCTAATCAACAATCAATTGAAATCGGAATGAAACAATTTCAAGTTGAAGTTGGATATGCATTCAGCAGTTTCTAATTAGTTCTATTCAGGGTAGGCAAGGGCATCTTAAAGATGCCCTTTTTATTTACAAATTATTCAAGGGAGATTTTATGAAAAAATTATTTTCACTTCTAATTATTTCAAGTTTACTAACATTTTCTTTTGCCGCCGATCACGGGATGTATATGCTGACCGTAAAAAATATTAAAGGCCATTACTCAAGTGTTTCCGAACAGGTAAAACAAGCAATTCAATCGGCTGGTTTCAGAGTTCTTGCCGATAGAGAAATTACTACACCTGACAGAGTTAAGAAAGATCAAAAAAATCTTTGTGGGTATAAAGGCAAGCTTATTGTTTTTACAAGCGATGACTATGTTAAAATGTTAACATCATTTGGAAATAAATATCTTGCAGCCTCAATGCTTAAAGTTGGAGTTCATGAAACAAATGAAGGGATACAAGTTATAATTGCTGATCCGGAAACTATAAATAGAATCATCTTTAACGATTTAAAAGATGATCAGTACAACAAAGCGGTTAAAAATACAATCCCATATAAAAATAAAATTATAGATGCACTCCACGCTTTAAAACTAGGTACAAATGTTAATGAAGCTCGTGAGCCAAAACGAAGTACCGATGACTTACGTGATGCATCAAAAGATATGATTATGATGGTTGGTGATATGACATTTTTTGAAGATGAAGATCAGTTTCCAGAAATATATTCGCAGAAGAATGATGTAAGTGTTGATGGATTAGAAAAACTAAAACAAAAACTTTACACTAATATCAAAACCTTTTCTCCCAATAAAGAAGATAAAGATTACCGTTGGACTACTGACCCGAAAGAAGACCTTAGATGGAAGGTTGTTGGCGAAGTTTATTCACCGGATAAAAAAGCAATTCTATTTGGACTTACAAGAAATCAAACTGAAGGAGTTTCATTTTACATTGTTGGTGACGAAACAAAAGAAAATAGCTGTCCAGGACTTGATCATCTCACTGCATATCCTATTGAAGTTCTAATGATGATTAAAGATGATAAAATTGTTGTTCACACTCCAAGAGAAATGTTCAGGATGGATATGTATTTTTGGGATGCAGGTATGGGTGCTTTTATGAACCATATGAGTATGCCGGGTATTCTTGATGAATCAATTTATAGAGCCTTGTTTGCAAAGGATAAAGATTAAAAAGTATTTCTAATTTTGAAAATTTAAGAGCATCAAAAGTATGATGCTCTTTTTTTTCTTAAATATCATCAACCCATCTCATAAATGCCATTGTTGAAGGTAAATCGATTGTTGGAAAAGCAAGTAAAACTGTCTATCTAATCTCTTCTTTAGAAATACCAAGTTCAATTGTTTTGAGAGTGTGGGAATGAACCGCACCTTCCAACCCAGCTCCAGTTGATATTCCAAGTTTTATTAATGCTCCTGTTTTATCATCGAGTGAACCAGAAGACTGAACAGCTTTTCCAAGTAACTCATAAGCATTTGCAACATCAGGATAATCTTGAGAAGTTTTTCAATTCGTTTCGGTAATTGTGGCATAGAATCTCCTAACTTAAAAGTAAATAATAAAATGATGTTGATAAAAATTTACGAATTCTTTTTACGCCCTTTTCACTAATTGAGTTTTTCCAGCAGTATGATACTACTTTTTTGAATGCAGGGAACAGATTAATTATTTCATCTATCTCTTTTGCATAAGCTGATTTTTTATTGGATAAATATTTTTGAAATAATTTTTTAACTATTGGTGCAAAAATAGCATACCAGAGTAACGTTAATAAAATTGATCTCACAATCATTATTATTATCTCTAATGCAGTAATTTCTTGAGAGGCAGGACTGATGTAAGAAAAAATCAAAAGAAGAATTGAAGCTGATAAAATTATTATTCCACTTGGTCGGAATATCCAGCTTTTCTTTTTCTTCTTTCTATCTCTATGTGGAATATTATTTTCAGAATCTTCAATAAATGCTTGAGGTATTTGTTTTGAGTGATAATTTATTCTTCCTGGCAGCATTCCAGCGTATATCCCGATAAAAATTCCTGCAATCAAATGGATTGAGACATATAGTCCAATAAGTAAATACGCGTAATGAATATCGGGATTCAGTCCCAAACTTAAAAACTCATTGGAAACTTGTTTAATAAAAATGTTAATTGACTTCCATATTGTATTTCCAAATAAAACAGTTAATACAACTATCTTTTGCAACCCTGAAAAAAGTAAAGTTAGTATTCCAAGAAATAGTGCAGAGCTTCGATAAAATTTTTTTGTTATAAAAAGTAAGTAACCAAGCAAACCCTGAACGCTCACAGCAAAGTAAGCTGTTAATGGTGAGTGTGGACTTACGAGTGCTTTAATTATTAAAACTATCAAAATGGACTTAAGAATTTCTTTACTACTCTTTGAAAAAAGAGCAACTAATGAAATATATAGAACAGCGGCTGAGCTTATGAATATTCCGCGTAATGGAATTGTTAATGCGTGAAGTATCCCTCCAAACGCAGATTCACTAAAAGCCCAAAGAGCTGTAATTTTAAGAATAGAGATTTGATAATTCTGATTATCATTATCCAAGCCTGATGATTTTTCCTTTGATAATTTCAAAATCATTTTCCCAATTTTTCATGCCAGGATAAAATTCCTTTTTCAAGATGATGAACATTTTCAAATCCCATTTGCAGCATAAAATTTCCTGCATGATAACTTCTGTGACCGCTTCTGCAATAGATATAATAATTTTTATTTTTATCTAATTCCTTAATTTTACTTTGAAAGGTTGGATGATAAATATCTATTAAGATCGAATTTGGAATATGACCGGCATTAAATTCCTGTGGTGTTCGCACATCAATTACAACAGCTAATTTATCTGATAATATTTTATTTAAAAAGTCTGATGCACTAAGATTAATAACGTTATCCATTATAACTCTTAATTGTTGATCTATAGTTAAAATTTAAGTGCAAATATAGAATTATTTTTATTCAGTCGGTTTTTGTTTAAGTTAATTATTACAAATATTCATCTGAATAAATTCGTGAGATTAAACTTGACCTGATAGTCATAAAAGTGATAAGTCTCATTTTATTTTTTTAGTGGGCTGGATATATTGCGCTCGCAAAATCAACTAATCAAGGTCTATTAGGTACATGTTAAATAAATTTCAAATAGCAATTTTAGGCGGAGGACCCGGTGGATATGTTGCTGCCATTCGTTCTGCTCAATTAGGGTTTAAGACTGTTGTAATTGATAAAGATAATTTAGGTGGAATTTGTTTGAATTTGGGCTGTATTCCAACAAAATCTCTTTTAAGAAATGTTGAGATTTTTGATAATGTTAAAACTCATGGTAAAGAATTTGGAATCTATACTAAAGACCTTTCATTCAACTTTTCTGAGATAATAAAACGGAGCAGAGACATAGCTGATCGTATCAGTAAAAATGTTGAAATGCTAATTAAGAAAAATAATATAGATAGAGTGCGTGCATTTGGTAAACTTATCAGTCAGAATGAAATTATTGTTTTAGATAAGGATGGTAAGCAAACAGAATCTATCACAGCAGATAATATAATTATAGCGACAGGTGCCAGACCAAAAGTTTTTCCAAATATTCCCGTTGATAGAAAAAATATCATAACGAGTACAGAAGCTATGTCTTTATCCGAGCAGCCGAAAGAATTAATTATCATTGGTGCTGGTGCTATAGGAATTGAGTTTGCATATTTCTATTCGGTGCTTGGTACAAAAGTTACTGTAATTGAAATGATGGATCATATTCTTCCCGTTGAAGATGCTGAAGTTTCTCAAACGCTTGAAAAGAATTTTAAGAAACGTGGCATTGATATCTACACAAAAACGATGGTTGAAAGCGCCGAAGTAAAAGCGAATAAAGTTTTAGTTACTATAAATCAAAACGGTAAGAAAAAAGAATTAACAGCGGATAAAGTTTTAAGCGCAATAGGCGTTACAGGAAATGTTGAAGGTTTTGGATTAAAAGAACTTGGAATTGAACTTTTCAAAAATCACATAAAGGTTGATAAGAAAACATACCAAACAAATATTAAAAATATTTATGCAATTGGTGATGTGATTGGTCCGCCTTGGTTAGCACACGTTGCATCGGCTGAAGGAATACATTGTGTTGAAGCTATAAAAGGAATTAAGAATTCTGATATTGATTATGAAAATATTCCGGGCTGTACCTACTGCCAGCCGCAAGTTGCAAGTGTTGGATTAACTGAAGCTAAAGCGATAGAACTTGGATACGAATTAAAGATTGGTAAATTTCCATTTATGGCAAGCGGAAAAGCTTTTGCTGTTGGAGAACGTGAAGGATTTGTAAAATTGATTTTTGATGCGAAGTATGGTGAATTACTTGGCGGACATATTATCGGAAGTGAAGCAACTGAACTTATTGCTGAAGTGGTTTTAGCTAGAGCAATGGAAGCAACAGGTCATTCCATTTTAAAAACAATTCATGCTCATCCAACTTTATCTGAATCAGTTATGGAAGCCGCAGCAAATGCTTATGGTGAGGCGATACATATTTGAGAATAAGTTCAGGTTCAAGTTCAAGATCAAGTGGAAGAATTGATTGTCATTCCGAATCCCGATTAGTGTGAGGAATCTGCATAATTAATAGTTAAGGATTTCTCACCCCGATAAATCGGGGATTCGAAATGACTTTTAAAGGTTTAAGAAAAAATTAAGTGAATAAAGAACCAAGAAAATTAGTTTATTGTGATTTAGGATTGATTGATTATAAAGTTGCGTGGGATTTACAAAAATCAATTCATCAATTACGAGCTGAAAATAAAATTGATGATGTTCTTTTTTTATTAGAACATCCGCATACTTATACTTTAGGTAAGATTGCTGATAAGAAAAATCTTGTTGGCGATGAGAAATATTTGAGTGATAATAAAATTTCTGTTTACGATATTGATCGTGGCGGCGATATAACTTATCACGGTCCGGGACAAATTGTTGGATATCCGATTATCAGTTTAATAAATTGGAAGCAGGATACGCATAAGTATTTAAGAGCAATTGAAGAAGTTGTTATTAAAGTTTGTGCTGAATACGGATTACAGGCAAGCAGAATTGATAAATATACCGGAGTTTGGATAGATGATAGAAAAATTTGCGCAATAGGAATTAAAGTAAGCAGATGGATAACAATGCATGGCTTTGCATTTAATGTTAATACGGATTTGAAATTGTTTAAAGGAATTATTCCTTGTGGAATTACAAGTAAAGACGTTACTTCCTTAAACAGAGAATTGAAAAAAGAAATATCTTTGGCGGAAGTCAAAGAAAAAATCATTCGTCATTTTGATGATCTTTTTAATTACGATCAAATTGAATTTAAAGCTAAAGAAGAATTATTGAGTTTAATATCATAAACCCAAAAGGTTTTTATGTCAAAGAAAATAAATACTCAAAATAAATCGAAGGAGAAAACTTCGATGAAACCAACAAATGGAAAAGACTTTTCGATAAAAATTGGAAAGCACGAATTTGATAAAGAGAAATCGTTATACGTTTTGAAAATGATGCTTACTGCGCGCACCCTTGATAACAAAGCAATGAATTTATTGCGACAGGGCAAAACATTTTTTCATATAGCTGGCTCAGGACATGAGGCAGTTCAGCTTGCAATCGGGCTTTCACTTGACCCTAAAAAAGATTGGTTGTTTCCTTATTATCGGGATTTAGCTACAGTTCTCGCGGCAGGTGTTACACCTGAAGAAGTATTTCTTGGTACATTTGGCAAAGCAACTGATCCCGCAAGCGGCGGAAGGCAACTGCCTGTTCATTGGGGTTCTACCAGAATAAATATTCCTTCACAATCTTCACCAACAGGGACACAATTTTTACATGCAGTAGGAACAGCACTCGCATCTGTAAAAAATGGTGAAAGAAATATTTCTTTCGTCAGCAGCGGTGAAGGCACAACTTCGCAAGGTGAATTTCATGAAGCTGTAAATTGGGCGAGCAGAGAAAAACTTCCTGTGCTTTTTGTTATCCAAAATAACAAGTACGCAATTTCTGTTCATGTTTCAAATCAATCCGGTGGAAAAGATAGTTCCATCGCAGAAATGATGGCTGGATACAATAATTTATTTAGATTTAAAATTGATGGAACTGATTTCTTCCAATCGTATGAAAAAATTCAGGAAGCTATTGAGTATATAAAATCGGGTAAAGGTCCAGCATTAATTGAAGCCGATGTTGTTAGATTAGAATCGCATTCATCTTCAGATGATCAAAAAAAGTATCGCGATAAAAAAGAACTTGAAGAAGATTTAAAGAATGACCCGATTGAAAAATTTGCACAAATACTGATGGCAAAAGATTTATTAAATCAAACAGAGTATGATGAAATAAAACAAACTATTAATTATGAAGTAAGTGAAGCTGCAGACAAAGCAATTAATTCTCCTGATCCACATACAGGTGACGCAGAAAAATATGTTTTTGATGAAAGCGGCTTTAAAGAAACTTTGAATTACGAATCTTCTTCTCCATCAGGTAATAAAATTGTAATGGTTGATGCGATCAATCATGCATTGCATGAAGAGATGGAAAAGAATCCCGGTATGTTCATCTTTGGTGAAGATATTGAAGACGCAAAGGGCGGTGTGTTTACTGCAACAAAAGGTTTATCAACCCGCTTCACAAAGAAAAGAGTTTTTAATACACCGCTTGCAGAGGCAAGTATAATGGGTGTAGCAGTCGGAATGTCGTTAGCAGGAATGAAACCTGTTGTAGAAATTCAGTTTGGTGATTACATCTGGCCAGCGTTTCAGCAGATGAAAAACGAGATGGCATCAATGCGTTATCGTTCTAACAATGCATGGGCTGCACCTGTAGTTACAAGAGTTGCTGTTGGTGGATATATTCATGGTGGATTATGCCACAGCCAAAACATTGAAGCATTCTTTTCACATATTCCAGGAATTTTTATTGCTTATCCAAGCAATGCCGCTGATGCAAAAGGGCTGCTAAAAACTGCATGCCGAATTAAAGATCCGGTTTTATTTTTAGAGCACAAAGGATTATACAGACAAAGTTTTGCAATCACTCCGGAGCCTGATGAAAATTTTTTATTGCCGTTCGGTAAAGCTAAAGTTGTAAAAGAGGGAACAGATATTACAGTTGTTTCCTGGGGAGTTTCTCTTTGGGATTCGATGATTGCTGCAAAGAAATTGGAAGACGAAGATTATTCGGTTGAGGTAATTGATATTAGAACAATCGTTCCTTTGGATGAAGAAACAATTTATAATTCGGTAAAGAAAACAAATAAAGTTATCATTATACATGAGGATACTTTTTTTGGTGGATTTGGTGCTGAGATCGCTGCGCGCATTGCAGATAATTGTTTTCAAAATCTTGATGCGCCTGTGAAAAGAATTGCAGCTAAGGATGCGCATATCCCTTATGCTCCGATATTGGAGAATGAAGTTCTTCCGAGTCGTGATGAAATTTATAAGGGAATAAAAGATTTACTTAAATACTAAGAAATCGTTTTATCGAGTGATGAGAAAAATCTTAATCTGTATTAAGATTCAGATATCTCGCTTTGCTCGATATGACTCAATAATTGAAAATTGAATTTTTTGAATTTAAAATTGTAAAGAGGAGTTTGTATGGATATCATAATGCCAAAAATGGGTGAGAGTGTTAATGAAGGCACAATCATAAAATGGCATAAAAAAGTTGGTGATGTTGTAAAACTTGATGAAATAATTTTTGAGATCAGCACAGATAAAGTTGATACTGAAATTCCTGCAGCAGTAGCCGGAGTACTTTCTGAGATTTTAGTTAAAGAGGGTGAAACTGTTGAAGTGGGAACTGTAGTTGCAAGAATAAACGCATCAAATTCTTCAAGAAATGAAGTTGTCATTTCGAAGTCCGCCGCGGCAGACTCGACTGAGAAATCTGCACTAACCGATGCGACTAAGATTTCTCCCTCTGGTCGAAATGACAATGATCATACTTCAACTTCAGAACTATCCATAAAACCTAATGTTACTGGAAATGTAATTGAAATTGCTATGCCCAAAATGGGTGAATCTGTGATGGAAGGAACGATTATTAAATGGCATAAAAAAGTTGGAGACGCTGTAAAGAAAGATGAAACAATTTTTGAAATAAGTACGGATAAAGTTGATACAGAAATTCCATCTCCCGAAGCAGGCACTTTAGCAGAAATTCTTGTAGGCGAACAGGAAACGGTTGAGGTTGGGGCTATAGTAGCTAAACTTTCTATTGGTGGCAATGTAAAAAATTCCCAAAGTAACGAACAAGAAAAAGTTCAAGAACAATTTCAGGTTCAAGAAGTAAATTCTATGCACGACAATATTACAAAGAACTTGGATATCCGACCAAAGGAAGAGGGAACAGGTTCTGGATTTTTTTCACCGTTGGTTTTAAGTATCGCACAAAAAGAAAACGTTAGTTTTGATGAACTTCAATCGATTGCAGGAACCGGATTGGATGGAAGAGTTTCTAAAAAGGATATTCTTGCATACATAGAGAAAAGAAAAATTTCTGGGGCTTCCCATAAGGACAAGCAAGATCAAGTTCATTCCACCGCAGGCGGACTTGTTAAACAAGAAATTAAATCTGCTTCTCCTGCACCGTCTTTTGTTCCATCAACTTCTCAGACCGTTTATAATGAAGCAGATGTTGAGAGAATTCCTATGGATAACATACGCCAGAGAATAATGGATAACATGGTTCATAGCCGCGATACTTCTGTTCATGTTACCGAATTAGTTGAAGTTGATCTGACACGTATTCATAATTTTATTAAGGCAAAGAAACAAGAGATAATTAAAAGTGAAAATGCAAAGATTACTTACATGTCATTTATTGCAGATGCAGTTGTAAAATCATTAAAAAAATATCCTCTTGTAAATTCTAGTATTGATGGAAACTCTATCCTGAAAAAGAAATTTATTAATCTTGGTATAGCTGTTGCAATCGAACCCACGGGACTAATAGTGCCCAACATTAAAGGTGCCGGAGATAGAAATGTAATCGGTCTTGCAAAAGCTATTGCCGATCTTGCAAATCGTGCACGTACAAAAAAACTTACACTCGATGATATTTCAAACGGAACTTTTACTATTACAAATTATGGTGTGTTCGGAACTATATTTGGTACGCCAATAATTAATCAACCTGAAGTTGCAATACTTGGAGTTGGTGCGGTTCAGAAAAAACCTGTTGTAATTGAAGTAGATGGTTCCGATACTTTTGCAGTAAGACACATCATGGCATTAACACTCTCACACGATCATCGTTTGGTAGATGGTATGTTAGGCGGAATGTTCTTGAAGAGTATTAAAGATATTTTAGAAGAATTTGAAGGACTATAGTGAAAAAATCGTAGAACAGACTTTAGTCTGTTTATTGCTCAGAATAATCCGCCGCGACGGACTGAGTTAGGTAAATATTAATTAGAGTTTAGAAAGATATATGATCAACCAACATCAACGCGCATTTAAAGAAAATGCAGAAAAAGAAAAAAAAGATTTAGGCAAAAGACCTGATTGGCTTAAAGTAAGATTACCAATTGGAGAAAATTACTCCGATGTAAAAAATCTTATGCGCAGACAAAAACTAAATACAGTCTGCGAAGAAGCTAAATGCCCAAATATTTCAGAATGCTGGAATCATCGTACTGCAACATTTATGATTCTTGGTGATACCTGCACACGAAGCTGCGGTTTTTGCAATATCAAAGTTGGAATCCCCAATGAACTTGATATTGAAGAACCAAAACGTGTTGTTCAATCAGTGGTGGAATTAAATCTTCGTCACGTTGTGATTACATCAGTTAACAGAGATGAGCTTAAAGATGGCGGCTCAACAATCTTTAAAGAATGTGTTAGATTAATTCGTGAACAAAAACCTGATTGTACAGTAGAAATTCTTATTCCTGATTTTAAAGGTGATGTAGAATCATTTAAGATTATAATGCAAAATCCGCCTGATATATTAAATCATAATATGGAAACTGTGCCAAGACTTTATCATGCTGTCCGTCCGCAGGCAAAATATGAAAGAAGTTTAGAACTGATCAAATGGTTTAAATCAAAAGGACTCAAAACTAAAAGCGGCATAATGGTTGGGATTGGTGAAAAGCCAGAAGAAGTTATAGATTTGATGAAAAATTTAGTTGCTCACGGTTGTGATATTTTAACAATCGGGCAATATCTTCAGCCAACAAAAATGCACTTACCTGTCGATCGTTTTGTAACTCCCGGTGAATTTAAAATGTACAAGGATGAAGGATTGAAAATCGGATTTAAGATTGTAGAATCTTCACCATTAGTAAGAAGCTCATATCACGCAGATGAGCACGCAAGAGCAATTTTCAATCAGAAATAATTAACATTATTTTAATTCGATTTTAAAATAAAATTAAGTATTTTTACTCAACAAAAAATTAAATTGTTTATTATCGAAAAACATTTACTGAATGAAATTTAACTCCTCATTACTTTTTCTGCTTTTCCTTCTATCTTTTTCAATCAATATAATTGCACAAGATAATCAAGGCACGCTATCAAAAACATTGGATGATGATAACTCCAAATACTCTAATGTTGGAAACATCGGGCTAACTGTTACTAACTTTGGTATGTATGGAAATGGTTTTGCATTATGGCCTGCGCAGCCAAGCTGCGAATATCCAATAGGAAGCGGCATCGAGAATATTTTCGATGGCAGCTTATGGGTTGGAGGATTTATTAGTTCGGATTCACTTGGACATAATAGGTTAGGTCCATTCGTAAGTACAGGATCCGTTGATGCTTCATCTATTTCTACTCGTGGTGGTGGTTTTGAATTTACTAACGGAGTAGGAAGTAAAATTGTTGAAAGGTCCTCATTACTTGATTCAAGATATTATGATCCTAACGCAATCTCACATCAAGATTTTTTAATGGATTTTACTGATACAAATTTAGTTCTTCAGAATGGAGAGACAATTCAAGGTCACAATCCATTAGGTATTTCAGTGCATCAGGAAAGTTATGCATGGAATTATCCTTTTGCAGATTTTTTTGTAATAATGAATTATACAATTAAGAATGTAACCAACAAATACATAGATAGTGTTTATGTTGGTTTATGGACAGATGCTGTAGTAAGAAACACAAAAATAACTTCTCCAAGAACAGGTGCCTCTTTTTTTGATAAAGGTGGAGATGGTTATAGTGATTCGATGAAAATCGCTTACGAATTTGATGCAACAGGTGATATAGGTTATACCAATAGTTATGTAGGTCTTCAATTTTTAGGTTCCACTCCAGCTTTGGATAGTTTGTTCATTGTTAATGGTGATACTCTGCCCTCCGTAAACTTTGTGAGCTGGCAGTATAAAAATACTTCAGACCCTAATTTTTTCTCGCCGATAACTGATATAGATAGATATAGGAAGATGCAGGGTTACTTTGGTGGAACAAACAGATATAATCAGGGTGTAAATCCTGCTAATTTAAAAACACCGTCAAATCGATCAGTCCTAATTACAAATGGTGGATTTAGAAAAATTGCTCCCGGTCAGACTATAAATGTTGTATTTGCTATAGTTTGTGCTAAAAAATTCGGTACTGATCCTTCAACTCTTGACAGTCCAACGCAGAAATTTAATTTATACTCAAATGCAGAATGGGCTTTGCGTGCTTATTATGGAGAAGATAGAGATCGTAATGGCAGACTCGATCCTGGTGAAGACTTAGACGGTAATGGTGAAATTACAAGATATATCCTTCCTGCGCCGCCAAGAACACCTGCAGTTAAAGTAGTTCCGGGTAATCAAGATGTTAGCATTTATTGGAATAAACGTTCGGAATCATCTATTGATCCTATCTCTGGTAAAAAAGATTTTGAAGGATATAAAATTTACAGAACTGAAGCAGGATTTGATCTTAATCTTGCGCAAGATATTAGATCATCCTTAGTAACGCTGGCTGAATTTGATTCCGCAGGAAATTCGGTAGGATTTAATACCGGGTTTTCGAAAGTTGAATTGAAAGAACCCGTAACGTTTCCAGATGATACGACAAAATATAATTATAAATTTGGCGTGAATAATTTATTAAATGGATGGCAGTATTTATTCTCTGTAACTGCGTTTGATAAAGGCGATCCGGAGAATAATTTGGAAAGTTTAGAGTCAAGTCCATTGGCTAGATTAATTAGAATTCTTCCCGGTACCTTACCCAATAATAATGATCAATCGGAAGTTGGTGTTTATCCTAACCCATACTATGGTAACGCATATTGGGATGGAGGCAGCGAAAGGTTAAGAAAAATATATTTCTATAATCTTCCTTCCGAATGCCAGATAACAATTTATACTCTTTCTGGAGACATTGTAAAAAGAATTGATCATAATCAAAATAGCAATGGTTCGGATATTAAATGGTTCCAAACTTATGCAAGCGACGGTAAGCAAGTGATGACAGGTGGAGAAGATGTTTGGGATCTGCTTTCCGATAACGATCAGGCTATCGCAACTGGCTTATATTTATTTACAGTTAAAGACATAAATACTGGTGAAATTAAACGAGGAAAATTTTTAATTATTAAATAAGAAGGAGTAAACCTTATGAAACTAAAATTATTATTGCTTTTATTTTTTGCCGGAGCGAGTTTGACTCTTGCACAGAAGGTATACCCACTGGTTACCATTCATGATATTCAGTATATAGATTCTGTGGATACAAAAGGATTTAGAAATTCACTTTTAGTTGGCGATACAGTAAGAGTGCAAGGAGCGATAATGGTTAGACCATTGGTCGATCCTGATACTGCGAGAACCCCAATAATGTATTATGCGCAAAGGTGGGGAACTTATATTCAGGATACCACAAGCAATCAATTCTGGAATGGATTAAACATTTTACAGAATGATACAACTAGTGCATTTCAAGGAACATTTTTTGATTTGGTGGATACTTCAGATGTTGTTGAATTTACAGGTGTGGTTACGCCGTATGGACAAACAAATGAATTAATGATACTTCTTAATCCAGTTACTCCAGTAAACATAATCGGTAAATTGTCCAAAAGACCGGATCCTATTCAATTATCTGTAACAGATTTTATGAATAATCTGCAATCGGTAAAAGACGCTTTTAAATATTCCGGTATGTACGTGGAATTACATAATCTGGTTTCGGCTAATAGAAATTCTTCTACTGGTCAATTTAATGCTTACGATGCGAACGGGAATTATATAATAGTTTATCCGCAATCAAGATATTTCAGACTGAATTATTTACTTCCATATTCGCATTATCAAGCACCTGCAGATGGAACACCAATTAATACTATACGGGGAATTGTATCCGTGTTTAACAATGTGTTTGAAATTCTTCCGATATACCCTAATGATATTTATATAACTGCTACACCACCCATAATTACTAATATTTCAAGAGATAAAATTCAGGTTAATACTGATCAATCAGTAATCGTATCTGCTAAAATTTCTGATCTTGACGGTGTAGTAAAAAGTGCGGCATTGAATTACAAAATAGGAAACAGTGCGAGAGTTTCAGTGAATATGGATAGATCTGTTTCGGATACCACATTATATTCAGGAATGATTCCTGCTGTTAGTATCGACTCGACGATTGTTAATTATTACATATCGGCTAAAGATAATGATGGATTAAAAGGTTACACTCCAACTGATACTGTGAATGGTAATTATTTCTATCAGGTCTTAAACGGCACATTAAAAATTCGAGATGTACAATACAGTCCATTTGGAAGTGGTTATAGTGGATATAATGGTTTCTATGTTACCTTAACAGGAATTGTAACTGCAGATACTTCTGATCTTCCCGGGTTTGGAAGCAGCACTCCACTTCGTGTTTATATGCAGGATGGAAGCGGTCCTTGGACAGGTATTTTGATAGGTACGATGGGCATGAAAGGCATAGATGTATTAAAGTTTAAAAGAGGTGATAGTGTAACATTAACAGGAAAGATTGTAGAGAATTACAGCGTTACGTCCATAGATTCTTTAACAAATATTGTTGTTAACTCAAATAATAATACTTTACCGAACGTGATTGATTTAAAAACCAGTGATATAGGTAAAAAAGCTAGCGGAATTGTAACTGCTGAACAATGGGAAAGTGTTTTAGTTGATTATAAAAATGTTACTGTTACAGATGATAATGCGGATGGCGTTTCAGGTCCGGGCACTACAAATCATGGTGAAATATTTGTAACTGATGGTTCCGGTGATACCAGGGTTGAACTTCAGGATGGTAATCATCATTATGAAAATATGTGGGATGCTGCATTAGCAAATGATCCTTCAAATATATTTGTTGGTTTGGGAGCTAAATTTTCCGAGGTTCGCGGAATTTTATATTATTCATTCAGTTATTATAAACTTGCTCCAAGAAAAGATGATGATTTTGTTGGATTTGTCACTGATGTTCAAGAGAATAATTCTTCAACTCCGAAGTCTTATGAACTTTCGCAAAACTATCCTAATCCTTTCAATCCTTCAACAGTAATAACTTATTCAATTCCGAATGAGAGTTCGGTTTCGCTTAAGATTTATAACCTTATCGGTCAGGAAGTAAAAACGCTAGTAGATGAAAATAAAGTTCCCGGGACATACAACGTAAACTTTAATGCGAGCAATTTAAGTTCGGGAATTTACTTCTATATTTTACGTGCTGGTAATTATTATCAAGTTAAAAAAATGATGCTGATAAAATAAAAAATGTAAAAGTAGGCTGGAATATATTTCCAGCCTGCAAATAATTCATTATAAAGTTGTTTAGAATGTTTAGAACAATAAAATTAATATTATTCTTCTTACTGATAATTTTATTTTCATCATGCGTTAAAGATATGGTGAATAATCCTATAGGAAATCAACCTCCTCATACAGGAATTTTTCTTTATCCGGATTCAGAAATTAGCAGACAGCCAAGTAAGATAAACATGCATTGGTGGGGAGATGATCCTGATGGTTTTGTGATTGGATATTATTTTAGTTGGGATGAAAAACATTGGGTGTTTACAAAATCAAACGATAGTCTTTTTGCTTTACAGATTGGTATAGTGGACACTAATTATACTTTCCAAGTTTCAGCAGTTGATAACGGAGGTAACGGGGTTTATGATCAAAGTGTTATACAGAACGGGATCAATTATGGTTCTGAACCTTTCGTTGATAAAAATGGTAATGGCGTTTGGGATAATGGCGAAAAATATTTTGATATTGGTTTGATTGATCCTCATCCAGCTTCAATAGGAATACCTATTAAAAATTCTGCACCAACAATTAAATGGGATCCGCTAACTGTATTACCCGATACTTCTTTTCCGGCAATGACGTTTAGCTGGATTGCAAATGATCTTGATGGCGATGCATCAATTGCAAAAATTAAAATTGCCCTTAATGATACCACTAATCCTAATAATATTATTACGTTAGATGGCAGTATAAGAAATATTAGTATAAGAACAACAGATTTTTCATCTGCTTCACCTTCGATGGACATACTAATTGGCGGATTAGAATCTAATATTGCACAACAAAAATTACCAGGATTAATATTAAACGGTAATAATAAGGTATTCATTCAAGCAGAAGATATTTCCGGAGCTAAATCCAACTTTATAACAATTCCTGATCCAGGGAAAACCTGGTATGTTAAAAAACCAAAAGGTAATCTTCTTATTATAGATGATTATGTTACAACTGATAACGCTGCTTCATTTTATAATTCTATGTTTGATAGCTTATTCAATCATCAAACTAAATTTGATGTATATGATTTTCATAATCAAAAACCTCCATTCTTAAATGTGACTTTTTTATTAACTCTGAAATTATTTAAATATGCTTTCTGGTATACTGATAATAACCCTTCTTTAGATTTGTTAAGTGCTACAACACAAAAATATATTGATGGCGGCGGAAAGATAGCATTTTCAATGCAGTTTGCTCAAACGATAGATTTATCAGTACTACAGGGCTTCTTACCAATCAATCCGGATTCCAGCGATGCTAAACTTACGTTGTTGGGCGGTACTAAAATATCCTCTGACATAACAAAGCCTGAGTATCCAAATATAGTTTTGTCCTCTACAATATTCAGAGTTAAATCATTTTATGTTAATCCGTTGGGTGCCATTCCAATTTATTATTTCCCAAACTATGAACTTAAAGGGTTTACTGGATTTACAGATACACAAAAGAAAATGTTTTTTATTGGGGTGCCATTACATAAAGCAAACGGTGGGAATGCTAACGTGAAGAGCTTACTGAATAAAGTATTCGTTCAAGATTTTGGATTAATTCCATGATGAAAAAACTTCTACCGATTATTCTTTTGTGCAGCATTAATTTTATATACAGCCAAAACACAGGAAAACTGATTGGTAAAATTATTGACGCTGCAGATAATGAACCCTTAATTGGCGTAAATGTTTTATTGAAAGGAACTTATTATGGTGCAGCATCTGATGTTAATGGAAATTTTATTATTTCAAACATAGCTCCCGGGAATTATAATATTACTGTTTCTTTTATTGGGTATAAAACAATGGAATATGCCGGATATAAAATTGATGCCGGAAAAACTACAGAATTAAATGTTAAAATGAATCAGACTTCTTTAACCTTAGATCAGGATGTTGTTGTTATAGGTTCAAAACCATTGCTGGATGTAAATGAAACTCAAAGCAAAACCACTATTTCTTCGGATGATATCAAGAATGCTTTAGTCGAAAATATTCAGGATATTGTTTCTCAACAAGCCGGAATAGTTCATTCAGATAACGAAATACATATACGAGGTGGGCGTGCTTATGAAAATGCATATTTGTTAAATGGTGTTTCTGTTCAAGATCCTTTAGCCGGTACAGGATTTGGGCTTCAATTAAGTACTAATGCGATCAAAGAAGTAGAGATTATAACTGGTGGTATTAATGCAGAATATGGACAAGCAACTTCAGGAGTAGTTAATGTAACAACTAAAGAAGGGAGCGATTCTTACGACGGTTTTATTTCTTATAAAACAGATAATTTAGGAAATAAATCATCTTATTATGTTTTTAACAACAAAATGCTGGAAATAGATCTTGGTGGACCGGAACCCATTATATCATCTATCTTACCGGAGTTAGGAATTAAAATTCCCGGTAAACTTTATTTCTTCAGTAGTTTTTATATGGGACTTTCTGACGGAATGACTCAAGGTTACTATAAACCTACGGCAGGAAGACTCAATTCATCTACATTTTTTGGATCCAGATTTGCACCCGAAGCAATTAACAATTGGTACTGGCTTGCTAAAATCACCTATAAACTTTCATCGACATTTAAGGTTTCTTACTCGTTTAATCAATCTGTTTCTATAAGCCAAAACACTGGTGCACTGCAAACAAACTTAGAACATGTAGAACCTAGCCCGGGTTATCAATATACATTTCAGAATATACTTTCTCAGGCAAACGTATATACCCACGACAATAAATATAATACTATTAATATAACACATACCTTAAATGCAAAAACGTATTATGATTTAAGTTTGAATTACTTTTATACTAATCTTAGAGCTGATGCTAACGGCAGGGATTGGTATGAATATGTTCAACCTAAAGATATATCAAATTTTCCAATTCAATATTACAACACAAATCATGATACAATCGGTATTATTCCTGGTGATGGTTTTTGGGATGTTGGTAATCCCTATACGTGGCATGATCATTATGTAGAGGAGTATTCAATTAAGGGTGATATAACAAGCTTTTTTGATGAAAGGAATAAATTTAAAGCAGGTTTTGAATGTCAATTCCAGGAAATGCAGGTAGTAGATATTTATCAACCATGGATTGGTGAGTTAGGACTTAATAATGATATTTATAAAGTATACCCAGCAGTTGGAGCATTTTATGCACAGGATAATATAAACTTTAGCGGAATGATATTGAACTTTGGATTACGAATGGATTATTGGTTTCCCGGAAAATATGTGGATGATGCTGTAAATAATCCTGATGTAATTACTATACCAGATCAGACAAGAATAGATTACAAAAATGACACATTTGGTTGGTTTGGAAATAGAAGATGGAAAGCAAGATTAAGCCCGCGGCTTGGAATTTCACATCCGGTTTCAGACAATCAAACATTGTTCTTTTCATATGGTCATTTTAGTAAATGGCCTCGTCCTCAATTTGTGTATGCCAAGTTAAATCCGCTTAATGCGCAATCTTCTTTCCAACAATTTGGTAATCCGAATTTAAATCCCGAAACTACTGTTGCATATGAACTAGGACTTAAAACTCAATTTACTCCAGATGATGTAATCACAATTACTGCCTACTACAAAGATATTTTTGATTATATAAATACGAGATCAGCAAAAATTACATCAGCTAGATTTATATCTAAGAATTTTATAACATATGTAAATTCAGATTATGCGAGATCACGTGGTCTTGAACTAGAATTCAAAAAGAGAATTGGAGACTGGTTTAATGGAACAATTTCAGCATCCTATGCAATTATAACTGGTAAAAGTTCTTCATCAGATGAAGGTGCATTGGTGATTCAAGGAGATGTTAATGAATCGGTAAAAGAAAAATATATGCCTTGGGACAGACCGGTCACGGTATCAATAAATACTAACTTTTATGTTGGAAAGGGAGAAGCATTATTTGGATTTGGTAATGGAATACTTGATGATTATAATTTACATTTAAGATTATTTTTCGAATCAGGCAAAAGATATACACCGGCTTATTTTACTGGCTATGATGCTGAAGGAAGACCTGTATATCTTGGCTCGACAACAGATTTTTATACAAATGTTGGACAAAACTGGTTTTGGGTTGATCTGAACTTTGAAAAATATATTCAAATCGGAGGTCTAAATCTATCATTTACAATAGAAGTAAATAATTTATTAGATATTCAAAATTCAGCCATAATCAATCCTGCAACAGGGAAAGCATATCAGACTGGAGATCCTGTACCCTATTCGTGGAATGATCCTAAATATCCGGATTTGCAAGCACCAATTTCTCCTTATCCTTATGATCCTTCGCGTTATTTAACAAGAAGAAATGTAAAATTGGGACTTAGTTTAAAGTTTTAAACATGAAAAAAATATTTATTATCATAATATTATTAGCAACTTACTTTAATACAGAAGCACAATTGTTTCCAATACTGGGTGGGCAAAGAGCTGGAATTTCTACCGCGCAATTCCTAAAAATTGGTGTAGGCAGCCGATCATCGGCAATGGGTGATGCATTTGTTGCAGTGGCTAATGATGCTTCTGCCTTATACTGGAATCCTGCCGGCTTGGTTCAATTTAATCAAGATCAAATAATATTTTCGCACAATAAATGGGCTGTAGATATTAATCATGATTTTCTCGGAGCTGTTTATCATCTGGATGAAACAAACACATTTGGCGTTTCATTAACTTCGCTTTCAATGGAAGATATGAAAGTAACAACAGAGTTTGCTCCGTTTGGTACAGGTGAGTACTTTAGCTTTGGAGATATAGCTTTTGCAGTTTCTTATTCCCGAAAGATGACGGAACAATTTAGTTTTGGCGGAACAGTTCGGTATATAGAGGAAACATTAGATAAGTTAAAAATGCGCGGAGTTATGATTGATCTGGGTACCTATTATTGGACGGGTTTGGGAACGACACGATTTGCCGTTACAGTATCAAATTTTGGTAATCAGCTTGCACCTGATGGAAAAGTAGTTTTAATTGGTAAAAGGGAAAAATCAGATTGGCAGTCCTTTTCACCGCCAACAATTTTTCGAATCGGTTTTGCATTTGAACCGTATCAATCCGAAGATAATAGGATAACAACTTCAGTACAGTTAAACCATCCTAACGATAATAGTGAAAATATTTCTACCGGTTTAGAATATAGTTGGAAAGATATCGTCTACTTAAGAGGCGGTTATTTGTTTAATGTAGATGAAAAGAATTATTCGTTTGGTTTCGGTGTTCATATTCCAATAAGCATTGCATATTGTTCTGTCGACTATTCATATTCCAATTTTACTAAATTAGGAAACTCACAAAGGTTTTCAATTATTTTAGGTTTTTAATGAAACGATTTTTACCATTTATTCATTATCTGATAGTTATACTACCGCTTTTAATTGGCTGTGGTGATAAATTTGACATTAGTGAACTGACCGCTAGTGGTGGCAATGGTAATATTACTGGCGATACAGTGTATGTTCAACTTAATCCCGAATGGACTGGTTTTAATAAACCGCAGGATATTATTGTTGGTAGAGAACCATTTATTTATGTAGCCGATACTGATAACGATCGGGTGATAATGCTTAATTTGAACGGAGATGTACTTGGAGAAAGACATATCAGAAGACCCGTAGCATTAGCTCAGGATTATAAATTAAATCTCATAGTATGTGCTCAGTTAGACACCGTTGTAAATGGTCAAACAAATTCATTTGGAGCGGTATTTAAATTGGATTTAGTTTCAGCAGAGCAT
This sequence comes from Ignavibacteriales bacterium, assembly GCA_037444745.1. GTDB lineage: Bacteria > Bacteroidota > Ignavibacteria > Ignavibacteriales > Ignavibacteriaceae > IGN3. The sequence continues at coordinate 175,055 of JBBILT010000006.1, forward strand.
CAAATTTCATCTGCACCATTGATTAAATTGTTACCTCGACCAATTGATCTTAATTATCCTTTAAGAAAATATACAGGTGTTGCTGTATTTTATAATAATACTTTTTATGTTGCAAGAACAGGACCTAATAACTCAAGTTTTATTGATCCCGATAATTCAATTTTATATTTTAGCCCTAAAAAATTATTTGCTGGTGGCGAAGGTGATACTTTAATAGGAAGGTTACCCAATATTGATCCAATTAGCTCCGGTCTGGTTTCAGCAAACCAAATTAGCTCTCTTACTTCTTTTAATCGGAGGAATATAGATTTTATTGAAACTCTTACCGGTAATAATTCTTTAAAAACTCAATGGCTTACTTATGTTGTTACACCAGTTTCATCCGACTATGAAGCCAGACTTAATCCCTCAAATGGAGGTGCATTAATGTCACCAAATAAATTCGTGCAGCCGGAAGGATGCTGCATTGATGATGCCGGTAATATTTATGTTGCAGATGCAAAAAAAGATAGTATTTTTAAATTTACACCTTTGGGAGATGAACTTCAGTCTTTTGGCGGTGCATCTGTTTTTAAAGGACCATATGCAGTAGCATATTTCGATAATATTCTCTATGTAGCTGATACCGGCAATAGCAGAATTTTAAGATTCATTTTATCAACGGACTTGAAATGAAATTGATTAAAATTGTTTTTATTGTTTCGTTTATTTTTTCAAATGTTTACTCACAAACATCTGTTCCTATTCAATCAATCAGATTGAACGATGCTACTGGCGTACCGATGTCACTTAATCAAGTAGTAACTGTTTCAGGAATCGTAACATGCTCAAATCAATACGGTGCTGCAGGACCAGCAGCTATTCAGGATGAAACGGGCGCCGTATCCATTTATGGTAGTACTTTTTCTAATTTTGTAGCAATAGGGGACTCAGTTACAGTAACTGCTGCGATGACTAATTATAATGGTTTGGCAGAATTATCTTTCGCAGTAGGAACTCCTTCTTTCGTTAAACATTCATCAAATAATTTAGTTGAACCCGAAGTTGTAACTATCAACCAGATTATTAATCAACAATGGAATGGATTTGAAGAGTTTGAGAGTAAATTAATCCGAATTGATAACGTTACAATCAATGCTTCCGGAAATTTTACTGCTCAAACTAACTATAACATTAGTGATCAAACAGGTTCACTTTTAAGCGGAATGAGAATAGATGGTGATGTAACTTCAATTGTTGGGACACAAATTCCTTCCGGACAAATTGATATAGTTGGAATTCTTGGACAGTTTGATAATTTAGCACCATATAGTTCGGGTTACCAAATATTACCACGTTTTATTTTAGATGTAGTTAACGATGGAAGTCCTGTAATTCTCAATCCAGTTTTTGCCGCAGGAATAGACACCTCATCATTTACAGTTTATTTCAATACAGCACGCAATGGAAACAGTAAAATTAAATATGGTTTAACATCTGCTTTAGAAATTGATTCTGTAATTATTAATGATGATACAACATCACATTCTGTTCCTGTATCAGGGTTACAGCCCGGCAGATTATATTATTATAAAGCATATTCATCAAATTCTTTTGGTACAAGTTCAAGCGATATAAAATCAGTTGCAACTGCTTCGAACGATACAACTATCGGTAAAATAAATGTTTACTTTAATTTTCCGGTTGATCCCAGCGTTGCGATTCCCGGTAATCAAGCACAAGGCAATGTAGATTTCGAACAAAAACTTATTGAAAGAATTAATTCAGCAAAGTATTCAATCGACTTAGCACTATATAGTTTTTCAGATAAACCCAATATTGCAAATGCCTTAGTTGTTGCAAAAAATCGGGGAGTAAAAGTCAGAGTAGTTTATGATAGCCGTACAACGCAAAATAGTATGCAAACATTAATTAACAATGGAATACTTATCAGCAAACGACCGCCAGAATCAGCTACGTTTAGTGGAATTATGCACAATAAATTTTTTATTTTTGATGTGCGGGATTCTATATTTATTAATGATTGGGTGTGGACAGGGTCCTGGAATGTAACTGGATTAGAAAGCGGTTGGAAAAATAATGTGGTTGAAATTAATGATCCTACTGTTGCTCAAGCTTATCTTGTTGAGTTTGAAGAAATGTGGGGATCAAATACTGATACTCCTAATCCATCAAACGCAAAATTTGGATACTTTAAATCAAACAATACTCCACATACATTTACGGTCGGCGGCAGACCGCTTCAACTTTATTTTAGTCCATCAGATGGAACGACTGGTAAAATTATAAATGAAGTTAATCGAAGTGCATATAGTATATATTTTGCGCAGTACGCATTTACAAGATATGATATAGCAAGTGCAATTAATCAAAGATATTCGGCGGGGGTTAATGATATTCGCGGTATTATTGATCAAGAAAATACTTCGGGTTCCCAATGGTCGTATCTTTCTACTTTTTCTGAAATGTTAGGAGCTACTGCTCCAACGCAGCATCATAAATATGGTATTATAGATGCTTCATATCCATTGAGCAATCCAACGGTAATTACGGGATCTCACAATTGGTCTAGTGCTGCCGAAAACGATAATGATGAAAACACATTGATAATTGATGATGAATATATTGCAAATCAGTTTATGCAGGAATTTAAGAAACGCTATAACGACGCAGGTGGTACTGGTACTTTTGTTATTCCTGTTACAGGTGTTGATGATCATAATATTTCGGAGATGAAGTTTCAACTATATCAAAATTTCCCAAATCCATTTAATCCAATAACAACAATAAGATTTGAAGTTCCAAAAACTCAGCATATTCGATTAGCCATTTATGATATGTTAGGAAGAGAAGTAAAAGTACTATTTAATAATCTTGCTCAACCCGGCGTTATTACAATTGATTTTAAAGCTGAAAATCTTGCTAGCGGAATGTACATTTATCAGCTAAAAACGGATGCATTATCTGTTTCAAAAAAAATGATTCTACTGAAGTAAACCCAATAAAGGTTTGTAAAAAAAAGACTGTTTCCATAATTTTACACCTCAAAATTTATTAACAAAGGAATAAGAATGAGTAATATCATTGGTAAAATAATACAAATAATAGGACCTGTAGTCGATATCGAATTTGCGGAAGGAAATTTACCAACCATTTATAATGCGGTCAGAATTCCGAGAACAGACACTGAAGGTAATAAAGATGATTTGATTGTAGAAGTTCAGCAGCATTTAGGTGAAGATAGAGTTAGAGCAGTTGCTATGGATTCTACGGATGGCTTAGTCCGCGGTATGGATGCATTTGATACAGGGAAGCCAATAACTGTTCCTGTTGGACCAGCTACTTTAGGGAGATTAATAAATGTTATTGGTAACCCGATCGACGGCTTAGGCGAAATTAAAGCAGAAAAAAGATATTCAATCCATAGACCTGTACCGTTGTTTAAAAATCTTTCTACACAAAGTCAAATGTTTGAAACAGGTGTAAAAGTTATTGATCTAATGGAACCTTACAGCAAAGGTGGAAAGACGGGGTTATTTGGCGGTGCCGGTGTAGGTAAAACAGTTATCATTCAGGAATTAATTAATAACATAGCAAAACAGCACGGAGGTTTTTCTGTATTTGCAGGAGTTGGTGAAAGAACCCGCGAGGGAAATGATCTTTGGTTAGAGATGAAAGAATCAGGAGTAATTGATAAAACTGCACTCGTATTTGGTCAAATGAATGAACCACCCGGAGCAAGATTGCGTGTTGCATTAACCGGTTTATCTATTGCAGAATATTTTAGAGATGAAGAGGGAAGAGATGTTCTTTTATTTATAGATAATATTTTTAGATTCACTCAAGCTGGTTCTGAGGTAAGTGCACTTTTGGGCAGAATGCCTTCAGCGGTTGGATATCAACCTAATCTTGCTTCAGAAATGGGTGCACTACAAGAACGAATAACTTCAACTGATAAAGGATCAATAACCTCTGTACAAGCTATTTATGTTCCCGCTGATGATTTAACAGATCCGGCTCCTGCTGCGGCTTTTTCACATCTTGATGCAACGACTGTTTTAAGCAGACAAATTTCTGAACTAGGAATTTATCCTGCTGTTGATCCTCTTGAATCTACTTCAAGAATTCTTCAGCCAGAAATACTTGGACAGGAACATTATGATGTTGCGACAAATTGTAAGGAAGTACTTCAGCAATACAAAGACCTTCAGGACATTATTAATATACTCGGTATGGATGAATTATCTGATGAAGATAAAGTTGTTGTACGAAGAGCTCGAAGAATTCAAAGATTCTTCAGTCAGCCATTCCACGTAGCAGAAGCGTTTACAGGAAAAGCTGGTAAGTACGTTAAGTTGGAAGATACAATCCGCGGCTTCAAAGGTATCATTGATGGTAAATATGATGATCTTCCTGAAGGTGCGTTTATGTATGTAGGCACCATTGAAGAAGCAGTTGAAAATGCAAAGCAGATGGTTTAGTAATGGCAGAATTAAATCTTGATATAATTACTCCTTCTAAATCTGTTTTCAAAGGTGAAGTTAAATCCATTACTGTGCCCGGAACAAAAGGCAGATTTGAAGTTTTAAAAAATCATGCACCAATTATAAGCACTTTTGAAATTGGTATGATCAAAGTTGATCTGAATGAATTGAAATCTAATTATTATTCAACTGCAGGAGGAACTATCGAAGTTCTGAATAACCAGATAATTGTTCTTGCGGATTCGATTGAGTTAGTTGATGAGATTGATGAGGATCGTGCAGCAAAAGCTAAACAACGAGCAGAAGAAAGATTAGCTAATAAAAATAGTGAGACAAACATAATCCGCGCTCAAGCTGCATTAGCCAGAGCCATTAATAGATTATCAGTTAAAAAAAGATATTTGTAATAGTAAAAAAGTATTTTCATCAAAAAAAAATAGGCGAGTTTTATTCTCGCCTTTTTTATTCATTTATATAACCATCATTCATAATGATTTTTTTTAAAGATTCAGCACCGCTTATTTTATTTTTAATAGAATTAAAATAGTTAATCAAATAATTTAGTCGCTTATTTTCATTTTTTAGGATTAGTAATTCCTGCTGCTGCTCGTAGCTTAAACCTGATTTTTCAGCAATCTTATACGATTTAAGTTTTTTACTCTTCAGATTATTCCAGAATGCATCTTCCAATTTATAATTTGCTAACTCAACTATTTCTTCAAACTCTGATTGCAGTTCATCAACAAGTCCTAAATCAACAATAATAATTTCATCATTATACTTTTCAACATCTGCAAGATAGTATCCATCTGGATGAAGAGAAGTAGAATTGATCAGGAATCTCTCAATTCCTTTAACTACAATATCAAGTTCACCATTTAAATAAGTTTTAAGTATTTCTGAAACCATTACATAAACTCCAATATCTGATATTCGTTTTTCAATAGATGCTACAATGCCAAATCCTGAATTTTCTGTAAGGCATTTTTGTAATAGAATTTTATATCGTTCTTCAAAAATGTGTAATGGATATTTGGAATCGGGAAAGACAACTAAACTTAATGGGAATATTGGAATTGCAGGCATTTTACATTTGTATGATTTAATGTAAGGAAAAAATAAAATGGAATGGTGGAATAATGGCGCAATGGATTTTTAAAAATTCCATTATTCCAAAATTCCACTACTCCAAAAGAAATTTATGCTTTTGAAAACAATTCGTTTACTTTATCCCAGTTTACAACATTCCACCAATTTGCAATGTAATCCGGTCTCTTGTTTTGATACTTGAGATAATAAGCATGTTCCCAAACGTCTAATCCAAGAACCGGAGTTCCTTTTACTTCAGCAACATCCATTAAAGGATTATCCTGGTTTGGTGTTGATGAGACAACCAATTTTCCGTTTTGAACAAGTAACCAGGCCCAACCTGAACCAAATCTTGTTGCAGCCGCTGTACTGAATTTTGTTTTAAATTCATCGAATGAGCCGAAAGCGGAATTAATTGCATCAGCAACTTTTCCTGTTGGGTTGCCGCCGCCGTTTTGTTTCATTACAGTCCAGAATAACGAATGATTCCAGTGACCGCCGCCATTATTTCTAACTGCAGCCGGCGCTTTTGAAATCGCTGCAAATAATTCTTCTAATGATTTTCCTTCCAGAGCTGTACCTTCAACAGCTTTGTTAAGATTTGTAACATAAGCATTATGATGCTTATCATGATGAATTTCCATAGTCATCTTATCAATGTATGGTTCCAAAGCATCAAAAGCATAGGGTAGTTGGGGCAATTCAAATTTTGCCATTTTATTTGTACTCCTTATATGATTTGTAATATTATTTAATTGATTATCAACTTTTCCAAGAACGGATACAGCGGGTATTGCACCCAAAGCGAATAAAAATTTTCTTCTTTGCATTTTGTTATCCTTTCAATTTAGACACTAAATGATTCACCGCAGCCGCAGCTTTTTGTAGCATTTGGATTATTAAAAATAAATCCTTTGCCATTCAATCCATTTGAATAATCTAACTGTGTGCCTGAAAGATAAAATAGACTTTTTCCATCAACGAATAATTTTACTCCACTATTTTCAATAACAGTATCACCATCTCGTGTAGAAGGATCAAATCCGAGTGTATAAGTTAAACCGGAACATCCACCACCTTTAACACCAATTCTTAATCCAAATTCTGACGGCACTTTATTTTCATCCATTATTTTTTTTATTTCACTTACAGCTTTATCTGTAATAGTTATTTCGGAATCTATTTGAATATTTGACATATAATCTCCATGAAAAAATATTAATTAAAAGAAAAAGGATCGCCCGGCTTTGATGTTACAAACTCGGGATAATTTAACTTGCATACTTGACTGCTGATTTTGATAAATATTTTCTTGCTTATATAATAATCGCATAAAAGCTTAGAAAGTTCCTCAATATCCATCCAGGACATTTGAAATGTTTTTTTTTCTAAATATCCTTTTAATCCATATTGAAAATCTCTAAAGAAGAAATTAGAATTGTGGAAAATGGGAAATTTTGCTTTCAGATAATTCAGAAATATCTGATTATCATTCTGAAGATCACTAAAAAGTGCAGCAATTTTTTTATTAGTCATAATTAATCAATGTGTTTACGTGAATGATAAATATTTTTTATTTAAAGTTCTAATTTTTTGAACAGCTTCTATAATTTCAGTAGAAGCATAATCAATTTCATCAATAGTGTTAAATCTCCCAATCCCGAATCGTACTGAAGCGAATGCTTCTTCATCATGCAGCCCCAAAGCTTTTAATATTCGACTTGGTGTTGTGCTTCCTGATGAGCAAGCAGAAGAATTTGAAAATGCTAAATCTCTTAGCTCCAACATTAATTTGTTTGCACTAATTCCTTCAATGCGTATGTTAAGATTATTTGGTAATCGTTGTTTTAAACTTCCGTTAATTAAAACTCCATCGATGTTAGATACAAGATTATTATACAAGAGATCCCGCAGCGATGATGTATGATTAAAATCTTTTTCCAATTCAGTGCTGCATATTTCAATAGCTTTGCCAAATCCTACAATAGCCGGTACGTTTAAAGTACCCGGTCGTATTCCGTTTTCCTGTCCGCCGCCAAAAATTCTTTGTGATAATTTAATATTTGGTTTCCTATTTCTAATGAACAATCCGCCGATGCCTTTAGGTCCATAAATTTTATGAGCGGTAAAGGAAACAAAATCAACATTCAGTTCATTTAAATCAAACTTTATTTTACCGATTGCCTGAGTAGCATCAATGTGGAAAAGAATGTTTGTACTTTTACAAAAATCACCGATAGCTTTAATATCATTGATAGTTCCAATTTCATTATTTGCATAAATAATTGAAACAAGTAAAGTTTTATTATCTATTGAGTTAATCAATTGTTCAGGATCGATTAAACCTAGTTTATTAACAGGCACAAACTTAATCTCAATTCCTTTTTTACTGAGATAATTCAAAGAATCATATGTGGCACTGTGTTCTATATTTGAAGAGATGATATTTGAATTAGGTAAAATATTTGATTCAGCTATACCAAAGTGGATTATGTTTACAGATTCTGTGGCCCCACTAGTAAAATAAATTTCCTTAGTATCAGCATTTAAAAACCTGGCAATTGTTTCTCTTGAATTTTCAACGGCGCTTTTTGCAGCCCAACCAAATGAATGATCACTTGATGCATTTCCAAATCTATCATGGTAATAGGGAAGCATAGATTCTAAAACTCTGGGATCAACCGGAGTAGTGGAATTGTTATCTAAATATATAAATGATTTTTTATCCATCAGATAATTTGCGATAGCTTTGTGTCAGTAAATACTCTATCAATTTTTTTTTGAACTTCTATTAAAGGATCTCTTATTTTACAGCAGTCAATAATATTGCAATTATTTTTATCAGCTCCATTATTTAAACAATCTGTAATTTTAAAATCAGGTTCAACAGCCTGAATTAATTCTATTAGAGAAATTTCCACTGGATTTTTCCTTAAAGAGTAGCCTCCTTTGGCACCTTGATATGAAATTGCGATTTCATTTTTTGTCAAGCGTTGCAATACTTTGGATACCAATTCATAAGAAATTTTATAACTTTCAGATATTTCTTTTGCTGTTACAAAACTACCATGGTTCTTTAAAGCCATATATTTTGCAGCCATAAGAGCGTATTCTGATTTTTTTGATAACTTCAACATAAATAAGACTAAATTGGTCTGGTTTAAACTTATAGATTACATATTTTAATTGCAATAGCAGTTTCTTTCTACAAACCTAAAATCTGAATGGAAGCTTTTGCAAGGTTTACAAGCGGTGAGAAGTAAACACCAAAAATTAATACTGGTGCAAGCAAAACAATTATAATGATAAAGTTAAAAGTAGAAATTTTAATCTCAACATGTTTATCAGTTTTAGTTAAGAATAATGCTTTCAGTACTCGAATATAATAATAGAGTGACACCACGGTATTTAGCAAAGCAATGATAGCAACTGTAATCATCTTTGCATCCACAAGTGCAATAAATAAATATAATTTTCCGATGAAGCCAGCAGTGGGCGGTAATCCAGTTAAAGATATAAGAAAAATAGCAAGTGCCGTTCCCAAAAAAGGAATTGAATAGCCTAATCCTTTATAATCATCCAGGCTTTCAGAATTTATTTCATTTGCAATCAGCATCACAATAAAGAATGCGCCAAGATTCATAAAAAGATAAATTGAGAAGTAAATCATTACCGCCATTAAACCCTGATCTGATAAAACTGCTAGGCCAAGCATTAAATAACCGGCGTGTGCAATACTTGAATATGCCAGTAGACGTTTAAGATTATCCTGCCATAAAGCGGCAAAGTTACCAAACGTCATAGTTATGATTGAGAATAAAACAAGTAGTGTCCGCCAATCAACATAATTAATTAGTTGCCAGTATCCCTCTTTACTTTGACTTAGTGCAAAAGTAACTTTTATAAATCTAATCAATAAAGCAAAACCAGCAGCTTTACTTGCAACAGAAAGAAATGCAGTAATCGAGATAGGTGCACCTTCATAAACGTCGGGAGTCCAAAAATGAAAAGGTACGATAGAAATTTTAAATCCAATTCCAGCAAAAATCATTATTACAGCAATTAGAAAAGTAATATCACTAGCGTTAGAAAATTTAAGCAATGAATTTATTTCAAATAAGTTTGTGCTTCCAGTGATTCCATATAAAATTGAAATTCCAAACAACATTATTCCTGAAGAAGCGGAACCATAAATAACATATTTTAATGATGCTTCACTATTACGAACAGAGTTTTTGACAAACCCAGCTAATACATAAGATGATAATGAAAGAAGTTCCAGAGATAGATATATAAGAATTAAATCGTTAGCCGAAACGAGAAAAAACATTCCAATTACCATTCCGAAAATTAAAGCATAATATTCACCCTGCCGATCGGAACAAGATTGAACTTCTTTTGAAGAGATAGAAAATAGAACAACAAATAGTGTTGCAATAAGAATTAGTACTTTAAAGAATGATGAGAAACCATCGATTGAAAGAAAAGAGATATTTCCTGAAGTGGAAAATGCTGATCTTGAAGTCCCAAATTCAAAAACAACAAAAATGAAAGTGATTATTAATCCAATAATAGATAACGCTGGCAGAAACTTTTTACTCTTGCTAAAAATGAGATCAAAAATTACCAATGCAACCAGTGTTAATGCCAGACTTATCTCAGGGTATATCGCCTGAAGATTTCCAAATAAATTATTTAATATCAATGTAATCACTTTTAGAAATAAAAATTATAACGGATGAATTGAACTATAAAAAACCTGAGCATCATTAATTAATTTTACCATGTGGTTAACTGATGCGTTCATCAGATTAAGCATTGGTGAAGGGTAAACACCCAAAAATATTACGATAAGAGTCAGAGGCACAAGCATAAAATATTCACGGGCGGTTAAATCAGTTAATTCTTTCCATTTCTCATTAAGTTGACCGAGGTAAACTCTTTGAAGAGTCCAAAGCATATAAGCTGCACCCAATAAAATTCCAAGTGTAGAAATGATTGCTAATATTCTGGTAGTTTGTGAACCAAATCCACCAAGGAATACTAAGGCTTCAGAGATAAATCCGCTTAAGCCCGGAAGGCCAATTGCTGCAAAGAAAGCAACACTAACAAATCCCGTATAAATAGGCATTTGTTTTCCTAATCCACCAAATGCATCCAGATCTCTGGTATGTGCACGATCATAAACCACTCCTACAATAAGGAAGAGCATGGCTGTAATTGTTCCGTGATTAAACATTTGTAATACTGCGCCTGAAATTCCCATTGTATTTAATGCTGACATACCAAGCAATACATAACCCATGTGCGAAATTGAAGAATATGCGATGAGCTTTTTAAAATCTTTTTGAGCCATAGCACAAAAAGCACCGTAAATAATATTTATCATTCCAAAGAGCGCTATGAACCAGCTTAATTGATATGTAAGTTCAGGAAAAATAGGGTAGGATACTCTAAGAATACCGTAAGTACCCATCTTTAGTAAAACTCCTGCAAGTATAACGCTTATCGCTGTTGGCGCTTCAACGTGTGCATCGGGCAGCCAGGTATGAAATGGGAACATCGGTATTTTAATGGCAAACCCAACAAATAATCCAATGTAAGCTATAAACCTTAAGTTGTTTGGATTTAGTGGAGATAATATTCCGGTTGCAGTATAATTATTAGGATTCATCAACTCGAGTAAATTAAAAGTAAAAACTTTGGATCCGTTTGCAAGTGTTTCCATTGAACTGAAGTACAATCCAATCATTACTAACAGAATAAAAATACTTCCGAATAAAGTATATAGGAAAAATTTTATTGCAGCATATTCTCTTCTTGGTCCGCCCCAAATTCCAATTAAAAAGTACATAGGTAGAAGCATAAGTTCCCAGAAAATATAAAATAGGAAGAAGTCTAGTGAAACAAACACGCCCATCATACCGGTATCAAGAAGTAAGAACATTGCAAAATATCCTTTAAGAGATTTATCAATACTCCAGGATGAAATGGTTGCAATGAAAGTTACTATTGCTGTTAAAAGAACTAGCGGAGTGCTCAAACCATCCACTCCCATAAAATAATCTATCTTAATATTTCCTATCCAGGAAAATCCGGGAATATTAATCCACGTAAATTTTTCCATAAACTGAAATGAATTGGCATCGTTAATTCCGCCTGCGGAGTAATTATAATTCATCAATAAAATTATTGATAAAACGAGTTGCAATCCTGTAATGACAAGAGTGGTAACTTTTATTGATAACTCTTGCCTTTTGGGCAGGATTAAAACAATTACCATTCCCAGTATTGGCAGGAATGTCAAGAACGAAAGAATTGGAAAATTATTCATAGTACTGATACCTGTTTTTCAAACTTTAAGCTTTAAATAAAAAGAGCAAAATTATTATCGAAAAAATTACGAACACCAGGTAAGTCTGAACTTTACCTGTTTGGATTCTTCTGAAAATCAAACCAACAAAACCACTTATGTAAGCTGTTAGATTTACTAATCCATCGACTACAACTCTATCAAACGCACCAACAAAAAATGCAAACATTCTGGTAAGTTCTGCTAAACCATTAACAATACCATCAATTACTTTAAGATCAAACCAGCCTAACACTCTGCTTAATCCAAAAGTACCGGCGACAAAAGTTTTCTGGTAAAATTCATCGATGTACCATTTATTTAGAGAAAATTTATAAAGTGGATTGATTGAGTTTGCCAGTTTTTCAACATCAACTTTTTTCCATTGATAGAAAACAAATGCTGTTAATATTCCTGCGACTGCAACAAATAATGATAAAAACATTGCAGGATAGTGCGCTGAATGCATTGCTTCTGTGTAAGCTTCAGAATAAGTAATTTCTGTAGAAGAAGAATTATGTCCCTTCACTTCTTCCGATTTCATAAAATTAAATCGTGTTTCATTTGGAGCTGAAAGTGTTGGCGAATTAATCCACTTAGTGAAAAACCAACCTTGATCAGCATTTAATGGATTTGGGGTGTACCAAATAAATATAGAAAGCATCGCAAGAACTGTTAATGGCATAGCCATAACAAATGGAGATTCGTGAGCATGTTCATATTTATGAAGATCTTTTGGTTCGCCATGAAAAGTTAAGATAATCAATCGGAACATATAAAATGCAGTAAGCAAAGCAACTAAAAATCCTACAACCGCAAAAATCCAGTAACCGGTGAGCGATCCAAACGCAAATGTTCCAGCAAGAATTCCATCTTTACTTAAAAATCCTGATGTAAGCGGGATACCTGAAATTGCAAGTGATGAAATTAAAAACGTAGCATAAGTTAATGGAAGTTTCTTTCTTAGTCCGCCCATGTTTCTGATATCTTGTTCGTGGTGCATAGCATGTATAACTGAACCGGAACCAAGGAACAAACAAGCTTTAAAGAATGCATGAGTTACAAGATGAAAGAATGCAAATTTGTATGCGCCAACACCTAACGCCATCACCATATAACCAAGCTGGGATACAGTGGAATAAGCCAAAACTTTTTTGATATCATTTTGAGTAAGAGCTATTGTTGCTGGAATAAAAGCTGACAACATTCCAATTATTGCAACAAACATCATTGCGTCTGCAGTTAGCAATCCAAATATCCTAATCGTTAAATATACACCCGCAGCAACCATCGTAGCTGCATGGATTAAAGCGCTAACAGGAGTTGGACCTTCCATCGCATCCGGCAGCCAAACATGAAGAGGGAATTGAGCTGATTTTCCAATCGCACCCATAAAAAGTAAAATGCCAGTTATTGTTAACCAGAAATTTGAATTAAATGGAAGTTTACCGGCAGCGATAGAACTAAATATTTGTTCAAAGGAAAAAGTATTATATGTTAAATATAAAATTAATATTCCCGCAAACATTCCAATATCACCAACTCTGTTAACAATAAATGCTTTCTTGCCGGCATCAGATGCAGATTTTTTCTCAAACCAAAATCCAATTAAAAGATAGGATGATAAACCAACTAATTCCCAGAATATATACATCATTAAAATGTTGTGTGTTAAAACGATGCCATTCATTGAGAAGGTGAAAATTCCAAGGTAAGCAAAATATCTATTATATCTTTCATCGCCTTTCATATAAGCGATTGAGAAGTAATGCACCAGAGCGCTAATGAGCGATACAACAAATAGCATCAACACTGTGATATTATCAATAAGAAATCCTAGTTTAATGGAAATAGTGTCACTTAATCTGAACCACTGAATTTCGGTAATAATTTTATTATCAACAAAATATGAAAGCTTACCAAAAGCGACTGCAATTGATGCAATAAGTGTAACAGAAATAATTAATATCTCGAAGAGATAGATTGCTTTTATTTTCTTACCAAGTAAAAGAGTGACGATAAATCCAAGCAAGGGAAGAAATAAAATTGCAAGTGAAATATTTATGATTCCGTTTTCTGTCATTTGTTATTCTTTCAAACTATCCACTTCATCGACATTAACTGTTGCTAAGGTTTTATAGATATTTAATACTATAGCCAATGCTATTGCTGCTTCGGCAGCGGCGAGCACAATTACAAACAAAGCAAATAAATGACCCTGCAATCCGAAGTTTCCATATCGAGAGAATGCGATGAAATTAATATTTGCTGCATTTAGAATCAGTTCAACTCCCATTAATACCATAATTGCATTTTTGCGTGTAACGATTCCATAAATTCCCATCGAAAAAAGGAAAGTGCTTACAAAAAGAAAATGATTTAATCCAACTTCTAACATAGTTTACTTTCTCGCGATTGATGCTGCACCAATAAGTGCGATAAGAAGAATAATTCCTAATAATTCAAATATGAGTGCGTAATCCTGAATCAACATAGAACCAAGAAGTGCAGTAGTATAAACCGGAGCTTCTTTTGGTAATGCTTTCCAATTGGAATTGAGCATTGCGGCAAGTAATAATCCAGAAAATAATCCTACTCCTATTGTGGCAGGTAAAATATTTACCGTTCCGGATTTAATTTCAACCTGAGTGATTTTATTTGTCAGCATCACACCAAAGAGAAGTAATATCAAAATGCCGCCAACGTAAACAATAAGCTGAACAACAGCTACAAAATCAGCTCCGAGTAAAACATAGATTCCTGCTACTCCAAAAAATGTAAATAATAAAAAGAAAGCAGAATAAACCACGTTTCTATTTGTAACTACTAAAAAAGCAGAAATCAAAGTGATTGCAGCGAACAAATAAAATATTACATCGTATAAATTCAATTTACTTTTCCTCTTGCGGATCTTTTTTTATTTCCGGTTTTGGAGCTGAAGCAGCTTTTAACTTTTCAGCTTCTTTTTCTGCAGTAAATTTTGCAAAGCTATCTCTTTTTTGCTGGCGTTCTTCCTGAGTAAGAGTGGAAAAGTCGTACAACAGATTTTCTCTTGTCAGTTCAGAAAACTCATAAACGTCTGTCATATAAATACATTCAGTCGGGCAGGGGAAAACGCATAATTGGCAGTAACAGCATTTAGCAAAATCAATTGTAAATGTTGGAATCCAAAGAGCTTTCTTCTTTCCGTTAGATGTTTTACCAAGATCTTCACCAGGCAAAGATTTTACGGTCTCTATATGTATGCAGCTTACAGGGCAGGCACGTGAACATTGGTCACAGCCGATACAATCATCCATGTTAACATAAAGTCTGTTGCGTTCCCGTTCCGGCAGCACAGGTTTAATAGTTGGATATTGAATTGTTACAGAAGGAACGAAAAGATGTTTAAAGGTGATCTTCATTCCAATGAAAATTGTTAAAAGCGCTGTATATATATTTCTGAAATATTCTTTCATTATAAAAGTGCAATCAATCCAATTATTATAAGATTAACAAAAGCAATGGGAATTAAATATTTCCAGCTTGTGGTCATAAGCTGATCAACTCTCAATCTCGGTAACGTCCATCTTAACCACATCTGAACAAAAACAAAAAATACTCCTTTTAATGTAAACCAACTGAATTGTTCTATCGGAATTAACCAGGGCAAGCCAAAGAGTTTTCCTAAGTAGCCGATAGGGGATTGATATCCTCCCAAGAATAGTGCAACAACAATTGCAGAAACTGCAAACATATTTGCATACTCAGACAGGAAAAACATTGCGAACTTCATTCCGGAATATTCTGTATGATAACCAGAAACAAGTTCTGACTCAGCTTCAGGAATATCAAATGGAGTTCTATTTACTTCTGCCAGTGTACTGATATAAATAATTAAAAATCCGATCATCATAAATGGAATTAATAAAAATTTTGTTAGACTTGTTCCTGGTCCGCCAAATATAAACCAATTCCAAAAGTAACCGGTTTGCATTTCACTCAATGTATGCAGATTCATTGTGCTGGTAATCATTACAATACTTAAAACAACAAGAATAGTTGGGATCTCATAACTAATAATCTGAGCAACTGATCTCATCGAACCAAGTAAAGAATATTTATTATTGGATGACCAGCCAGCCATTAAAATACCAGCTACTGATAGTCCTGTGATTGCAACAATATAAAAAATTCCTAAATCTATATTTGACCCGAGGAAATAGCTGCTGAATGGTATTACAGCAAAGGCAGCGTAAGAGCCTGTAAATACAATTATCGGTGCAAGATTGAATAAAAGTTTATCGTTGTCTTTTGCTACAATATCTTCTTTCTGAATAAGTTTTAAAATATCTGCGATAGTTTGAATCCAGCCGTGCCAACCTGTACGCATTGGTCCAAGTCTATCTTGCATATGAGCAGAAACTTTTCTTTCAAGATAAACTGCAAATAATGCAAAAGGTAAAATAAAAAGGAACAATGGAAGTAAACTTAGGATTACACCAGAGATTATTTCACTGCCGGTTATTTTATAAAAGAAATCATACATCATCTGTCAATCTCTCCTAAAACAATATCTATACTTCCCAAGATTGCAACTACATCTGCAACCATGTAGCCTTTACAAAGTTCATTAAGTACTTGCATACTTACAAATGAGGGAGCTCTGACTTTAACTCGATAAGGACTTGTTGATCCATCACTTATTATAAAATATCCAAGTTCTCCTCGGGGATTTTCAACTCTTCCATATACGTGACCAACTGGCGGTTTAATTCTTTTTGGGATAGCTGAAGTAACATCGCCTTCCGGTAACTGATCTAAGGCTTGTTCAATTATCTTGCAGCTTTCTTCCATTTCAAGAACGCGAACATAATAACGATCCCAGCTATCACCAACGGTACCATTTCTACCATCACCAACAGGAATATCATAATTAAATTTATTATAAACAGAATATGGATCTTCTTTTCTAATATCCCATTTCATTCCCGATCCTCTAAGGTTTGGACCGCTAACTCCATAATTAATAGCAGTTTCAATTGGAAGAATACCTACATTAGCTGTGCGATCAATAAAAATTCTATTGTAACTAAGCAGTTCATTAACTTCTTTAAGAGTTGGGCGAAATTCTTTTATAAATTCTTTGGTTTTTCTTACAAAATCAGGATGAATATCGTGTGATAAACCGCCAACCCATATATAATTATACAAGAGTCTAGCGCCGCAAGTAATTTCAAAAAGATGCAGGATTTTTTCACGATCTCTAAAACAATAAAGAAGAGGAGTGAATGCACCTATATCAGCGCCATAAGTTCCAAGCGCTACAAGATGAGAAGCAATCCTCTGAAGCTCTGCCATTATTACTCTAATGTAATCGACTCTTTCAGGAACCTGAATTCCCAAAAGTTTTTCCATTGTTACAGCATATCCAAATTCGTTGCCAATTGATGCAAGGTAATCCATACGATCTGTATAAGGAACTATCTGTGGATAAGTCATTGCTTCACAATGCTTTTCAAAACAACGATGCAAGTAACCAATATGAGGTATTACATTTGTAACTATTTCACCTTCAAGAGTCAACTCAAGCCTAAGCACACCGTGGGTTGACGGATGCTGAGGACCCATGTTTAATACCATTTCTTCTGTTCTAACTGCCATAATTTTGGTGACCTAGTATGGAACTTTCATACCCTTATAAAATTCAGGGTTTTCATAATCTTTTCTTAGTGGATAACCTGCTTCCCAATCATAAGGCATTAAAATTCTTCTAAGATCAGGATGATTGATAAATTTAATACCGAACATATCATAAGCTTCACGCTCGTGCCAATTTGCGCCTTGCCAAATTTCAACAACGGATGGAACTTCAGGGTTATCGCGATTAGTTGAAACTTTTAGTGTTATTTTATGTTTTAGTTTTGTGGATTCCAGATGATAATAAACACTAATGGTTCCGCTTTGCATTTTACTGTTTCCTGAATCATTTACAACTTTCTGTCCGTTGTAATCATCCACACCTGACAAATTAATCAAGGAATCAAATTGAAGATCAGGATTTGATTTAAGCAAAGCGCATACTTTATCAATTGCTGATACAGATATAATAATAATTGGTTCTGTCGGTTGATCCGTTTTAAACTCAACGATCGATTCTTGAAATTTATCTTTTAGTAATTGAAATATTTCTTCAGCTTTTTTCATGCGGATTTCTTAACCATACTATGATTTCTAATTTTTTCCTGAAGCGTAAGTAATCCTTCAAGAAGTGCTTCTGGTCTTGGTGGGCATCCTGGAACATAAACATCAACTGGAATAACTCTATCTACTCCTTTTAATACGTGATAGCCATGTTCCCAATAAGGTCCACCGCAATTAGAGCAGCTTCCCATCGAAATAACATATTTAGGTTCGGGCATTTGTTCATATAATCTTTTAATTCTTGTAGCCATTTTTAATGTAACAGTACCGGAAATTATAATTATATCTGCTTGACGAGGAGAAGGACGCGGTATCACACCAAATCGGTCAAAGTCGTAATGCGAAGCGGATGTAGCCATCATTTCGATAGCACAACAAGCTAAGCCAAAGCTAACTTGCCATAATGAAGATAATCTTGCCCAATTAAATAAATCTTCAGTGGTTGATATAACAATATTACTATCAGAAAATTCTTTATCGAGAAGACCCATTAAGTTAAACCTCTACGATCTCTTTGTTAACAACTATTTCTTTTTTACTCTGTTTGATTGTGGGAGGTAAAACTTTTGGTTTCTCCCATTCAAGATCACCCTTTCTCCATTCATAAGCCATTCCAAGTCCTAACAGAACAAGAAATATTCCTCCGATGGAAAATCCTAGAATGCCAAAATTTTTATAGACTAAAGCCCAAGGAATTAAAAGCACTACTTCAACATCAAAAATTAAAAAGATAAGTGCTACAACATAAAATCTGATATTGAATTTTACCCAGGGGGAGCCTTCTGGATTTTCGCCGCATTCATAAGTTTTTAATTTCTCATGGGTAGGACGAGCAGGGCGAATTAACTTTGATAGATATACAATAAATATTACAAAGAGAATTGCAATCAGGATGAATATGAATACTTTTCCGAATTCAGTCAGCATTATTCTAAAAAAATGTTGAGCCAAAATTAACATTGCATAGCTGGAATGTCAAGAATTTCTTAACAAAAACATTTTAAATAGTAATATGATTGGATATTCTTTAATTTTAAAATGTATAATAATATAAATAATACTATTATCAATATTTCTATATTTAGATCGTTAATAAAATTGAAATAAAATTAATGCGTCTCACAAAAGCTGTAATTAATCTTAAAAATCTAAGACAGAATTATTTAGACATCAGACAAAAAGTTAATGGTGCAAAAATTATGGCGGTCGTTAAAGCCGATTCCTATGGTCATAATGTAAAGTTTGTAACTGATTGTCTAAATTCACTCGGAAATAAAAAACCGGAATATTATGCTGTGGCAATTCCTGATGAAGGTGTTGAATTAAGAAAGTTAGGAATAAAACAACCTATTTTGATTTTTGATCCTATAGATAAATTTCAAGTTAATAAGTTTTTTAAGTATGATTTAATCCCTTCAATTTTTACAAAAGAGCATCTTCAAATTCTTTTGAAGGAAAAGCAGAAATCAAAATCAAAGCAAAAAATTTTAGTGCATGTAAAAATTGATACAGGAATGAATCGGTTAGGTGTTGATTTTAATGAAGCTGTCGAGTTTGTAAAATCGTTATCATCAAATAAAAATTTTATTATCGATGGAATATTTACTCACTTTGCAACATCAGATGTAAGAGGAAGCAACTTCGCGAAATTGCAAATAAAAAGAATTGATTCAGTATTAAAATTATTGAAAGAGAATAATATTAATTATGGATTAGCTCACGCTGCAAACAGTGGTGCAATAATCGATTTTCCTGAAGCGTATTATGATATGGTAAGACCCGGAATTTCTTTATATGGCTATTATCCTTCGCATCAAACATCAGAATCTATTAAATTATACCCTGTAATGTCTGTTGTTTCTAAAGTATCAACTATTAAGCAAATTAATAAAGGGGAAACTGTTAGTTATGGTAGAAGATTTACAGCTAATAAAACAACAAAAATAATTTCTGTTCCTCTTGGTTATGCCGATGGATTTCCGAGAGCTTTAACTAATAAAGCAAAATGCATTATTAAAGGAAAGATGTACAATCAAATCGGAACAGTAACGATGGACAGAATTATGTTTAATATTGGAAACGATAAAGTTTTAATTAATGATAAAGTGATACTTTTGGGAAAGAATAAAAATCTTAAAATCGATGCGTGGGATTGGTCTGATATGTTAGACACAATTCCCTATGAAATAACTTGCGGAATAAGTAAACGAGTACCAAGAATTATTAAATGATTATGGATTTAATTAAACAATATATTAATCAAAGTATTACTATTGCTGCGAATAACCTTCGTCTAAATAATCAGCAAATTGAGGTTGTTGCTTTACTTAAGGAAGCCATTAATAAATCTGAAGACTTAAGTAATGATTTGATTAATATGAAAAAAATTACCGAGTTGTCTTTACTAGCAATTCGTTTAAATGAGATTTATAATTTTCTAACACAATCACCAATTGATCTATTAAAGATTTCGGACCAGTTTAAAGAACACAGCCGGCAGCTTATAAAAGACCTCGGGCATATGCTGGATATTAGTACTCCATCTTCCTTTAAAACTGCTATAGAAAAATTAAAAAGCGGGATAAGTTTTCCCAAAGAAGAAATTAATGTTGATCTTTCAAAAAGAGTTTCAGATGAGGAACCATTCAGTAAACCGGAGTCTGAAAAAATTAAAGAGAAAATTATTCTTGAAGATGAAAAGGAAGAAATTGATGATGATGAATTAATCCAGAAATTCGAATCGACAATAATCAGTCCTATTAAACCGCTTGATAACCTGCTTAAAAAACTTTCAACTGAAGAAGTTGATTATGAGGATCTGATAAAATTTTCAAAAATAATGAGTACTAATGGTGAGTTATCAAAAAGGATAGGATTTGAAATATTAACAAGTATGCACAACATAATAGCAAAAGCACTTATATTAATCCGAAATAGAGATTTGATGCCGGGAAAAGAAGTAATTGAAAATCTTCGAGCTTGTTTGATAGTAATTGTAGCAGTTGTTCGGGGTAAAGAAGTTGACATAAGTAATTATCTTAATAAAGCAGAAGAGTTTGGAAATCAATTAGCAACAATAAAAATCAAGGAATTGCCTTAATGAATTTATATGCGGTAATAATGGCTGGTGGTGTTGGATCACGATTTTGGCCAAGAAGCAAAAAAAAATTACCAAAACAATTAATAAAAATATTTGGTGATAAGACAATGATCCAGGCTACTGTTGATAGATTGAACGGCTTGGTTGAAAAGGAAAACATTTTTATTATCACAAATAAATTGCAGCGCCCGGAAGTTATAAAACAATTAAGCGATGTACCCGAAGAAAATATTATTGAAGAACCCTTTGGAAGAAATACTGCTGCTTGCATTGGTTTGGCATCGGTAATAATAAATGCCAAGGATGCAGATGCCGTTACAATAGTACTGCCTGCCGATCATATAATTAAAGATGAAGTTGAATTTAAAAAAACATTATTGAACGCTGCAAAATATGCTGATGAATCAAAAGGACTGGTTACGATAGGAATTAATCCAACCAGACCGGAAACGGGATATGGTTATATTCAGATAGATGACAAACCAGTTACAGAAAATATTTTTAAAGTTTTGACATTTGCTGAAAAACCAAATTATGCTACTGCACTTCGTTTTGTTGAGAGCGGTGATTTTTTCTGGAATAGTGGTATGTTCATTTGGCGAGCTGATATAATACTTGATGAGATAAAAAATCTTATGCCCGATCTTCATGAAGGATTGGAAAAAATTCAAAATAATTTATCCAAACCAAACTTTAAGGAAGAGTTGGTAAATGTTTACGGACAGTTGAAGAAAATTTCTATCGATTATGGAATTATGGAAAAGTCTTCTAAAGTTTTTCTTACAAAAGGAATGTTTAATTGGAGTGATGTAGGAAGCTGGGAAGAAGTTTATCAGCTTTCTGAAAAAAACAAAGACGGCAATGCAGTAGTGGGAAAAGTATTTACGGAAATGGTAGCTGATTCCTATGTTTATTCACCCGATAAATTAACTGCCGTTATTGGAGTGGATAATATTATTGTAATCAATCATGAAGATACTGTTTTGATTTGCAGAAGGGATAAAGCTCAGAATGTTAAGGAAATCGTTGACTTCTTAAAAATGAATAAGATGGAAGACTATTTATAAGCTTTTGATTTACCATTCGGAATTTAAATAAGAACCATTTAATTTTGTGAAGGAGTTTGTAATTTTTTTCTGATCAACTTACTAAAATCATCATTGAATCTAATCTCGAGAAAGTCTATTAAAAGGAATTCGGTTTGTTTATTATAAATTCTCCCGTAGTAGAGATAAAGCAAGTCCACACGAATATTTTTATCCAAAAAATTCACTCGCCTGAAATTGCAGACATAATTAGACCGGGTCAATTTTTAAACATTAGAGTTTCTGAAAATGTTTTTCCATTGTTAAGACGACCGTTTAGTATTTGTGATGTTGAAGGTGATAATATTTTTTTGATGTTTAACATCCTTGGAGAAGGGACCAAACAAATTGCCCGAAAGCATAAAGGTGATCTTATCGATATTTTAGGTCCTTTAGGCAATGGATTTAATTTAGATGATAATTATGACACTGCTATTATTGTTGCCGGTGGATTAGGGGCTGCACCATTTCCATTCTTAACAAAATATTTAAAAAATAAAAGCAAAAAAATCCAGAGTTATATCGGTGGAAGAACTGAAGATGATGTTATCAATTATGGGATGGAAAATATTTTAAATTCAACCGATGATGGATCAATTGGGATGAAGGGAAATGTGGTACAACTGCTTGAACAAAATTTTGATAAGATTAAAAATTCCTCATCTAAAATATTTGCCTGCGGACCAAATGTTATGTTAAGATCTTTAAAGGAGTTCTGTATAAAAAATGATTTAGAATGTGAAGCATCAACAGAATGCGCAATGGCTTGCGGATTTGGTATTTGCCAGGGATGTCCTATTGAATCAACATCTCAATCAGATAAATATCTTTTAGTTTGTAAAGATGGACCGGTTTTTAATGTTAGGGACGTTGTTATATGAGTCAGGTTGATCTATCAGTAAAGATTGGCTCTCTGGTACTTCGTAATCCTATAATGCTTGCTTCAGGTACAATTGGATACGGAAATGAAATATCTGAATTTTCCGATCTGAATAAGCTTGGCGCAATTGTAACAAAATCATTAAGTTTAAAGCCAAGAAAGGGAAATCCTCCGCAAAGAATTGTTGAAACACCAGCCGGATTGTTAAATGCGATAGGACTTGCAAATATTGGAGTAGAAGAATTCTTAATTGAAAAAATTCCATTCCTAAAACAGTTTGATGTGCCGCTGATCTGTAATATTGCGGCAAGCACTGTTGATGAATATGTTGAGTGCACAAAAATTCTTAATGATGAACAAACAATTAAAGCATTTGAGATAAACGTTTCATGCCCAAATGTTAAAGATGGTGGATTACAATTTGGGAATGATAAATTTGCAGTTGGGAATGTAACTTCAAAAGTGCGAGCAGTTACAAACAAACCATTGATAATTAAACTTTCACCAAATGTTTCTTATATATCAGAGTTCGCCCAAGTTGTAAAAGATGAAGGCGGAGATGCTGTTTCGGCAATCAACACTTTAGTTGGAACGGCATTTAATATTTTTACTCGTAAACCAAAAATTTTTAATATTAATGGCGGACTTTCAGGTCCTGCAATTAAACCGATTGCATTAGCCAAAGTTTTAGAAATTTCCAGAAAAGTTGATATCCCAATTATTGGCATAGGTGGAATAATGAACTGGAAAGATGTTATTGAATTTATGATAGTCGGAGCTTCAGCGGTGCAAATTGGCACGCTTAATTTTATTGATCCAACTGCATCTGAAAAAATTATAGCGGAACTTGAGCAATATTGCATTACATCAGCAATTAAAAAATTATCTGATCTAACAGCATCTTATATTATTTAATATGAATATTCAGGAATCACTAAATAAACTTTTTGCTCTTCATACTTTTGGAGTTAAGTTAGGATTAGATAACATCCAAAACTTCCTTCATCATATTGGCGAACCGCAGAAAAAATTAAAAACCATACACGTTGCCGGATCAAATGGAAAGGGAAGTACATCATCTTTCATCGCAAGTATTTTAATGGAGAGTGGTTACAAAGTAGGTTTATACACTTCTCCCCATTTTATAAAATTTAATGAACGAATAGTTATAAATGGCAAAATGATTCCTGATGTTTTTGTGGCAGAGTTTATCGATAGGCATTCCAATTTTATTGATGAACACAAGCTTACTTTTTTTGAAGTAACAACCGCTATGGCTTTTGAATATTTTAAAAACGCTGAAGTTGATTGCGCCATAATAGAAACAGGACTAGGCGGAAGATTAGATGCAACAAATGTGCTTAATCCTATTGCTTGTGTAATAACTTCAATTAGTTTGGAACATACAAATATTTTAGGTAATAAAATTGAGGGCATCGCTTATGAAAAAGGTGAAATTATAAAGAGTGGGTCCAAAACATTTATTGGAATGCTTCCAGAAGAAGCTATAAAGATTATTGAGAAAAAATGTAAAAATGTTAAATCTCAACTCTTCTGTTTGGAAGAATATATAATAGAAAAGAATAATAACATTGAACTGTATACCGAAGAACTTGAATTTGAGGATTGGGAAGTACCGTTAAGGGGCAAATATCAAAATTACAATGCTGCGTTAGCATCCTTAACAATTGCCAAAACTTTTGATATTGATGACCCAACTGTAATTACAAACGGGATTAGAAATGTTGTTAAAAATACCAGGCTTCAAGGCAGATATGAAACCGTTAATAAAAATCCTACATTAATATTAGATTCCGCACATAATCCAGATGGCCTGAAATCTTTTGTGGATGAATTTAAAACTGAAAGACATAATTATAAAAAATCTACTTTACTTTTTGGCGTAATGAAAGATAAAAATATTTTAGAAATGTTAAATCTTATTAAAGATAATTTTGATGAAGTTTACTTTACCGTAGTCGAAAATGAAAGATCAGCTTCAATTACTCAACTAAAAGATTTTGCTGAAAAAGTTAAACTTCATTTTAATGAGGTAAAGAATAAAAAAGAGTTTATAGAGAAGCATTATTCAGGAGAAAAGAGTAATTGCCTGGTGGTTACCGGCAGTATGTACCTGCTTGGTGAAATTAAATCGATATTACAAGAAATTGATTCTTGACAATTTTAAACATAAAATGTAAGTTTGGTTAAGACCTCAAATACCTTTCATATGAATTAAGAAAATACCACGAAAGCTTATCAGGTTTAACCATTTTGAAAACAGTACAATCACACAATTTCATTTAACAAATAATAGGTCCTAAAATGCCAATGGATATTTCTGAACTCAAATCGAAGAAGATCGTTGAACTGAACGAAATAGCTAAAGAGCTTAACATTGCCGGTTACAGCGATCTCAGAAAACAAGAATTAATCTTCAAGATTTTAGAAGCTCAGACTGCAAAAGATGGTTTAACATTTTCAAAGGGAGTTTTAGAAGTGCTGCCCGATGGATATGGATTCTTAAGATCAGCCGATTATAATTACTTACCTTCACCCGATGATATTTATGTTTCGCCATCACAAATCAAAAAGTTCAGTTTAAGAACCGGAGATTTTGTGAGCGGGCAGGTTAGACCACCGAAAGAAGGTGAAAGATTTTTCGCTCTTCTAAGAGTTGAAGCGGTCAATAATCTTGCACCTGAAAATATCCGTGATAGAACATTATTTGATAATCTTACACCTGTATATCCTACAAAAAAACTTTTACTTGAATCTGTCCCTGGCGAATATTCAACAAGAATAATGGATATGCTTGCCCCAATTGGCAAAGGACAAAGAGGATTGATAGTATCACCACCAAAGAGTGGAAAAACAGTTCTCCTCCAAAAAATCGCTAACTCCATTACAAGAAACCATCCTGAAGTAAAATTAATTATACTGTTGATTGACGAACGTCCTGAAGAAGTAACTGATATGGAAAGATCAGTTAAGGCGGAAGTGATAAGCTCCACATTTGATGAACCTGCTGACAGGCACGTGCAGGTTGCAGATATGGTAATTGAAAAAGCCAAAAGACTTGTTGAAGCTAAAGAAGATGTGGTTATTTTGTTGGATAGTATTACAAGATTAGCCCGAGCTCATAACATAGTTGTTCCTCACAGTGGAAGAATCTTATCCGGCGGTGTTGATTCGAATGCGCTTCATAAACCTAAAAGATTTTTTGGTGCCGCAAGAAACACCGAAGACGGTGGGAGCCTAACAATCATTGCAACCGCTCTTATCGATACCGGCAGCCGTATGGATGATGTTATCTTTGAGGAATTTAAAGGTACAGGAAATATGGAACTTGTACTTAACAGAGATTTGAGTGATAGAAGAATTTTCCCTGCTATTGATGTTAACCGTTCCGGTACACGTAGAGAAGATTTATTAATGAAGGAAGAAGATCTTGCTAAAGTTTGGATATTAAGAAAAATATTAAGTGATTTCAATCCCGTTGAAGCAATGGACTTTTTGCTTGACAAGATAAGAGGAACAAAAAATAATAAAGAGTTCCTTAATAATATGAATAACTAAATAGTAAATATTTTCCAATAGGGAAATTTATTACCCTTTTATTAAATTCAATTGAATTTAATCTTGCTTATTAACAGATTGAAAATAAAAAATTGAAGAAAATATTTTTCTATTATCTGCTTTTAGCAGCCCCGCTAATTGCCCAGCCTGATTTTAAGATTAACCGTGATCTTATCCAATCAGGTAACTTTTTTAATTCAGAAATTCATTATTTCCCTTCGAGGGATGGTTATACTTTATTCTATTCCTATAAAATTCCTTATGCACAATTATTCTTTCAAAAGGAAGACGATAATTTTACTTCTGGTTTAAAAGTTAGTATAGAAATAAAAGATTCTAGTAACGGTTTTGTAAAAAGAGTTTTTGATGAACGAAATATTTTTGTAAAAGATTTTAAAGTTACGAATTCGCAATCCATATTTTTACAAGGATTATTAAGTACTGAATTAAAAGATGGTAAGTACAAGATTTTTACAGTTATTTCTGATAAATCTTCCAAGCTTGAAAGAAAACTTCCGTTATTTGATTTAGAGATTTTTAAATCAGTTACAATTCTTAATCCGATTATATTGGAATCTGAAAAAGACATTTGCGATAATAATGAATCATATATCCTTTCAACTAATTCCTCCGCTATTCCTTTTAACAAACCGGAAAATATTTTAGCGATTCCTGTCATGGATTCCACAATTAAATCATTAACCATCAATATAAAAAATGTGGGACTTGAAAAAGAGTCCACATCCAGCATTAAAGTTACAGAGTTTGTTATGGGATCACCGAAGATGACTTTATGTAATGGCAAAGTAATGATACCAATTAGTGAAAATAGAACACCGATAAAATATTTTTTTATTAAAAACTTTGCTTGCAAATTAAATGAAGGACCAATTAAATTAGAAGTAATCCCAAATGATAATGAAAATAAGAAAACAGATTTTAATCTAAATGTTGTTTGGATTGGTAAACCACTTTCACTTATTGATACTGAAGCAGCAATTAAATATTTAAATATTGTCGAATCAAATGAAAAAGTATCTGAGCTGTTAAGCAGCGATGATAACAAAATTGCATTGTACAATTATTGGAAATCAGCTGACCCAACTCCGGAAACTAATTACAATGAAGTAATGTGCGAGTTTTATCGACGGATTGATTACTCCGAATATCACTTTAGCACAATCATGGGAAATGATGGTGCAAAATCTGACCGTGGAAAAACTTATATTAAATTTGGTCAGCCTGATAAAATCGAACGCAATACAAATAATGAAGATCATATTGTTGAAAGCTGGTTTTATAATAGTCCAAAAAAGACTTTTGTTTTTATTGATAAAGATGGCACCGGAAAATTTAATTTAGCAGCAACACAATGACACGCGCTGTTTTTACTTGTGGTGACGTGAATGGAATCGGACCAGAAATTGCGCTGAAAGTATTTTCAAATATTTTCTCAAAAAAAAATAATAATCAGATTATTTTTATCTGCCCTAAAAATATTTTTGAATTTTACTACAAACAAACGCGGTCGAAATTCAATTTCCAATTCGTAAATGATTCAAGATCATTCTCAAACTCACTGCTTAATATTTTAACCTTACCAAATGCAGAGTTTAAACCAGGCAAACCGACATCAAATTCAGGAAGAACAGCTTATAATTCGATCGTAACAGCAATCGGGTTAATTAAAAATAATCTTGCAGATGTTTTAGTTACAGCACCAATTTCTAAGGCAGCGATAAACAAAAGCGGTATCAAATTTTTCGGACATACAGAATTGCTTGCAAGGTCAGAAAACGCATCAGGTTTTTTAATGATGTTTCTATCTGATAATATTAATGCGGCATTGTTAACTATTCACGAACCGCTAAAAAAAGTTTCAACGCTTATATCAAGTGATAAAATTAGAAATGCGATTAAATTATTAAGCAAAACAGCAATTAGAGATTTAAGTATTGATAATCCCAGAATTGCTGTGCTTGGATTTAATCCTCACGCTGGTGAAAATGGGTTGATTGGAAAAGAAGAAATAGATTTTATAACTCCCGCAATAAAATCATTAAAGAAAAATTATTCTGTTGACGGACCTTTTGTGCCTGATGCGTTCTGGGGAAATAAAACATATAAAAGGTTTGATATAATTCTTGGAATGTATCACGATCAAATACTTATTCCATTTAAACTTTTAAATTTTAATTCCGGTGTAAATTTTACAGCGGAACTTAAAATGATTAGAACTTCGCCGGATCATGGAAC
>JBBILT010000007.1:0-199375 GCA_037444745.1 Ignavibacteriales bacterium
TTAGTTAGAAACCGAATTGTTAACTGCCTGTCACGCAGAAGGTCGCGAGTTCGAGTCTCGTCGGCCCCGCATTCTTAAAGCCCTGTAAGTAAATCACTTACAGGGCTTTTTGATTTTAAATAATTCTATTGAAAAATTAGAGTATAACACTTTAATGTGGTATTTCTTCTGCCGGGAAGTTATTTTTCCCTTCAAAATGCAAAACAGCATCAAAAAAAATTGTTGATACTTACCTCATCCAACTCTCTCCTCACATTATCAACTCTAAAATCAATGTAGTGCTTATCTGTTATTTTCACATCGGTGTGGTCCAGAAGTTTCTTGACTGTGAATATATCCATCTTAAGATTGTTGATTAAAAAGCTTGCGAATGTTGGACGGATTTGTTTTAACGAGTATGCTTTTGAGATCTTCTTAGCTTTTACCAGGAATCCGATGCCTCTTTTCCAGAAGGAGAGTGGCCAGGTATAGTTTCCCGGGACAATTGAATACATCGAAAATAATCTACCGGTACCTTTATCTGCATTCATTAATTTAAGCAGCTGCTCGAGCTCCCTATAAAGAGGAAATTTATAAAACTCTTTCCCTTTTCTTCTCCCGGATTTTACATTTTTAATTGTAATTATTTTCCGTTTGAAATCAATCTCTTCCTTAGCTTGCATTATTGCGCTTGAGGGACGGCAGCCGGTTAATAACATAAAGTAAACAATAAAATAGTGGTGCGGATAATCCGTGTCAGCTTTAAAGTACTCGATTATAGTGAACATATCATCCAACGGAATCGGATCAGGGTCCTTTGTCTCTGCTTCAACCGGCTCAATGATATTTTTCAGAGTGTAGTTTTTCTCCTGGAAATATTTCCAAAGAGATCTTAATGCCCTGGTATAGATAGATCTCGAATTTCGGGAAAGCCCTTTCCCCTCAAAGTAATTCAAAAGAGTGATGTACTCCTTATCAGTATATTTATAAATTAATTTATTTCCGGAGCAATTAACGAAATGATCAACTGCGAGCTGATAGTTCTGAATGGTTTTAAGTTTTATCTCTTTCCTGGAACCTGGTACAGTTCTAACTCGCTTAAATTCTTCGAAGCCATTCAGGAGAGTTAAATCGTGTTTAAGTTTTACTCCGCTTTGTATCTCAATATTTCGTTCTGCTAATCCATTACGGAAGCTTTTCAATTTATCTCTCAGCTCTGAAGTACCTACAAGTTTTTTCTTTTCAATGTACCTTCTCCAATCGGCTGCAGTAACCTCAATTTTAGTATTTACAGACTTCCTTTTTCGCTTCTCATCCTGATCGTATTTATCATAGTACCTAATCCAATAGTAGGGAGAATTTTTTTGTAGATAGACACCTTTCATAACCTATGATCCATTATTATTAATAACTTTTAATTTCATTTGTGAACGCTTGACTTCTATCTCTATTTTAATCTCAGTTATCGTTTCCTTTAGCTCTGCCAGCGTTATTATCTCATCCCCGATACTTATCTTGCCCCCGAGTAGTTGAGCATATCTGATAAGTTCTTTTAGCTTTTGGCGCTGTATTATGAGATCATCTATTGTTTTGTTTGACATAATATTTAGCCAAGCTAGTATCCCAATCGATGAATATCTTATCTTTTGTAAGTCTTATATACCAATCTTTGCTAATCAAAGAATCATTTAGGTAAAATTTTGAATTAATCTTAACATAAAGGACTAAGTTTATACAATAGATCGTATCTGGTTTTGAAAAAGAAATGACTTTAAATGATTTCGGAGGATATGGGGCTTCAGAAAACAAATCGTTTATTTGCTGATGAATCTTTTCCTCATTGACTGTTATCTTAGAATTTGACCTACACCCAGATAAAAGTAAAATTAGAAATAAAAAAATAATAGTTGTTTTCATTCAAGTTTTATATCTGTTGCTGAATAAGTCTTATTGTATGGACTAAAATGTAATCTGACGTAATAATTATTTTTTAGCTGGGCACCGAAAGAATTTTGAGCATCAACAAAACCGCGCACTTCGTAAACATTAGGGTCAGTTTCTATTATGGATGTCTCATCTAGGGAACTAAATTCGGACGTGGAAGATGATTTTAATTTTGCCTTTACAAAATCTTCAGCGGCGGAAAGAATGCTGTAACTATTTGGCTTCACATCTTCACTTCCTTTAAACAGTTTTACAACAATTAAGACAAGTACCAGCGAGCCAATCAGAATAAATATTTTTTTCATAAATTATCTTATCCTTTCAATAGCCGTTATCTTTGGTTCCTAATGTTTCAAAATAATTTGTGCCAAGTCTTTATGAAATTCTTTATTCATTTGTTTAGCTTGTTCGATGGGGTCATCACCAGAAACATAGCAACATCGACACCATCCTTTACCACTTGCATTAGTTTTGTGGCTGCAACCAGGGTTTGGGATCGGCATAAGTTTTAATGCTTCATCAATCGTGTACACTTTCCCATTCAATTCTTCACAACTATTACACCCGCAGGAGGAAAGTATTTTAACTTTTTTATTGTACTTGAATTCTTTGAATTTTAGTAATTCACATTTCTTAGACTCAAATAGTTCATCAAAAAAATTTAAGTCTTTACGGAATAAGTCTAGTGCTTTTTGGAAATACATCATTTTAAGTTTATGCAAATCTTCCATTAGCTGCGGTATAGTTTTTTCTTTAAAACTTCTTTAATATCTTCAGCAATACCCTCATAATCATAGAATTTTTCGAGCTTTTCAACAGAATCGATCCCCATTTCTTTAAGTTTCTTTATCATGTCTAAATCTTGTTTGGAAATTATTTCAGCGACTTTATATTCCCCTCTATCTTCTTTTATGAGGGGCGGAAGCTTTTGATAAGTTACATTACCATTAACATCATCACTAATCTTAATATTCAAAGCTTTTTCAATTAAAGCCAAAGTCCCCTGATTAGGTCCCTCAGTCCCCCCTTTTTTTATTTTATATAAAGCCGTGGTTGATAGACCAGTTAATGCCGCCAACTTAGGTACTGAGGTCCTAAAGTCAGTAATTAGTTGTTTTAAAAAGTTTTGCCAATCCATACCCAAACTTTATTAAATTTTAAGTCATTATAAATAAATAACTTACGAAAAATATACAACTTTTTATAACTTTTTACTTGACAGATTATAAAAAAGTTTATATTTTAGCAAAGAAGATTTAATTAGTTCTATAACATTAACACCAAAGGAGCCAGCAATGTGTAAGATATTTAACCTTAGCGGAAAGTTTTTAGGAACTTCCAGAATTATTAACCACAGAGTTAAAAGAGATAGAGCAAGAAGATTGGATCTTATCTCTAAACAAAACATAATCGTTTTGAAACCACAAGACCTAGAACTTAAACCACAATATCCAGAATTAACAGAATTACAGGTAACACTAGATGTTTCATCCAATGCTTTGTGAAATAGTTTGTGCTGGCCCCTTACTAAAGTAGCAAAGCAAAGGGTGCCAGATTTAGATAAAAACTTATAAAAATAGGCCAGAAAATGAGTGATTTTGAAGACAATAAAAACTATGATGAACAACTTAAGCGAACTTTTGAAGCAATTAACAAGCAGGTTAGAATGGTAAAACGCATTAGAAAAAAGATTGCCGAGCTTGAAAAAGTGTTTCAAGAAGGAATTCCGTATGGTATTGGCGGAAAAGTAGTTGTTTCTGTAGATAAAACACACATAAAGATTGAAGAAAAAATAGATTATTAACATAATAAGGCTTATAAATATGCAAAAACTTAAAGATACAAACATATACCGGATGAATAACGGTGCTGTTGTTAGAATTCCACAGGTGTTTTTCGATGACCATAAGATGGATATGGCAGAACATAGAGCCATTGAAATACACCGAGAAACATTGGCTGATGGTAGAGATGCGTTGGTCATCATTCCTAAACTGCAGCCTAATTCATTACAAACACAAAATCAAAATAACTGATTATTACCATGAAGCGAAAGTTGAATGGTATATCACAGTTAAAATGCTTTGGGCTTAACGTAAAGAGTAATGGCTCTTCTTTCATAGTTAACTCATTTTTTACGAATAAAATTAAATGGATAAATCCTTGAAATCTCAGGTTAACGAACAAAATTTTTCTATAAATCCCGAGAAATTCGAATTATTAAATTCTGATCAGAGGTTTATTAATGAGGTGTTAGATAAGGCCGGACTGGAAGTTAAATGGCTTAGCGACAAGTTGAATATGGATTATGAAATAGTACGTTATCAGTTGCGTAATGCTACTAACTACAGGCAGGATTTTCACGCAAGAGTAATTCAGGTCTTCAAATTAGAAGGTCTGATTTCAAACAGCAAAGAAGCAACGGACAAACTTAAAGATGAACTAACTGAAATAGCCGAAGTGCTGAATAGAGCAGTTGCGCTTATGGTTCGTTCAACAAAAGATCGTCTTCCCAACGGAATAGACTCAAAAGAAAAACAAGAACTAAAAGAAATTATTCGCATCCAGATGAACCGCTCAATGGATGCTTACAATGATTTACTTATTTCGGTGGATATGCAATGAGAACTTTAGTGATAATTCAAAAAGGAAGAGATGAATTTGTGGAAGTACCCTGTAAATGCGGATGCGGACAAGTTATTCAAGTAAAACTACCGAAGTATAAATCGATTAAGTGTTACGCTAAAAGTTTAGAGAAAAAGAAATGCTAATCACCCAAGAGCAAATATGGCAAAAGCTTAACGAACTCGATCAGAAACTTGAAAAGTTTTGGAAAGGTGCCGAGCAATTTAGTGTTGAGGAAATAAGTCTGAATAAAGCTTGCAGGCTTTTGCGGTTAGGGGACAGCACAATAATAAAATTAGTTAAATCCGGGAAGCTTAAAGCTCGAATTTATAGGGATTCAAACCATAGACAACGCTACCGGTTCCTTCTTAAGGATATAAAGGAATTCCAGGATAGTACTAAATACCAACACGAGTTTTTACAGGAGAACTGCAGAACTGCAGAGGAGATTGCAAGAGAAATATTTCAAAACAATAAACGAAAGGTAAGCTGATGAAAACTATTGTTAATATTATACCAAACGGCAAGTGGATGACAATTGAAGCTCACAATGATCATTGCGCTCTGAGAGTTGCGGAACCAAACGATCACATCATCTACAGGTTGATTAAAACAAATATTAAGCTGCATATAAAAACAGCTTCCCAACTATTCAAAAAGCAACTAAATAAAAAAGTCCAGCGCTAACTGGACTGAATAATTCACAACAAACTAAGAGAGGTTCATTATGAACGAGAACAAAAATAACAAATTCCAATCACAATCAAAACTGAGAATTACCCTGGATACGAGTAAGCCGGTGAAGGAAGAAAGACCGATTGCCCGCTTGCATAGTTTGTTTTCTCAGTTCAACAAGCAGTTTGGCAAAGGAGCTTTAAGAAAATGACAGAAACATTTTTTCAAGCACTTACCACGTTTGTAATAGCTCCAATGGCTCTGCTTAAGGCATATCTATTATATAAAGAAAACAAAGATTTGAAAAGGAGATTAGGTAAATGAGCACTGCATTAGTAAAACTAACAGAAGAAAAGATCGGAAATAATAATCAGCTTCAGCAGTTTGTACAGCAAGCCAAGGCTGTTGCAAATGTTATTTTTCCTGAAACGTTACCATTTACAGACAAGTATTGCCGCTTAGGTGCTGAGATTGTTACTGTAAACGCAAATAATGACAAACACGTTTACAAAAATGAAAGCGGCGGGTTCTGTTTGCACCTTGGTAAACTTAATGAAATTGCGAAAGCTGCAAAGATTCGTGTTGTCGGGTCCAGAATTTTAGAACGCAAAACAGACGAAACCGGTCGTGTAACTTTCATCAGTCACGAAGTTTCAGTCCAATATAGAACTGTAAGCGGCGAAATGATTACAGAATCTTACACCGGCAAGTATGATTATTTTAATGATGCTGCCACTAAGTCTGAGGGACAAACAAAATCCAGACGTAAACACGCTGAGGCTTTAGCCGAAAGCAACGCACTTACACGCGCTTTTAATAAAGTTCTTCCTCAACTGCCACAATCTTTTAAAGCCGCAGATTTCGATAAGCCGTTTCTTATCCCTTACGTTGAGGAAGACAAGAATGCATTGCTTTCTGAGTTCACTCCAGAGGAACAAAAAGAAATAAAAAAAGAACTCGCTCGTAAAAAACTTGGGATAATGGATACAATTTATTCTCCTTCTGTTGGTCAAAGACAGATCGAGAAAACCGCATCAGCACCCGAACAAACATCAAACGTACAGGAGGCTAATGTAATTGAAGAAAAACCAATGTTCAGCCGTGAAGAAAAAGCTAAGATGGACGCTGATACTTACAAGGATGCACCTCAGAAAGAACGCACCGAGACAATTTTGAGGCTTTATAAGCTGAAAGGGATAAGGAATAAAGACAATTCTGAAATAACCGCTCAGCAAGTAGAAAAAGCACCGTTAAATAAACAGATAGAAGCAATCGAAAAGCTTTTACTTACTCCTGATGCTGTGGAGGAGTTACCATAATGAAACAATTAAGATTTATTCATACTGCAGATCTGCACTTGGATGCTGATCCGAAGAAAAAACAGAAAGCTGAAACAAGCTTACAACAAATACTGGAATACTGTTCAAACATAAAAGTTAATGCTGTAATTATTGCTGGTGATGTATTTGATAAAAAACAATCTTACAGTAGGAATTCCGCTGTACCTATTGCGTTAAACTTCTTCCATAAACTTTCCAGATTGGTTGATTTTGTTTTTATAACGGCTGGCAACCAGAGTCATGATGAAACTGGCAGTATCGAATTACTACATCAAATTGAACCGAATGTTTATGCTTATGAGTATCCGGTTGTTTTGGGTGTTTCAAATTTCGATAGAGTGTCTTTCGATTTACTCAGAACGGAGATGAAAAACATACAACTTATTGATTACATCGTTACTCTTGTTCCTTATCCAACAAAAGCAAGCTTGTTAATTGAAGATAGCATTGATAACAATAATGCGAACTTTCTTGACAAGTTTGAACAGATATTTGAACATATTGGAGAGGTTACACAACCTTATACTTGTCCTAAGCTTCTTGCATTCCACGGTAATGTAGTTGGTTCAAGATTAAGCACAGGGCAGACGCTTGTTTCTCAGGATATAATGGTTGCACCTTCCACGCTTGAGAAAGCTAAACACGATTATTATGGTTTGGGGCACATTCATTTATTCCAAGAGATCACACCCAATATGCTTTATTCAGGATCTATTTATAATAAATCGTGGGGTGAAACTGAACAGAAATCATTCCAAGTTATAGAATTCACTGATGTTGATTCTGCTGAAATGAATGTTGAAAGATTTATGCTAACTTCAGCACGACCGATGCAAAGGATTGATGCTGTATTCACAGGAGAATCTTTCAAGTTTGATGGTGTTGCTATTGCCGGTGCCGAAACAAGATTTAGAATCACCCTCAATGAGAATGAGCGAAAACTTTTAACAGACGAAAAGCTTGGTTGGATAAAAAAGGAATATGGTGAAGATGTTAAAATAGAATTTAATATCGTACCGATTGAACGTGAATCACGATCTGAAAAGATTATGACCTGCAAAACTTTGATCGATGAAGTTAAAGAATATGCGGAGGTAATTAATCAACCAATTAATGGCACAATTGAAAAGAAAGTTGCTCAGCTGCAAGAGGTGGGATTATGAAATTATTAAAATTAAAATTACGTGGGGCAATTGGTATCAAAAAAGGTTTGGGAGTTGAAGAGATTGAAATTGATTTTACTCAGTTCTCTCCCGGGCTGATTGCTTTAACCGGGCGTAACGGGTCCGGTAAGACAACTATAATGGAAAACCTTCATCCTTACAGGATGATGGTTAGTCGTGATGGTTCACTTCAATCTCATTTCTATTTGAAGGATAGTTACCGGATACTTCACTTCGTTCAGAATGACAATGAATACGAATCAAAGATCTTAATCGATGCTTTAACCGGAGGAAGTGAAGCTTATTTAATTGAGAATGGCAAACCACTTAATGATGGTAAGTTAACCACTTACGATGAAGCGATTGAAAATCTTCTCGGTTCTCCTGATCTTTTCTTCAACTCGGTGTTCTCGGGACAAAAGAGCAAAGGCATTGCAGAATTAAAACCAGCTGACAGACGTAAACTGTTTTACGAGCTGCTTAATCTTAACAGCTACGAGGTTTATTTAGAGCAAGCT
The DNA here is from genome assembly GCA_037444745.1 of Ignavibacteriales bacterium. Lineage (GTDB taxonomy): Bacteria > Bacteroidota > Ignavibacteria > Ignavibacteriales > Ignavibacteriaceae > IGN3. The sequence goes on from JBBILT010000007.1 coordinate 8,245, forward strand.
AAAGAATATCTAAAGTCCGGTGAAAATAAACTTGCAAAGATTGAAGGTGAAATAAGCGCCCTGCAGCAGGATCAAACGAGTGTTGATATTCTTGAGAAACAGCGTAAGGATAAGCTTAATTATCAGGCTCAGCTTATTGATGAAATAAGTGAACTCGAATCATCTATTGAAGGTGCGAATGAAGTTATCCGCGAGACTGATGTCAAGATTCAAATTGCGCACGAGAAGGAACTTACAAACCAGCATATTCAAAAAGAGCTTGAGGAAATTGGAGATCAGATTAATTCAATTACGGTTTCAAACAATGTTAAAATCTCTCGTTACAATTCTGTTATTTCCATTCAGCAGAAGCTGCTTGAAAGAAACAAAAAGTTAGCTTCTCCGGAAAGTAAAGCAAAGATTGAAGGTGCTTTGTCTGATAAGAAAGAATTTGAAATTAAGCTTGAGGAGTTAAAGAATTCTGCTTCAAAACTTTATAAACTTTATTCACTTCATCAAAAAAATTATTCTGAATCCTTAAAGAAGATTGCCTTGATTGAAGCGGATTCCAATACTCTTAACTCACTTTACAAGGAAACTTTGTCAAGGTTGAATGCTGCAAAGGAACGCTTAGCTGTCACAAAGAAGAATGTTGATGCAATAACTAATTCAGGATGTGACTCACCGACAAAAGGCAATGCCTGTGTCTATCTAAAAACAGCACACGAAAATGAACTTGAGCTTCCAATTATTAAGACCCAATTAACCCAGCTTGAATCCGAACTTAAAGAGATTGAGCAAAGAGCATTTAACAAATCTGAGGAGCTGCTCAAAGAACGTGCGAAAACCGATGATGAATTCCAGAATAAAGATAGAGATTTAAATAATACAATTGCGGAAAACAGTGAAGCAATAAAACGAATTGAACAATCTCTTTCAAACTTAAACAAACACAATTATGATAAGCTACTCGAGGAACTTAAAGAAGCCGACAATCAAATAAAACTTTGTGAGCAATCAATCCAGGGACACGAGAAACTTATTGCTGAAACAAAACTTTCATTTGAAAATGCTCTCGCTCAGTTAAAGAAACAAGCTGATGACTTAAACCATCGACATGATAATACAGCAGCAGAGCGTATTCAAGAAATGAACCTCGATCTTGCTGCAGCAAGACAAAAACTAATCGGACTCAATCAACAGTTGCAATCATCACGAGCTCGAATGGACGATGCTAAAACAGAAGTTGCAAAGATTGAACAGCAGATTGAGATCGTAAATAAGAATGAAGAAAAAATCACTCGGCTTAACATTGATAAGTCAGATGTTGAGGCTGAGATTAAAGATTGGACATTCCTTTGTAAGGCATTTGATAAAACAGGGATTCCGGTGCTTAAGCTTGAGAACTCCGGCATTGAAATAACTTCCATTGCGAATGAACTGCTCAGCATCTTTGAGAATAAATTCAGAATAGTCTTTGAAACCACTTCGCTTACTAAAGACAAAAAAAAGACCAAAGAAACTTTCGATATAAACATCATTGACGAGGATGGAGTCTGCGAGATCAGCAATAAGAGTGGTGGTGAAAGAGTCTGGATTGAAACAGCATTACAATTGGCTATTTCTTTAGTTGTAAGGCAACAAGGCAAAAAGATTGAGACATCATTCCTCGATGAAAAAGACGGCCAGTTAGATGTTGATAACGCAAATCTTTATTTGGCTATGCTTAGGAACGCTCACAATAAATCAGGTATCCACAACACCTTCATAATAACGCACAGAAACGAATTGATTGATTTAATACCTCAGCGCGTTTCTTTATCAGACGGATATATAAACATAATAAATAATAATTGAGGCAATTATGCCAGTTAGAATTCCAACTGAACAGCTTATCGGTAAACGATATTCAAGATTAATTTTATTGGATGAGGTTGAACCGGACGTTTATCCAAGCGGCGAAAAGAAAAGAAAATTTCTTTGTTTGTGTGATTGCGGAATTAAAACAATTGTAAGAATGAGTGATATGAAAAGCGGGAGAACTCAATCCTGTGGTTGTCTGAATATTGAGAAAATATCATCTATCAAAAGAACACACAACTTACACCATACTAATCTTTATAGCCGTTGGAAAGGGATGAAGAAAAGATGTTATAATCCAAACGAACCTCAATTTAGGGATTGGGGTGGACGCGGAATAAGAGTTTGTGACGAATGGGGAAATGATTTCAAAGTTTTCTACGATTGGGCTATGAGTAACGGTTATGAGAAAGGGTTGCAATTAGATCGTATAAATAACGATGGGAACTATGAACCGAACAATTGCCGATGGGTTACTCAAGCCGAAAACAATAAAAATAAAAGGGTAAGAAAAGATAGTAGGAGGATAAGTTAATGGACGACATTTGCATAAACCGACACCAGGGGAACGCACAGAGTTTAACTGCTAACAAGCGGGTGCGTAAAGAGCGTGACAGAGCTCTGGTGCTGGAGTTTATAATTAAATCCGGCAAAGCTTACAGCAAACAGATTGCCAGAGCAATGGGAAAGCAGCTTAACCAGATCTCCGGAAGGATCTCCGAACTTAAAGCGAGCGAGATAATTGAAGAAACCGAGGAGCGGCAAGAAGGCTGCGCAGTGTACAAATTAAAAAACAATCAACTAAATATTTTTTAAGGATTAACTATATGAAAAATTTAGCTAACAAAATAGCAGACTTGATTGTGGCAAATGAGGGATGGAAGGATAGATATACAGATGCTTATGATTTAGCCAATCTAAAAATTTTAGAACTGCCAGAACTAAAAGCAATTCAAATGCCGGCGGTATGGACCAGTCTGATTTCTTTGGAAGTGATTATACTCCGGCTCTTCAAGGTAAGTTTATTCCACTTGGCAGCGAAGCAACTGAGAGCAAAACAATTTCTGTAAATGTTGAATTGTCATCGGGAGCAAAGCATAGCATTGATTTGAGGCGTGCTCCGAATATAGATGATCCGGTTTATCTTCAGAAAGAACGACTCAGAGATTCTATCAATTTACTTGCAAAACGTTACGCAATCAAACTAACGAACGGAAATCGGAGCATAAGACCAGACTTCAAAGCTCTTCATAAAGAATGGATTTCAAACGGTGGCAAGGAAATGCACCTGGAAACGATAGAGGAACTTAATAAACGACTACAATTTTATCAGACTAAAGTGAGGTAGTGATGGCACGCCCAACAAAAAGCGGGATTGATTATTTTCCACTGGACTGCGAGTGGGATAATAAAATTGAAATGTACATTGCAGAAAAAGAATCCACCGGGTTGGCCGTGTTGGTTACTTTGTGGCAATTGATTTATAAAAACAGCTACTTTATTGAGTACAATGATGATCTATTATTGTTAACAAAAAAGCGGATTAATGTAGACATTAATCTCATTAATGAATGCATTAATTCTGCCGTACAACGTGGAATTTTTGATAAAAATTTGTTCGAATCCGGAATCCTGACTTCCAAAGCAATTCAGAAAAGATTTTTTGAAGCAGCAAAAAGGAAAAAAGTCGTGCAAGTTTTTGAACCTTACCTCTTAATTGATGTTTCTGTATACAATAACCTCATTAATGTTGACATTAATCCCATTAATGTTCGCATTAATGCCACAAAGTTAAAAGTAAATGTAAATGTAAAGGGAAAGTTAAAAGTAAATGTAAAGGAAGATGCGGAAACTAACTTCCAACTTTCTAACTCTGATTTACCTTTGCCTCTTCTAACTCAAACTCCAGAGCAAAACACAAACACAGAACCGGAAGATTATGAGAATGTTTATCAAGTAACTGACTCACTAAAACTTTTATTAGCTGCACATTGTGACATCCACGATCCTGACAAGTCAACCTTAAGCGCACTTGTAAACCTTGTTACAAATACAAAACAAGTCAGGAATAGTACAGCTTTTAAGTACTTACGAGACACTTTTATCGAGTTTAAATCGCTTCCGGTAGAAAAACAGAACCTGAAGTATGTTTACTCAAGAGCAAAAGGAAGGATCAATGACGGTCTGATTAAACGACGTGAGGAGCTTAATAAACTTGAAAAGCAGAAAGAAAAGGAAGAAAGTTCTGCTGTTGTTAATGACGATATTGAACAAGTAGCAAATAAATATCAAATAAACTAACGGCAAAAAACGACGAAAAGGAAATATATGGAAATCGAAAATTCACAAAGCAAAGAAAATTTTAGCATACTATACGTGAAGAATCCAGTCATTGAAAAACTTAGAACCGGTGATGTTTTCTTCAAGGAAAATGATATAAAAACAATCGAAGCTAAGAAAATTCTTGAAAGAGCAACTTTTGTTCGTGAAGGAAAAATTCAAGATCCGGATACACTCGCATTTCTTCTTCATCACTTTGGATGGATAATTACTAATCGCTTAAATAGTAAACAGGTGAAAGCAAGAAATGTAAAAAATAAACTTAAGAGAAAAGTTTTTAGTGATGGACTAAAAAATATTTATATCGTTAGAAGGAAGATTTAACTGAGTAAAAAGGACTTTAACAAAATGGTCAAGTTTTATCTTACTGGACGTTTACGCTAATTCGCTCATAAATGCGATTTGTGGGCAGATCTTCCCGGAGCCGATAAATTACTCGGATCCTGGGGAGAAATTAATTTGTGATTAATTTAAGTGGGGAAATTCAACGAATTAAAAAAGGATTGAAGTGGTGTGGTAAGGAAAATTGTTATATATTAATAATTATTATTAGGTTTCAATTAACATATTATAAATTTGTTTAGTAATTTATTTTCTATAACATCCCACTAAAAAAATTATGTCTGGAGAACAACGAGCTGACTTTTGCATTGAAATAGATTTCGAGAAAGGAAGCGAAAATCCAACTAGAATTTTTAAAGCTCTTACCGAAATGATCGATACATTTCAACAGCTTGATCGTGCTTTGGTAGATTCGATTGATTCTAAAATAGAGCCCATAGCTACGATTGAGGATGTTGAGAGTGGATCAATTCGGGTGTGGTTAGCGCAAAAATTAAGATCAGTAGATGACGAAGGATTAAAAAAACTTGATTGGAAACAAGTTGTGGGGAGATACCTGGTCGAAGCGAAATATATAGTTATTAATTGGTTAGAAGGTACAACTGAAATTACTGATAAAGCTCAGATAGAGGAATTGGAAACGAAGTTACTTGAAGCGGCCGTCAATACAGATGTAAATCATATTCCTTCTTATTCACCAGTTCAAAGACAAAAATTATTGCCTGCTATTAGTAAAATCTCGAATGCCGCTGATTATTTAAATGAAAATGAAAAAATTAAATTTATAACCTCCGATCAAGAAAAAACTATTAATGCAAAATTTAAATTAGTTCCCGAAAGTATTGAGGCCTTATTGACAAGTGAGACGATTGTTTCCACGGCGGAAATGATTTTGAAAGTTTAAAAACCTGATTATCTTGGTGATTCTATGTGGGAATTCAGACATGGTACTAAGCCATTCGAGGCCAAAATAGTTGATACTAAATGGCTAAAAGATTTCCAAACCAGGAAATGGGATGTCCGTCCGGGAGATTCATTGCGAGCGATTGTAAAGACTACTCTTCAATATGGTTTTGACAATGAGCTAGTCGCGATACATAACATAATCGAAGAAGTTAAAGGAGTCATACCTTTACCGACTTCTAAACAACTTAAACTCCCAGATGCGGATTAAATCACAAGAACAATTTATTGAGTCATATTTTATGATTTTTAATAGGTTACCGGCCGAGATACATTTCCCAACTTATTTTTGACCATCCGCCTAATGGTACTAATGGTTGCAAGGGTTTTAGTGGTTTCAATGGATTCAATGGTCGTAAAGGTGTAAATGGGCGGAAAGGTGTTGTAGGTACTAGGGGCTTTAAAGTACCTGATGGTTTAACTCCCTCGATCCAGGCAACCGGTTTTCCGTCTCTGTCTAAAAATGATCCCTGATTAAATGGTCCAAGCCATTTCACTTTATTGCTACTAAATATGTTTCCATTCGACAAGAAAGCAATCCAGTTAAGATTAAGATCGAAAACATGTTCCTTCTCGATCCATCCGACGAGGTTTGATGACTTATCAAAAATCGCTTTCATAATTTTACCTTTTAATTGATTTCTAAATTATTTGTCTTACAAAATCTTTTTCTTGAATGATTGAAATCTGAGCTTTTTTCTCTCTATTGAGCTCAATAGCTTTGCTTACCTTGGTCCCGAACCTTCCAAATTTCCAAGCTTCACTTCCTTTTGAACCAACGATCAGATAATTCAATTGCTTGTTGCAACTCTTCAAGATCTTGCCTCCCTTATCAATTACCAAACTCTCAGCCTTATCTCTTTCAGAGTACAGTAATTCCCCAGTGAAAAGAAAATTATTTCCATTAAACAATATCCTGGGATTAAGTTCAAATATTCCTTCGACGGTTGGATTTTGCTCAACTCCAATTGAGATAGAAGATAAAAAATTGAACAGGTTTTGCTTCTCTCCCTGGGTGACGGTACCATCCTCAAGAATTGAATCGATTATTTCTTTTAATTCAACAAGCGGATACTTTGTTAAATAGGGTCCGTGAAGTACTAACCATTGTTGTAAATACTTAATTTCATTCTCATCAATTTGTCCATCAAAAAGAATTGATCCTGAGACACCTATAAGTTCTTGGATAGCTTTTGATACTTGCTTATCATAATTGTAAATGAATACCTTTTGATCCATAATGATTCTCCCTAGTTAATTAAGTTATTTTGTGGCATTACTGAATTTTAGTTGTGGAAATTCGAGTTGGACGAAATTGAGAGGACTTTTATTGTTTCTTTTGTCTAGCATACCCGGCTAATTGATGCTCTTCTTGAAGCGAATAACAAATTAAATATCTACGAAAAAAGATTTTTATTGCATGATGGCTTAGAAACTAAAAATTTTGGAAAAATAATTACCAGCTATACAAAAAACTATAAAGGTCAATTTCGGAAGGAATTCGGTGTTATGATCCAAAACTTTTATATCCGAGGATTGTTGAAAAACCATCTGCCTAACACTTCAAAATAAAATTAGAAAAAATTTTCTAACCTTACTTAGAACTTTTTAATACATCCACCTCCTTATATTTGAAGCTTTTATATTACAGCAAATAAGGATTGTAGAAAAGCATAAAAATAAAAGGTTGAAATTGTTAAATTGCACCAACAAATTACTGATTGAAAAGCGGAAAACTCATTCGGTAGTTTATAAGAAATTAGCTCAATTGATTTTTTGATTTTTGTTCTTACCTTACAAAGTTTATTACATATTCTATTTCTTATAAAACTACCTGAGCCTTAACAGTTTCCCGCTTCGCTGTTAAGGCTCTTTTTTTTGTTCTTGTTTTTTTGCGGCGGTCCAAGTCGTGACAGGGAGTGAGGTCCGGCAAGACTGAATCTCCCGGTCGAATTTGAAGAATCGGTCAGTTAAATAGATAAAACTAATTATTGCTCAAGCAGTTTTAATAAAAAAATCCGGTATGAAGAGAAGTCACACCGGATAGAAGAAAATAATGGCCCGAAAGTATGCAAGAGCATGCTCAAAAATATATGAATGATATAAGGACCGAACTGACAAGAGGACTGATTGAAGGTGAGGGCTATGGAAAGATAGCAAAAGCAATTACTGATAAAACCGGAATTCACTTTGGAAGAATCCTGAGAATTGACAGGACGGAAGGACATAGAGTTCAAAACGCTGCAAAGATATGCTAATCTAAAATTAACAAAAGGAACCAAAAGAGTTTACTTCTATTGTTCCGTTTGTGGCATTGAGGTGAACAGATCAAATAAATATTGTCCAGAGTGTAGAAAGGAATATGCAGTGAGAATAGCCGGTAGAGTTGACAAAAATCAAAAAGATATAATGGATGCTCTAACCCAAGTCGGTGCTTCTGTCTGGGACCTCTCTATGGTAGGACGTGGTTGTCCAGATTTGATTATTGCATACCAAGGCAAGGACTATCTAATAGAAGTTAAAAACCCAGAAAACGCTTACGGAAGAAAAGGGTTTAATAAAAATCAACAGAAGTTTGTGGATGAATGGCGTGGTGGGAAAATCTATTTAGTTCGATCTGTTGAGGATGCGCTTAAAGTAATCGGTGTTAAAACCTAATTAAAATTAGGATGCAAAGAAAAAATTAAGAAACTATTATTGGATGTAAAAAATGTTATCAGAATTCTTGAGAGATATTGTTGCGGTATGTGTTAAGCATAATGCTGTCCCAAGTTTCGTCCTGACTCTGGATAGGAACTTAAACATATTCGAGCGATTAGTTATCCTTCGAGCGACTGTCCTGACGATTTTCAGGATGACATAAATTTATTGATAAACTATAATTCGAGCGTGAAAAATGACAAATGAATTAACAAAGGATATTCTTCAAGTGCTTGTTAAGCATAATGTGGTTCCATCATCTGTTATTACTGCAATAAGAAATGAAAATATAAAAATTGAATATAGCTCTCTGAGAGAATCGGGAATGTCCGGCAAAGAGGCTCGGCGGATTTTGTCCGAAAAAGATTACTTGGATAACCATGGCAATAATTACAGAATTTCCGAGAAACAAATTGAAACGATACTTTACGGAAAATGAAGATGGATGAAAAGAAAACAAAGCCAATTGTAAACGATATGGGTGAGAAACCATTTCCTGAGGAGGATAAGCGCTCTGACATAGTCTGGGCTAGAATTGATAGCGTTGTTACGTTGATTCTTGAGAACACCAGGTATATGCATTCCAAACGAAGCACTGAGCTCGTTAAAGTTGTGATGGAAAACTTTAATCTCTCGGAAAGACAATCACAGCGTTACGTTGCCGGAGCAAAAAAAGAAATAAGAAGACTTGGTGCTCCCGACAAAAGAAAAGCATTCATCAGAGCGATTCAAGATCGAGAGTTTCTTCTGCAAAAAGCAAAAGGTACAAAAGATAAAAACGGGAAAATTAGTGAGAAGCCGGATTATAAATTGGCGCTTGAAATTGTAAAAGACAGAGATAAAATATTTGGGCTTTATGTTGATGAAACTAAAACGTCTGGCGAAATGACAATGAAGAATATCGATATGAGTAAGTTCACCGATCACGGGTTGGAAAGATTGAAGCGTGGAGATCAAATTGAAGAAGTGTTGATGGATCCGAAAGCAGTGAAAGTTGATAATGCTTGATTCTGATGTACAAATTGCTGCAGCCGCTGAAAGCGAATTGAGAAAAAGACGTGCTGATCGATTAGCATTGTACGAAACTCAGCGAGATTTTTACAGAGTTAATCCGCTTGATTATCTTGTGGAACGCTTGGGTTTTAAAAGAGAAACAATTGACTGGCTTTCTCTTTCGGAATACAAAGACCACAAATGGGATGGAACTGTAAATCCATTTGTTTACCTGCTGGAGTGTTTATCTCAGGGAGTAAAAAAAATCGGTGTTGAATCTGCCACAGGTACGGGCAAAACGAAAATTGGTGCCGGTATTGCTTTGTGGTTTCTTGAATGTTTTGAAAATTCATTAGTGATCACAACAGCACCGAAAGAACCACAATTGAAGCTGCATATATGGAAAGAGATCGGTGTGTTGTATCCGAGCTTTAACAAAGGTTCTTTAAGTACGCTGAGATTAAATATGCACGAGGATGCTAAACTTACAGACTGGCAAGCAGTTGGATTTGTGGCTGGAGTTGCAGCGGATGAAGCTTCGGCAACGAAGGCACAAGGGTTCCACGCTGAACATTTGCTTATTATACTTGAGGAAACCCCGGGAGTACCTCAGCCGATTATTGAAGCATTTCAAAATACTTGCGATGGTACACATAACATCATTCTTGCATTCGGCAACCCTGATCACCAACTTGATAATCTTCACAGGTTTTGTCAATTACCAAACGTTACGTCCTTAAGAATTTCAGGCTTCGATCATCCTAACGTTGTGTTAAAGAATTCAAATTTTATCCCCGGTGCCGTAACACTTGACGGGCTTAATGATAAAAAAATAAGATACGGCGAGGATGGTCCATTATTCTTGTCGAGAGCGAGAGGAATATCTCCCGGACAGTCTGTTAATTCATTGATTAGTTTAAAATGGATTAAGGAATCTGTTGAAAGATGGAAAACCTTTTGTGATGAAAGCGGACAACTTATTGAATCAAAAATTTATGGCGAAAAAGCTCTTGGTGTTGATGTTGCAAACTCTGAGGCTGGTGATAAGGCTGCAATTGCAAAGGGGAGGGGAACTGTTTTGATAGAAGTAAAAGATTTCCAATGTCCTGACAGTAATGTTTTAGGCAAGCGAGATGTTTATCAGCTAATGAGAGATGAAAATATAAGCGAGTACAATGTTGGAGTTGATAGTGTTGGAGTTGGGGCAGGAACAGTAAATGCGCTAAAGGAACTTGACAAATACATTGTGGCTTTGGGTGGAGCTGATGAACCTGTTGATCTCCAAAACCAAGAAGAAAAGTTTAAGAATCTTAGATCCCAAATGTGGTGGCAGCTGAGAGAAGATTTTAGAAATGGGATTATCAGCATCCCGGATGATCAGGAATTAATTGCAGATCTTATTACCCCGGAGTGGGAACCAAAGGACGGAAAGATAATTGTCGAAAAAAAGGAAGCCATCAAAAAGAGGTTGGGACATTCACCGAACAAGGGCGATGCTGTTGTTTACTGGAATTGGGTTAGAAACGGAAAACGAAAACTGGAATTTTTAATATAAGGAGTTTAACCATGTACCTCACTCAGTCAGATATTATAAACCTTCAACTCAACAAATACGAAAACTTTAGATTTTCGGAAATAATTAAATCGCTGATCAATGAGGACAAAGCAAGCGCTGAAAAACTTGATATGATTAGCGGCAAAAAATATCATAAAGGCAACCACGATATTTTAGAACACGATTTCAGAACATATTTTGTTGATGGAGTCTCTTACGAAAATAAAAACAAAAGCAATAACCGGATTGTTAATGCTTACCACAGATATTTGGTTGAACAAAAAGTCGGTTATATCTCCGGTCATCCAATTACATTCAAAGGTCAGGATGAGCAATTTGTAAAACTGATTAATGATAACCTTTCATTCTGGTTTAATAAGATTTTTCAAAAATGGCTGCGCGGTACAAGTAATGCAGGCAAGGAATATCTTTACGTATTTATAAATGCTCAAGGTGAATTTGATTACACGGTCGTACCTGGCGAACAAATTATTCCTGTTTACGATTCACAGTTCAATGAAATATTAACCGGGATTATTCGTTACTATACATACACCTATCAAGCAGACCCTCAAGCTCCTAAGCTTCCGCTCACTAAAGTTGAGATTTATGACAGTGAAAAAGTTTATTACTTGATGGAGACGCCAGGCGGGCAGTTCATTCCGGACAATTCATTTAACCCAAATCCAAGATTCCATATTTACAAATGGAACACTCTTAATCCGGATGAACCACTTGGAAGAGGATGGGGGCGTGTACCATTTATCGAGCTAAAGAATAATGATGAAGGACAGAGCGATCTTAGGTTCACGAAGTCATTGATAGACAACTACGATTTTAACTTAAGTGCCTTCAGCAATAATCTTGCTGACATTGCAAAAGCTATTTGGGTACTTAAAGGATATGAGGGGACAAAGCTTTCTGAGTTTATGTTGAACCTGAACACTTACAATGCTATAAAAGTAAACAAGGATGGTGGGGTTGAACCTAAGCAAAACGAGATACCGAAAGAAGCACACGATTCACACTTAGAAAGAATTGAAGATAATATTTACGTTTTTGGGTTTGGTGTTAATCCAAAAATTGATAAAGCAGGTCTTTCACCTTCTGGAATATCTCTTGAGTATATGTATGCAGGTCTCGATATTAAAAGCAATATTGTAATTGCTGAAAGTACTTTAGCGATTCACGAGTTTATTTCTTTTCTTGCCGACTACTATAAAATTACAAAGCGTGTTGATTACAAAGCCGATGTTGTGGACCCTGTTTTCAAGAAACATCTGATCATTAACGAAGCTGAAAAAATCACGAGCGTTAAAAATTCACTTGGTGTCATTTCTCAAAAGACAGTACTTGCTAACCATCCGTGGGTTAAAGATGTTGATGCTGAAATAAAACAGTTAGAAGCAGAGGTCGGTGAGCCAATAAATTTTAATAATAATGGAACCGGGAAATGAGAGATTCCATTTATCTTGGTGTTAATAGTTCGGATGATGAATGAATAAAGACGAAATAAATAAACGGCTTGCTGATCTTCTTAAGAAGGCAGACACCAACGCTGATAAATTAATTGCACGGCAAGAAACCGAGCTTTTAAAAGCTTACAGACGCGCCTTGGATGAAATCAAAAAAAAGATTGCTGCCGTTTATGAAAAGTATGGAGATGATGTTCAATACTCAGATCTATTAGCATACAATCGTTTAACAAATCTTGAACAGCAAATTGCCGGTGAAATTAAAAAGCTCACCAATGATAATATCAAAACAACTAAAAATGCATTAAAGGATATTTACAGTGAGCAATTTTACAGAGCCGGCTTTGCTTTTGAATCTTCTTTAGGTGTGCGCTTAGGTTTTGGGCTATTGAATTCTGACGTGATAAACGCAAGTGTACTTAATTCGCTGGATAGAATAACCTGGCCGGACAGAATGAAAGATCACGCTCAGCAGTATACAAAACAAATTAAAAGTGAATTAACTCAGGGGCTTATCCAGGGTGAAGGTTATGGAAAAATAAGTAAACGAATAGTCGACAAGACCGGAATCAATGCAGGAAAAGTAATTCGTATTGTTAGAACTGAAGGACATCGTGTTCATAATGCGGGGAGTTTGCTTGCTTATGAAAAGTCTCAAGCAGCTGCTGATCGGTTAGGACTTAAAACGGTTAAGGTCTGGATTGCAACATTAGACAATCGCACACGGGACAGCCATCAGCAGATGGATGGAAAGGAAGCGAACGCCGAAGGGATATTTACATTTCCATCAGGGGCAACAACAGAAGCTCCCGGATTAAGCGGGATTGCTGAGGAGGATATTAACTGCCGTTGCACTACAATGATGCAGTTCAAAGATTTTCCTCCTCAGTTTCGTAGGGACAATGAAACTAAGCAGATTATCCAATACACCAGTTATGAAGATTGGAAAAAGAAAAAAGGGATTGAGTAACCCCCACTGGTAAGCTGTGAGTGCCAGTCCAAATTAACCGCAGCCATTTAATCGTGAGCCTCCTTTGAGCAGGTGTTTATCAGACACCTGCTTTTAATATGAGTTTACTTTTTTGTGTGAATAATCTGAGAATGATTATTCTAAAAAACACAAGAAAAGTGAGTCGGTAGTAAGTGAGTAACTGAATCCGACTTTTTTTATTTCTTACAATCCTGACGATTTTCAGGATGACACTCTTTTTTCTACAAATTACTTTTTCACCAACAAAATAATTAAATGATTTGCGCACTTGAAAGGTTCGGCGCAAAACTGAACGAAAACTCACAGCGAGTGGTGACTCGCAAAAAAAACTAAGGAGTGTACTAAATGTCTTACTTGCAAAAACTCAAGGAACTTGTAGGAGAAGAAGCTTTTAAAAAAGTTGAAGCTGACTTAGGGAAGAAAGACCTGATTGTAAATGATGGTAATTATATCCCAAAAGAAAAGTTCGACAAAGTCAATGATGACTTGAAAGCTTTGAGGAACGAAAAAGAAAAGTTGACAACTGATTTGAAAACTGCTCAGGATGATCTAAAGAAAATCCAGGATGATAAAAATTCTGGTAACAAAACTTTAGAACAGAAAATCGAAGATCTTACAAAAAAGATCGCTGACCAGGATAAAAAAATCAGTGATAAGGATAACGAACTCCAGTTATCGAAAGTTGAAGGTGTTTTGAAAGAAGCGCTGACAACTGCAGGAGTTACTAATCCTAAAAACTTGAAATTGTTATTGAAAGAATTTGACCTTGGAAAGGTTAAGTTAACTGAAGATGGTAAGATTGAAGGATTTGACGAAACAGTTAAAAAACTTCAAGAAGATTACAAACCATTATTTGGTGAAGATAATTTTGGCGGAACTCCGCCTGGAGGTAATAATCCGAAAGATGGAGATGACAATTTTAAGGAAATGTCTGCTGAAGAGTTTATGACGAGTGAGGTATTTGGTTCAAAGAGATAGAATTTTATTGAAACAATTAACGGAGAATTAGAATGCCAACTTTAAAAGAACTTTCAGTGCTTTATGCAAAAAAGCAACCTAAACAGGTTGACAATATTCTCGAAGACTCACCGATTTTAGCAATGCTGCCATTTGAGGAAGCAAGTCACGATCTGTGGAATGTTTACGAGGAAACACAGGAAGTAACAGGCGCTGGATTTGTTGATCTTGATGCTGAACTTCCAAGTGTAAATGTTAAATCCGAATTAAAGAAAGTTGATCTTTCCATTATGGGTGGTGTTGCTCAGGTAACTGAGGACAAAGCTCAGATGTTCGGTGGTGCTCCTAAATACTTTGCAAAACAACAGCCAGCGATTTTAAGAAAATCCGGTATGACAGCTGAATACGCGATCCTGTACAATATGATTCGCGCTCATGCTGTTGCGAATACTGAGAAGATCAACGCTGCCGGCTCTTCCGGGACAAATCATTGTATCCTTGCAATCCGTTTCATTCCTGGTGAAACAACCGGACTTTTCTCACCTAAGGGCTTCAAGAACGGAGCTATGCTCGATGTTCAGGCTTTAAACGGCGGAAACTTGATGGAATTTAGTGTAACCAGAAATGGTGCAACTGCTGTTGTACACGGCTACAAAGTCCGTTACAAGGGTTACTTCGGTTTCCAAATTGCACGCTCTAAATCCGTGAATGGAATATTTAACGTTGACCGAGTTTCCTCAACAAAAAAACTTCCTACTGCAACTCAAGTCGATGATTTGATTGCTTCGGTTAGAGGCGGTGCAAATACTTTCTTGTTGATGCATCCGAAACTTCTTTCAAACCTAAAAGACATTCGTGGCAATGGTAACAGAATAACTGTGATGTCACAGAATATTAACAATCCAGTGGTAATTGATAGCTGGGATAAGATTCCGATCTTAACAAGCTACAATTTCTTAGATGCCACCGAAGCTAACGTAAGCTTCTAAGCGGAAGGGAAAAAAAATAATATGTTAAATCAAGTAAACTTAAACGGTATTTTAAAATCTGATGATGATTACTTAGCTAAAGATCAAGCGTTGCCGCAAAATACTTCTGCCAATGGGAATGGCGGCAGCTTTGATCTTGGTAATACGGAAGCTTCTTTAGAAGTTGTTGCCGAAGTTGGATCTGTAGCAATAGATTTATCCGACGCGAAAGTTCTGACTGTAATGCTCCAGGATTCAGCTGACAACTCATCCTTTGCAGATTTGGGCACTGTGTACACAATCACTGCCTCTGCAGGCAGCGGAGTAAAAGCAGTTGGAACAGTTTTAGGAAGACTTTTAATTCCTACAACTGCCAGAAGATATGTTAAAGCTGTAATAACAACAGATGATGCTGATGTTAACGGCAAGCTGAACGTGTACTTAGTATATATACCAAGATAACAGCTCTTTAATTATTTAATCCGAGGGAACTATGGTTCCCTCTAACTTAAAATCAAGGAACTGTTATGCCAATAACAACCAAAGAAGAAGTTAAGAAATTACTGCAGATACCGACTTCCGATACTTCAAAAGATGATGCTATTGATTCACTTATTGTGAAGGTGCAATCCTTTTTCATAAAGCGAATTAACAATTGCGTCGTCCCGAATTTCTATCTCGAGAGCAATAACATTTCTTTTGTCGCATCTGATAAATCCATTAACGATGACAATGCGGGTTTTTTAGATGCTGGTTTTGCTATTGGTAATGAAATCCTGGTACAAGGCACTTTCCAGAATGATAAAGTATTTACGATCGCTTCAATTACAGAGAGTAAAATAGTTGTAAGCGAAACTATAGTTGATGAAAATTCAGATTTAAGAACAATCATTCATAGAATTGTTTTTGATGGTGAAATCGAGATGGCAGCAGTTGATTTTATCGCGGGTAAACTAAACAAGGAAAGATCTGTAAAAAGCAGATCGCTTGGTGATCATTCAGAAACTTTTATAACAAACGCCGAATTGATGGATGCTTTTTCATCCTTCAGAAAGTTACAGTATGACTAATGTCGATTGAAAGTTATTACAAATCAGGTTACACAATAAAACGACCAGTGCAAACAATTGATTCTGGAGGAGCACCAATTGAAACGTTCAGTGATCTCAGTTCAACTTATGGAAGGATGAGACCGCTAAGCGGGAATGAAATTCTGGCAAATGAAGCACTCGGTTTAAAAACAAGCCACAGGTTTTATTGTCCCGTTATAGACATTGTTGAGAGAGACAGGATCTATGACGGTAACAACGGTAAAACCTATGACATTAAGTTTGTTAAAAATCCAATGGAGATGGACGATCACTTAGAAATAGAATGCGAGTTATTAAATGCCTAAGAAAAGAAAATATCTTGTAATCCATTGTACTGCAACTCAGGAAGGAATGCCGGTTACTCCGGAGATGGTGAAAGCCTGGCACACGCTCCCGCCTCCAAGAGGCCGAGGATGGAGACAAGTCGGTTATTCAAAGCTGATTTTGCTGGACGGAAATGCTCATTCTTTTGTTGAGGAGAATGACGATCCGTTTGTTGATCCGTTTGAAATTACAAACGGGGTTTTAGGTCTAAACTCAGTGTCAATGCATATCTGCTATGTTGGTGGATTAGATAAATATCTGAATCCGAAAGACACCCGGACAGATGAGCAAAAGTTAAGAATGAGAATTTTAGTTTATGAAGCTCTGCAGAAGTGGCCTGATCTTAAAGTGGCCGGTCATTACCACTTTGCAGCCAAAGCCTGCCCTTCCTTCGATGTGGAGAAGTGGCTGGAGGAAATCGGAATACTTGAAAAAAATATTTACAGACCGAAAAAGGGAAAATAAAAATGCCGCGTAAATCAGTTATTACTAATGTGATTCCTGTATGGATAGCTTATGCAATTAGCTGGCTCCTGCAATTAACCATTTTTGATTGGATGAATTTCATAACCATTGTAAAAGATTTAATTGCCTTAATCGGATTTGCCTTAACCGTCGGTTATACTCTTTATAAATTTAGAAAAGAATGGAACGGCTGGGATCCGAGAAATTACAGAAAGAAGAAAACGTCATCAGAGGAAGAAGATGCCTGAACAAATACTCGAATATATAAAAGTGCATCCGGTTATAGGATCTATCATCATTCCGATATTGCTCGGGATCTTAACTTCTTTTATCAGCGAAATGATAAAGGAGTTGTTTTTTGAGGACAGCCCGGATCCGGAGACACCGAGAAGTAAAAAGGTTTTTAGATGGATCACTTTTTTAATCTCTGTTGTTCTTGCATCGTTAACGCTGGGCGCTCTGTGGGACTGGATAACAAACTTTCATCTCAAGGTTTTGTTTATGTTCCTGAATATTTCTGTCCCATTTGTGTTTTATCATACAAAAGGAAGAGATCTGGTGACCTTGGTAATAAAAAAAATGATGGGAAAAGTTGAAAACACAAACTTATGAATAAGGATTACTTATTAAGGGTTTTGATTGTAATTGTTCTTTGCTTATTGATTTATCTCGCATTAAAACCGAGTGGTAACTCAGATTATCTGAATCTGTTGAAAGACGAAAATAAAAGAATCGGTCAGCAGATAGACAGCCTGAAAATAAGTTTGCAAGCGAAACTTGACAGCATAAAAATAATTGAGAAAAAAGAAACGATTATCAGAAATTATTATAATGAAGTTATTAAGAACATTGATACCCTTAGTAATTCTGCTGATGCTATCAGGACTGTCCGGCAGCTGCTCGACAGCCTTGGCCCAGCAAGATTCGACTAAGCTCTCTTTATCAGAGCTAAAGCAAACTGCCGGATTACTTGTAGAGCTTCAAAAGAAACGTGAGCAGAAAAGTGCCTGGGTGGATAAAGAGGCTTTCTACAAATCGATGGTTAAAAATTACGAGCAGGTTGAGGATCGCTACAAGATGCAGATTGATAATCTGAAATTAAATATAGAAGCAGTTAAGCCAGCCTGGTATGATCATTTTTGGATAGGGTCTGCTTTAACAGCGATAATTATTTCATCAATCTTTTTTTTAGCTAAGTAATGGAAAACAAGTGGAATGACAAAGTCGTATTGCAGGTATTAAGACAGATTATTGTTGATCGGCTTACTGCTGTTGGTGAGTTTGTTAAAGGACAGGCTAAATTACTTTGCCCGGTTGATACCGAAAGATTGAGAGAGAGCATTGACTTCCAGGTTGATCGGGAAGAGCTGAGTGTGATGATAGGAACCAACGTTGAATATGCTGCTTATGTTGAATTCGGGACCGGTGAGTATGCAGAAAACGGACAGGGGCGCACGGGCGGGTGGTTTTATGTAACGGATAAACCCGTTGTTGCTGGATGGCTAAAAGCCCTTGGACAGACGAAAGATGGAAAGTATTTGTACTTCACCTATGGAAGTAAACCTCAACCATATTTAAGACCGGCACTGCAAGAAAACAAAGATGAAATCCGAAGGATTTTGACTGAATGATACAGATAAATTTATTAACAGCCGGTGATGAGAAAAAAGATAAAGCTCTTAAATCGATAATTGAGAGAAAAATTTTTACGATTACGGAATTTATGAATTCTGATGAGGTTACAGCGTTGCTGATCGGATTGGATATAGCGATTGAATATTTAGGCAATAAAATAAAGATAGAAGACCTGGCTCGTTTAATTGAAATTGAAAATTTGAGAATAGGTAAAGAAAGATTATTCCAGATTTATGGTAAGCGAATTGGTTAAAATATTTGTTTTGCTGATCATATTTGTGATTGCTGCTTATCCACAAAACAAAACTCTGGATAGTTTGAGAAATGTCATTATTGCTTTGGACAGCAGTGTGAGCCGGTTGCCGGTTAAAGTACAGTGGAATTTTTATCCGACAAACAATCCGGATAGTCTGAAAGTACTATGGTATGAGGTTTATTATTGTGCGGGGGATGATTCCAGTAAGTTTCCTTTTCACCTGGGCTGCAGTTATACTGATACAATAAATGGATTTACCGTTGAGGAGTGGCGAGCTGGTGAAACTTTCCAGAACTCAGGATATGTAACGAATAAACACCACCAGAAGTTCTGGAGGTTTGGGGTCATTGGTAAAACAAAAGATGGCGTGCGGACTAAAATGTTTTTTTGTAAAACTTATTTGAATGAGAATTTAAAATGATTCTCGATATAAGTCTGATAACTATAGTAATTATTCAATTTATTTATTTAAATCTAAGGATAAACAAAATGGCAAAGATTGATGAGTTAAAAACAGCAATAACAGATCTTGATGCGAGCGTAGATTCCATAATTGTAAAACTGCAGGATCTTAAAACACAATTGGGCAATTCAGTGCTGGCGGCAGATATTGACTCTGAAATAACCAGACTTCAAGCGATTAAAGCAAAACTTGATGCTGCAAGTCAATGATAACAGAGTTAAGAAATAAAATATATTCTTTGGGATCTGCAATAACCGGGTTGAGCGGAAGATTTTACTATGTTGAAGCGCCGCAGAATGTTTTAAGACCTTATGCAGTTTTTTCTTTAGTATCTAACAGCCAGGACAGAGATACAGCAAGCAAGTTTGAAGAGCTTTATTTTCAAATTAATCATTACGGAGAAAATGCTGCAGATTTAGAAACGATTACTAAAAACTCAAGAGCTGTTTTTGAGGACTCTGAATCCGGCTGGTCCTTAACGGAACATCATCTTGACAGGATAGAATTTCAGTTGTCCAGGGAAACAAAGCTTGGTGATGTATATCAGATAACTCATCAATATAAACTTGAATTAACAAAACTTTAATTATAAGGAGTTAAAAAATGTCAAAAGTAGTAGGGAAAGATTTAGAATTCTGGTGGGATGGGGCTGAGGTTCCAGTCCTTACCGCCAATCTATCAGAAGTGTTTGATCAATTAGAGTCGACGGATACTTCCACACCGGGGGACGGCAAGGACTTTGAAGTTGGCAGAGCAGCAAGAAGCTTTACCCTCGAGTCTAATCTTTATGCTCCCGATGGAGCTGAAATGTCTTCAGGCACTTTAACGGTTGGCAACCGCTACAGAGTTACTGCTGCAGGTGCAACATTAACCGGGGCGGGTTATAAACTTGGACAGATATTCGAGGCAACATCTGCCTTGACGATGGATGTTGATAATAAAGTCGTTCCGCTCGGTGCAAAGATAACTGGCAAAGATATGAGCTTCACTTTTAACGCCGTTGAAATTCCAGCAACATCAATGGATATATCAACCAAGTACGATCAGCTTGACGGTACCGATACAGAAACAACCGGTGATGCGAGCGAAACACTTGTGAGCCGTGCTGATCGTGAAAGCAAATTGTCTGGGATTATACGAAGTGAAACAGCGGATGTTTTAACAACTTCTCCAGCCGCACAGACAACAACATTGTTGCTGGCGAGTGGACAAACGATTTCTGGAAAAGTAATTCCTGTATCAAAGGAAATTGCTGATGAAGTTAATGGGTTCGCGAAGGTGGATTATACTTTTAAATGGAGGGGTGCACCAACAGAAACAGCAGTTGGTTTAACTCCTGCTGTTGAAAAAGCTTTCAAAATAATTTTAGAACGTGGTGCATCAACAAATAAAGAGTACACCGGAAATGCAATAATTACCGAGAAAACAATCTCTGCAGAAATAAAGGGATTAGTGAAAGTTTCTTACACTGTACAAATAAATGGTGCAGTTACTTATGCAGTCGCGAACTAACAACGTAAAAGAAATTGAGCTGTTCGGGAAGAAGCTCCTAATCTCGGAACGAACAGCTCGCGATGTTAATGCGCTACAAAAGTACGCAAGTGAAAGTAATAAAGATAACTTTGACGGTGTATTACAGAGCGCAATCGTGATAAGAGACGGGTTGAAGATTAACTTACTTCCCTTTGTGAATATTCCGATTAAATGGTATCAGCATAAAAGGAAAAAAGACCTGAAAGAACTACAATCAATAATAAATGTGGAAAAAATTCTTTCACTGTCGATAAGAGTAATCGGTGAGTTATCCCTTGAAGTTCTAAAGCTTGAGGGGGTGGAGGTTGAGGCTTTAAAAAAAAAGATGATTCCGGTCCTGGAAACGGAGCGGGAAGGATTAGCAGTAACGTCGCAAAAGGACTGATTTGCAACTTCACTAATATTGGGTGGGAAGCGGTTGATGATCTTTACATTACCGACTATAAGGCTCGGTTAGAACAGGCTCAAAATCTCGCAAATCTGTATCGTGGCGGAAAATTTAGTTACGTGGATAGCATAGACAGAAAAAAAGATTTTTTAAACGAAATTGAATTCTTTAAGCAGCAAGGACGCTTAAACTAATGGTTGAAGAAAACTTAGGTGAAATATATGTAAAGATTAAGGCGGATGTTTCCGGTCTTGAACGAGAGTTGGCTGATCTTAGGAGAAAGATCGATGTTGACTCTAAACAGGATCAAGCCAAATTAAATTTCAAAGCGAAGTTTGATGCTTCCATCGCCAAGCTTGGAATATCCGAATTACAAACCTACCGACAAAGACTTCAAAAAGAATTTGAAAAAAAATTAAGTCTCAATGTTGATGCAGCTTCACTGGATAGAACTCGTATAAAGATTGCAAGCGTTGACAATCAGCTGAAAAATGCGGGAAATACAGCACAATCATTTGGAAGTAAATTAATAGGAGGTTTTGCTGCTCTCGGTGGAATAACAGCATTTTTTAGAGTTATTAAAGAATCTGTGGATGCAGCTAAAGAAAGTGCTATTGCTCAAGCTCAAATTACTAAAGCAGTTGAGACAACCGGAAATGCTGCGGGGTTTACAGCAAAACAATTATTTAAAATGGCGGAAGAGCTTCAAAAGCTTAATGCTATTGATGATGATAAAATACTCACGGACGTAACGAATAATCTTTTAACGTTCAAAAATGTTTCTGGTGATACCTTCAAGCGAGCACAGCAAGCCATTCTCGATCTCAATGCAGTTATATCCAAGGGCGAAATTGGTGCGCTTACTTCTCAAACAATTCAACTCGGCAAAGCTCTTAATGATCCGGTTCAAGGAATTAGCGCATTGACTCGGGTTGGCATCTCCTTCACCGAAGAGCAAAAAACCCAAATAAAGGTTTTGGCAGAATCGGGGAATTTATTCGAGGCGCAATCGCTGATCTTAAAGGAGATCGAAGGACAATACGGTGGGCAGGCTGAAGCTTTGGCAAAGGCAACCGGAGGGATGCAACAGTTTTCTGTTACAATTGGAAATTTACTTGAGAAACTTGGGGCACCTTTCTTAACGATACTTGGTAAGGTTGCCACAGCAATATCATCATTAATAGACCCGGTCAAGAATATCAATGAAGATTTTTCTGAGCAGAAAAAAAATCTGGATGATTTACAGAAATCAGTCGTCCCACTTTTATCCCGATATGATGAACTCAAATCAAAAACATCTTTAAATAAAAATGAACAAAGTGAATTAAAGAATATTATTTTAAATGTTGCAAATGCAATACCCTCAGCAATCAGCGCTTTTAATGAGTACGGAAATGCTACTGATATAAACAGAGGTAAAGTTGAGGAGTTTATTAAGACTGAGCAGAAGAGGTTAGCCGTTGTAAACAAAAACGATATTGATGCATTTAATAAAAAGAAAAACTTAGCTGAGCAGAACAAAAAGTTACTCGAGGAAGAATTAAAAAGATCACTTAAACTTGGGACTAAGACAATTCAGTTTTCTACTGCCCAGGGAGTAATTGAACGTGAAGTAAAAATATCTGACCAGGATATAAAAAACGCACAGAAAAATATTAAAGCATTCCAGGATGAAATCGACGGCTACAACGCTCAGCTGGATGTTCTCTCAGGGAAAGTTGATGAAGTAAAACCGGTTGTTACAGGGAAAACAGTTTTTGATACCACCGCCGGGGATGAGATACTAAATCAGTACCAGGAACAACAGCAAGCAATTGATCAAATAAAGAACAAATTAAGGGATACGACTTTATCGAAAGAGCAGCAAATAGTTTTGCAAAAGGAACTGAATGATTTGCTTAGTAAACAGAACAGTAAACCGATCAAAACTAATGGTGATGACAAATATATTCAGGATTTGCTGAACTCCTTGGATGACTATGGAAATAAAATCAAACTTCTTCAGGATGAACTTTCAAAACTTGGATCCGGCGACATTGAAAAGGAAATGATTATCCATGCGCAAATAGTTGATTTGAATGATCAGTTAGACAAAGCCGAGTTAGAAATAATTCAAAAGGTCAACGGAATAAAACCCAAGATTAAAATAGATGTTGAGGTTGCAACAAGCAAAAAAGGAGATCCTGCGGAGGACTTCAAGAGCGGAGCGATTGACAAATATTATTCAGATTTAAAAACAAAAGGTGAAGATTACTTCAGGTGGAAAGTAGCACAGAATCAGAAAGAAGCAAGTGAACTGGCAAAATATGATCCGGTACTTGCCAAACAACTGGAGATTGATCAAATAAAATCTTTGGAGCAGGAATATTTTGACTGGCGTATAAAACAATGGCAGGGACAGGCCGGACTTACGGGAGATATATTTGTCTCCGGTATGCAGGGAATCAGTGCGGGTTATGATGCGCTTTGGCAAAGTCTTGCAGACGCCGATATTTCCGGAGCAGAAAGAATCCAGGCAATTTGGAATTCGGTGAAATCTTCAGCTTTACAAGTATTCGGAGAGATCCTCAAAGGTTACATTCAAAATGCCATTCAGCAAGCTGTTGTGGGTGATACTTTCAGAGCGACTGAAATTGCAAAGGGTTATGCAATCGGCGGTGCTCTTGCTGCTGCTTATACGCCAGCCGCAACATTAGCATCGATAATGAGTTTCGGCGGAGCGTCAATTGAAGGTTTGGCGGCTCTTCAGATGGCTCTGGGATCCAGTCAGGCAATGGCCGCAGTTCCTGGGTTTGCCCAGGGTGGAGATTTTATTGTGCCTCCGGGTTACCCTAATGACAGCTATCCGATGCTTGTTGAAAGCGGAGAAAGAGTTCAGGTAACACCGGCTGGAAAAACAGCAGACAGTGAAAAACTATTTAAGGTATTAAATAAAAAGTTAGATGTACTGAATAAAAGTTTAATCAATAAAGACTTTGCCCCCCAGATTTTTAACACTATGACTTTAAACGGTAGAACAATTGCGAAAGAAGTCGCAAGTGATATTAAACGAATGCAAAAAGAAGGCAGAAAATTTTGATGCTTTACCGGATTGAAATAAATACTACTCCGAGCAATATTGATTTTTCTGACTATGTCCAGAGCATTGATAAAGTGCTCTACAAAACAAACAATAGAGATAAGACAATAATTGCAGAGGGATATACTTTTAAGCTAACCGAAAAATGCCCTTACACTATTGAAACAGGCACAAGGATTTTGTTTTGGAGAAATACAACCTTAATTCATATCGGCATTGTTGAGAAGAAACTGTATGATGAAGACAACCACATTTATACGGTTTATGTAAATCACGTTCTTTCCGAACTGAAAAAGCGCAATACAAATTTAACGAGGCAGGATAACGGAGTTGGCGGTTACAAAACTTTTATGGAAGTGCTGTTAGAAAATACAAGCGAAGTAACTATTGAAGGTTTTGGCTACGATTTAATATTATTTAAGGACCTAATTGATCTTATTGTTAATGAAACAGAACAAGCTGGATTGAACGTAGATTGGACGGGAGTAAATTTTTACACAGAGCCGTCTTTCTATTGGCGGTGTTATGAGGCGGGGGATGCAACATTAACAGAAAAAGACAGCCCGACAGTTGACACAAGTAAACTTTATTTTCTTGCTCAGCAAATAAACTGTTCCGGTGTGAATGGTATCTATGCACCCTCAGAATTTACAGATGAAATGAAAGCTGATAAGCCGAGTCTGTTTGATATATTAGTTCAGGTTTGTGTTTTATTGGGAATAAATTTTGTCGCTAAAAACGCGACAACTTTGTACGCGGTTAGTGTCCGTAGCGATATGTCAGACAGTTATTTATCAGATGATGAAATGTATAAAATAGAAACGGAAGATGATATTACGGATGCGACAGGAGCAGAAGCAACTTATGGGACCTATGATTATCATTTATGGTTTGGCGGTTGGTCGGGCATTCCAGACTGGGCTCCTGGCAGTTATTTTGAAGAACAGTATGTGAAGTATGGTGGAAATATTTACAGAGCAAGTATTGACACTTCAGAAGAGCCAACGGTTGGCGAGGGGCAATATGACTGGTATCAAATTACCTCAGACATTGAAGTACAGGCCTACATCAGTCCGATTTCTCAGGAGGAATTTGTTCAATATAATCACCGATATGGAGTGAAATGTGAGAATGTAAATTGGATGGATAATTTTAACCCGATTATAGCGGATTCTGGAGTCGGCTATTTTGCAATTCCTGTCACGGATAAACAGCATTCCTGCGCTATGTATTTGGCAAATGCCTTAACTTTAGATTTCAGACACAAAACTATTGTCTGCCCTGCAGAGAAAATAATTGATGTCGGTCTTTATGAGTATGATTCAATTTACATTGAGGACATAAACAACGACACAGTAGAAATAGAAACTAATTACAGGCCGATGTAAAATGCTTTTCGGAACAGAAGCCCCCAAAATGATTGTTAACTTAGACACTACGAATGATGAAGTGCTTTTAGATTATGTAGCGGTATTGAAAGACGAGCCAGAGCCTGATTTATATTCTGTTAAGGCCCCGAGGACCGGCAAAAAAGTTTTTACAAAAGCGGGTAAGCATTGGCTCTATCAAATTAAAATGCACTTGTGGAAATATGTAGACCCGGGTGCAAAATATCTTGAATTAAAATCCTACGAAGGAACAGAAACAATTTTATACAGGCATTCTGACGTTTCACCTATGTTAGACCAATATGGGAATGAGGGTGTTTTTATTTTGCAAAGCATCAACGAAAGTTATACAGACGACTATAATAAAAAAGATGTTTTGGTTCTAACTTTCAAAAGCAAGGAAAGAATTTACACAACAATTATTCCGCCTGTTTCCGATTATGATGTAGGTTACTTAATGAATTTAGTTACAGATACCCCGCAGGGTAGTATAACTTCGACAGTCAATAGTTCGGGAAAATTATATGACATTAAAAATATTGGCACACCGCCAAACTATTATGATGATAAAACAAGAATGCTTTATGCAAACGGAATCGCACCTATCACAGTCGTAAATGGTTTTAATGCTCTTAGATTAAATAACGGTTATTCTTTATTCTCAAATTTTTATTTTCGTGCTTATACTTATGATGTTTTGCAGGGTGTTCTTAATCTAACCGTTGTCGCTGGTTTTAAGTCCGAATATGTAAATCCCTTTGGAAGTAACCGAACAATTTTTAACCACTATAATGATGCGGGAGACGTGAGGCTATGTTTAAGACTTAATAAAACGGGCAAGGTTGAGGCGCTGATGGAAAATGCAAGCGGTTCTAATCAGGTTTCATCTATTACAAGTTTAGATACCTATGCAGATAACGGTTGGCATATAGCAATAGCGGTTTTTAAGCAATCAAACAAAACGGTGAACTTGTTTACTGAAAAAGGAGAATCAAAATCTACAACGAACGGGGCATTCGTGCAAAATGTTCTGTCAACTACAAAAACAGAACAGCCACAAATTGGATATACTAGAACCAATGCGGGCGGGTTATCTGATTATTTTGGTTCAAGGGAAGGAGCAAACGATTATCAACACGATTTAGGAGATATTTTATTTTTCTTCAAAGCCCTGTCAAATTATGACTGCAATAAACACGGCGGTTGGGTAGCGAGCAGGTTTGGAATAACTTGGAGTAATATATGATATTCGGCAATGAAGCACCTAAAATAATTTATGACCCGACGGGAACTCCTGTTGAGATATTACTTGACTATGTAGTAATAGAAAAGGATGAGCCCGAAGAGGATTTTTTAATTCATCAATCAATATTTACAGGACACCGAGAATTTATTTTGAAGGGGAAATATTGGGTTGTAGAAATGAAATTGCACGTTTATAAATTGGGAGTTGAAGCAGGATTAGAATATTACAACACACTAAAACAATACTCAAATAATTTGTTTAGATATTTCAGACACCGAGACGGAGATTACCTAAAAGATTCAACGGGTGCAGAAATAGAAATGTTTTTGGAATATATAAACGAAAGCTATTACAGCGATGTTGCAGAATATCCTGATTATCTTTTGCTCAGATTTAGAAGCACAAAATATATTGACTTAACGCAAGGAGTGTCTTAATGATTGTAAAAGAGGACATAGAGTTATTAAAAAAATATTTCGTTCAGCAGGGCAAGAAATTTACTCAGGCAGTCCAGTCAATTATCAGTTGGGGAAACATATCCGGAAAGCCTTCAACTTTCACTCCGTCTGCACACACTCATACAGTATCCGACATTACAGATATAAATGAAGGATTAGTCGGAACAAAAGAAGTTGACGAAGCAGACATTGCCGATAATAAAATTTTAGTTTATGATTCTGTGAGTGGGAAACTTATTTATGAAGCAAAACCGACTGGGAGCGGGGGAGTTTTAAACAAATACGACGCAACAGTCGCTCCGGCAGACACTAACGATAATACGGAAGGATATTCGGTTGGCAGTATTTGGATTGACGAGGCTCACGGTAATGTTTATCAGGCGGTAAATGTTGATACAAATTCTGCGGTGTGGTTACAATTAAATTCTGTTATAAATAACGACGCTCCGAGCAACGGAAATACTTATGGAAGGAAAGACGGTTCTTGGGCTCAAATAATAAGTTCGCTTGGTTTGGGTTCATATTTAATTTATGACGACCCGAATCCAATAATCGAAACAGGGTTTAGTTTTACGGTTACAGTAGCATAAAGGAGTAAAAAATGAAATTAGAAGTTTTTATTGAGATAACGGGCAAGGATAAACAGGGCAGAGAAGAAAAACCGATAATATTCAAAGCGAATTCCATTGTTGGAACTTTCGTAGGGTTTTTAGCAGGGCATTTTTCAGATGCTAATAAAACAGTAGTAGACATTACTAATGCTAATAAAAATTCGAGAACGAGTTTTGCACTTGCCACAGGTGGAGGGGGAACGGTAACGAGAGGAATAATTTGTGGAACAGGAACTACCGCAGTGGCTTTGACAAATTACAAGATAGAAACCATAATAGCACACGGCACAGGATCAGGTCAACTAAGCTATGGAGCTATGAGTTTTGATGCAGGGCTAACTGACTCAGGCTCTACTAGATATTTTCAGATGTATAGACAGATAACCAATAACTCAGGAGCAAATATTACTGTAAATGAGTTGGCTCTTTATGTTTCTGATGGATATTATGTGACTTTTAACTATATGATAGATAGAACTCTACAGACTTTTACTATAAATAATGGAACATCTAAAACTATTACTTATAAATTTGCGATAACTGTTTAATTCATTTTCTTAAGTCTTTTCGTTATAACAATATTATAACACTTTTTGCAGAAGAGCTATTAATATTATGGCTTTTTGGGTTTAAAAACTTAGTTTTTAGTTAGAAACCGAATTGTTAACTGCCTGTCACGCAGAAGGTCGCGAGTTCGAGTCTCGTCGGCCCCGCAAAAAAGCCCGATTTCGGGCTTTTTTATTGCTTAGTGAGAAAGTTGCCCCTTTTCCAGAATCGGAAGGAAATGCCGGCTGTCAAAATAGAAGAATGATGCTATAATTGTTTTAGAAAATGTTTTATAAGAATATTTTTAAATAAAATAATTTGTTAGTAAAAATTTTTAGAAATATTGTATTTAACCTTTGATCGTTCTTACTAAATATCTCTAGAATATTATAAATCTTTACACAACCTATTGACATTAAAAGAATAAAAATTTAATTTAAATATGTGATGTAAACGTTTACATTCGATTTCTAATTAACTAATTCTAAAATCATTTTAAGGAGAGTGCTATGAAACGATTTCTATTAGCTTCGCTGTTCTTTTTCTCTGTTTCGCTATTCGCCCAGACAACAATAGATTTTGAAACTGTTGGTAACAACTGGGGCTGGACTCTTTTTTCAGCAGGGCCAGGTGGAAGTTTAGATGTTGTTGCAAACCCAAGTATTGGCGGCTTAAACACTTCTGATAGTTGTGCTATGCTCGTTGTTGGAGCTACTGGTAGTGATGCGTGGGCAGGAACTTTTTCTGCTGATTTTCCTGATCTCACATTAGATTCTTCCAACTGCATAGTTAAGGTCCTAGCATATAAAGATGTAGTCTCTAACTTTAACCTAAAATTGGAACCACCTAATGTTGATCACAATGTTCCGAATACTTTAGTAAATCAATGGGAGGAATTAACATTTGACTATACGTCTGATATTGGCAAAACAGCAGCTACACTTACTATAATCCCAGATTTCTCTCCAATTCCAAGAACTTATGGCAGTACCAACTATTTTGATTATATCCGTTTCACACCTGTAGCACCTGTTCCCGTAGAATTGACCTCATTTACTGCTGCAATAGTTGGAAACGCCGTTCAGTTAAATTGGAAAACCGCTACCGAAACCAATAATAGCGGATATGAAATTCTTAAAAGTGTTAATGGATCTCAATTCTCAAAAATTGGTTTTGTTCAAGGAAATGGAACAACAACTGAATCAAAATCATATTCATTTGTAGATCGTTCTGTTAAGGCAGGTGAAAATTATGGTTACAGATTAAAGCAAATTGATTTTAATGGCAAATTTGAATATTCAAAAGTTGTAAATGTTAATGGAATTACTCCTTCTGAGTTTTCATTAGATCAGAATTATCCAAATCCTTTCAACCCATCAACTAACATTTCATTTGCTGTTCCAGTTAAATCAAATGTTAATCTTGAAGTTTATAATCTTATCGGACAGAAGGTTATGGATTTAGTACAAGGTGGATTTGAAGCTGGTAAACATTCGGTTCAGTTAAACGGTTCATCTATGGCATCAGGTATTTATCTATTTAAATTAACAGCCGTTGGTGAAAATGGTTCTTTGTTCTCATCAAGTAAAAAGATGACCTTACTGAAGTAAGAGCCAATCAAATTATTTGTGGAAGCGGGATTGAAATATCCTGCTTCCCCCTTTTTTTGATTTTACTATATTATGACCCCCACAATAAAACTAATAGCTAATAAAGCTAATGTTTCGATAGCTACCGTTTCCAGAGCGCTTAACAATGATGTTCGTGTTACTGCTAAGACCCATAAAAAAATCTTACAAATTTCTCAAGAGCTTAATTATAAACCAAATTTGATCGCCAGAAATTTTGCAAAAAAAACTTCGTATACTATCGGATTAATATTACCGGATATTTCAGACGAATTTTTTACAGACATTATTCGTGGCGTAGATGAGATAACTTATAAAAATGGTTTCTACACAATGGTGGCAAGTTCTCATAAGCATCGCACGCTCAGTGATTCAATTACTACATTTTCACAAACAGGATTAGTTGGTGGTGTAATTCTATTAGTGTCTGCTATGACAGATGAATTGAAAAAAATTTTAAATCAAACTAAAATCCCGGTAGTATTAATTGGCGGCGGTAATCAAGAGCAGGGTTATGATACTGTTGCAATTGATAATTATCAAGGTGCTTTTAATGCAACCGAATATTTGATTAAAAAGAAAAAATTTAAAAAGATTGCTCATATAACCGGTCCATCAGAAAATTATGATGCATTCCTTAGGGAAAAAGGATTTATTGATGCCTGCAAAAAAAATGGTGTTAGCATAAATAAATCTTTTATTGTTGATGGAAATTATACAATAGATTCAGGCTATCACGGTTTTATCCAATTATATGGTTTACCTGAAAGACCTGAAGCAATTTTTGCAGCCAATGATATGATGGCGCTTGGCTGCTATGATGCTGCGAATTATTTTAATGTTAAAATACCCGATGATATTAGTTTAATTGGGTTTGATGATATTTTTATGTCTAAGTATATCAATCCAGGATTAACAACGGTTCGCGTTCAAATTGAAGAGGTTGGGAAGGCGGCTGCAAATCTTTTAATCGAAAAACTTAATAGCTCAAATGGCAAACCTCATACATTAATTAAAATTCCAACCGAATTAATTATTAGAGGATCTTGTTAAGATTTTTGGAATAATAAATGGAACAATTTTCAACAAAGTACGGGTACTTTTCCTCAGACGGCAATGAATATTTTATTACAAATTTTAAAACACCCAAACCGTGGATTAATGTAATCTCCAACGGTAAATATGGTTTGGTTATTTCACAAACGGGGGGCGGGTTTAGCTGGCTTGATCATTCAGAGTTTAACAGGTTAAATCGCTGGCATCAGGATTTGGTGCAGGATAATTGGGGTAAATATTTTTACTTCAAAGATAATGAAACAGGAGATATCTGGTCGCCGACTTGGATGCCGGTAAAAACGGAGCTGGATTTTTATCAAATAATATACGGTTTTGGTTATGCAAAATTTATTTCTGAGTATAAAGGAGTAAGAATATCTTTAACTGTTTTTGTGCCGCTGAATGAAGAATTAGAAATTTGGAATTTTAACATTGAAAATAATTCGCCCCAAAAAAAATCAATATCAATTTATACTTATTTTGAATGGTGTCTCGGCTCATCTTCAGATCATCACAGAGAATTTCACAAAACATTTTTAGAAACTCATTTCGATTCTCAACTGAATTGTATGACCGCAGCAAAAAGGTTGTGGGAAATTCCGCTTGGAGATCGTGGACACTGGAATATCGAATACCCATATTTAGGATTTATTTCCTGTTCAGAAAAAATATCTGATTATGAAGGTGATAAAGATTCTTTTGTGGGGCAGTATGGTTCTATCCAAAACCCTGCAGGAATTTCATCTAAAAGTTTAAGTCAAAAATTAGGCAAGTGGAATGATTCAATCGGATCGATTAAAACAGAAATTGATATCGAACCTGGGAAAACTAAAAATTTAAATTTCTTTTTTGGAATCAAAAAAAATAAAACAGCAATCGGCTCGTCTCTTATAAAATTTTCAAAACAAAAGAATGTTGATGAGGCATTAACCGAAGTTAAATTGTTCTGGCAAAAAATGTTTGATACTTTGGTAATCGAAACTCCAGATAAAGCAATGAATCTATTAGTTAATAAATGGCTTCGGTATCAAGCAATTGCAGGTAGATTATTCGGGCGCTCTGCATATTATCAGCAAAGCGGTGCATTTGGATTTAGAGATCAGCTGCAGGATAGTTTAGTTTTTCTTCCAATCAATCCAAAGAAAACAGCAGACCAAATTCGTCTGCACGCACACCATCAATTTGAAGATGGTACAGTTCTTCACTGGTGGCATCCCATTTCCGAAACTGGTTTACCAACTAAAATGACTGACGATTTGCTCTGGCTTCCTTTTGTGATTCTTCAATACATTGATGAAACGGCTGATTATAAAATTCTATCCGCTAGAGAGCCTTACTATGATAACAAGAACAAAAAGGATTCTTTATTTAATCACTCCGTTGCAGCGATTGAAAAAGTTCTCACGAGATTAAGTAAACGAGGATTGACACTGATTGGGGCGGGCGATTGGAATGATGGACTCAGCGCTGTTGGACTAGATATGAAAGGTGAATCCATTTGGCTGACAGAATTTTTCTATTTGGTTCTTCGCCGTTTCTCAGAATTATCAAAAGAAATCGGAAATGATAAACTTTACAAAAGGTATAAACGAAAAGCCGACGATCTTAAAAAAGCATTCGATAAATATGCCTGGGATGGTGAGTGGTTCTGGCGCGCAACGAAAGATGATGGTAAAAAAGTCGGCAGTAAAATTTCTCCCGAAGGGAAAATTTATCTCAACGCACAAACGTGGTCTGTTATCAGCGGAATAGCTGAAAACAACAAGCAGAAGAAAGCAATGGACTCGGTAACAAAACATCTTTTGAAAAAAAATGGATGTTTGCTTTTGAGTCCGGCTTATTCAACTCCGGATAAAATGATAGGATATCTTTCTCGCTATGCGCCGGGCAGAAGAGAAAATGGCGGAGTTTATACGCACGCTGCTGCATGGGCTGTTTGGGCATATTCATTACTCAAAAAAAATGATTTAGCTTTTACAGCATTTAAAAATTTGTGCCCCATTTATAACGGGATGAACCCCGATGAATATGTCGCAGAACCTTATGTTACTCCCGGTAATATCGACGGACCGGAATCACCAAATTACGGAATGGGAGGATGGACGTGGTACACAGGCTCGGCTGCGTGGTTTCAAAAAGTTATTGTTGATTGGATACTTGGAGTTCGCGCAGCAAAGGATGGGTTAATAATTGATCCTTGCATTCCGGCTGAGTGGAAGGGATTTTCTGTCAAAAGATTATTTAGAGGAACGGTGTATAAGATAAAGGTTGTTAAGAGAAGGAATAATGAATCGTCGAATAAATATATGATGGTAGATGGGCACAAGATTGAAGACTTCTTAATCAAACCAGTTAGGAAAGATAATGTGGATGTCGAAGTATTTCTCTGATGAAAAATTGAAAACAAAAAAAATGATGATAATGAATATTTTAAAAACTTCTGTGTTCATGATTTTCTTATTTGTAGGATGTCAGGCGCAGCAAAATTATTTTACATTTGAATCAAAAGGAAAAATTAATTACGATCTATCAACTGATGACAACAAACTTTTAGATTCAATTCAGCATAGGACATTTCTATATTTTCTAAATGAATCAAATCCGGATAACGGATTAGTGAAAGATAGAAGCGCAAGCTGGGCGCCTGCAAGTATCGCTGCAATAGGATTTGCACTTCCATCATACGCAGTCGGCGTTGAACACGGTTGGATATCTCGTGACAAAGCCGCTCTGATTACTCTTAATACTTTAAAATTCTTTTTCAATTCAGTGCAGAGTGAAGATACAAATGTTACTGGTTATAAAGGATTTTATTATCATTTCTTGAGAATGAATTCCGGCACTCGCGAGTGGAATTGTGAACTCTCTACGATTGATACCGGATTACTAATGATGGGAATTATTTTCGCAAGAAAATATTATAATCAAGTGAACGAAACAGAAAATGAAATTCGTAATCTTGCTGCAAGCCTTTTGAAGAGGCTCGACTGGGATTTTTTTGAAATGCCTCCAACAGGTGAGTATGCAAATACAATTTCAATGGGATGGACTCCAGAAAAAGGATTACATTTTATGGGATGGAATGGTTACAACGAGGCTTTGTTTCTTTACATCCTTGCTGCAGGAAGTGGAATGAAAAACGTCGAAGCTGCATATAAATCTTGGTTAGCTTCTTATGATTGGAGGACGCCCTATCCAAATCTTTCTCACGCTGCATTCCCGCCGCTATTCGGGCATCAGTTTTCTCAAGTATTTATAGATTTACGCGGACTTACTGATTCTTATATGAAAGAAAAAGGAATTGATTATTTTGAAAATTCTCGAAGAGCAACTTTAGTGCAAAGAAAATACGCAATTGAAAATCCATATAATTGGGTGGGGTATGATTCGCTATGCTGGGGACTTTCTGCTTGCGATGGTCCAACAGAAAAATATAATTATGATGACAAAAAATTTTTAGGTTACGCAGCGCGAGGTACAAGCGGACCTGATTTAAATTATTTTGATGATGGAACGATTACACCTTATGCTTCTATTTCTTCAATCATATTTGCACCGGAAATCGTGTTACCAACCATAAGAAACTTCAACGAAAAGTATGGGAAAGAGCTATGGAAAGAATTTGGATATGTTGATGCTTTCAATCCAACATTGAATTGGTACAACAAAGAATATATCGGCATTGATCAAGGTCCATTACTTTTGATGATCGAAAATTTTAGAACTGGTTTAATTTGGAATTATGTGATGAAAGATCCAATAATTCAGGACGGATTAAACAGACTTGGATTTGAACACATTAAATAAAAATTAATTCGTGTTAATTAGTGAAATTCGTGGCAAGATTTTTAAGTACAAACTATAAATGCCAAACAATCAAATAACCCTGAAAATAATTTTCACAATAGCCATACTATTTTTTGGAAACAATAAGCTAAGCGCTCAATCGAAAACGCTTGATGATTTTGAAACGACAACCGGCTGGAGTTTGATAAAAGCTGATGGAGTTAATCTTTCAATTTCAAGCGACGCTGGCTTACACAATAGTGCAGTAAAGTTTAGTTATGATTTTACTATAGGAACTGGATACGGCGGCATTCAAAAACTTTTTCCGATTGACTTACCGGATAATTTTGAATTCACTTTTTATATTAAAGCTGAATCGCCATCTAACAATTTTGAAATAAAATTTATAGACAGCACGGGAAATAATGTATGGTGGGTTAATAATCGGAATTATGATTTCCCGAAAGACTGGAAGAAAATCCGTATAAAGAAAAGACACATCAATTTTGCGTGGGGACCAATAGAAGATCATGCATTAAAACGAATTGATAGAATCGAATTTACAATTGCATCCTACGTTGGCGGAAAGGGAACTGTATGGATTGATGATTTGAAGTTCGAACCGCTTCCACCGGAAACAAATATTTATCCTCTTCCAAATGCAGAAGCATCATCTTTTACTAATGAGCATTTGCCAGAATTTATTCTTGATGGTTCTTCTGAAACTTATTGGCAAAGTCATGGAATAAATCATGAATCAATCATTATTGATTTTAAATCAAAGAGAGAATTTGGCGGGTTAAAAATTGATTGGTTAAAAAATCATGAGGCTAAGTCGTTTGATATTTTGTCTTCTGATGATAAAATTAATTGGGAAAAAGTTTATTCGGTTTCTTCAAACCAAAGTGATGTAAGTTTTGTCAATCTTCCAGAATCACAATCAAAATATTTAATGCTTGATCTTCATTCGACGCTCTCAGAAAATAATTTCGGAATTAGTGAGATAACTTTTCTGGATATTGAACACTCTTTAGCTAAAAATGATTTTCTTATTTACACGGCAAAAAATTCTTTGAAGGGAAATTATCCGAGATATTTTTTCGAACAAGCTTCATACTGGACAGTTGTTGGCGTGAACAATGATGTTAAAGAAGCACTAATAAATGAAGATGGAATGGTTGAGGTTGATAAAGGCAAATTTTCAATTGAGCCGATGGTAAAGATTGAGGATAAATTATTTAACTGGAGTAATGTTACTTCAACTCAATCGCTTGAAGAAAATTATTTGCCTATTCCATCAGTAAATTTGAAATGTGATGAAGTAAACCTTAAAATAAAAACCTTTGCGAACGGGGAGGCAAATAAAAACTCAACATTATTTTTGAAATACACACTTACCAATAATTCCACTTCAACAAAAACCGGAAATTTATTTTTACTAATCAGACCTTTTCAGGTTAATCCTTTTTATCAATTCTTAAATCTGACAGGCGGGGCTTCTAAAATAAATTCCATCAAAGAAGTAAATCAAAAAATTTTTGTAAACGATGATAAAGTTATTTTGCCAATTACAGTTTATGATTCGTTCGGTGCAGCATCTTCTGATGAAGGGAATCTTGTTGAGCAATTACGAGAAAATAACTTTCCTCAAAACACAAGCATTATAGATCCAAATGAACTCGGAAGCGGAGTATTGAGATACGATTTTGATTTGAAGGCGGGTGAAGAAAAAACCATTTACTTAACCGTTCCGTTCTATGATGAAAAATCCATAAATGAAAATCTTAACGCTGAAGTTATTGATCAAAAACTTGATGAGACAATCAATTTCTGGAAGTCAAAAGTAAATCACATAAAATTTAATTTGCCAAAATCCGCCGACAGAATAATAAACACATACAAATCGAATCTTACTTACATTTTGATTAACAGAGACAAAGCTGGAATTCAACCCGGTTCGCGCTCTTACGAACGAAGCTGGATTAGAGACGGTTCGTTAACTTCCTCAGCACTTTTAAAATCTGGAATTGTTAATGAAGTTAAAGATTTTATAGAATGGTACACGTCTCATCAATATGAAAATGGTAAAGTACCTTGCGTTGTTGATTCTAGAGGTCCTGACCCTGTTCCCGAACACGACAGCCACGGCGAAATGATTTATTTGTTAAAGGAATATTTCAACTTTACTAAGGATACAACTTTCCTCAGATCAAAAAATGAAAATGTTTTAAAAGCTGTTGAATATATTGAATCGCTCATTGCTCAAAGATCAACTGATCACTTTAAAAACGGTAACGACAGCGTTCGAGCATATTACGGATTAGTAACCGAATCAATCAGTCACGAAGGTTATTCGGCAAAGCCGATGCATTCTTATTGGGATAATTTTTTTACTATGAAAGGATTGAAAGACGCAGCAGAGATCCAAAAAATTCTCGGGAAAACTGATTCTTATGAAAGAATAAAAAAAGTACGCGATACCCTTAAACAAAATCTTTACAACTCACTTCAACTTGCGATGAAGACACGAAAGATTAATTATATTCCTGGAAGTGTTGAACTCGGCGATTTTGATGCAACATCAACAACCATTGCATTAACTCCGTGTAATGAAATTTTTAATTTGCCAAAACCGCAAATTTACAACACGTTTGATAAGTATTATGAATTTTTCAAAAGCCGAAGAGATAACGAAGTTGATTGGATTAATTACACACCTTACGAAAATCGTTTGATTGGTTCATTCATTCAATTAGATCAACCTGAACGTGCACACGAGCTGATTGAATTCTTTTTGAATGATCAAAGACCGCAGGGGTGGAATCATTGGGCGGAAGTTGTTTGGAAAGATTATCGTGCACCAAAGTATATTGGCGATATGCCCCATACATGGGTGGGGTCTGATTTTATAAATGCAATTCGATCTATGTTTGTGTACGAGAATGAATATGATTCATCGCTTGTTCTTGGTTCTGCACTTTACCAGGATTGGATTGATTCACCAAATGGAATATCAATTGAAAATCTTCCAACATATTTTGGCGAACTTTCTTATTCAATCAAGAAAGTAAATGAGAAATATATTTTTTCAATTTATGGAGATGTTGAACTTCCGAAAAATGGAATTAAGATTAAAAATTTAAATCATTCAAAACTTCCTCTTAATGTTGAGCTTAATGGCAAAGAAATAAAATCTTTTACAAGCAGCGAAATTGATGTCAATGAATTTCCTGCGGAGGTAGTCATTGCTTATTAAACTTATAATTGATTAATGAAAACTAAAATTGTAATTCTATTATTATTACTTACTTTGCTTGGTAACTATTCAATCCCTCAAATAAGAGATGAGCAGGGGATGTACTTCTCAAAAAAAGTTTATCAACAACATCCTCTGCCGAAGTATGAAAAGATGAAATCAGTTTTACCCAACCCTATATTTGATGAAAAACCATTGTGGGTAGAGGCTTACTGGAAAACTTGGGAAATCGCATTTAAGAATTTTCATGAACCTTCTGCTGGTTCTGGGTTTGTATCACAGTTTATAGATGCAGCATTCAATGCAAATATTTTTTTATGGGATACTGCTTTTATGACAATGTTTCTGAACATAGCAGATACATTAACGCCAGGTATTTCGTCGCTTGACAATTTTTATATCAAGCAGCATCCATCGGGTGAGATTTGCAGAGAAATAAATAGAACTACTGGAATAGATTTCGAGCCGTGGGAAAATAAAGAGGATGATCCATTATTTAGTCGGTGGGGATTTAATGATTATTCCGATCAGAAGACCGTTGAAATAATTTATAAAGGTAGATCTGCGCCGGTTCCAAATCCAAGCCTAACTTTAGATGCATTGAATCATCCAATACTCGCCTGGGCTGAATTGGAAAGTTATAAATGGACAGGTGATATAGAACGGCTGAAAATTGTTCGAGTACCATTAATAAAATATTATGAAGCGCTAAAAAAATATTTACGGCAGGGAAACGGTCTATACGTTACTGACTGGGCGAGCATGGATAATTCGCCAAGAAATATTTGTCTTACTCGGGGGGGAACCGGAATTGATATATCCTCCGAGATGGTACTGTTTGCCAGAAATTTATCTGAAATATCTGCAATCTTAGGAAGAGATACTGAGGCAAAGCAATTTAATGAAGATGCTGATCAGCTTGCAGAGATTATAAATAATAAAATGTGGAATGATGATAAGAAATTTTATTTCGATCTAACTCTTGATCAAACTTTTTGTCCAATCAAAACTATTGCAGCTTTCTGGACACTCATTTCAAAAGTTGCCACACAGGATAGGGCTGAAATTCTCGTCAAGCAGTTAACTAATCCAAAAACTTTTGGAAGGCTGCACCCTGTTCCAACTCTTGCCGCAGACGAAAAAGGGTTCTTTCCGCAAGGTGGGTACTGGTCCGGTGCTGTCTGGATAGCCACCAACACTATGGTTATCAGAGGTTTAGAAGAGTATGGTTATTCTGAATTGGCAGAAGAAATTGCACTTAAACATATTGACGCTATGGCGCAAGTTTATAGAAGAACAGGAACAATATGGGAGAATTATTCTGCTGATTCTATAATGGAAGGCAACCATCAGGATGGTGCATCGGTTGTCAAAGATATGGTTGGGTTTAGCGGTGTAACACCTATTCTCACTCTCATTGAACTTGGTATAGGGTTAAAACCGGACGCATCGAAGAATGAATTAATCTGGAAAATTAATTCAAGTCAACGCTCTGGATGTGAAAGATTTAGATTTAACGGTCATCTTATCGATTTGGTTGCCGAATCTAATCTTGATTCTTTGAATGTCACTGTTAAATCCGATGGAGAGTTTTTGTTAAAAATAATACGCAATTCTAACGAACAAGAGTTTAAAGTTCAAAAAGGCATTAACAGATTTCAACTTAGATAATTTAAAGGAAACAGAAATTAGTTAAATGAGTTTCAGCGCAACAAAAAAATATTTTATTAAAAACGGAAAACCGCACTTTATCATTTCCGGCGAGATTCATTATTTCCGGCTTGATCCAAAGCTTTGGGAGAAGCATTTAGTATTATTAAAAAAATCCGGAGCTAATACAACATCAACTTATATTCCCTGGGATTGGCATGAGTTTGAAGAAGGGAAGTTTGATTTTACTGGCGAAACAAATCCGGCAAGGAATTTAATTAAATATATAAAGCTTTGTAAAAAGATTGGGCTTGATTTAATAGTAAAACCCGGTCCATACATTCTTGCAGAATACGAAGGACAGGGCTTGCCGCAGTGGCTGCTAAGAAAAATCAGTAAAGAAGCACACGCATTGGATGAGAGCGGAAATATTATATCTCATGACTTGATGTCCTACTTGTCTGACGAGTATTTGCATTATACATTTTTATGGTACGATAAAATTATGCCAATCATTGCTGATTATCAGCATATCAAAGGTGGCTCGATTATTATGATGCAGGTTTGTAATGAGGTGGGTGTATTTCAGTGGCTGTCAGGGAAAATAGACTACAATCCTTCAGTAATGAGAATGTACAAAAACTTTCTAGTGGATAAATACAAATCAGTTGAGTCATTGAATAAAATTTACGGAACAAATTATTCTTCATTCGAAAAATTATCCGCACCAGTTGGTAAAATTGAAAACAAACAAAGCTATTGTGCTTATTATGATTTTCATCTTTTTTTTCGTCATTACTTTGCATCGTATCTTGATACGCTCGCAAAAAAAATCAGAAGCTATGGAATTGAAATTCAGCTCACTCATAACATCCCCGGCTGGATTTACGGTAATGCTGCAGAACTTCCGATGCTCATAAGCACTTACGAAGAAATAATGCGAACACGCGATGATATTATTTTTGGATTAGATCATATTCCGGAGTTTGTTTCTTTTCGCAACGCACATTCTGATTTAGCCTGCAATAAAATTCTCGAAGCAATGCAGCCGCACGCTCCTGTTTGGGCTGCCGAGTTTCAATCCGGCACACGTGAACATCATGTTAAAAGTGATGCGAACGATTTAGAAGCATTTTACTTTGCATCACTTGCTCACGGAATGAAAAGTTTTAATTATTATATGTTCTCCCAGGGAACTAATCCTGAGGGGAAAGGTTTTTACGGTAAAACTTTTTATTATCAAACTCCGTTGGATGCAAAAGCAAAACAATCAGCCTTGTATCAATCAATCAAAAAAGTTAATCGTCTCATCAATAAAGAAAAGAAAGATTTTTTATTAAGCGAATCTAAATCAGAAATTTGTGTAGGATTTTATAAACCTTATTTTTATACTGAACTCACAACATCCCAATTGCTGAAAGAAAAACGGCTTGATGTTGAAAAATTAGGGCTCCAATATGATCCAAGATTTATTCGTGAAGAAATATTTTTTAATGGATTACTGCGCGGACTTCAAACCTTAAATTTTAATTATGATATTAAAGATTTAGAAACGACTAATGTAGATGCTTTACTTAAGTACAAACAACTATGGGTTGTTACAACGGAATTCATGGATCCCGATACTCAAAATATTTTAGTAGAATTTGTTAATAAAGGCGGGCACTTAATAATCTACCCGGCAATTCCAACATTAGATTTATATCTGAATCCTTGTTCAACCTTAAAAGATGGTTTGGATATTAATTTTAGAATTTCTGAAAGTTCAAATAAAGTTATAGCATTCGGAATTGAAGATGTATTTACAATTTTTAGAAGTAAACAAATTTATGATTCAATAAATGCCGAAACACTATCAACAACAAATCAGAATGAAGTTTGCGGAATCAAAAAGAAAATTGGTAAAGGCACAGCCACAATTCTGGGTTACGCATTCGGATACACGAGTGATGAACATTTACACTTGTACGAAAAAATAATTTCGGCTGATAAAATAAAAAGAGAAGCAAAAGTTTCTGATCCCGATATACAATTTGTTATCAGAAAGTCAGAAAAGGTTTCATATACTTTTTTATTGAACTATCATAATCAGAAAAAAACTTTTAAGTTTAACGGAAAAGAAACAACTTTAAATCCTTTTTCATATAAAGTTATTAAGAAAAAAGAATAGTAAAATTTTAACAGGAAAGAATCTTAATGAAAAATAAATTACTCGGCTTACTTTTAATTTATTCAGCAAATGTTTTAGCTCAAGATCTCACTCCGCCAGCCGCACCACAAGGCGTTCAGGCATTGGGTTATGAGAAACATGTTGATATTGAATGGTACAACAACTCTGAGCCGGATGTGGCTGGTTACAAAATTTATATAAAAAGCGGACAGAACTATAATTATTTCACAAGTGTAAGCAATCTTAAAAGTTATTATATAATAAATATCAATTACATTGGTATTCCATACACGGTTAAAGTAAGTGCTTATGATTCCAGCGGAAATGAATCCCCTTTAAGTGATAGTGCTTATGCGATTACTCATACTTTGAGTGATGAAGAATTTCTTGAAATGGTTCAAAGAGCTACGTTTAGATATTTTTATGATTACGCCCATCCCGTATCCGGCTTATCAAGAGAAAGATTAGGATCCGGTGAGACAGTAACAATTGGGGGATCTGGATTTGGCATTATGGCATTACTTGTTGGTATTGATAGAGGATTTATTTCAAGGCAGCAAGGTGTTGAGCGGATTTTGAAGATTCTAAATTTCTTAAACAATAAAGCTGATAAATTCCACGGTGCATTTTCGCATTGGTTAAATGGAACTACTGGTAAAGTTATTCCCTTTGGCACTTTAGATGATGGTGGTGATTTAGTTGAAACTGCATACATGATACAAGGATTATTAACAGTTCGACAATATTTTGATCAACAAAATTCAGATGAAGAAATAATTAGAAATATTTCAACACAAATAATTAATGGTGTAGAGTGGGATTGGTACAGAAGATATCCAACAAGTAATTATCTGTATTGGCATTGGTCTCCAAATTATGGTTGGCAAATGAATATGACTGTGCAAGGACCAAATGAAGCAATGATTGTATATTTGCTGGGAATTGCATCAACAACTCATGGTGTGCCAGCAAGTTTATTTCATAATGGATGGGCAGCTTCCACTTATTACAAAAATTCAAAAAGTTTTTATGGATATAGAATTTGGGTGGGCTGGGATTATGGAGGTCCCTTATTTTTTCAACATTATTCTTTCCTTGGTTTTGATCCCAGGAATAAAAAAGATATTTATTGCAATTATTTTAATAATGCTAAAAATATTTCAATAATCCATAGACAGTATAGTATTGCTAATCCAAATAGTTACACAGGATACAATGCAAGTTGCTGGGGATTAACTGCAAGCGATGATCCAACTGGTTATCGGGTTCATGAGCCAACAAATGATAATGGGACAATTACTCCATCGGCAGCATTGTCATCATTACCTTATACCCCACAAGAATCACTTGAAGTAATTAAGTATCTCTACAGAACTTATGGCACAAATGTCTGGGGAG
Source organism: Ignavibacteriales bacterium (assembly GCA_037444745.1). Lineage (GTDB taxonomy): Bacteria > Bacteroidota > Ignavibacteria > Ignavibacteriales > Ignavibacteriaceae > IGN3. Next base: position 51,795 of record JBBILT010000007.1, read on the forward strand.
AATATGGATTTAAGGATGCTTTTAATCCGACTTCAAATTGGTATGCTACAAGCTATCTTGCAATTGATCAAGGTCCAATAATTGTTATGATCGAAAATTATAGAAGTGGATTATTATGGAATAAATTTATGGCTAATCCAGAAATTCAACCGATGCTTAATTCTATAGGATTTGTGCCGGATTCAACGACAGATGTGAAGGATGAAAATCCAGTAATTTCAGATTTTAGAATAATAGGAAATTATCCAAATCCATTTAATCCAATCACAAATATTGTTTTTAGTCTTCCTAAATCTCAAAATATCCATTTCACTGTTTACAATAATTTAGGACAAGTTGTTAAAGAGATAACAGAAGAACAATTACCGGCTGGATTTAATGAGATAAAATGGAATGGTGATGATCAACTTGGAAGATCAGTGAGTTCAGGGATATATTTTTATCAGATTAAATCGGCTGATAATTTTTTAACAGGCAAAATGGTATTAACAAAGTAGGATTATTATTGTGATTAAGCGAATTATCGTTCTCATCATTTATTTATTTTTCTATGCAAACAATTTAATTGCACAAGAATATATTTTTTTCTCAAATAGTGATAATCAAACCTATTACGATCCAAGCTATTTGTTTCAAACTTCTCCCAGCGAACTTTTAAGAGTTAATACAAACAAATTTCCTGTAGATATTACGACATTTCATTCAGGGACAAATACTTTAAAGTTGCAGTGGAAATCTGTAAGCAATGGAGATTGGGGTGCTGCTATTGCTGCTCCCGGATGGCCCGGCAGGGATATAACAATTATGGATTCACTTTCATTTTGGGTTTATTCGTCTATTGCAATTTCAGATTCATTATTACCGGTTATTTATGTTGAAGATTTATCAAATCAGAAATCACTTAAAATTAACTTATCAGAATTTCAAGGAGATATTCCATCCGCACAATGGATTAATATCAAAATACCGGTACAAAGATTTATTAATAATCCAGGCAGCGCAGATCTAACAAGAATTAAAACAATTTATTTAGGGCAGAGATTAGCAGATAACCAACAACACACTTTGTTGATCGATGATATTAAAATGACAGGTAATGATAATAATCAATATAAATTTGTTGTTGTTTTAGGTTCATCAACTGCTGCGGGTACCGGTGCTAACCCGATTGATAGTTCCTGGGTAAATAAGTTTAGAAAAAATTTGCAGCTGCTGGATTCGACCTACAAAGTAATGAATCTTGCAGTCGGCGGCTATACCACTTATGATGTAATGCCGACAGGATTCAATCCGCCTAACGGCAGACCGCTGCCTAAACAGTACAATAATATAACTTATGGTTTATCATTTAATCCAGTAATGTTTTTAGTAAACCTTCCATCTAATGATGCTGCAAATTATTATGTACTATCAGAACAAATAAGGAACTATGATACACTGATCTCAATCGCTTCAAGAAACAATGTTGATATTTTTATTACATCTCCTCAACCACGAAATTTTACTAACTCCACTCAATTGAATTTACTTTTAGGTATGGTAGATTCTTCATTTACAAGATATAGTAATGTTGTTGTGGATTTTTGGAATGGTCTGTCACAAACTAATGGTTTCATTAAGCCAGAATATAATTCGGGTGATGGTATTCATCTTAATAATGCTGGTCACCAAATATTATTTGAGAGAATGTCACAAAAGGTTTTTCCCATTCTAGTTGATGTAAATGAAATGGTTTTAACAGCGGAATTAAATTTCCGGTTGAATTACAACTACCCGAATCCTTTCAATCCCGGCACAACAATTAGTTTTATAATTCCATTCAATACGGTTGTAAACTTAAGTGTTTATAATATACTTGGTGAAAAAGTAACTGAACTTTATAATGGTGAGATGTCTGCCGGTGAAAATAAAATAGTCTGGAACGGTCTGAATAATGAAAATAAATCTGTCAGTTCAGGAATTTATATTTATAGAATTAGTACAATTGATAAATATCTTTCAGGTAAAATGATTTTACAGAAATAAAAAAATGAAATTATCTGCCCAAATATTTTTAATGTTGATTGCTGCCTTTGTTTTTCTTTTTACTTCATGCTCAAATAATAATGATGAGAAAAAAACTATTAGATTTTGGGCGATGGGCGCCGAAGCGGAATATGTTACTAAACTTGTTCCTGAATTTGAAAAGCAAAATCCCGGAATTAAAATAAAAGTTCAGCAAATTCCTTGGACAGCAGCGCAGGAAAAATTAGTAACAGCTTTTGCAAGTGATAACACTCCCGATGCCTGCCAGCTTGGTAATACATGGATTCCACAGTTTGCTGCTCTTAATGCTATCATCCCGCTTGATGAATACATCAAGACATCTGAACAGATTAATAATGACAAATATTTTAAGGGTATTTGGGAAACTAATGTTATTGATGAAAAAGTTTTTGGTATTCCATGGTATGTTGATACAAGAGTAATGTTTTACAGAAAAGATGTTTTTGAAAAAGCCGGCTATAAAAATTCACCTAAAACCTGGGCTGAACTTTACGATCTTTCAAAAAAAATAAAATCGCTTTATCCTGGAAAAGAAAAATACGCAATCTATCTTCCTACAAATGAATGGGCGCCATTTGTAATGTTCGGAATGGAGGCGGGTTCATCTTTATTAAAAGACGAAAATACACAAGGAGATTTTAGCGGCAAGCAGTTTAAAGAAGCATTTAAGTTTTTAACAGATTTTCATAAACAAAATCTTGCACCCATCGGAATTTCACAAGTTACAAATGTTTATCAGGCATTTGCCGAAGAGTATTTTTCAATGTACATCTCCGGTCCCTGGAATATTCCGGAATTTAAAAAGTGGATGAAAGGAAATCTTACCGATAAATGGATGACGGCTCCGATGCCCGGTTATGCAAATGAGTATCCCGGTGTTTCATTAGCAGGCGGGTCAAGTTTGGTGATCTTTAAAGATTCTAAATTCAAAAAAGAAGTGTGGAAATTTTTTGAATATCTTTCACAACCTAAAACTCAATTGGAATTTTATAAATTGTTAAATAATCTGCCAGCAAATAAAGAAGCATGGCAAGATTCTCTTCTAAAAAACGATCCTTATATGCAGGCATTTTATTTGCAGTTTATGAATGTGCGAGCAACACCAAAAATTCCCGAGTGGGAACAAATTGCGTTTTCAAAAGTTCAGCAATATGCAGAGCTTGCAGCAAGGGGAGTTATGAGTGTTGACGATGCTTTGAAGAATCTGGATAAAGACGTAGATAGAATTTTAGAAAAAAGAAGATGGATAGTTGAAGAAAAGAGAAAAGAATAAGGCAATTGAAATACTTTAAGTATGAAAAATAAAACTTATATAAAAGTAGCTTACTTTTTTCTTGCGCCAGCACTTAGTGCAATTTTTATTTTTTTCTTTATACCAGTCATCGCAGCATTTATAATAAGCTTTACGGATTTTGATATTTACGCACTCGGAGATTTTAGTACTGTTAGATTTATTGGCTTTAATAATTATGTAAAACTTTTTGATGATCCGCTTTTTTATACTGCCTTAAAAAATACTTTCTATTTTGTAATAATAGCGGGACCATTATCTATAGCTGTGTCACTTGGCGCAGCCCTTTTGCTTAATTCTAAATTAGTAAAATATAAATCAATTTTTAGATTAAGTTATTTTATCCCTGTTGTTACTACGCTTGTGGCGGTAGCTATAGTTTGGCGTTTTATCTATCATCCAAAGTTTGGAATAATTAATTACATTCTAAGTTTAATCGGTATCGCCCCGATTGATTGGCTTGGCGAGCCATCAACTGCAATGCCTGCAATTGTGTTAATGTCTGTCTGGAAAAATTTTGGATACAATATGATAATCTTTATTGCGGGCTTACAAAATATTCCTGAAGATTTGTATGAAGCCGCATCAATTGAAGGCGCAAGCGGCTGGCAAAAATTTAAATCTATTTCACTTCCAATGCTGGCACCGACAACAATTTTTATTTCTATAATTACAATGATTGGATATTTCCAATTGTTTGCCGAACCCTACATAATGACGCAAGGCGGACCTCTGAACAGCACACTTAGCATAGTGCAGTTTATGTATCAGGAAGGTTTCCGCTGGTGGAATATGGGTTACTCAGCTTCCATCGCATTTGTACTTTTCTTTATCATTATGCTCGGGACAATAGTTCAACTTAAAATTCAGAAGAGCTCAGAATGATAAAAAAAATTATACTATATAGTTTTTTAATTATAACATCGATTATAACGCTCGTGCCATTTCTTTGGATGATCGGCGCATCTTTAATGTATGATGGGAAAGCAAGTGTATTTCCGCCAATCTTTTTACCTGATCCCTTTACATTAATTCAATATCAAACTTTATTTCAAAGATTAAATGTATCACAAAATTTCTTCAACAGTCTTTTCTTATCATTGTCAGTTACACTGGTCTCGTTGTTATTTAATTCAATGGCGGGATATGCTTTTGCAAAGTACAGATTTGCCGGAAAGAAATTTCTTTTTAATCTTTTATTAAGTTCAATGATAATCCCAAGCCAGGTTACCATGCTTCCACTATTTCTAATGCTTAAGTCAATGGGGTTGATAAACACATATATGGCAATAATTATCCCGGGCATGGCAAATATTTTTGGAATATTTTTAATTAGGCAGTACTGTCTTGCAATTCCTGACAGCTTAATTGAAGCCGCACGAATGGATGGTGCAACAGACTTCCAGATTTACAGAAAAATAATTCTGCCATTAGCAATTCCGATATTGGTTACGCTTGCTATCTTTTCTTTTATGGGTACGTGGAATGATTTTCTCTGGCCGCTAATCGCATTAACAGATGATTCAATGTATACACTACCTGTTTCTCTCGCTAATCTTATGCTTGAGCATACAAAAGATCCAGAGTTAATGATGGCTGGATCAGTAGTTACAATTATTCCGGTAATTATTGTTTTTCTTGTATTGCAGAAATATTATATCAAAGGGATTATGATGGGAAGCGTTAAGGAATAATTTGTATTGTTTAAAAAATAATTTACAACTAAGATTTTGGAAAAATTATGGCTGAAGTAATACTAAAGAACGTTACAAAAATTTATGATGGTGGAAACAAAGTTGTTACAGATGCAAACTTTGTCGTTAATGATAAAGAGTTTGTTGTTCTGGTTGGTCCATCAGGATGTGGAAAGACAACAACTTTAAGAATGATTGCCGGACTTGAAGAAATTACAAGCGGCGAGATTTATATTGATGGAAAACTTGTAAATAATCTTCCCCCAAAAGATCGCGACATTGCAATGGTTTTTCAAAACTATGCACTTTATCCGCATATGACTGTTTTTGAAAATATGGCGTTTGGATTAAAACTTAAAAAGTTTGATAAAAAAGAAATACAAGTTAGAGTTAATGAAGCGGCTAAAATTCTTGGATTAGAAAATTATCTTGATAGAAAACCAAAAGCACTTTCTGGTGGACAGCGGCAACGTGTTGCAGTTGGCAGAGCAATCGTGCGCAAGCCAAAAGTATTTTTGTTTGATGAACCATTAAGCAATCTTGATGCAAAGTTAAGGGTGCAGATGAGAACAGAAATATCTAAACTCCACAAGCAGCTTGGCGCAACAATGATTTATGTTACTCACGATCAAACCGAAGCAATGACAATGGGGGATAGGATTGTAATTATGAAAGACGGAATTATTAATCAGGTTGAAACTCCGCTTAACTTATATAATAAGCCTATTAATCATTTTGTTGCAGGGTTTATTGGAAGTCCCGCAATGAATTTTTTGACCGGAAAAATTTATAAAGAGAATCAGCTGCATTTTAAGAGTAGTGGCGGAGTGATTGAATTTGAATTAACCAAATATCAAACAGGATTATTAAATTTATATTTAGGTAAAGAAATTGTTATTGGAATTCGTCCTGAAAATATTGTGATAGAAAATTCCGGGGACAGCTTAATACCATTTGAAGTAAATGTTGAAGTTGTTGAGCCAATGGGGAATGAGGCATTCGTTTATTTTCAATTAGATGGTGTTCAATTCATTTCAAGATTACGTACTGCGGAAATTTTATCTCACGGAAGTAAAGCTAAACTCTATTTGCAAGTTGATAAAATTTATTTCTTTGATAAAGAGTCTGGAATTAATCTAAAGTAAAATTCATTTCAGAAGCTGATATAATTTCACAAAATAATTTTCACGATTAGATAATTGTTTAATTATTAACCTTCAAACAGATTGATGATCGGTTTAACGATAAAATCATCATATTATCTTCATTACATGAATAATTAAAATTTTTTTTGACTTTCTTTACACCTTTAAAATTTGTATAGTACCATCGCAATTTTTACGGTTATATTTTTCTTGCCGTTATAAATTCTCCAGTCGGTTACCCTTTCGCTTAACTTTAAATAGGTAAATAAAAAAATTGAAAATAACAAAACAATTTACGAACCGTGAGAGCAAATCTCTTGATCAGTATTTTCTGGAAATCAGTAAAGTTGATCTTATAACTGCAGAGCAGGAAATAGAACTTGCACTAAAAATTAAAGCTGGTGATTTAAGAGCACAAGAGCAATTGGTTAAAGCAAATTTAAGATTTGTGGTTTCTGTTGCCAAGCAATTTCAAAATCAAGGTCTTTCACTTGGTGATTTAATTAATGAAGGAAATATCGGTTTGATAAAAGCTGCTCAAAGATTTGATGAAACACGCGGGTTTAAATTTATTTCCTACGCAGTTTGGTGGGTAAGACAAGGGATTATGCAAGCAGTTGCAGATCAATCAAGAGTTGTGCGTTTACCGTTAAATAGAGTTGGAGATCTTTCTAAAATTAGCAAAGCATATAGAAATCTGGAACAGGAATTTGAAAGAAAACCTACTACTGAAGAGTTATCCAAATTTCTTGAAATGACATCCGATGAAGTTGCTTATGCACTTCAGATTTCCGGACGACAAATTTCAATGGATGCACCGCTTAAAGCAGGTGATGAAAATAAAAATAGTTTAATGGATGTTCTTCCTAATCACGATGAGTCATCACCCGATAGAGATTTATTGAATGAATCATTAAAGAACGAAATTAAAAATGCTCTGCGTTTTCTTACAGAGAGGGAAGCAAACGTTATTAAATTATCATTTGGAATTGATGCCGATAATTCTGCTACATTAGAAGAAATTGGTGAGAGATTCAATCTTACAAGAGAAAGAATTAGACAGATAAAAGAAAAAGCTCTGATAAAATTAAGAGAGTCAAAAAGAAGTAACAGACTTAAAACTTATTTAGGTTAAAGTAACAATTATTTTTTTAGATGAAGCCGGATTTAGTCCGGCTTTTTTGTGAGATGCAATTTTAGATTTCAACTCAAATTTTACTGAAAGTTATATAGGAAGTCTAAGTGAATAATCTTTATTATCAGTGGGTAGTTTGTGAAATAAATTTTCTTGTAATTTATTAAAATTAATTGCTAATTAAGTGTATAGATTAAAATTTATTCCGAGAGAGCTAATAATTGAGGTCATTTAACTATTATTGTTTCGAGTTGGCCATCTGAAGAACTTTCCCGAATTAGACTTATTATGAATTATATATTGATTAATTAATAAGAATTACGATGTCCAATCATACTAATAGCACTTATGATTAAAAACTTTTACAATTTAATTTATTTTATTGAGTTGTTAATCAGAGGAAAGATAATACATAAATTGTTTTTTCTTTCTATGGTGTTATTCTCTTACAAGTTAGATGCCCAGTGGATTGGAAGATATGAATCGGTCAAAGGCTATGCGGTTCCAATCAAAATGTTTAAAGCTGTTCTAAACCCGCTTCCTGCCGGCATTTATTCAGTTGGTAAAGATGGTTATTTCCCCTCAATTGATTCGGCATTCAACAAACTAAGTTTGGATGGTATTGCTGGCGAAGTAACACTTGAACTTATAGATGAACTTTATACAGTACCTGCAGATTCTTTTGGTTTTAGGTTGGAGGGACCAATTCAAGGGTCGAGTCCGAACAGCAGAATTACTATTAAACCTGCTTTAGATAAACAAATTATTATACAGGGTGATCAGAAAACAGTGTTTATGTTTAATAATGTAAGCTATATGACACTTGATGGAATAAGTTTATCCGGACAAACAACTCTATCTATCCACGCTTATGATGATCCGCAGTTAAATTTAAATGACTGTGTAGACTTTTGTAATAATTCAGACCATAATATAATTCAAAATGTTACTTTTATTACAGATGGACTTTTGGATTATTCAGCCAATGTTGCGATGTATACCACTTCTGGTTCTAATGAAGTACCGGACAGTAATATTGTGCAAAATAATATTTATAAAAAGGGTAATACAGCAATATGGATGAGTGCATATTACGCTGCTGCAACTGCAAGAATCAAAGGTAATATAATAAGAAACAATATAATTGGTTCTGAAAGCGATAGTCTTCTTAGTTGGGGAATACGAGTAGAAAAATCTCAAAATGCAATTATTGAAAATAATATAATCCAAAATCTAACTGTGAATAGTGTCTCTTCTGAAAATCTGTGTAGAGGTATTAGTTCGTACTGGTGTAATGGTGATATAATACGTAATAATGTAGTTCATGGTATCAAGTCGAGAGGTGGATCTCAGAGTGTTGGTATTGTGTTATGCGGTGGATTAAAATCAGATCAATATGGAAATAATAACATAATTTATAATAATATAGTTTATGATATTCAAAGTGCATCAACAGCCTCAAATAGTAGTGTTGCTGGAATACAATTATGGTATCAAAATAACTCAAAAATTTATTATAACACTGTTTACTTAACAGGAAGAGGTTCAAATATTTTAGGTTCTGCTTCATTGAACATATTTGCTAATTGTTCAAATATTATAGATGAGAATAATATTTTTGTCAATCTAAGGAGTGAATTCTTTTATACTGGTTCATCGATAGATGTTTACACACTTTCAGTATTGAATTCCGACTATAATGATCTATATAGCCCGCATTCTGGTAGTAACTGTACAATTGTGATTGGTGGTGCATCTGCAGATTTGGGATACTGGCAGATAAATGGCGGCAAGGATTTTCACAGTTTTTCAATAATGCCAAAATTCAATAATGATGATATGCATATTGATCGTACTTTTACAACTTTAATAGAATCAGGGGGAATTTGGGTGGATAATATTTTAACAGACATTGACGGGGATAAAAGAAATATATTAACGCCGGATATAGGTGCGGATGAGTTTGACGGAATAAAGCCGCGCGCGGCACTATTATTAAATCCTAATCAAATTGATTTCGGAAATATTAGTGTCGCTCAATCAAGCGATACGATAAATGTTGTGATTAAGAATAGGAACTTGCAGCCGGTTGTTATTAATTCTATAATTAATACTGCGGAAGAATTTATATTATTAAATTTACCAAACTTTCCATTGACACTTACACCAAATGATTCTTTTTACATCAAAGTTTATTTTCATCCAATGACGTTTGGAGTTTTTAATGATAAAATTTTAATTTCAAATAATGATAACTTCAATCCAAACCCATCAATTTCATTAAAAGGTAATGTATCAAACTTAGGACCCAAATTTCAATTTTTCTATAATAAAGTGAACGAAATATCTTCCGCCATTCAGAAAAATACCATTGTTGATAGTTTTATGAATGCTAATACTGTTTTACCATTTGTTGAGGACAGTGTGGCAATATTTATTTATCGCGGTGAAGCGAATTCTATTTCAGTTGTATCTGATGCAAACTATTGGATTGAGAATATTAGCCCAATGTATAGAATTTCAGGAACTGATCTCTGGTTCAGAGCACAGAATTTTGAGATGGATGCAAGAATTGATTACAGATTTTTGTTGGATAATTCTAACTCGATAGTCGATCCAAAAAATCCGCGTGTATGTCCGAATGGATTTGGGAATAATTCAGAACTAGCAATGCCCGAATACGTAGATGCATCTGAAATAAAATACTACCCTGAAATATTACACGGATCGATGGTCGATACAATGTATGAGAGTACAGTACTTGGCAATTCTCGAAATATAACTATATACACTCCCCCTGATTTTAATTCACAAGGCACTAAGACTTATGGTTTAGCATTATTTAACGATGGTGGAGATTTTATAAATATTGCAAAGACTCAAAATATTTTTGATTACTTGATTGACAAAAAACAGATCCAACCATTGATAGGAATATTTGTACCTCCAGTGGACAGAGATGCTGAATATGCAGATATTAAAACTGTTCAATATGAATCTTTTATAATTAATGAAGTTATGCCTTTTATTGATTCGAAATATCGAACAAAAACTGATCCTAATCAGAGGGCTATGTTCGGCATTTCATTTGGAGGATTAATTACTACGCAAATTTGTTATAACCATCCAGAAACTTTTGGTTTTGCTGGACTTTATTCTCCATCCTATAGGGCAAATGGAATGAGTGTATTTAATTCAGTAATAAGCGGGATAAAAAAAGATTTAGAATGGTATATCGATTGGGGAATTTACGAATCTACAATTGTAACAAGTTCAGTCCAATTGCGTGATGCACTGATTAACAAAGGTTCTATGTTAAAATGGAATCAATGGAATGAGGGACATAGTTGGGGCAGTTGGCGTGCACATCTTGATATTGCATTGGAATATTTTTTCCCTGGTGAAGCAGTATTTGATGAAGAAGATACCGAAATACCCAAAGAATTTATTTTATATCAGAATTATCCTAATCCTTTTAACCCAAGCACAACTTTTAGATACTCAATTCCAAACGAATCGAGAGTAATAATAAAAGTTTATGACATACTTGGTAAAGAAATAGAAACTTTAGTTAATGAAGAAAAACCAACGGGTTCTTATGAGATAACGTGGAATGCAAGTAAACTTTCAAGCGGAGTTTATTTCTACAGACTACAAGCTGGAGAATTTATATCAATTAAGAAAATGTTGGTGCTCAAATAAAAATAACCTCACCTTTCTTTTCCCTCCCCTTGGCAAGGAGAAGGGCAGGGGTGAGGTAGGATTAAATTTTTAAACTATTCTTTCCAACGGAACCTGGAACAATCTTATCTTATCATCATCTCGTTCTGCAATTGTATTTAATTCGGTTATTTTGCTGATAAGTTTTTCAAGCAAATCCTCATTCGGAAAAGCAATCATTCGTACAGTATTGTAGCCGGGGAAGGGACGGTTGCCAAGATGTGCATCTGTATTATGTCCTCTGCCTTTCACGTCTTCCCATTCTGTGTAAAAATCTATTTCAAGTTCTTTTAATGCTTTTGTTACACGATCATCAAGAATATCGTGGTAAACTAAAAATGCAAGCTTCATTTTAAATCTCAATTACTTTTTTTGTTTTTTGAAAATACCTTTTTAAAGAAACCGGAAAAACTAAATGTTCCAAGATCATCAAGAATTGAATATACAACTGGAACGATAAACAATGTTAGAAGTGTAGAGGTAATCAAACCACCGATAACTGCTTGTCCCATCGGTGCTCTAAATTCAGCGCCTTCACCAAGTGCTAATGCAACAGGAACCATTCCAAATATCATTGCAAATGTTGTCATCAAAATTGGGCGTAATCTTGTTGGGCCTGCTTTTACCAATGCATCAAATCTTGACATTCCACGTTCACGTAAAACATTTGTGAAATCAACAAGAAGAATTCCATTTTTAGTAACCAAACCCATCAACATAATTATTCCGATTAAGGACATTACTGAAACTGAACTTTTAAAGATTAAAAGCATTATCACGGCGCCGATAATTGACATTGGAAGCGCAAGCATAATTGAAAATGGGTGAATGAAACTATCAAACTGTGCGGCAAGAACAATGTACACAAATACAATTGCAAGCATTAATGATAATAAAATGTTTCCAAATGATTCTTCCTGTGTTTGCCCTTGCCCGATAACATTAATTGAATATCCCGGCTCAAGATTAAGTTTAGAAGTTTCTTTTGTAATATCACCAAGCACTACTCCTAAAAATCTTTTATCAAGATTTGCATCAACACGGATTTCTTTTTGACGTTTGTAGCGATTTATCTTTGATGGTCCCGCACCTTGTGTAATTGTAGAAGCATCACTAATGGGAATTAGAAAATCCTGCCCGGCAATTTTTTTATTACTTTTTACTGTAAGCAATTCAAGATCATTTAAATTCGATCTATTTTCTTTTTTCAGTCTAACTCTTACATCAATCTGGTCCTCACCTTGCTGAAACTTAGTTGCAACATAACCATCTACCATTGATCTTATAGTTGATGCAATTAAAAACGGATTGATTCCAAGGTCAGATGCTTTTTCTCTGTCAATATTAATTCTTAATTCTGGTTTAGAAATTTCTAAACTGTTTTCGATATCAACAGCACCGGGAGTTGATTTAACAATATTCTCAACTTTATCAGCGATAGTTTGAAGTTTAGATAAATTATCCCCACGAATACTAAGTGTAACAGGTTTTTCATTTCCGCCCGGTCCACCTTGCGTTCTGATACTGATATTTGCTCCGGCAAGATATTTAATTTCTTCACGTATTTTTCTTATAATTTCTTTATCAGATCTTTTACGATCGTGAGTGGGAAGAAGTTTTACAAGTATGTTTGCAAATGTAACAGGATTATTGCCCGAGCCAATTGTAGTAAGCACGGTTGTTACTTCTGGAAATGCCCGCAATTTAGATTCGACTTTTTCGCAGATTGAACTAGTTTGCTGTAATGAACTTCCGGGTGATGCGTTTACAACTAAATTAAATGTGCTTTGGTCACTTTCGGGAAAAAATTGAGAGCCGAGCATTCTCATAATCATAAAACTTCCAATAAAAATTGCAATTGATCCAAACACAATTGTTTTTCTATGAGTTAAAGACCATCGTAAAGATTTTTCGTATTTACCATTTAATAATTCAAACGCATGATTGAAATAATAAAGTATTTTATTGCGAATGTTTCCTTCTTTTGATAAGGCTTCATCTTCCCTATGCAGCCATTTTGATGAAAGCATTGGTGTTAAAGTGAATGCAACAAATAATGAAACTAAAACTGCAACCGAAATCGTGATTCCGAATTCATAAAAAAACCTGCCTACTATGCCGGGCATAAAAGCAACCGGAACGAACACTGCAACAATTGTAAATGTAGTTGCCATTACCGCAAGTCCAATTTCTTCACTTGCAGATTTTGCTGCTTCCATTGGAGTTTCACCTTGTGACATGTGTCTATAAATATTTTCAATCACAACTATGGCATCATCAATAAGCAATCCAACCGCAAGAGATAAGGCAAGCAGCGACATCATATTAAGCGTAAAGTTAAGTGCAAACATTATTATGAAACTGGCTATAATGGATGTTGGCAGAGCTAATCCGCTGATTACAGTTGCACGGAAGTTTGCGAGGAACAAATAAATTACAATTACAGCAAGAAATCCTCCATAAAGAATATCAAACAATACATCGTTAATAGAATCTTTGATAAAAATACTATTGTCTTGTGCAATACCTATTTCTACATCCTTAGGTAATTCGTTTTTTATTTTTTGAATCTGCTTGTTAACATCAGTTGCAACTTTTACTGTATTGCTTCCGGATTGTTTAATGATATTTAAACCAACTGCAATTTTACCATTAACACGAGTTAAACTTTTCTGTTCAATTGTACCATCAACAACATTTGCAACATTAGATAAATAAACTGGTTTACCATTTGGCGTTGCAACAATTACTTTTTTAAAATCCTCTACATTTTTATATTTGCCCATCGTTCTTACAAGAAGCTGGCGAGAACCTTCTGTAACATTACCGCCGGGTATTTCAACATTTTGTGCGCCAACATTCATTATCACATCCTGGATTGAAATATTGTAAGCGCGTAATCGTGCCGCATCAACTTCAATTTGTATTTCTCTTTCAGCTCCGCCTACAAGTTCAACGGCACCAACACCGGGAATATTTTCTAATCTCTTTTTAACAACATCTTTTGTTAGGGTTGTTATATCTTTATCAGACTTATTACCGGATACAGTTAAATAAATTATCGGTAAGCTTGCAGGATCGTAACGCTGGATTACAGGATCTTCAATGTCAGTTGGAAGTTTTGCACGTATTGCTGCGATTTTCTCTCTAACATTTTGTGCAGCATCTTTTCCATTTATCTCTAACTTAAAAGCAATCACAACCAATGATACGTTTTCTTGTGATGTTGATTGTATAAAATCCACACCTTCAACAGGGTTAACCGCATCTTCAATTATTTTTGTTACATCGGTTTCTATTTGTTCAGGTCCCGCACCGGGTAACACCGTTGTAATAACCACGTATGGAATATCAACATCAGGATAAAGATCAACATTTAATTTCAGGTAAGAAAAAAGTCCAAGCACAATCAAAGACATAATCATCATTGTGGCAAAAACAGGGCGCCTAATTGAAACATCAGCTAATTTCATTTTTCAATCCGAATTTCTTTTATTATTTATTTCAATTAATTATTTGAAACAATTACAACTGAACCATCTTTAAGATTGTTCATTCCCAACGTTACAATCTTATCACTTAAACTTAAGCCTGATAGTACTTCGACATACTTTCCATCTGTCATTCCCGTTGTAATTTGTTTAAATGATACTTTGTTATCAGTAATTAAAAAAACTCCGCTGCTGTTATTATTATTTACGACTGCAGCCATAGGAATAGCTAAAGCACCATTTTTAGTTTTCATATTTACTGTAACGCGGCAGAACATCCCGGGTTTAAACCATTTATCTTTTGTGTTCGTAAACACCGCTCGTATTTCAAAGGTACGTGATTGAATGCTTGCAGATTTTGAAAGCTGAAAAATTTTCCCGGTTTGAATTATGTCAGGATTTATCTCTGAAAAAATTTCTGCTGATTGCCCCACATAAAAACTTGGGATATCACCTTCACCAACGCTAAAAACCGATTTCATTCTGCTTATGTTGGCAACGGTTGCCAAAACGATTGCAGGATTTGCAATATCGCCAATGTTAACGTTAATGGCCGTAACAACACCGGATAACGGAGAAGTTATTTCAACTGTACTTTTTGCAGCCTCAAAATTAGCTTTTGCAACATCATATTGTGTTTGTGTCCCATCAAATGCCTGCTGAGAAACTGCACCTTCCTTTAATAAGTTTTGCATCCTTTCAAAATTCTTTTGCGCATTAAGATAAGCTGCTTGAGCTTGATAAAACTGTGATGATGCGCCTCCTTTGTCCAATACGAATAAAACTTTTTCCGCAGATACATAATCACCGACTTTTACATTTATCTGCATAATTCTTTCCGGAATTTTAGAAATTATATTTGCCTGTTCTTCTCCTTCTAATGTTCCGGAAAAAGATTTGGATAATGATAATTCTCTTGATTCAACTTTAGCAGCTTCGACTGATATTGTATCTGTAAATTTTGTTTTATCTGTTTGAGGATTCTCCTGAGTTTTTTTGCCGCAAGATTGAATTATCGCGACTGAAAAAATTAGTCCCGATAAAACTAAAACCTTAAACGTGTTTTCTAATAAATGTTTCATATAAAAATGATTCTCCTGTTAACAAAATAATTTAAAACTTTAATCTTTTATTTGATTGAAATTTGAGAAATAATTAGAATCAGTTCTTCCCAAAATTTGATCGAGCTCATATTTAGTTATTAGATATGAATGAATAGATTGAATCCTGTTTAATCGTGCTTGCTTAAGTGCCTGATCCGCATTTTGAAGTTCAAGTTGACTTCCGGCACCTTCTTTATAACGCACTTTGGCAATTTGATAAGCACGTTCAGCAACTTCAACAGTTCTATTTTGAACTTCGAGCAAAGCCTGAACTCTTTTTAGTTCCTGTAATTTTGATTTAACATTTAAGACAGTAAAATCTTTTAACTGATTAAACTGTTCTTCAGTTTGGTTGAAAGAAATAGTTGATTGTTCAACTGCGTGTTTTGTTCGGTTGCCCTGCCAAAGATTCATGGATAAGCTTAATCCCACAGTAGCTGAGGCATAAGTTTTAAAAGCCCAATTTTCAGAAGAACCTGCGTATGAGTACTGACCAAATGCTGCCAGCGTTGGCCAATATTCTGATACATCTAATTGGATAAAAGCTTCGTCAACTTGTTTTTTAAGATCAAGACTTTTTAAATCAAAGTTTGAAGTAAGAGCTTCGTTTATTAAATCATTTTCATCCGGTATTTCAGAAGGCTGATAAACAAATTCACCTTCTACATCAACATTTTCAGTTTGATCAACACCGAGTAAAATTTTTAATCCATCCTTTGCAGATGCAAGAACATTTTCAATTTGCATTACAAGCGGTCTGATATTTTCAACCTGAACTTCTGCCTGAAGCATATCAAACTCAGAAACCATTCCTTGTTTGTATAATGCTTTTACATTATTCAGATTTTCCTGTGCGTTATCAAAACTTGCTTGAGTTATTTTTAAAACCTCTTTGGATAAAAGCACACCGTAAAATGCTTTCTGAACAGATAGAACAGTTTTAGATACTGTATTATCCAATTCTGATTTAGCAAGATCATTATAAATTTTTGATGCACCGATTCCTTTAAATACTGCTGAGCTGAACAAAGTTTGAGTGAGTGTTAAATCTGTGGAAAAATTATTCGCCTGTGCAAATGATTGCAGTATACTATTAACTGGTTTGAACTTATTGTCATCCCTTGGTAATAAATTTTCATCAAATAAAATTGAGTAAGTAGCATTCTGAAGTAATGTGCCAAAATCCGGAAAGGACATTTTAGGTTTTTTCAAAAAGTGAGAAAAACTTCCTGAAAGATTTAAGCCTGGCAAAGCATATCCAAACGCCTCATTAACTGCGGCACCTGATTTTTTAACATTCATTACGGAAATATTTATATCACGGTTGTTAGCTAATGCTTTAGAAATTGCTTGATCTAAAGTATAAACATTTGATTGTGCGAAAGAGGTGGTTGAATAAATCATTATAAAAGTTAATATTTTGAAAAAGCTGAAAGGATACAGCAAAATTTTTCGTTTCATTTAAATCTCTTCAATTATTACAGGAATAAGAATCAAAAATTATATTTACAAATTTAATGTGATTAGGAATATTATTTATAAAAAGTTTGGATGAGCGGTCTTTATTTTACTCAAAACTAATTATTAAATGACTGATTTTTTTACAACAGCAAATCTAATAAATATTGAACTGAATATTGTTTAATTAAATATTGTTTACTGCTTATTTGTGACTCAAATCAATGTTTTTTAATCAGCAAAAGTTTTTAATTGTCAAAGGATAGCTCTATTCGTTTTAAATGGAAATGGAAACTAAGCGCTGAAACATTGATGACAAGATTCTTTTCTTTCCAACATTACAAATAAAAAATAATTGAAGTTAACTCTGCGAATTGCTAAGTTATATCTACAATGTTGATTAAACTTTGTTGTACTTATTTAGCCTTCCTTTTAATAAGGCAATAGAGGGGATTTAATAATTTAAGTCGGGTCGCGATAAACTGAATTATAGATATGAATCTTTACGAATGCGAACAGACTGCACACATATCTATGTTCCTTAACTAATAATTTAGTGCAGTATAATTAATAATTAGGCGGCTATAATATTTTGGGAAAGGCTGCGGTAATGTTATGAAATATTTTAGTTCATTTATTTTTGCTTACTTAGTTTCTAAAGCAATCTATTGGTTATTTAATTTCAATCCTTTTCAGCAATTTAATTTTTTTATTGGACTTCTGATTGATTTATCTATTTGGATTGCGTTAAGTTATTTGTTTGTATCCTTATTCGAAAAATTATTTAAATCAAAAACAATTTAAAATAAATGGTTATTTTTTTTATAAAATAAATTTTATGGTAAGCCTCCTAACTAGCGCATTAACGCCGACCGCCATTTTAGTTTGGCGGATTTATAATTTTTGGCGTTTGGTTTTTGTTTGGCATTTTGTTCAGAGTGTTCTAATAAATTAATTAACTTGCCTTCGGTGCGTATGAAAACAAGTTACGCACCTTCGGCTAAATATTTATCTGTTGCGCTTTAATTGGCTTCCTTGTTTTGGGTGGCGAGTTAGGCGCAACGTCGTTTGGGCTCTAAATTTATTATAAGGGAAAAGGATGTTATACAAAAATACATTGCTTATGGTATTTATTCTTTTGATTAATATTAGTTTTAGTCAAGCCCAAATAGTCGTAGGACAAAAGAAAGTCATTTACTCAAAAATTCTTAATGAAGACCGCGATTATCAAATTTATTTGCCCGAGAGTTATCAGTGGGCTTTGGATCGAAACTATCCGGTTCTTTTTGTTCTTGATGGTCAGTCTAATTTTTTACATTCAACTGGTTCAGTTAGTTTTCTTTCCTCATCGGGAGAAATCCCGGAATTAATAGTTGTTGCAATTACCAGCACAGTTCGGATAAGAGATTTTACACAAACCGACTGGTCATCTCATTGGATAGGCGGTGGAGGGGCAAAAAACTTTAAAAGTTTTCTCTCCAAAGAACTTATTCCGAAGATTGAAAAAGATTACCGTACAAACAATTTCCGTATTCTTTCTGGAGTTTCGGCGTCTGGACAATTTGCATTATATACTTTGACTTCTGAGCCCTCTCTTTTTAATGCTTATTTAGTAATAACTCCAAGTCTCGATTGGGATAATAACCTTCCACAAAGATCATTGGAAGAATCTTTTAGTCATACAGATAGTTTAAAGGCGTTCCTTTATTTCGCCTATTCGGATGATTTCGGCAGTGCGTTGGCGGACGATCAAAAATTGCTTGAAACACTCGAAACAAAATCACCTGAAGGATTCCGTTGGATCAGTAAGGCTTTCCCAGATGAAACACACGTTAGTGTTCCTTTGCTTGCACAAATTGATGCTTTACGCCAATTGTACACCGGTTACAGGTTTCATAATGATCTTCTTGTTAATGGTCTTCCTTTTGCTGAAAAACATTTTCAAGACGTGTCAAAAATGATAGGATATGAAATACCTATTCCTGAAGATGTAATAAACAATTTTGGGTATGATGCACTGAGTAAAGGAAATATTCAAGAAGCAATTGCATTTTTCAAACGTAACATCAAACAAAATCCAAATTCTGCAAATGCATTCGATAGCATTACTGACGCATACGAAAAAGCTGATATGTGGAATGAAGCAATGGCATCGGAAGAGAAAGCTGTTGAATTGGTTAATAAGTTTAATAATCCTAATCGTGAATATATCATCAATCACGCAAAAAAAATTAAAGATAAATTAGAGTCTAATAAATTAAAATAGACCCTAAAAGTGCTTCAATCTAATCACCGATTTAGTTTGGCGGATTTGTGATTTTTCAAATTGTATTTAGATATAGTTTGTTGCCTGCCTGCCGGTAGGCAGGTTCTAAGTGTTTGTGCAAATTAATTAACTTATAAATTGCACTTGCGAAAGCAAGTTAAATGAGAAAATATGGTAACAATAATATTTATTCTAATTGGTGCTATTATAATTACGGCAATAATTTATTTTTCACTGCAGAAGATAGATCATTGTCCAAATTGTAACAGTAATAACATCGTTGGGACTGGTAAAAAGATTTATAAAGAAGATCCACCAATTGCAGTTTATGGTTCACCAAGTTCATATCACGAACTGGAATATAAGTGCAATAATTGTGGACATATATATTGGGAAAAACAAAAAGCTATCATTTTTAATTGAGTTAATGATCGCTTACAAGATTTTATAAAAGATATTTTTTGTACTTTATTATCACATAAGTAAAGAGTGTTAAAATGATTAACAGAATAACTCGAGCCATATTATTTATAATTTTAATTCTAACATCTTCTGCACTTATAAATAGTGCGCAACTTAGCGCTCAACAGGAAGCTAAAGGTATCAGAACAATTTATCTTATCAGGCACGGAGATTATGCACCGCAAGATGATAACATACCCGATTCGGTAAACATTCTAACTCCTCTTGGTATTGCTCAAGCACGTTTAGTTTCCACGAGATTAAAATCGATGAATATTATTTTCAACTCACTTACTAGCAGCACAATGACACGTGCAAAACAGACAGCTTTAGTGATTAACAAGGATTTCCCTAAATTAAAATTGGAACAATCTAATCTAATAATGGAATGCACTCCACCATCTTGGAGAAAAGATTTTATGGCGGGAGTAGATACATCAGAAAAGGAAGAGTGTGTTAAAAATCTTGAACAAGCTTTTCAAAAATATTTTATTCCCACACCAGATAGTAAAAACTGGAATGATATAATTGTTTGTCACGGAAATGTAATTCGTTATTTTGTAACTAAAGTTTTAAAAGTTGATACAATGGCTTGGCTTCAAATGAGTATGTCAAACTGCAGCTTAACTATTATCAGGATTTTACCAGATGGAAATATGAAGCTTGATGCATTCAGCGACTATGGACACATTCCAGAAAATATGCGAACCTTTACAGGCGGAAAGAATAAACCGAAAGAGCTATTAATAGATAATTGAAAAAACACAATCAATCAATGAGAGTGATATTGATATTGATTGCTATGTATAAGAATAATTTTTGGAATTATGGTGGGGCTAAATAATTTGAATCTGAATTTTTGAAAATTTCTGATGCCATTAAATCACTAATATTATTTAGAATCTCTCCAAACATCACTCCATCTTTTTCTTTAACTTTGCATTGTAAAAACAGGAATTGTTATGGATCAATACACAGCAGAAAAACTTAAATCAATTGTAGGTGCCCCAAATTTTTTTGATTCCAAAGAAGACAAATTAGTTTACTCATACGATGGCACTCCCGTTTATCAGCAATTACCCGAAGCCGTTTTATTTCCGCAGGATGAAGAACAAATTTCACAAATTCTTAAGCTTGCAAATCAGGAAAAGTTTAATGTTGTTCCGCGTGGCTCCGGAACAGGTCTAAGCGGAGGATCAATTCCTGTTGATAATTCTGTGGTTGTTGTGATGACAAAGTGGAATAAAATTTTGGAAGTTGATACAAACAATCTTACTGCCTGGGTTCAACCAGGAGTTATTACCGGAGCATTGCAAAAAGAAGTTGAGAAACTTGGATTATTCTATCCGCCTGATCCCGGAAGTTTAAATGTTTGTACGATTGGCGGTAACGTTGCAAATAATGCCGGCGGTTTACGCGGACTGAAATACGGCGTTACAAAAAATTATGTCCTTGGTATTGAAATGATTCTTCCTAACGGTGAACTTCTTAAAACCGGTGGTAAGAATATGAAAGATGTTGCTGGTTATAATCTCCGTGATTTTATTGTCGGAAGTGAAGGCACACTAGGAATAATTACAAAAGTTTTATTGAAGCTCGTACCAAAACCTACTCAGACGATTACTCTTTTAATTTTCTTTGATAAAATTATTGATGCGGGGAAAACGGTATCGGATATTATTTCTTCGTTCATCGTTCCATCGATGATGGAATTTTTGGATAACACAACAATTAATTGTGTTGAGGATTACACTAAGATCGGATTGCCCAGAAAAAGTGAAGCAATACTTTTATTAGAAATTGATGGAAGAGGAAGTATTGTTCAGGAAGATGCCGAAACAATTAGAAGGATTGCTGTAAAAAATAATGCTTCAGCACTTAAAGGTGCATCAGATGAAACTGAAGCAAATGTTTTAAAAACTGCGAGAAGGAGTGCTTTCAGTGCGCTTGCACGGCGTATGCCTACAACAATTCTTGAAGATGCTACTGTTCCAAGAAGTGAACTTCCGGTAATGATTGAAAAAGTTTCTAAAGCTGCAAATATGTTTGATGTTACATTTGGAAATTTTGGTCACGCAGGTGATGGAAATCTTCATCCAACCTGTTTAACCGATGAACGGGATTCTCAAGCACTCGATAAAGCTCATCGTGCTTTTGATTTTATTTTTAATGAAGCGATTAAACTTGGCGGCACAATTACTGGAGAGCATGGTACAGGATTAGCAAAGAAAAATTTTTTAGAACAAGTTGCTGGTCCAGTCGGAGTTGATATGATGAAAAAAATTAAATCAGCAATTGATGAAAATAATATTTTAAATCCGGGAAAAATTTTTACTATCTCACCCAAATGTGAGGGAAATATGCCAACCAAACGCGAACAGATAAAAGATTTTCATGCCTAAAGAAATTGATTACAAAGAATTATTAAAAATTCTTCCTGATGATGATATACTTCAGCAGTGCATGCATTGCGGATTGTGTCTTGCAACCTGTCCCACTTATGATTTAACAAAGCTTGAACGTTCTTCACCACGCGGTAGAATTAGAATGATAAAATCTGTTGCTCGCGGCGAAATGGAAATGAGTGAATTGTTTGCTGAAGAAATGAATTTCTGTTTAGATTGCCAGGCATGCGAAACTGCTTGTCCCGCAGGTGTAAAATATGGGCAGATGGTTGAAACAGCTCGCGTGGTTATTGATAACACAAAGTACGTATCAAAGATTAGTGTTGCAATAAAAAGATTTGCATTAAGAAAAGTTGTTGCTTCAAGAAATGGATTAAAGTTTGTTTCAAGATTGCTGCGGCTTTACCAGAAAATTGGGTTACAAAAAATTGTTCGTTCAACTGGAATATTAAAAATCATTTCCAAAAATCTTGCTGAGATAGAAACTCTCTCTCCAGCAATTGCTGATAAATTTTCCGATACTCAAATAAAAGAAATTGAAATGCCAAATGATGAAGTAAAATATAAAACTGCTTTTCACTTTGGCTGTTTGATGAATACAATGTTTGCAGATATTAATATTGATACGATTGATGTTCTAAAAGAATGCGGCTGTAAAATTATTACTCCGCAGGATCAGGTTTGCTGCGGATCGCTGATGGGACACAATGGCGACATGGATTTTGCGTTAAAACTTGCAAGAAAAAATATCGATGCGTTTGGTAAACACGATTACGATTTTCTGATTTCAAACTCTGCCGGCTGCGGTGCTTTTATGAAAGATTATGCTCACCTACTTAAAGATGATCCTGTTTATGCAGAAAAAGCAAAACGATTTTCTTCAAAAGTAAAAGATGTAATGGAATTCTTTGCAGAACAAAAACTTAAATTGAATTTTGGCACTGTCATTTCGAAGTCCGCCGCGGCGGATTCGACTTGCCTACCGGACAGGCAGGCAGAGAAATCTTCTTCAATTTCTACCCAAAAGATTTCTCCCTCCGGTCGAAATGACAATCAAAAAGTTTTTGAACTTGAATCCGCCACGGCGGACAGGCCTGAACTTAAACTCACAACTTATCATGATGCCTGCCATTTAATCCACGCACAAAAAATTTCTTCACAACCACGTGAAGTAATCAAATCTTTACCGGGAATTAATTACACTGAGCTTGAAGAAGCAAGCTGGTGCTGCGGCAGTGCGGGAATTTATAATGTCGTTAGATATAATGACGCAGTAAAACAACTTGAAAGAAAAATGCAAAACATTAAAAACACAAAAGCCAATATTGTTTTAACCGGAAATCCCGGATGTATGGGACAAATAAAATACGGTGCACAAAAATTTAATGTGGATGTGGAAGTGCTACACCCGGTAACGCTTATAAAGAGATTATTAGAAAAATAATTGAACCCACCCTAACCCTCCCTTTCGTAAAGGGAGGGACTTAAAAATCTCCTATTTACGAAAGGGGAAAACTCAAGAAGGGTTAGACTATCTTCTCATCCCAAATTAAATGATCAAAAGTTTCTCTGCTTCTAACAACAGAATATTTATTTCCACCAACCATTATTTCTGCAGGGCGTCGTCGTCCGTTATAGTTTGAACTCATAACCATTCCGTAAGCTCCGGACGACATTATTGCAAGTAATTCTCCAGATTTTGATTTTGATAATTCTCGCTCACGGGCAAAGTAATCTCCTGACTCACAAACTGGTCCAACTATATCAGCAATAATATTTTTTCTCTCTTCAAACCTTTGAACAGGTTGGATATGATGATAAGCTTGGTATAATGATGGACGAAGAAGATCATTCATCGCTGCATCAACAATGACAAAGTTTTTATTTCCATTTTTTTTATTGTATAAAACTTCAGTTACAAGAATTCCACCATTTGCAGTTAAGTATCTGCCAGGTTCAAAAATTATTTCACAATCAAGTTTTTTGAAAAGGGGAATAGTCCTTTCTGCAAATTCATTTATTTTAAATGACTGCTCACCATCATAACTAACGCCAACTCCACCACCAATATCAAAGTGATTGAGGTTTAAGCCATCCGACTTCAATTCAAAGTAAAGCTCGGAAAGTTTTTTCACTGCTTCAACAAATGGATCAATTGAGGTAATTTGAGAACCGATGTGCATATCAATTCCGGTGAACCGAATATTCTTAAAATCCTTTCTTCTTTTATAAATAGATAATGCAGTTTTAGAATCAACACCGAATTTATTTGATGATAATCCAGTAGAAATGTATGGATGTGTTTTGGCATCAACATCAGGGTTCACACGAATTGCAACTCGCGCAACTTTATTCATTTGACCGGCAATTTTATTTATTAGTTCTATCTCTTCTTCAGATTCTGTTTTGATCATTAAAACATTTTTTTCTAATCCAAGATTAATTTCATTTTTGGTTTTACCAACACTTGTAAGAATAATCTTTGAAGGATCAACTCCGGTTTTTAATGCTCGTAATAATTCACCTTCAGAGTTTGCATCGACCCCGCTGCCGAGTTTTACAAATGTATTAATTACACTCAAGTTAAAATTTGCTTTCATCGCATAAAATATTTTATGATTTATATTCTTGAAAGCATTTTCAAAATCCTGGTACTGATTTATAAAATGATTTTTGCTGTAAATGTAAAGTGGAGTCCCAAATTTTTTTGCTAATTTATTTACATTTATTTCCTCAACGCAAAGTTGATTGTGTTTGTATTTGATATGTTCGTTTTCGAAGTGATGCATAATTTATTTTGATTAGATCATGCTGAACTTGTTTCAGCATCCGATGATTAAAATTAATTAGATCCCGGAACAAGTTCGGGATGACGAATGTTATTTATACAAATAATACTTTTTAGAAATTGTTCTAAAATTCTCAACGTCCTTGTTTAAATAGGGAAGTATATCATCTACTTTTAAGTTTTGCATGAACAATTCTCTGATCTTACTTGTTCCTAAAACTTTATCAAACATGTCAAATCGTCCTTCATTTTCTGCAATTATATTTCTTCCATAAAGTTCATTAACAGCTTGAGCAAAATAAAACTGAATTGGGATTAAATTTACATTAGTATAATCAGTAATATAAACTTCAATTCCATGAAGCATTTTATCTTTTCCAAATCCATAGTACGGCTTATATGTTATTGGTCGGAATATCACTCCTTGAAGATTATATGAATTCATTTTGTTTGAAAGCTCTTCACCATTTATCCATTCTGCTGCAAAAGTTTGAAAAGGAATTGTGTATCCAACTCCGATTGACAGCACTCCATTTAACTCTCCCAAGATTCCGGAAATTGCATAATAGAATGGTGAAAATTTATGTGGAATGTGCGGCGATGTTAAAACCCAAGGCAATTTTGTTTGTTCAAAATACATATCACGAGTCCATCCTTCCATTGGTACGACTGTTAATTTGCACTTTGCTTTATTTCCGAGCAAGCCTTCTTCATTTAGCACTTTTGCTAATTCTCCAACTGTTAATCCATGCACATAAGGAATTGCAAACTGACTGACAAAAGAAAAGTATCCATCTTCAACAATGTTTCCTTCAATTCTATTTCCACCAAGAGGATTTGGACGATCAAGAATTACAACTTCTTTATTATTTTCTGCCGCGGCTTCCATCACCAATCCCATCGTACTGATGTATGTATAAGACCTGCTCCCAATATCCTGAATATCAAATACTAAAACATCAACATCCTTTAGCATCTCAGCATTTGGTTTGCGT
Source organism: Ignavibacteriales bacterium (assembly GCA_037444745.1). Classification (GTDB taxonomy): domain Bacteria; phylum Bacteroidota; class Ignavibacteria; order Ignavibacteriales; family Ignavibacteriaceae; genus IGN3. The sequence goes on from JBBILT010000007.1 coordinate 77,794, forward strand.
GTTTTGCCGTACAAAGAATAAACTGGAAGCTTTGTTGCATCATCAATATAAAAATCAACAGGGGCACCTGCGGAATAATTTCCGCGCACACCGTGCTCAGGTCCGTATAGCGCGGTTAGATTAATTTCTTTCGCTTCAAATAAAATATCAATTGTGGATTTTAATTTGCTATCAACTCCAGTTGGATTTGTTACTAAGCCAACACGTTTGCCTTTAAGAATATCAAAATTTCTATCGCGTAAAACTTCTATTCCTGTTTTTACTTTTGGGATAGTAATAATTTTTTCTGGATTTAATTCTGTCTCCACCATTTTTAAGAAAGAACCATCTGCAAGATATTTATATAAATCTTTTCCAGGACAAACGGTTTGAGTTGTATAATCTTTATGTCCTTTTATATTTTTTAATTCAACATGATATTTTTGTTTTAGAAACGCAACAAGCTTTGCGAGTGATTTTAATTGTATTTCCTTTATAGTTTGAACTTCATAATTCCCAACAACACAAATTAAAGCGTGACCGGTTACATCGTAATCGGTATTTGTATCGCCGGGATAATTAATTGGACGCGCTTCATAAATATTGCCTTTAAGATCAATCATATAGTGGTAGGGAATATCAATCCATTTTTTTTCTGATCTGCTCCAGCTTTGAAGATTGCGGAGAAACTGAATCATATCTTTATCCTCCGCAAATTCTTCGCCGCCATGATGGATTGTTATTTTGTTTATTGAATGTTGCGGCAGAACTCTATCAAGCGGCTTCCATCCCCAATCTGCTCTTGAAATAACTTTCAGATCACTGGGATATTTTAATTCAGAAATATTTATCATTTGTGAACTGGATGAACATCCCAATAAAAATAATATGCTTGTTAAAAAAAATAATGTAAATAATTTCTTCATATACTTTCCCTTTTCTAAATGAGGATAGGAGTAAACTTTGTATTGATAATTTCGCCGTCATTTAATCCTACACAAGAAGTGTGAGTTTTATTTCTTTCATCAGATGCATTAAACGTAACACCATCTTTTATGAATATAATAGTCATAGCTTCCCGCATTTCATTTGTTTGATTATTACCGGCACCGTGAAATGTTAAACCAGAATGAAATGTTGCATCGCCAGCTTTTAGTGGAACAAAAACTTTTTCAGTCTCTTTTAATAGTTTTGGTTGGTGCGGATTCTTAAAAATATCAACGTACTCTTTAAGCTTTGGATCATTTGTGCGAGGATAAAAATATAAGCAGCCTTTTTCAATAGGAACATCGGTAAGCGCAAGCCACATTGTTATTGTAAACTGCGGCTCAGCGATTGGCCAATAACTGCAATCCTGATGAGCATCAGTTATTCTTCCGCCGGGTTCTTTAAATAATGCTTGATCATGCCAAAGTCTAACTTGATCGACTTGCATTAAATCTTTTACGATACCGGCAAATCTTTTTGCAAAGACATAATCTCTAACTGCAGGAAAATCCCAGCATAAATATCCGCATTGCAGAAGTGATTGCTCGTATTGTGATTTATCCTTCAGCTCTCTCTCATCTTTACCTTTTCTTAAAAGTACGGAGGATTGAATAATTTTTTTTATTTGCGGAAGAAATTCAGGTCCCACAACATTTTCAATTTTTACAAAACCATTTTCAGCATAATTACTAATTTGATTTTGCGACAACTTAATTCGCGAATTATAAAAAATTTTTAATGCCGGATTTACTGAAGTCTGGAGAATTTCTTCAGCTTCCTCAATTGTTAAACCATTAAAATGAATCATAAAATAATTTCCAATAATCTTTTAAATTTTATATTTCAATTTACAGGTTAAAGTAACCTTCTTCAATCAATTTTTGTTTTATCTGCGGCATTAATTCCATATTTTAAACCACAAAATTTAGAAACTAAAAGGTAATCAACTTGAAATATCTTATCGGGATGGACGGTGGCGGAACGAAAACAAAATGTACCCTAACCGATATAAATTTAAATCCCATCTTCGAAACAACAGGCGGACCTTCAAACTTTTTAGTAATTGGAACTGAAAAAGTTTCTGAAACAATTCTTAATCTTATTAACGATTGTATCTCATCTCAAAAAATTTCTTCAAGCGATATCGAAACAATAGTTCTCGGGACAACAGGCGGCGGCAGAAAAAGTGATGCTGAAATTTTAGAATCACAAATAATTAAAGATGCTTCACAAAAATCTATAACAATTAATAAATTCCGGATTGAAAGTGATGCACGCATTGCACTTGAAGGAGCTTTTTGTGGTAAACCCGGCAGCATATTAATTGCTGGAACCGGTTCAATAATGTTTGGCAAAGACAGTAAAGGAGAGATTCATCGTGTTGGTGGATTCGGCAGATTCATTGGTGATGAAGGAAGCGGTTATAGAATCGGTAGAATAGGATTAAATGCGGTTGCCCGATATTTTGATGGAAGAGCAAAGCAAACAAAAATTGCAGATTTACTTGAACAAGAATTTTCTATTTCAAATTCAGAACAACTAATTACAGAAGTTTATAGAAATAATTTTAACATCGCTTCAGTTGCGCCGCTTGTTTTTGATGCCGCTGAAAGCGGGGATATAATTGCGCAGAGGATTCTTGAAGACGAAGCGAACGAATTGCTACTTCATATTTACGCAATGAAATTGAAATTGAATGTTCAAATATTAAAAGTATCTTTAATCGGAAGTTTGCTCACAACTGCAAATTATTTTTCGTATTTATTTAATGAAATGGTAATCAGAAAATTTAGTGACGTTCAAATCAGAGAAGCGGAACATTCACCGGAGTATGGTGCTGCATTATTAGCAAAACAATTAACCTTCTCTTAGTGTAACTAAGTGATCTAAGTGCCTAAGTGGTTAAAAGATTTTCTTACCACTAAGACACATAGAGCACTAAGAATCACTTAGGGAAAAATGGAGTTTTAATGGCAGATAAAAAAGTAACTTTCAGAAATCCCTGGGCTTGGGTTCCATCTTTATATTTTGCGGAAGGAATTCCTTATGTAATGGTAATGTCAGTATCTGTAGCGATGTATAAGAAACTCGGGATTTCAAACACTGATATTGCGTTCTTCACAAGTCTGCTCTACTTACCCTGGACAATAAAATTTATTTGGGGTCCTTTCGTTGATATGTTTAAAACAAAACGTATCTGGATAACTATCACTCAGTTTTTAATCAGCATAGCTTTGTTTGGGATAGCAGTTACTTTAACAACTTCTCACTTTTTTGTTCTAACAATTTTTGTTTTTAGTCTTATGGCTTTTGCATCGGCAACACACGATATTGCTGCAGACGGCTATTATATGCTTGCTCTCGATCAATCTAAGCAAGCTAGTTTTGTGGGAATACGAAGTACGTTTTATAGAATTGCTACAATTGCCGGTCAGGGATTGATGGTTATGCTTGCAGGATTATTAGAAAAAAATATGGGCAACCAAACTGCATGGTCAATAGTGTTTGTTGTGATCGCTTCAATATTTTTTATTTTGTTCGTATATCATAAAAATATTCTTCCTTATCCAACTGCAGATTTTCCTACTTTGCAGGATAAGTCTAAAACTGTAATTAAGGAATTTGGTGAAACATTCGTTTTGTTTTTTAAACGAAAAGAAATATGGACGATTCTTGCTTACCTTCTTTTCTTTAGATTTGCTGAAGCACAACTTGTAAAACTTGTGCAGCCATTTTTACTTGATCCAATAAATAAAGGCGGGCTGGCTTTAAGTACCGAAGAGCTTGGAATAGTTTATGGAACAATTGGAATTGGATTTTTAATGTTCGGTGGAATTCTTGGCGGTATATTAATTTCAAAAAAAGGATTGAGATATTGGTTATGGCCAATGGTAATTATTATGCACACACCGGATCTTGTTTTTGTTTACCTATCTCACTTTCAGCCGCAGAATTTGTTTATCATAATTACATCTGTAGCATTTGAACAGTTTGGATATGGATTTGGATTTACTGCTTACATGATGTATATGATTATGATTTCTCAGGGCAAACATAAAACTGCTCACTACGCAATATGTACTGGAATAATGGCGCTTGGTATGATGTTGCCAGGAATGTTTAGCGGATGGCTGCAGGAACATATTGGTTATAGCCATTTCTTTATCTGGGTGCTTCTCTCAACTATTCCGGGATTTATCGTTGCAGCATTAGTTAAGATTGATCCTGAGTTTGGGAAAAAGAAAGAAGAACCAATTAAAGCTTAAGACGAAAATTTATTTTGTATGATTTATAATTTTAACCAAGGGAGAAAAGAAAATGAAACATCTCATCTATCCATTCATATTATTCATTGGCTTATTATCAGTTAATGAAAGTGCACAAACAATGAATAACGATAATCCATTCTTTAAAGATTACACAACTCCGTTTCAAACTCCGCCGTTTGATAAAATAAAATTCAATCATTATCTGCCGGCATTTGAAGAAGGAATAAAAATAAAAAGAACAGAGCTTGATGCTATTATTAATAATCCAGATAAACCTACTTTTGAAAATACCATTGGAGCTTTGGAAAAAGGCGGCGAGCTTCTTTCAAAAGTTTCTAATGTGTTTTTTAACCTGAGTGGTTCAAATGGCAATGATGAAATTCAAAAGATTGCTGAAACAATTACACCTGTTCTTTCAAAACTAAATGATGATATTTATCTTAATGGAAAATTGTTTCAGCGTATAAAATCAATTAATGATGAAAAGGAAAAACTTAATCTTACATCTGAACAATTAAAACTTCTTGATTATTATTACTCTGATTTTATTAGAAATGGAATCGGACTTGATGAAGCTAAGAAAACCAGACTGAAAAAGATTAACGAAGATCTTAGCATGCTCAGTTTAAAGTTTAGTGATAATCTTCGTAAAGAAACTAACGCTTTGGGATTAGTGATTGATAAAAAAGAAGATCTTATTGGATTGCCTGATGCAGTTATTCAGGGGGCAACTGAACTTGCAAAGCAAAATGGATTGGAAGCGAAGTGGGCATTTAATCTCCAGCGTTCAAGCTTCACTCCTTTTCTGCAATACTCAGAAAAAAGAGATTTGAGGGAAAAACTTTATAAAGCATATATCGCTCGGGGTAATAACAACAATGAATTTGATAATAAAGAAATCATAAAAAAGATAATTGCATTACGGAATGAAAAAGTAAATCTGCTTGGCTATAAAACTTTTGCTGATTTTAGACTTGAAAAAAATATGGCAAAAACTCCTGATGCAGTTAATAATTTTTTAATGGATTTATGGAAACCGGCTTTGAGAAAATCCAAAGAAGAAGCCGCCGATATGCAAAAGATAATAAATGCCGAAGGAAATAATTTTAAGCTTGCTGCCTGGGATTGGTGGTATTACGCTGAGAAAGTTAAAAAAGAAAAATATGCTCTCGATGAAGAAATGCTCCGTCCATATTTCCAGATGGAAAATGTTCGCAAAGGTGCGTTTGATGTTGCAAGTAAATTATATGGAATTAAATTTGAAAAGAGAAATGATATTCCGGTTTATGATAATGATGTTGAGGTTTATGAGGTTAAAGAAGCGGATGGAAGTTTTATTGGAATTTTATACACAGATTATTATCCGAGAAGCGGTAAACGTGCCGGCGCATGGATGAGTAATTTCCGTGAACAATCTAATATGGATGGGAAATTTATAACTCCAATTATTGTTAATGTTGGAAATTTTTCTAAACCAACCGAAGGTAAACCTGCCTTACTAAGTTTTGATGAAGTTGAAACATTGTTCCATGAGTTCGGTCATGGATTAAATGGATTGTTTGGTAAATCAGTTTACCCGGGATCAAAAAGATCTCCTGTAGATTTTGTTGAACTTCCTTCTCAGATTATGGAAAACTGGGCATCGCATCCGGAAGTTTTAAAAATGTATGCAAAGCATTACCAAACTGGCGAACCGATGCCGGATAGTTTAATTGAAAAGATTACAAACGCAAGATATTTTAATAAAGGATTTGAAGCAGTTGAATATTTAGCAGCTTCAATACTTGATATGGATTGGCACACTCAAACTAATATTTCTGAAGTTGATCCAGAAAAATTTGAGAAAGAAAGCTTGGATAGAATTGGATTGATCCCGGAAATTGCTTCTCGATATCAAAGCACGAACTTCAATCACATTTTTGGCGGTGACGGTTACTCTGCTGGATATTATGGTTACTACTGGGCTGCGGTTCTTGATGCAGATGCATTCGGTGCATTTTTAGAAAATGGATTGTTTGATAAAATTACTGCCGAAAAATTCAGAACGAACATCTTAGAAAGAAGCGGCAGTGATGAACCAATGAATCTATATGTAAAGTTCCGTGGACGCGAGCCAAAACCAGATGCATTAATTCAAAGATTGGGCTTTAATAATTAGGCTATTGTTAGCGAAGTGTTGGATTTAACTTAGCGATCTTTGCGAGTTTTTGCTTTGCGTCCTTTGCGCGAAATGCTTTTAGTGCAGTTTCACGCAAAGATCGCAAAGTTTTTTTCGCTAAGCACGCAAAGAAATTAAGGTTTACCTTACCTTATAAAAATTATTATCAAGTATCCTTTCAATTCCGTTCTTACCAACTGAGGTTAAAATTCTTTTTGCACGAATAAAAGCATTATCTCTATACTTGCTGTAATATGATTTTGCGGGATTTAAACTATTTATCCTCACTCTACCAGCAGCGTGAATAAAATCCCCGTCTCCGATATAAATTGCAACGTGTGTAATTCTTTCTTTTTTATTTTCTTTAGCTTTCGTTCCAAAGAAAAGCAGGTCACCTGGTTGGAGATTTTTCCAGCCATCTTTTGTGTCAATCAATTCACCTGTGTTTACTTGCTGTGATGCATCACGAGCAAGGATAATTCCATTTAGGAAGTAAACTGTTTTGGTAAAACCGCTGCAGTCCATTCCTTTCGCAGATGTGCCACCCCACAAATAAGGGATACCCATAAAACGATAAGCAGTATTTAAAATCTTTTCTCCCGTTGGATTTAAAGACGAATACCAATCATTAAAGAGTTTTGATTCATCTTTCTTTACATAAGCAACTCTTCCATCCGGATAATTAACTAAAAAGAAATTTGATTCTTCACCAATAATTTTTAAAAGATTTCCTGCAACCAAATCGGAAACCGTTTGAGATTTTTCATCAGCTTCTGAATATGAAAATCCATAAACTTTTGTATAAATAATCTTTGGTGATGATAACCAATCATTCAACTCAGATTCATCCATAAATGTAAAGCCATCATTATCTAACCAGGCTATATAACCGTCCGGCGTTTGGACCAGATAAAATCCATCTTCGCCTTTTTTGAGAATCTTAATTGGTGTTCCAAGAATAGATTGTGTTGCAAGCTCTGCCGGATTATCCGGCTTTGTGCGGATATTTGCCACGGAAAGATTTATTACGCCGAATTTCTTTTCGCCTAATTTATCTGATGGAAGCGTTTCTATCTCATCAACGAAATTCACTTTAGCCTCACTCATTCTCTTTATTAATTCTGATTTTGAATCTGGAAGATTTGTTTCACCTTTAACTATTATTTTATTTTCAGATTCAGTTGCTTCGAATTTAAAAATTGCAACACGTTTATCCGGTGCAAATTTTTCTTTTACTTGTTGAATGATAGTATTTACTTTTCCCATTTTATTGATTTCTTGTGTGTATGATTGAAATGATAAAAATGTAGTTAGCACAAAAATAAATAGTCGTCTCATTATTAATCCTGATTAAATATGGATGAAAATCACAACTCAAATATAAAAAAGCAGTTTACAAAAGCGTCAAAATCTGTATAAAAAAAAATCAAATTAAATATGAATAATTTTTGTTTTAGAAATTTCTTATTACAAATTACAGCAAATTTTATTGGAATTCTTTGCCAATCGCAGTAATTTTTCGGTGCAAAATAAAAATAATTAACGATTTGAGGAGATTAATTGTGGTCATTTCAGTTCCCAAAGAAATTCTGCCTGGTGAAAACCGAGTTGCTTGCATTCCCGATGTTGCAGCAAAGTTGATAAAAGCCGGATATGAAGTTCAAATTGAAAAAGATGCCGGATTAAATGCCGGATTTACCAACGAACAATTCACTGCAGTAGGTGCAAAAGTAATTGATAAATTTGAGGATCTTTATGCAAATGCAGATATTGTGTGCAAAGTGCAGCGCCCAATTGATATTCCAAATTTGCACAAACACGAATTGGATTTAATGAAAAAAGGGAGTTTACTTATCGCTCTCGCTTATGTTCGGCAGTATACAGAAGTTTCAAAACAATGTGCTGAAAGAGGAGTGGATTTTATTTCAATGGATATGATTCCAAGAACGACTCTCGCACAAAAAATGGATGCTTTAAGTTCACAGGCAAATCTTGCAGGTTATAAAAGTGTTTTACTTGCTGCAAATGAACTAAGAAAAATTTTCCCGATGTTAATGACTGCCGCCGGGACAATCAAACCAGCTAAAGTTGTGATTATGGGTGCTGGCGTTGCAGGTTTACAAGCTCTTGGTACCGCAAAAAGATTAGGTGCTGTTGTTGAAGTATCAGACGTTCGTCCCGCTGTAAAAGAAGAAGTTCAAAGTCTTGGTGGAAAATTTATTGAAGTTGAAACTGATGCAAGCATGCAGGATTCTGGCGGATATGCAAAACAAGCTTCTGAAGAATTTTTAAAAAAGCAAAAAGAAATAATATTTAAACATGTTACTGAAGCTGATATTGTCATTACAACCGCATTAGTTCCGGGAAGAAAAGCTCCGGTTTTAGTAACCGAAGAAATGGTAAAGAATATGAAACCCGGAAGTGTTGTGCTTGATATGGCGGTGGAATTCGGTGGTAATTGTGAGATAAGCGAATTTAATAAAACCGTTGTAAAACATAATGTTAAAATAATTGGGGAAACAAATTTACCAAGTCTTGTGGCTACTAATGCGAGCGAAATGTATTCCAAAAATATACTTGCACTTATTCTTCATCTGAGCAAAGATGGTTTATATAAACTTGATGAAAATGATGAGATCGTTCGCACAGCTTTAGTTGCTTACCAGGGAAATAACAGATTAACAATCTAAAACTGAGTTTAAAATTTAGGAGATTATTTATGATAATTCGAAATTCAATATTTACTTTTTTAATACTAATTTTTACTTCCAATTCTGTTTTAGCAGCAACAGCCGAAGTTACAACACCAGATTACTTAGGACTTTTATTCGTTTTTATGCTTGCTTCATTTATCGGATTGGGAGTAATTACAAAAGTTTCAAGATTACTTCACACACCATTAATGTCTTTGACCAATGCAATTTCTGCTATCGCCGTCGTTGGTTCTATTATTCTTACAGGTCATGATTATCCTACATACATTACAATCCTCGGCGGGGTTGCTCTCTTCGCATCTATGACAAACATAGTGAGCGGATTTTTGATTACGGATAGAATGCTCAAGATGTTTAAATCGAAGGAGACTAAAAAATCATGATTTATTCAATCGTACAAGTTGCATTCATAGTATCAACCGCCCTATTCATTTTTTCTCTTCATTGGATGAAGGATCCAAAAACTGCGAGGAGAGGCGTCTTTGCAGGTATTGCAGCAATGGCAATTGCAATAATTAGCACAATGATTGACCCAAAGATTGTAAACTGGGATTATATTAGTCTTGCAATTGTTATTGGTTTTGTTGTCGGCATTCCACTTTCCAGAGTACCATTGACTGCCGTACCACAACGAACAGCATTATCACACGCATTTGGAGGACTTGCGGCAGGTTTAGTGGGAACAGCAAAATATTATTTATGGCTTTCTGAAGGTGTTGAGAACTTAAATACTTTTAGAATGATTGCCATCATCACAGAAATTATTCTTGGTTATTTAACTTTTACTGGAAGTTTAATGGCTGCCGGTAAATTGCAAGAAATTAAATGGATTCCACAAAGACCTGTTACTTATAAATTCCAGAATATAATTAATCTTGGATTATTAGGGATTGCGATTGTTAGTGGAATACTTTTGATTATTAATCCTGTTGAATATAGTTATCTCTTTCCTATGATTATTATACTTGCGCTATTATTCGGTATTCTGCTTATCATACCAATAGGCGGCGCAGATATGCCAACAGTTATTTCACTTTTAAATGCTTACGCAGGATTATCTGCAGTAGCAATGGGATTTGTACTCGATAATAAATTACTTGTAACAGCTGGCGCACTTGATGGCTCTTCCGGTTTGATACTTTCAATCATTATGTGCAGAGCAATGAATCGTTCCTTTACAAACGTACTGTTTGGTGGTTTTGGTCAGATTAAAGCTGCTGCCGCAGGTTCTGAAAAGAAAAGTGCTAAAACAGAAACATCGGAAGGCGCTGCTGAAATTTTAGAGCAGGCAAGCAAAGTTGTTATTGTTCCGGGTTATGGGATGGCTGTTGCACAAGCTCAATATAGAATCAGAGAGTTATATGATTTACTGACAAAAGCCGGAGTTGAAGTTAAGTTTGCAATTCATCCAGTTGCGGGAAGAATGCCCGGACATATGAATGTACTATTAGCTGAAGCAAAGATTCCTTACGAACAATTAATTGAGATGGATGATATTAATTCCGATATGCCCCAAGTGGATGTTGTTATTGTTGTGGGTGCAAATGATGTTGTTAATCCTGCTGCAAGACACGATAAAACAAGTCCGATTTATGGTATGCCGATTATTGATGCCGATAAAGCCAAAATGTGTTTTGCAATTAAGAGATCAATGAATCCCGGTTTTGCAGGAATTGAAAATGAACTTTACTATGCAGAGCATACTTTTATGTTATTCGGGGATGCTAAAGCTGTCATCGGTGATTTGGTTAAACAATTATCCGGGGCTGGTGGTCACTAATTAAATTATAATAAGATTTTTAAAAATTTTAAATCAAAATAATCCCTTAATCTAGATAGGTTAAGGGATTTTTATTTCCATTCCTGCCTCTGTTTAACCTCAATTTTAAGGCATATATTTGTAATAAAGAAAATATTGTTCTGTCCTTAAAATTGATTTTCATCCAAAGGAAAAACATTTGAAAAAAATATTGTTCATACTAATTATTCTTACTACTGGAATTCCGTTTGCACAGGATATAAAAGTTAAAAGCTTAAAGGTTTATACCAGCAACGACGGAAATTCAATTCCAGTTCTCAATTCCCCTAAAGATTTTCTTTTTCTGGATTTTGATGTTCAATCTCAATTTCCACCAAACTTTAATGTTATCTTTAAATTTTGCGATAGGAATTGGAATCCGACAGATAATATTTTTTTGTTAAATCAGGGGCATAACACTGGTTACAATCTGGATTACTTTTCTCTTCCCAACACAGTTGAAGATGCAAGTTATCATTTCAATAATCGATTTCCGGATAAGGAAGGATATGTTAGTTTTCCTTTTTCCGGTAAGTGGAAATTCTTTATTGTTGATTCACAAGATGCCTCTAAAATATTTGCTGAAGGAAAATTCTTTGTTATTCGTGCAGATCAACCAATTAAAGTGGATCTGAAAAAAGAAACATTAGATGATAAAATTTATTATCCACCTCAGTTCGGCATTGTAAACTGGATTGTTACTGAAGCAAATCTAAAACAAGATTATTTCCCATTCTTTGTTGATGAATTAGAAATTGTTCAAAATCATTTGTTAAGTAATTCAATTCGTGTCTCACGTAATTCAACAGATCAAAACAGAGTTTTTGAATGGGATGGCGGATCCAAATTAAATTTTATTGCTAAAGATGTTAAACCCGGCAATGAATATCGGCAGGTTAATTTGAACGATATTAATATTTACAATTCAAAAAATGTTAAAGCAAAATTTGATGGTATGGAGTACAGCAGATTTTTAATTCAAGGTAAAAATGATCTGGATGGAAGTTTCACTTTAAAATCACCCAAAGATATTTATTCTACATACATGGAAGTTACTTTTCAAATCAAACCACCATCGGGAGTTACTGGCGATATTTTTCTAGTTGGTGCTTTTAATGATTGGGAATTATCTGAAAATAATAAAATGAATTTTGATGGTGATCATTACTCGTTGACTTTGCAGCTTAAAAGAGGAATTTACGATTATCAATATGTTGTTGTAAATGGTGATTATAAAAATCCAGTTAATCAGGATTGGTATGTGTTGGAAGGGAATGATTGGTCAACTACTAACGAGTATAATATTTTCCTGTGGTATCGTGATCAACAATACGGCGGTTACGATAGAATAATTGGCTATTCAAAAATTCAAACGAGATAATTTTATGGAAAAACTTTCTGTTGGCGTTATCGGAGTTGGTCATCTTGGAAAATTGCATACAAAAATGTTTAATCAAATTGAAAACTGTGAACTTGTCGGAGTATTTGATTCAGATTCTGAACTGGCAAAATCGGTTTCTCAGGAATTTGAAGTTCCATCTTTCAATTCGATTGATGAATTACTTTCAAAAGTAAGAGCTGTTTCCGTAGCTGCCACAACAAGTGCACATTACGAAGTTGTAGAAAAATGTTTTAAAAAAAATGTTCATGTGTTTGTTGAAAAGCCAATCACATCAGAAATAGAGCAGGCAAAGGAATTAGTTGCAATATCAAAAAACAAAAATTTAAAATTTCAGGTTGGACATATTGAAAGATTTAATCCGGGATTGATTTCACTTGAATCTTATATCTCTGAACCAAGATTTATTCAAACCGATCGGTTATCACAATTTAATCCCCGCGGAACAGATGTTGCCGTGGTATTGGATTTAATGATTCACGATATAGATATTATTTTAAGTTTAATAAAAAGTAATGTTAAACAGATTGATGCTAATGGTGTTGCGGTTGTTTCGGATCATATCGATATTGCAAATGCAAGGATTCAATTTGAAAACGGCGCGGTTGCAAATGTTACTGCAAGCAGAATTTCTCAGAAAAAATTAAGGAAGATGAGAATATTTCAGAAGGATCATTACATCTCATTAGATTTTGTTACCGGTGTTTCGGAGGTTTATCGTTTGCAATCAATTGATGAGGCTGCTATGCCGAATTCTATTTCCTTTGGAGAAATTGGAATTGGTGAAAAAAAGAAAAGATTAATTTATGAACAGCCGGAACATAAAGAAATAAATGCGCTTAAATATGAGTTGCAGCTTTTTGTAGATGCCGTTTTGCATGATAAAAAAATTATAGTATCCGGTGAAGATGGATTAAGAGCACTTAAAGTAGCTGAAATTATTATCCAAAAAATTGAAGAATCGAGGGAGAAGTAATATGAAAAAGTTTATGTTAGTTTCCTTTTTATTGTCAATAGTTATCTCCGGAATTCAATGCAGTGTTTATGAAACATTGACGAATATCTCGCGATTAAAATTTAAAGTTGGCATCCTAAATGGATTTCAAATCAGTGGTATACCGATTTCAGGAAAATCTAAAATTGGTGATTTTAATGCTGTTGATTTACTAAAACTTACATCAGGATTTGCCCAAGGTACATTGCCCGCATCTTTTGTTTTGAATGTTGAAGCAAAAAATCCAAATGACGGAACAGGCGGCTACAAAAAATCAGATGCGACTCTTCAAAATTTTAAATGGAGATTATTCCTTGACGATAAAGAAACTATTGCTGGTGAATTGGATCAACCTGTTAATGTACCCGGCACAGGTGATGTAACTCAGATTCCTTTACGAATAAATGTTGATCTGATGAAATTTTTTAAAGATAAAGGTTATGAAAGTATTATAAATCTAGCATTAGCTTTAGGAGGCAGCAAAGGATCATCATCAAAAATATCATTATATGCAACTCCGACTGTAAGTTCACCATTTGGTAATATTACTTATCCAGGTGAATTAAAGATAGTTGATTATTCTTTCTCTGAATAAAAAATTACAAAAAATATTTTATGAGTAAATCACAAAAATATGCCATTGGCGTTGACCTTGGCGGAACAAATATTAAAATCGGAATTGTTTCCGACAAAGGTAAACTTGTTAAAAGTATTTCAATAAAAACTGAAGCTTACTGCGGGCCAAAAACTGTTATTGCTAACATCATCAAAGGTGTTGACACAATTTTAGCGAAAAATAAATTAAAGATACAAGGAATTGGAATCGGTTGCCCCGGCGTTGTATCAATAAAAAAAGGAGTTGTTGAGAACGCACCAAATCTACCCGGTTGGAAAGAAGTAAAGCTTGGTTCTATTATAAAAAATAAATTTGGTTACAAAGTTCATCTGGAAAATGATGCTAATGCAGCTGCAATTGGTGAACTGATTTTCGGTTCCGGTAAAAGGTTTGATACTTTCGTAATGGTAACTTTAGGCACCGGTGTTGGTGGAGGAATTGTTTTTAACAAAAAAATATTTCGTGGTGAATTTGGTGCGGCGGGAGAGATTGGACATATTTCAATTGATGTAAATGGTCCAAAATGTAATTGCGGTTCAACAGGATGCATCGAAGCTTATGCCGGTAATTCATATCTTAAAGAACAAATAAAAAGTGAGCTGCATAACTATCCTGATTCAATAGTTTGGAAATTAATTCGTGATGATCTAACAAATGTTTCGCCTCGAATAATTCAAGCTGCATCTGAAAAGCATGACGCATACGCACAATTTGTAATTGAAAGAATGGGTAAGCAGCTCGGCGCTGCATTGGCATCATTAAGTAACTTGTTGGATATAAGTACTTTCATTATCGGCGGTGGAGTTGCAGGATTTGGTAAACCATTATTTAACTCAACACGCATAACAATTTCAGAAAGAGTACTTGCCCCGTTGCGTTCAAGAGTTTTAGTTATTCCTGCAAAACTAAAAAATGAAGCTGGAATAAAAGGCGCTTCATCGCTTGTATTTTATAACAATTAAAATTTTAAGCTATCGAAAAATATCCTTATTTCTTAAATGTTCTCTATAGATGAAAAGTAATTTTAAAATCCAATATTTATTAATTTTATCGATACTGTTACTAACGAATGTAACATTCTCCCAGCAAGATGATTCACTCTTTATATTCCCAGATTCCACTCTAACTATTACTGATACTTTGCAGGTTGAAAAAACTAAAGGTAAGGCTTATGAAGTTGATACGACTGTTTATGCTTCATCTAAAGATTCCTTGATTTTTTTAGTTAAAGAAAAAAAAATGAAGATTTATGGTGAAGGGAATATTAGTTACAAGCAAACCGAAATAAAGAGTGCAAAAATTAATATTGATTTTGACAAAAATTTAATTGAAGCAGAAGGAACTCCATCAGATTCAATAAAGGGCAAGTTAGTAGGCTCTCCAGTTCTTAAAGACGGTTCTGAAGTTTATGATGGAGTTAAGATGAAGTATAACTTTAAAACCGAGAGTGGAGTAATATCTGCAGCACAAACTGAACAGGAGGGAGCTAAATACACCGGTACCAAAATAAAAAAAGTTGATAAAGAAACTTATTTTATTGAAGATGGAATTTTTACAACGTGTGACGCAGAATGTCCGCACTTTTATTTCACAGCTTATAAAATGAAAGTAATTCACAAGGAACAATTAATTGCAGATTGGATATTCTTGCACTTTGGCGGAGTGCCTTTTCCAATACCTCTTCCGTTTGCAGTATTCCCAATTGAATCAGGGAGACGATCAGGAATTATTCCACCTGCATTTGGCAGTGATGGAACTTACGGTACATACTTTTCACACTTCGGTTATTTTTGGGCGCTGAGTGATTATATGGATTTAAATGTTACTGCTGATTATTATACAAGAGGTAGTTATAAGTACGATACAAGATTTCGCTATGCCAAGCGTTATAATTATTCGGGAAACGTTGAAGCCAGCTATGGTAATTTTATTAAGGGAGAAATTACAGATGCTGATCGTAATGAAAACACTGATTGGCGCATAACATGGAATCATAATCAATCCATAACTCCAACTTTAAGATTTGATGCCAAACTGGAATTTCTTTCAGGATCAAATATTCAACGAAACATTAATAACTTTAATGAAATTTTAAGGAATGAAGCTATATCCAATGCAACAATCTTTAAGCAGTGGGAAGAATCAGGAAACAGTTTATCATTAAGCTATTCGAGAAATCAAAACTTTGAAAACAATAATATTTCCGAAGTTCTTCCAAACTTAACTTTTTCACTTGCCCAAGCATATCCATTTAGAAATAACACTGGCGAACAGGAATGGTATGAATCGTTTGGTTATAGTTATTCTGGTCAATTCCAAAATAACCGAAATAAAATATTTGGTAATCTAAATACACGCGGTGGAATTCAACATAATATTCGTGCTTCATTGTCACCTAAAATTGGATTTATAAGTATATCGCCTAATATCAATTATAATGAAAGTTGGTACAATAAACGCGTTACTAAATCAGTGGCTGTCAATGATTCAAGTGATTATTTTGTAAAAACAGATGATGTAAAAAAAATTAGTCAGGTAAGAACTTTTTCAATTGGTGTTTCAGCATCCACAAAATTTTATGGAATGTTTAATATTAATTCTTTAGGAATTAGTGCGATAAGACATACAGTTACACCTTCAATCAGTTATAATTATTCACCGGATTTTTCCACTCCTTTTTGGGGATACTATGATTCTTATATCGATAGTCTGGGTAAGTCGGTAAAGTATGATAAATTTGAGAGAGAGATATTTATACATCCATCGAGCCAGGAACAGCAAAGTCTAAATTTTTCTGTTGGAAATATATTTGAAATGAAAACAGCAGCTGACCCAACAGATACCACAGCAAAGGAGAATAAAATTCAACTATTAAATTTGAATGCGGGTTTTGGATACAACTTTGCTGCTGATAGTCTAAATTTTTCTGATTTCAATTTAAATTACCGAACTCAGGTTGGTAACTTTTTTAATTTTTCTGGTGGTACAACATTTACACCATACGATTATGCTAATGAACAAAAATCTAAAATAAATAAATTTTTAATTGATGAAGGCAAAGGGTTATTGAGAGTTACTAATTTTTATGTATCACTTTCCTTAACAATATCTGGTGATAAAATAACCCCAAAAGAAAAATCGAAGAATGATAAGCCTATTATTCAACAAGATCAAAATGCACTAAACTCTGAACGAAGTATTTACAAAGGTTTGTATAACGATCAGGACCCGGATTTTACAATTCCGTGGGATATTTCTTTAAATTATAATTATAATGAATCAAGACCAACGCCTATAAAAGTAAACAAAAATTCAAATATCAGCGGAAGCTTAAATTTTAATTTAACTCCTAACTGGAAATTTTCAGTTACAGGTAGTTATGATCTGGAAAGACAGGAGTTTTCTGCACCTCAGGTTCGCATATCACGTGATCTTCATTGCTGGCTGATGAATTTTACATGGAATCCAATTGGAACTTACAGAGGTTATACTTTTGAGATTAGAGTTAAGGCTCCTCAGTTACAGGATTTAAAAGTAACAAAACGTGATCAGTTTTTTGAAGGAAGATAGAATTGATAAGTTATATTATTGATGGAAATAATCTGATTGGAAAAATTAAATCACTAATGGATTTACAACGAAAAGATAAACAGGCATCGAGAGAAAAATTAGCGTTTATGTTGGATCGCTACTTTGTTGGTAAAAAGAATCAAGTTACGTTGCATCTTGATGGGCATCCAAATAATAGAATCAATACGAACACGTTAAAAATTATTTATTCAGAAAATTTAACTGCTGATGAAAAGATTAAAAAACAAATAGGTAATTCGTTATCGCGAAAAAATATTGTAGTTGTAACATCGGATATGAATCTAGTTGAGTATGCTCGAGTATGCAGTTGCAAAGTAATCTCCAGCGATGAGTTTGCCGTTGTGTTAAAAAATATGAATCAGGAAGATGATGAGGAAAGCAGGATAAAACAGATTAATAATAATGACGAATTTATAAAATTGTTTAAATCAAAATAGAATGAAATTTAAAACAGTACAATCGTATTTATAATTTTACAAACTCTTTTGAAAGTTAATAGTTAAACTTGTTGGTAAATTTAAATTTGATTTTAACCCAACCGAAAGATTCCAACTGACCGTTTCATTCAATTTATTATTGTACTTTGAGACAAGTCTCACCGCATTAATCGCACTTACAACACGGTTCAATAATAATGCTCCAACAACAAATCTTACATCATTAAAAGTTTGTTCGCTTGATACCCACATATTACGATAAGTTTTTCTTTGCTCTGTAGAATTCCATTTCCAAAAATATTGATTAGTGTTATACATGTCATTAAAATTTCTTTCCAGAGCTTTTTCATCATTAAACTTTTCTATATCAGAATAGTCGCCGATTGTGGCATAATAATTATCGTCTTTATTAGCAGTTGTAATTCCGGCATTGACTTGCGCATAAGAAATATATCTGTCCTTCTGCCAATTCCCATAAACATTCATACCAATAAGTGAGCCCCACAATACGCCATCAGCAATTGTAAAATAAATTCCACTGTCATAAGATTCAGCATATAATTCGCCCATTCCGGGAAGCAGCAGAGAATAGAGAATAGCCATCCCAGCACTCTTCTTTATTTTTATATCATCGACTGAAAACTTCTGATTAGAAAGATTAGTCTCATTTATACCTGCAAGTGCTTGTTGTTTAAAAGAATAAAATGAGGGATTATTTGGCGATTGAGAAAAAACAGGAAAGGATAAAATTATGCAAGCAATTAAAACATTTTTCATTTTTTTATTTTAATATTATAGTTGAGTTGTTTCTAATGCAACGGAATTTTTAGTCTCTTTTATATGTCCGTATGCAAGTAGGTTTTTAATTGAATCAATTTCAACGATGGAAATCTGATTGATTAGAGATTCATCGTAATGATTTTCCACTCGTACATAATTAGAAGAAAAGCCTTTCATACTTCCATCCAAATTTTCGGTCTCGAAAAGAACCTCAAGGTTTTTACCAATCATTTGGTTGTAAAAATAATTCTTTTTTTTATCGCTTAAAATTTTAAGCATATTATTTCTTTTTTTTCTTTCTGAATAGGGGATTGATCCTTGAAACAAAATAGCTTTCGTATCAGGTCGTTCCGAATATGTAAATACATGCAAATATGAAATTGGTAATTGATGAAGGAAATCATAAGATTCCATAAATTCATTTTCAGTCTCACCAGGATAACCAACAATTACATCCACACCAATTCCTGCATCAGGAATTTGCTGTTTAATTTTTGTAATCAATTTACTGTAATCTTCGGTTTTATATCTGCGTTGCATTGATTTTAGGATTGTATTATTGCCGCTTTGTAACGGAATATGAAAATGATTGCAAATCTTTTTTGAATTTGCAGTTAATTCAATAATTGAGTCAGTTAAAAGGTTCGGTTCGATTGAACTGATTCTGATTCTAAAATCACCTTTAACATTAATCAATCTTTTTAGTAATTCGTATAAATTTATATCAAAAGATTTTCCATAGTCTCCAACATTTACACCAGTTAAAATAATTTCTTTATAACCCTGATGAATAAGTTTTGTAAAATCGGCAATAAGTAAATCAGGATTCATACTTCTACTTTTACCACGCGCAAGGGGAATTGTGCAAAATGAACATTTATAATCGCATCCATCCTGTATTTTAAAATACGCTCTTGTTCTATCATCAGCATCTGTGGAGCATGCATTACCGAAATAGTTTAAATCGTCTTTGGATGAAATGAAAATACAAGAAAGTTCTTTTTTATTGAAGTCATTAAGAAGTGAAAATATTTCAAACTTTTCATTACTGCCAAGCACAGCATCAACACCATCTATTGATGAAATTTCTTCAGGTCTAAGCTGCGCATAACAGCCAGTCACAATAACGTATGCATTGGGATTTGTTTTTAAGGCTCTTCTAACCAACTGCCTGCATTCCTTTTCGGCATTTTCAGTAACAGTGCAAGTATTAAAAACATAAATATCAGCTTTGTCCCTTTCGTCAACGATTGAATATCCATTTTTTAGAAACTCGTTACCAATGGTAGAAGTTTCTGAAAAATTTAATTTGCAACCAAGTGTATGCAAAGCAACTGTTTGAGACATTTATTTTTTTGTTTTAGTATATAAAGAAAGAGCGGGATATTATTCCCGCTCAATTAAAGAATATAAAAAAGAAATTAATTGTTTTCTTCTTTTTTTACCGTCTCTGTTTCAGGAACTTCAAAAATCGGGAACTCAGATGAATCTATTGTTCCCATTTCTGCTGTTTTGATATTCTGAACAGTTACACGTTCAAGTTTATAGTTCGTGATGTACTGCTCAATTTCTTCATCTTTCTTTTCTTTCAGAGCAGCAATTGCACTTAACACAATTTTTTTACTTTCTTTATCAAACTCAATAACCTTTAAAGGGATTGTTGAGTCAATAGGGAAATGGTTAGCAAGATTTTTTATCTTTGATGTAGAAAGCTGAGTTGTTGGTACAAATCCATCAACGTGTGATGGAAGTTCTGCAATTATACCTTTCTCAATAATTCGGACAATCTTTCCATCCGTTATTTTGCCAACTGAATATTCCTTTTCAAAAGTATCCCAAGGGTTATCCATTATCTGTTTATGACCAAGGGAAATTTTTCTTTGTTCAACATCAACGCTAAGAACTACTACTTCAATTTTTTCATTCTTCTTTACCACTTCACCGGGATGACGGATTTTCTTTGTCCACGATAAATCAGATATGTGAACTAATCCATCAACGCCTGGTTCTAATTCAACGAATACACCAAAGTTTGTTAAGTTGCGTGCAATTCCGTTATGTTTTGATCCAACAGGATATTTAGCCATTAATGTTTCCCATGGATCTGGTTCTAATTGCTTTATTCCAAGAGAAATTTTCTTTTCTTCTTTATCAAGTGAAAGAACAACGGCTTCAACAATTTGTCCCATTGCAACAACTTGTGAAGGATGTTTAATGTGCTGGGTCCAACTCATTTCTGAATTATGGATAAGACCTTCAATGCCCTTTTCAATTTCAATGAAAGCTCCGTAATCGGTTAATGATACAACTCTGCCGGAAACCTTATCTCCGATATTTAATTTTTCTTCAATCTTATCCCAAGGATGTGGAAGAAGTTTTTTAAGAGATAACGAAATTCTTTTCTTTTCCTCATCAAAATCAGTAACAACAACTTTGATTGTCTCATCAAGTTTAACTACTTCATTTGGATGATTTATTCTTCCCCAGCTAAGATCTGTTATATGGATTAAACCATCAACACCTCCAAGATCAACAAATACACCAAAATCTGTAATTGCTTTAACAGTGCCTTCAAGTATTTGTCCTTTTTCTAAGCTTGTTAAAATTGCGTTTCTTTGATCAAAAATTTCTTCTTCAACAAGAACTTTATGAGAAACGACAACATTTTCAGTTGGGATATTAACTTTTACGACTTTAAAGTCCATAGTCTGTCCAACGAATGCATCAAAATCTCTAATTGGTCGAATGTCTATTTGTGAACCTGGTAAGAAAGCTTCCATACCAAGAAGATCTACAACCATTCCACCCTTAATTCTTTTAACAATTTTACCTTGTATAATTTCACCTGTATCGTGGGCTCTTATTACTTTTTCCCAAATTCGTAAGAAGTCAGCTCTCTGTTTACTTAATACAAGATTGCCTTCCTGGTCTTCAACACTTTCAAGGACAACTTCAATTTCCTGTCCGACTTTAAGATCATCACCTTCAATAAATTCATTTCTTGGAATTGTACCTTCGGATTTGAATCCAACATCGATGATAACATTATCGCCTTGAATTCTTACGACTTTACCTTTAATTAATTCGCCTTCTTTAACATCTCTAAATGAATCTGAATAGAGTTTAGCGAGTGCTAAAAACTCTTCTTTAGAATATTCGTCATCGTTAAATTTTGCATTTGCTTTTTCGTACTCATCGGGAGTCACAGTTTTTAGAGTCGTTGCTTTTTCTTGGGACATTAATCCTCCTAAAAAAATATTTTTCTGTTTTACTAATCTTTGCCGGTAAGATAAGAAAACAGGTTATTTAGTTTAACATTTTGATTTAGCCGGCTAAAATTAAAATTCCTTTTTTATTTGCTATTCTTTTCACTTCAGTAATAATCAAATCAACTTGTTCTTCGATAGTAGTGTTCGAAGTATCAATCTCTATAGAATCTGGTGCTTTAGTTAATGGACTTGCCGCTCTATTAGAATCAATAAAATCTCTGTTCTTCAGGTTTTCTTTTACTTTATCGATGGGAACATTAGTACCTTTTTCAATAAATTCTAAAGCGCGCCTTTGGGCTCTTTCATCAATTCCCGCTGTTATAAAAATTTTCACATCTGCATTCGGAAATACAACAGTGGAAATATCTCTTCCCTCCATAACTACCCCTCCATCTTTTCCCATTTCCTGCTGTTTCTTTACAAGAATTTTTCTAACTCCTTCAATAGCACTAATATCACTAACATTACTATTTACTTCAAAGGAACGAATTTCCTTTGAGATGTCCTGACCATTGACCGTTATTTTGGTTTCGCCTTCAATAAAATTAAGAACAATATTAAGGGACTTTGCTAATTTTACTATCTCTTCGTTTTTACTAATTAGATCATTCCTTAAAACGAATAGAGTAACTGCACGATACATCGCTCCTGTGTCTATATAAAGGTAATTTAACCTTTTAGCCACCAATTTAGCAGATGTGCTTTTCCCTGAACCTGCTGGTCCATCTATGGCAATGATTAGATTTTTTGACATAAAAAACAAAAATATATATAACTATTTAATTTTCAAAGGTTTAATAGTGACAGGAAATAGAAGGAAATAAGATAATAATCAACTTGTTATTTCTCGTCCACCCAACTCATCTCTGATAATTTTTTCATAATTATTAAGATTTATCTCCGTTTTGGAAGGAATGGATTCCTTCTCAACCGTTTTTGCAATTTTGGATGATTTTAATATTTTACCCGAGCCAAATTTAACATTGATTTTTTTTCCAAAAAATTCTTTTGATTTTTTATCGATATAATCTTTATGTAATGATAAAGAAGACTGTGTTATTAAATCTGGAATACTAATTCGAAGGTTCAATCCATCAAATTCGACAGGTTGGGCATTGCTAAATAATGGTGTTAACAAAAATGATTTTTCAGTACAAACATCAGCAATAAATTCTTTCCATCTTTGGGTAATGATATCAAAATTTAATTCAGTATTTGCAGATGAACTTGTAAATCCTTTAACTGCCGTATTAGTTTCTTCCTGTACTTTTTTAGTTTCCATTAAGGGTTCTTTATCCCTCGTTTTTAAAACCGATTTAGTTGAATATGAGGAATCATTAATATCTTTATTAACTAGTGGAGGCGAGTTTAACTTCAAATCTAAATTTCCAGAATCAATGCCCGAAATTATTTCTGACAGAGTCGAAGATTTTTCTAAACTGATAAGGTTGGTTAGTGCAATCTCTATCTTCAATTTTTGGTTATTAGAATATTTTAATTCCTGCTGTAATTTATTTAGATAATTTAAAATTCTTAAAAGATCACCTTTTGAAAAGGAATTATTGTAAGTGGAGTATTTTGTAAGGAAAATTTCAGCAGTTTCAATTAAATTAGTTTGATTTGTAAGTACCACTGACAGGATGTTTCTGAAATGCTCTATCAATCCATCTGTAAAATCAGAAAAATCCCAGCCATTCTGATAAATTTTTTCTGTAACATCAAAAGCCATGTGAAAGTTTTTTTGCAGTATTGCACTAGAAATATCAAAAAAAAGTTCGTCATCAATCAAGTTCAACATTTTAGCAACAGTCTCTGATTCAATTTTATCACCGCAGAATGAAACTACCTGGTCAAATAAACTTTGTGCGTCTCGCAGCGCTCCATCAGCCTTTTTAGAAATCAAAGTAAGTGTTTTGTCATCTATGGAAATATTTTCTTCATCAGCAATTAATTTTAATTGTTTCTTTATAACATCTAACTGGATTCTTCTAAAATCAAATCGCTGACACCGGGAAATAATCGTTAAAGGTACTTTATGAATATCTGTAGTTGCAAAAATAAAAATTGTATGTGCAGGTGGTTCTTCCAAAGTTTTTAGAAAAGCATTAAACGATTCCTTTGTCAGCATGTGGACTTCGTCGATAATATAAACTTTAAATTTGCTACGAGTAGGAGTATACTTAACTGATTCTCTTAAAGTTCTTATTTCATCAATGCCTCTGTTTGATGCGCCGTCAATTTCAACAATGTCCATTGATTGTGATTCGTTTATTTCTTTGCACATTAAACAATTATTGCAAGGTTCAGAGTCAATTGGATTTTCACAGTTTAGTACTTTGGCAAGTATTCTGGCAGTTGTTGTTTTACCAACTCCCCTTGGTCCAGTAAAAAGATAAGCATGTGCTATCCGACCGCTTTTTATTGCGTTCTTTAAGGTTGCTGTAATATGTTCCTGACCAACAACATCTTCAAATTTTTTAGGCCGCCATTTTCTGGCTGTTACTTGATAAGTCATAAAAGTCACAAAATTTCTTTAATTAAAAAATTGATAATCTCTTCAAGATATTTTTTATCTATCTCACCAAATGAATTATACACTGTGCTGTCAAGATCGAGCACGCCGTAAAGTTCATTGTTCTTAATTATTGGTATTACAATTTCCGATCTTGATTCAGTATCACAGAAAATATGCCCGGGAAATTTATCTACATCAGGAACAATAATCGATTTTCTTTTTTCTGCTGCGGTTCCGCAAACACCTTTCCCGATTTGAATCTCGGTACAAGCAACTTTTCCTTGGAATGGACCAAGATAAAGTTTTTCCCCATCAAAAAGATAAAAACCAACCCAACTTATTTTTTCAAAACTTTGTTTTATTGCTGCGTTTAAATTAGAAAGATTAGAAATTATGTTATCGTTTTTATTTAAAAGACTCTTAATTTGTTTTACTACAATTTGGTAATGCTCATCAAGCGATATAATATTATTTATTAATATATTCTCAACCATCAATTCTTTTTCTTTGATTTATTTTGTTTATTCTTTCCCGCAGTTTTTAATTTTTTCATATCTGGAAAAACATAAGGAATCGCATCTTCAAGCTTTTCAATGGTAATAATTTTTAATCCTTCTTTAATTTTTTCCTGCATCTCCTTTAAATCAACTTCATTATCTTTTGGGATAAGAACCGTTTTGATGTCATTTCTTTTTGCAGCAAGTAACTTTTCATTCAATCCGCCGATAGCTAAAATAGAACCGGTTAAAGTTATTTCCCCAGTCATTGCAACATTATTCGATGCAGGTATTCCTCTGATAGCTGAGAACATTGCCATAGCCATTGTTATTCCTGCAGATGGTCCATCTTTTGGAATTGCACCTTCAGGTAAGTGGATGTGAATTTCTTTTCCCTTAAAGAAATCAGGACTTAATCCAAGCTGCTTCGCTTTAGATCTTAGATAACTTAAACCCGCATGAGCAGATTCTTTCATTACATTTCCCAATTGTCCGGTAAGTGTAAGTTTTCCTGCGCCATTCATTACGGTAACATCAACATTAAGAATCTCTCCGCCAACACTTGTCCAAGCCAGACCAGTAACACTTCCAATTTTATTTTGTGTACTATGTCTGTGAGTTCTAAAGCGAGGAGTTTTCAAGTATTCCTCGATTTGATTTTCATCAACTAAATATTTGTGATTTTTTTTCTCCTGACCGTTAGTTGATTCTTTTAATACGACATCCCGCGCTATTTTTCTACAGACTGTCGCAAGTTCCCGTTCAAGATTTCTTACTCCTGCTTCTCTTGTATATTCACCAATTACTTTTTTAATTGCACCGTCTGTTAATGTAACATGCCTATTTTGTATTCCATGAGCAATTAATTGTTTGGGAAGAATATGTCTTTTTGCAATTTCTAATTTATCGTACTCAAGGTATCCCGGAAGTTCAATTATCTCCATCCTATCTTGAAGTGGAAGTGGAATATTATATCTTACATTGGCGGTTGTAATAAACATAACCTGACTTAAATCGTAATCAAGTTCAATATAGTGATCGTTAAAAGAATTATTTTGTTCGGGATCTAAAACTTCCAGCATTGCAGATGATGGATCACCTCTAAAATCCATACTCATTTTATCAATTTCATCAAGAAGCATAACGGGATTTATTGTTCCGGCTTTTTTCATAGATTGAATAATTTTTCCTGGCATTGAACCAATGTAAGTTTTGCGATGACCCCGGATTTCAGCTTCATCTCTAATACCACCCAAACTGATTCTTATAAAATTTCTTCCTAATGCATGAGCTATCGATTTTCCAAGAGAAGTTTTGCCAACTCCGGGAGGTCCGACAAAACATAAAATTTGTCCCTTCATACTCTGAACCAAATTTAGCACTGCAATATGCTCAACAATTCTCTCTTTGGGTTTTTCCAATCCAAAATGATCCTGATCTAAAATTTTCTGAACATGATTGATATCTAAATTATCTTTCGTTCGTTTAGACCATGGAACCTCTACAAGCCAATCAAGATAGTTACGTATCACTGTTGATTCAGGAGACATTGGAGGAGTTTTTTTTAGTTTTATAAATTCTTCAACCGCTTTTGCTTCTACATCTTTAGGCATCTTAGCTTTTTTTATCTGATCTCGAATCTTCGCAAATTCAGGAGAAGCATCTTCATCCTCCCCAAGTTCATCCTGCAAAATTTTTATTTGCTCCTGAATTATAAACTTGCGCTGTGTCTTGGAAATATTTTCCTGGACTTTGGTATCAATCTCTTTTTCGATTTTAAGAATATCAATTTCAGAGTTTAGAACTTTAATCACTTCATAATACTGCTCTTTAAGAATGAATTTATTCAGGATGTTCTGTTTAACTTCGATCGATTGATTAATATTTGCAGCGGCATAAAACACTTTCCGATCAGGTTCCTCAATATTATCGAACGCCGCAATGGTTTCATTAGGTACACTTCTACTTATCTTAACGTAATCTTTAAACAACTGAGACATTTGTCTTATAAGGGCATTCATTTCATGATCATTAATTAGCTCGGGAACTACGATTTCAATTTTTCCTTCAAAAAATTCCTTGCGATCCGTAAACTCTATTATCCTTGCTTGTAATAATCCATCAACTAATATCTTTAAAAGTCCGTTTGGAAGTTTTAGTATTTGAACAATCTTGGCAATCGTTCCTTCTGAATAAAGATCATTTGTGGATGGATCTTCTATGTTTGATTTTTTTTGGGTAGATAAAAAAATGTATTTGGTATTGTTTAAAGCATAATTTGCAGAATTTATAGATTGCTCTCTGCCAACAAGAACGGGAAAAATCATATAAGGAAATATTACAATATCTCTCAGCGGAAGTATTGGTAATATTTCAGGAATTTCATCTATTAAAGTATTTTCGGTTAAATTTTTTGTATTCATAGATTCAGCTTGATTCAAATTCTCTCCTTATTTTTCACTCAATTTATTCGCAAATATACCATAAATGGGATGTGCTATCAAGGAATGACAAATGCACAAATTTAACCTTGTGATATTAAGTTTTTATATTTGCATCAAAAAGAAGAAAAAATATGATTAAAGATATTTTAGAAATTGCTGGAATTGCTGGAGAAATTATCCGTGATGGATTTGGAAAAGGTTTTCAAATCGAATATAAAACGAATGAAAAAAATCTTGTAACAGAAATCGATAAAAAATCTGAAAAAACAATAATGGATTTTATCGCAAAAAAATTTCCTTCCCACGCATTGCTTACAGAAGAATCTGGCGAACATAAAAAAGATTCAGAATATCTGTGGGTTATTGATCCGCTTGATGGGACAACAAATTTTGCACACGGTTTACCAATATTTTCTGTTTCAATTGGAGTAATGAAAAAAAATGAAATAATTGCTGGAGTTGTTTACGATGTTATGCAAAATATTTTTTATTCCAGTGAAAAGGGTAGTGGTGCTTTTGCAAATGATAAGAAAATAAAAGTGAGTGAAAATGATAAGATTGGCTTGGGAGTTTTAGTTACTGGCTTTCCTTACAATGTTACTGAGAATCCTGACAAAGCTTTTGAGAGATTTGAATCTCTAACAAAGCAGGCAAGAGCAGTGCGCAGATTAGGTTCAGCAGCTATAGATTTTTGTTACGTTGCACGAGGAGCGTTTGATGGTTTCTGGGAAGTTTCACTTCATCCATGGGATTTGTGTGCGGGTAAATTAATTGTTGAAGAGTCTGGTGGAATTGTAACTGATTTTAATGGAATTGAAATTGATATTTTCTCTCAGCAAATTTTAGCAAGCAATAAAAAAATCCATCAACAGATGATTGAAGGATTGAAAGTATAATTATTGAACGTAAATTCTCTTTTGTTTCTTTGGAGAAAAATGAAGTGGAATTATTTGGGTGCTCTTTAAAGCTAAGAGTGCATAAGTTTTTCCAAGGTTATCAGAAAACTCTACTTCAAAAAAATCCTTTTTGTGAATCTCAACAATAGTCCCAACCTGTCCTTTTAGTAAAATTTGCTCTGGTAAATCTTTAGTTAGAGCTACTACATCGTTTAATTTTAATATAGTTTTCATAAATTTCATTTTCGCAAATAATTGCCACGACTTTTAAGTCGTGGATTATAAAACCCAAAAAATAAAATGGCTTTAGCCTAATTCTTAATGAATTATATGTGGCTAAAGCCAAGTCCTTATAACTATAGTAACCACGAGCTAAAGCTCGTGGCAATTGATCTTTTTTCCTAATTTATCGGAACAGACCTATCTAAACTTTGGTACATTTGTTCAATCAAATCCTGGTATCTTTCCTCAACGTATTTGCGTTTAATTTTTAAGCTTGGTGTAATCTCACCGGATTCAATTGTAAATGGTCTATCCAACAAAACAAATTTTCTTACCCTCTCATAGTTTGCAAGTTTTTTCTGGAATTGATCCATCTCCTTATCAAGCATTTTATAAATTTCTTCATCGCGAACTAAATCTTCAACTTTTTCATAAGGAATTTTTCTTGCATCAGCATATTCTTTAACTGCTTCAAAATCAGGAACGATTAACGCAGTTAAAAACATTCGTCTATCACCAATCAATACAAATTGATCTATATATTTGCTTGCAAGAAACATACTTTCAATTGGGGTTGGGGCAATGTATTTACCCGCAGATGTTTTGAATAGATGTTTTTTTCTATCAGTAATTATTAAGAATCCATCCGCATCAAAAACACCGATATCACCTGTATAAAGCCATCCGTCTTTAATTGTTGCTTCAGTTTCCTTTTTATTCTTGAAATAGCCTTGCATAATATTTGGTCCCTTGGCAAGAATTTCTCCATCTGAAGCAATTTTAATCTCTACTCCTGGAAAAGGTTTTCCGACAGAACCAAACTTAAAATCATCTACTCTGTTTGCGCAAATTACTGGTGATGATTCAGTTAATCCATAACCTTCAACAATAATAATTCCTATTGCTTCAAAAAATTCTCCAAGTGCTCTTGGCAATGCAGCACCACCGGAAATAAAGAATCTTAAATTTCCGCCAGTTTTTTCCTGTAATTTTTTATAAACAAGTTTGTCTGCAAGTTTATATTGCAATGAAAGTATCAAAGGTACCTTCCCTTTTTTTTGAGCGTCTTTATAACGCTTGCCGGCATCCATTGCCCAATAAAATATTTTTTGTTTTTTCTCAGGTTGTGATTCTACATTCTTAATAATTTTTGAATGAATTCTTTCAAACAATCTTGGTACAGTCGTCATAATCGTTGGTTTTATCTCAATAAGGTTTTGTGCTACAGTTTCTATACTTTCCGCGTAACAAACAGTACACTTTGCAGCAAATGCTGTGTAATATCCAGCCATCCTTTCAAAGATATGACAGAGTGGAAGGAAGGAGAGAAAAACATCTGTGTTTGAAATCGGAAAACAATCTAACGCTGCCTGAACATTTGAAAGTATATTATGATGAGTAAGCACAACGCCCTTTGGTTCACCAGTTGTGCCCGATGTATAAATAATAGTGCAAATATCATTTGGTTTTATTTGTGCAAGATTATCTTTAAGAAGCGATGGATGAGATTTACGATAAGTTTTTCCTAATTCCTGAATTTTACTAAATGCTAAAAGATCTTTGATATTAGGATCAATATCTTTTTCATTAAGTAATATGATAAACTTAAGATACTTACATTTATCTCTAACCTTCATCACCTTGTTTAGCTGAAATTTTGTAGAAACAATTATAGCTTTTGATTCTGAGTTATTTAAAATAAACTCAACAGACTCAGATGTAAGCGATGGATAAAGCGGAACATCAACTGCTCCTAAACTTAAAATTGCCATATCGCTGTAAACCCATTCCGGACGGTTTTCTGCAATGATGGCTACTTTATCTTCTTTTTTTATACCGAGCGAAGTAAGACCAAATGCAAAAGAATCAGTTTCTTCTTTAAATTGATCGTAAGTTATTCCAACGTATTTACCGGCAACTTTATGCTTAAGCACAAAATTATTGGTCTCCTTGCTGTATTCTTCTGTAAGATGCTGATAGAGCCGGGGAACTGTGGTTAAGTAATGCAAGTTAGCCATAAAAAAATCTCTTTCCTTTAAGATGCGGATTTTCCCCACAACCCGTTCTGTTAGTTTAAGATAGCTTTATTTTATAGAAGTTGTCACGAACCATTTCGTGATAACAAATAATATTCGATTTTAAAATAGCATCAAAAAGTTTAATTGCAAAAAAGAAAATACTGTTAATGTAGGGATCGATCTCTCTGCCTCGTCGGCAGACGGGCTGATCGATCCGCTTGAAGTAAAATAAATCTTTAAAATGCATTAAAACAGTAAATAACAAATGTACTCGCATCGGAATGGACAGGAGTCCATTCCCTACAGAAATCATCAAAACCTCAAATTGATTATCCCGCCCAAAAGCAGTAATTTTTAGACAATATTATTACTGATTAATTGTTGTTTAATGTTTTGGTAATTAAATTTAAAAACAAAAAAATTATATGGAAAGAATAGAAGCAAATAAAAATTTCATTGATGGTTACTTGAAACTTCTACACGGATTAAGTACCGACCACAAACTAGATTTGATCTCAAGATTATCTGAATCGATAAAAAATGAAGTGAATAATAAAAATTCATTTTTTAAAGCATTTGGTGCCTGGGATGATTCTGATTCAGCAAATAATTTGACCTCAGAAATAAAAAAATCAAGAAAATTTAAAAGAAGAATAGAAAAGTTTTGAAGAAATATCTTCTTGATACAAATATTTGTATCTATTATTTCAAAGGGTTGTTCAATCTAAATAAAAAATTTAAAGAGGTTGATCCAGCAAATTGTTTTATTTCGGAAATAACATTAGCTGAACTAAAATATGGTGTTGAGAATAGCCAGCGAAAAGAAAAAAATCAAAAAGTTTTAAACAATTTTTTATCAACAATTCAAGTTCTTCCTATAATTCATTCCTTAGATTTTTATGCTAAAGAGAAAACACGCTTAAGAAAATCCGGCAAACAAATTGATGATTTTGATTTGTTAATTGGTTCCACTTCTGTAATTCACGACTTGATAATGGTGACAAATAACTCAAAAGAATTTAAAAGAATTACCGATATAAAATTAGAAGACTGGACAAAAGAATAAATTATTTTCAACGGCTTTCTCATTCGCATCTAACAAAATTGGGTAAAGTCACGAAGTGGTTCGTGACTTCCCTCAAATTGATTATCCCACCCAAAAGCAGTAATTTTTCATCAATAACCTTTGTAGGGATCGATCTCTCTGCC
This sequence comes from Ignavibacteriales bacterium, assembly GCA_037444745.1. Classification (GTDB taxonomy): domain Bacteria; phylum Bacteroidota; class Ignavibacteria; order Ignavibacteriales; family Ignavibacteriaceae; genus IGN3. The sequence continues at coordinate 109,586 of JBBILT010000007.1, forward strand.
TCGTCGGCAGACGGGCTGATCGATCCGCATTAATGACACAAAGACACGGAACGAACTGAAGTTAGTCCCTTGCAAAGAATTTACTCGGCAGTCAAGAACCATTTCGTGACTGCTTTAAGGTGATCCGTATTAGTTAGGTAAATAACTTAAGCAAATCTTTCTTCGGCAGTAAAGAAATTTCCTGAAACTTTTTTCATTTCTCCTCTTTTCTCTATATACTTATTAAGCATTTCAGAGGAGTTTATGGATAAAATATTTTTTCATTTAGCTTTATTTATTCTCTCATCTTCTTTTATTTATTCCCAGTCTGTTCCTGTTACTGGTCGTGTTGTTAACGGTGCTAACCCTTTGCCTGGTTGTAGTGTTGCTGTTTTCACTTCTAACAATGGATCAAACCCCTTAATTGACAGAGGCATTTCTGATGGTCTTGGCAGATTCAGTATTTTATCTTCAATCACAGATGTCAAGCAGGAAAATAATTCAACTGCCATCGGTTATAGCCTGTCAGTAAATTACCCCAATCCCGGCTTCGGGCATTACTAACGTAAGATTTTCGGTTCCTGTCGAATCAGACATTAGTATAAAAGTTTTCGATGTTTTAGGACCGCAATGTTTCTACAAAGATTATTCTGTAACAGCAGGTATGTGGGCTGCAGGTATTGATCTAAAAGATTTTGCAAGCGGTTTATATATCGTTAGTGTTTTTACAAATGGTAAGTTGATTGGTGCTAATAAAATTCTTCTTAATAATAGTTTACTAAAAACAGGTTACGCTTCTATAGGACTTAAAAAGATTGGTAATTTGAGTGATGTTCTAAGTAAACCAGGTGTTGTTCGTTTTATTGATTCTATAATTGTTCCTGGTCCTGGTTATAAGTCTTCAACATTGCGTAATGTCGGTTTTGTGCAGGGTGATTCTGTTGATGTTGGTGATGTTGAGATGTCAACCGGTGTTGCTAATGCTAATGTTTTTGTTTATGACTTGTTTAATTGGCGTGATAAGAATGCTCATCCTATTGTTGGTGCTACTGTTCATCTTGGTTTGGATTCTGTAGTTACTGACGCTTCTGGTTGAGGTTCTTTTATCTTGCCTGCAACTAATATTCCTTATGATGTTAAGATAACACATCCAGATATTAGAAATCGTGAGACTAAAGTGATTGTTGATAATGATAAAAGCCTAGAATTTGATGTGATGACTATGGAAAGTTATCCTGATAGTATCTATAATTTTATTCACTTGAATTTTATGGTATATAATAAGTCTGCACGTTGGTTGCATCCTCCGGAATTCATTTTTAAGGTAGATATTACTTTGCCTTCGCCTAATCCAGAAATTGAATCATATACACAATTGATTAATTTTAATCTTGGTAAGATGGATGATTTTGTTGTGCCTTTTTCTGAGAATCCTGTAAATCCTGAAGGTTTCTTGAAGAATTATCGATGGACGATTGATAAGGATACTGATGCTTGGTCATTTCATAATCCTTATGGGTATGCTGACGGCAGTGCATATACTATTGAGTGGGATGATTCTTTAGTAATAAAATATGGTTTTCTTGCACTTACTGGTACTATTTTTAATTACATGAGTGGAGAACTTTATGCAGCTAACACTGTTTATGATTCTTATAAGTATTGGGAATTTCCTATATGGATGAATATTGATCGTGGTGTTGTTCATGAGCTCGATACGGGTATTTATAATTATAGTCGTTATGAAGGTCCTGGCGTTATTCAGTCTGTCTCTAATCGTGGACCTACTTATGAGCATAGAAATTATACTCCTAATGATTTACCAATAAGATTATACTTGCTTGCTCGTCCTCCTGGTGTTGTAAGACCACCTGAAGGTGTTTCCTTAGATAAGGATAATGGTTGGTGTCAATACACTCCAGAAAGTATTAGAAAGCCAAGTAATTTAATGATGAGCTACACATTCACGATGGATGATGGCCGGACATTATATTATCAGGAAAAGATAAATGATTTCTCAGAATTTAAGTCTTTAGCAAAAATATCAACAAAAGAAGTTAAAGAAATGCTTGAGAAAGCAGTTGAATTAAAATAGAAGAAAAAACAAACCCAGTTCATCTAGAGCTGGGTTTGTACTACGTTCAATAACCCCAAATTGATTATCCCGCCCAAAAGCAGTAATATTTCATCAATAATCTTTGTAGATCCGCTTGAGGTAAAATAAATCTTTAAAATGCATTAAGACAGCAAATAACAAATGTACTCGCATCGGAATGGACAGGAGTCCATTCCCTACAGAAATCATCAAAACCTCAAATTGATTATCCCACCCAAAAGCAGTAATTTTTCATCAATAACTTTAAATTTTTAGGATATCAAATGTCTAACGCATATTTCAAAGTACCACAACCAATAAATGAACCGGTAAAAACCTACAAACCAGGTTCTCCTGAAAGAGAAGAATTAAAGAAAAAATTAACAGAGTTAAAATCTAAACAAATAGAAGTTCCGCTTATTATTGGCGGTGAAGAAGTTAGAACCGGCAATACCGAAAAAATGGTAATCCCTCATAACCATAGCCACATTCTTGGTATTTATCATAAAGCAGGTAAAAAAGAAGTTGATATGGCAGTTGAGGCAGCGTTGAAAGCTCGTAAAGAATGGTCAGAATTGACATGGGAACACAGAGTTTCTGTATTCTTAAAAATTGCCGATTTGCTTGCTGGTCCCTGGCGCTCAACAATTAATGCTGCTACAATGCTTGGTCAATCTAAAACAGCTTACCAGGCAGAAATTGATTCTGCTGCAGAGCTTATTGATTTCTATAGATATAATTGTTACTTCATGGCTCAGCTTATGCAGGATCAGCCTTATTCCGGCAGCGGAATGTGGAACCGTTTGGAATATAGACCACTTGAAGGATTTATTTTTTCTGTAACTCCATTTAACTTCACATCTATCGCAGGTAACTTGCCAACTGCACCGGCGATTGTTGGTAACGTAAGTTTGTGGAAGCCGGCATCAAGTGCCGTTTACTCTGCTTACTGGTTGATGAAATTATTTGAAGAAGCTGGTTTACCAAAAGGTGTAATTAATTTTATTCCTGGTTCCGGCGGACAGGTTGGAACTCCTGCATTTACAAATCCAAACCTTGCAGGTATTCATTTTACGGGATCAACAGAAGTATTCCAGAATATGTGGAAAACAATTTCCGATAATCTTAAAAATATGAAATATTATCCTCGCATTGTTGGTGAAACAGGTGGTAAAGATTTTATTTTTGTTCATAACTCAGCAGATGTTGATGCATTATTGGTTGCAGCTTTACGCGGTGCTTTTGAATATCAGGGACAAAAATGTTCAGCTGCATCAAGAATGTACATTCCAAAATCTTTATGGAAAGAGTTTAAAGAAAAGTATGTTGCAGAAGTCGGCAAAATAAAAATGGGAGATGTTGAAGACTTTACAAACTTTATGGGTGCTGTAATTGATAAAGGTGCTTTCAAATCAATTACTGATTATATTAAGTATGCAAAAGAGGCTAAAGATGCCGAGATAATAACCGGTGGAAAATTTGATGATTCAAAAGGTTACTTTATCGAGCCAACCACAATTGTAACAACAAATCCAAAGTTTAAAACAATGGAAGAAGAGATTTTTGGTCCTGTGATGACGATTTATGTTTATGAAGATGAAAAACTTGATGAAACATTAACCTTGTGTGATGAAACCTCTCCTTACGCACTTACAGGCGCAATCTTTGCGCAGGATAGAAATGTAATTGTCAATTTATCAAACAGGTTAAGAAATGCAGCAGGTAACTTCTATATTAATGATAAACCTACTGGAGCCGTGGTTGGTCAGCAGCCATTTGGCGGAGGAAGAGCCTCGGGCACTAATGATAAAGCCGGAAGCGCAATGAATTTGATGAGATGGATGACAGCAAGAACAATTAAAGAAACTTTTGATCCTCCAAAAGATTGGCGTTATCCGTTTATGAGTGAGCAATAAAAAAGCCTATCCCCAACCCTTCCCTAAGGGAAGGGTGAATTTAATTAGATATTGTATGAGAGATGTTATACTTTTTGTTTGAGTTGAGTGAAAAATTAGTAGAAGGATTAATAAAATGATTGATGAACTTAGAAATCAAATCAATAAACTCAATGTTTCCGAAAAGCTTTTACTGGTTGAGGAAATATGGGATAGTATTGCTATCCAGGAAAATTCTTTTGATCTAACTGATTCGCAAAAAAATGTTGTTAAAGAAAGAAGTTATTCCATTAAAAATAATCCAGCACTCGGAAGATCTTGGGAAGAAATACGGGATGAATTTTTAGGTAAAAATAAATGAAGCACAATGTTGTATTTCATCCTAAAGCTGAAGAAGAGTTTTTAGAAGCTGTTTGGTGGTATGGAAATCAACAAAAAGGTTTGGATTTAGAATTCGTTCGATGCATTGATGATGCAATTCAAAAAATTAAAAGAGAACCAGAACTTTATCCAATCGAGTTTGAGAATTATAAAAAAAAAGTGGTAAAAAGATTTCCTTTTAAAATAATATATGAATTGGTTAAAGATAGTATTTATATTTTAGCAGTGTTTCATTCAAGGAGAAATCAAAAACAATTCCTATCCAGAAAATAAATAACTAAAATCTAAAAAATAAAAATAACCTTTGCTTTAATGTGAAGGAACGGAGTAAACTTTTTATGAAAATACATGAATTTCAAGCAAAGGAAACATTAAAGAAATTTGGTGTTCCTGTTCAAGATGGAATTGCAATTAAAAGTATGTTAGAATTTGATGATGCAATTGCAAAACTTCAGCAGCGTGGAATAAATCAGTTTGTGGTTAAATCACAAATCCACGCAGGCGGAAGAGGTAAGGGAATTATTTATGATGTAAGAAATAGAGATCTTGTTGTTCTTGAAGGTGGAGTTAAGTTTACTACCTCTCCAGAAAAAGCTGCGGAGTATGCTGAGAAAATTCTTGGTAACATTTTAGTTACGCATCAATCCGGACCAGAAGGAAAAGTTGTAAAAACACTTTTTATTACTGAAGGATTGGATTACAAAAAAGAATTATATCTTGGAATTCTTTTGGATAGAGCTGTCGCAAAAAATGTAATTATGGTTTCTACAGAAGGCGGAGTCGAAATAGAAAAAGTAGCAGCAGAAACTCCTGAAAAAATAATTAAGGAATGGATCGATCCTGCTATTGGTTTACAAGCATATCAAGCACGCAAATTAGCTTTTGCACTTGGACTTGAAGGCAATGCTTTCAAAAGTTTTATCCCTTTCTTAAAAGCTCTTTACAAAGCTTATGAATCAACTGATGCATCGATGCTGGAAATAAATCCTTTAGTTATTACAAACGATGACAAAGTGGTTGCGCTTGATGCTAAAATGAATTTTGATGACAATGCACTTTACCGTCATCCAGAAATTCTCGAATACAGAGATTTGGATGAAGAAGATCCTCTTGAGATTGAGGCTTCTAAATTTAATCTTAACTACATTAAGCTTGATGGAAATGTTGGCTGTATGGTTAACGGTGCAGGACTTGCGATGGCAACGATGGATATTATAAAACTTGCCGGTGGTGAACCAGCAAACTTTTTAGATGTTGGTGGTGGAGCAAATAAAGAAACTGTTGCAAACGGTTTTAAAATTATTTTATCTGATCCGAATGTTAAAGCAATTTTAATTAATATCTTTGGCGGTATTGTAAGATGTGACAGAGTTGCACAAGGCGTTATTGATGCAGCAACGGAGATGGAAGTAAAAGTTCCTATTGTTGTAAGATTAGAAGGAACAAATGCAATAGAAGCTGCTGAACTTTTAGATAAATCAGGTTTAAATTTTGAAGTAGCAAAAAGTTTACAGGATGCTGCTCAAAAAGTAACAGCGGTTTTAAGATTTAATTAGTTTGTATTTCGCAGCTCAGAATTTATTCTGAGATAATTTGATTATCAGTTGGATCTCAGACTAAAGTCTGAGCTATGATATTTTATTTGTACAAAATATTTAACTAACTAACAAATTATCCTCACCTTGATTTTCTATTTTATTTGTTATAGATTTTTCCTGAAATAAATTTCAATTAGGAGAACTTAATGTCCTTTTTCGATTCCGAATTTTCTAATGAGGAAAATTTTGATCTGCCTCAAGAAAATATTAACAAAGAATTAGCAGCTTGTAAATCAATACTTGAAAGCGGATATATTTACGATTCGGTTGAAAGAATTGAAGATACTATACAATCGTGTATAGATAGCGAAAAATTTCAAGAAGGATTGGAATTATTAGAAAAATTAATTTCAATTTTCCCATATAATTCTGAGTACTGGTTTAAAAAGGGATTAATATTAAATTCTTTATTTCGTTTTAGTGAATCCTTAATTGCTTATGAGCAATCTCTTTCTTTAAATCCAAATGACGTTGAAACTCTTATTGATAAATCAACAGCTGAAGAAAATCTTGGATTATATAATATTGCTGAGCAGACTTTAGAAAAAGTTCTTCAGATAGATCCGAATAATGATGATGCTATCTTTAGTCTTGGGCTTTTATATCAGCGTCGTCTGGATTTGCGTAAAGCTATTGAATACTTTGAACTTGTTGTTAACCGAGATCCGGAGTTTACTGAAGCCTATTATGAACTTGGTTTTTGTTATGAAAATCTTGACGTTTTAGAAAAAGCACTTGAGGCGTATGATAGATTTTTGGAGATTGATCCATACAATCCTAATGGATGGTACAATCGTGGAATAGTTCTTATAAAGATGAATAAGTTGGAAGATGGTATCAACAGTTACGATCTTGCAATCTCCATACGCGAAAATTTCCAGAGTGCCTGGTTTAACAAAGGTAATGCTTTAGCTGATTTAGGTAAACTCAATGAGGCAATTGTTTGTTTCAAAAAAGCGTATGAGTTGGACAATACTGATGATACAGCTTGTTACAATATTGCAAATATTTATGAAGAATTAAATGATCTTGCAAGCGCAATAAAGTTTTATACCGAAGCGATCAAAATAAATGATGAGTATTATGATGCTTATCTATCACGCGGCTTTTGTAATGATTCTGCAGGTAAATATAAATTGGCTCTTAAAGATTTTAATAAAGCAATTTCACTTTCTCAAGATAGTGCAGAGGCATGGCATGCTAAAGCGGATCTTGAATATTCATTAGGGCAAGTACAGGATAGTATAGAAAGTTATAAAGAAGCACTCCGCATTGAACCTAATAATTATGAAGTTTGGGTCAATCTTTCTGAAACTTTTTTTGAAATGGGCGAATGGCTTGAAGCTTTGAAAGCATTTGATGAGTGCATAAGAATAAATCCTAAAGATGCATCATCTTTTTATGGAAAGGCAAAAGTTAACTTTGTATTAAGCCGAACTCAAGAAGCTATAGAATGTTTAAAATCTGCGTTTACAATTGATCCATCAATTAAAAATGAATTTGAGAATGAATATCCGGAGATAAAAACCTCAAAACTTTTCAAACGGCTTCTGGGTGAATATTTAGATAAATGATTTTATTATATTTTAGGGTGTATGAAAAATTCATTTTATGCAAATACTGAATTAATTGGTTTACTTGGCTTTCCGATTAAGCAAAGCTATTCACCATTTATTCATAATATAGCGGCAGAGTTAACAGGCACTAAAATTATCTATCTATCATTTGAAGTACATTCTTCAAATCTGAAAGATGCTGTTAAGGGAATCGTTGCTTTAGGATTACGAGGATTTAATGTTACGGTTCCTCATAAAGTTAAAGTTATTGATTACATTAATAAACTTTCTGAAGAAGCTGCGGTTATTGGTGCCGTTAATACAGTTGTAAATGATCAGGGTAAGCTTACCGGCTATAATACCGATGTGCAGGGAATTATTGAATCACTTTCACCTTATAAATCAAATATTATTGGTAATGAAATTTCAGTGCTTGGCAGCGGCGGCTCTGCAAGAGCGGTTATATATACTTTGATTAGAAACTTTAAACCTAAGAAAATTTATTTGATCAATCGCACTGAACAACATGCTGAATCTTTGAAACAACATTTTAAAAATAAAATGCGTTTTGATTCTATCAGCATTAAAGAATTACTTCACCCTGATTCGATCGATGTTCTAAACAACTCAGCTTTAATTGTTAATGCCACTCCTGTTGGTATGTATCCTAATGTTGATGACAGCATTATGAATTTACCGCAATTATTTGTTAAAGATCAGGTTGTTTTTGATCTTGTTTACAATCCTATACAAACAAAATTTCTGCAATTAGCGGATTCAAAAGGAGCAATTACGATAAGCGGACTAAAAATGCTTGTTGCGCAAGCCGCAAAATCATTCTTCCTGTGGACAGGGAAAGAATTTCCGGATGAAAAAGTTTATAAATCTCTTCTGCTTTACTTAAACAAATAAATTTAATGAATTTTGCCAAGAGCTTTTTTTAACCGACAGACTGCTTCCTTTAAATAATCAATTGAAGTAGCGTAAGATAACCGCAGATATCCTTCCTTACCAAATGCACTGCCGGGTACAACTGCAATATGAGATTCGTACAATAAGTGCATCGCAAAATCAAAAGAATTTTCCACTTTTAATTTCTCAGATTGGCTATGAAGATAATGTGAAATATTTGGGAATAAATAAAATGCACCTTCAGGTTTATAACAGGTTATTCCTTCAATGGAAATTAGTTCATTTATAAAATATTCACGTCTTATTTTAAACTCTTCAAGCATTTCACTAATTACATACTGCGGCCCAGCAACAGCTTCGATTGCTGCGTATTGTGATATGGAAGAAGCATTAGATGTTGTATGGCTTTGAATTTTATTCATGGCAGATATAACATTTTCAGGTCCCGCGGTGTATCCAATTCTCCAGCCTGTCATTGCGTAAGTTTTTGAAATTCCATTAACTAGAATTGTTTTCTTTTTTATTTCATTATCAAGAGAAGCAAAACTTGTAAACTGAAAATTATCGTAAACCATCTTTTCATAAATTTCATCTGAAAGAACATAAAAATTATTTTGTTTAACTACTTCTGCCAAAGATTCCAACTCTCTACGTGAATATGCTGAACCGGTTGGATTGGATGGGTTACATAAAATTAACATCTTCGTTTTAGATGTAATAACCGATTCAAGTTGTTTGGCTGTTATCTTAAAACCGGAAGACTCATCAGTATCAATTACAATCATCTTCCCACCGGCAAGGGATATCATTGCAGGGTAAGAAACCCAATACGGTGCAGGAACAACCACTTCATCACCGGGATTTACAGTGGCAAAAATACTATTGTAAACACTTTGCTTTGCACCATTGGAAACAATTATTTCATCTAAATTATAATCAAGATGATTATCTCTTTTTAATTTTGCGGCAATTGCTGTCCTTAATTCGGTTGTACCCTGATTAAAAGTATATCTTGTCCTGTTTTCATCAATTGCATTTTTACCAACTTCTTTAATGTTATGCGGAGTGTGAAAATCAGGTTCCCCCAAGCTTAAATCTATTACATCAACTCCTTCTGATTTTAATTTCATTGCTTCTGCGGCAACCATCATTGTAGGTGATGCACCTATTTTTTTAACTCTGTCAGCTAACAAAATTTACTCCTGATTAATTAAATGTTGAATAAAAATATTACAAAATAATTCACGCAAATATACATTGCTGTTAGTAAATTAAAAATATTGATTTGGCTATAAACAATTTGTTGAAATAAAAATCTTTTAATGACAATTATAATGCACTCAAAATTATTTTGATATGGTTACGTTTATTGAATATCTTTAGACAACTAATCCTTCAATAAAATTTTTATAAATCCATAAGTGAACTATTTAATTAATAATAGGTTTCACTATTTTGGAAATTATTTTTTAATACTTAAGGAGCATTGTTATGAAATCAATTGTACTTTTTGTTTTGATATCCGGGATATTGTCTATTTCTTTTGCACAGGAAAAATCCTGTTGTTCAACTGAAAAACAAGTTTCATTCACATCTTTTTCTGAACAAAAGGAATTCCGTGACATCCATCAAGTTCCCAACTCATTTACATTAAAAGATGCTAAGGGGAAGATGATAAGTTTTAAAACAAAAGATGGAAAAAATTCCCACGCATATTTTGTAAAATCAGAAAAAAAATCTAATAAATACATTTTTGTTTTTCACGAATGGTGGGGATTGAATGATTACATAAATAAAGAATCTGATGAACTACAAAAGAAACTTGGTGATGTAAATATTTTAGCATTCGATCTTTATGATGGAAAGGTCGCTGATAACAGGGAAGATGCAGCAAAGTTTATGCAGTCTGTAAAAAAGGATAGAGCGCTTAATATTATCGCAGGTGCAATTAAATTTGTCGGTAAAGATGCTAAGATTGGAACACTTGGCTGGTGTTTTGGAGGGGGATGGTCTCTACAGGCAAGTATAATGTTAGGCAAGCAGGGAAGTGCCTGTGTAATGTATTATGGAATAATCGAAAATACACCTGAGACTTTTAAAGAATTAACAGCTCCTGTGCTCGGTATATTTGCACAAAAAGATGCTTGGGTTAATCCGGAAGTTGTTAGTAATTTGGAAAAGAATCTTAAGACTGCTGGCAAAACAATTACTGTAAAAACTTTTAATGCTGATCATGCTTTTGCAAATCCAAGTAATACAAAGTTTGATGAAATTGCAACTACAGAAGCAAAAGAACTTACAATAAAATTTTTCGAAGATAATTTGATGAAATAGAAAAATGCCAGTTACTTTTAAAATGACTGGCATTAATAAGTTTATTATTCAGAAATATTTATTATTTCTTTAATAAATCTCTAATTTCAGTCAGAAGAACAACATCTGCTGGCGGCACTGGAGGTGCAGCCGGTGGCTCTACTTGTTTTTTCTTCAGACTGTTAAACGCTTTAATTACCATAAAAATCGCAAATGCAACTATAAGAAAATCTATCACGGTATTGATAAAAACGCCATACTTTAGCATTACAGGTTCAACGCCTTCCGAGCCGGATTTTAAAGTTAATGCTAAATTAGAAAAGTCTAATCCTCCTAACATTAATCCAATTGGAGGCATTAAAACATCACCCACAAATGAAGAGATTATCTTGCCAAATGCTACGCCAATAATGATACCGACAGCCATATCGACAACATTGCCTTTCATTGCGAACTCTTTGAACTCTTTTACCATACTCATTTTTTAACCCTCGAAAAAAGATTTTTAATAAATGATTTAATTAAGTACTTGAACAAATATAAAAAAACGCCTGTTAATAAAAAGCCGCAATAAAAACATTGCGGCTTAATAAATTTATGAGAATTATATTTTATTTCTAAAGAGTTTTAACATTAGAGTTACTTTAATAATATCATCTTCATTGTTTTTGTAAAATTGCCTGCTTCCAATTTGTAAAAATAAATACCGCTGGTCAAATTAGATGCATTAAAATCTAATTGATGATATCCTGCTTCTTGTTCCTCATTTATAAGAACAGCTACCTCTTGTCCGATAGCATTTAAAATACTAATCTTTGTGTTGCTCTTATCTTTTAGAATATAACCAATTTTTGTAGTCGGATTAAAAGGGTTTGGATAGTTTTGTTCGAGAGAATAGCTGGCTACGATTCTAACTTCAACCTCAACAGTTTTTGAATAATTATAGGCACCGCTAAAATCAATTTGTTTTAATCTATAGGAATATTTTCCTGATGTAACGCTTTTATCCACGAAAGAATATTCTCTACTGGATGTTGAAGTTCCATTACCTTTTACAAATCCAACATTAACAAAATCATGTCCTTCTGATTTTCTTTGCACTTCAAAACCATTATTATTTATTTCTGTAGCTGTTGCCCAATTAAGTTTTACCTGTTGATTAATTACAGAAGCAATAAATGATGTTAATTCAACTGGTAATACTGAACCGTCCAATTTTAGAATTATGCCCGAATTACCTGCTGCCCAAGCAAAGTTAGCAGAAGCATCCACCGTATACAAATTTACGGTTGTGCCTGTTGTAAGTGGTGTCCAGGTTGCACCATTATCTATTGAGAAATAACTAGTTCCAGTATTTCCAACTGCCACATATGCATTTGGAAAACCAGGGACACTGGTTGCAAATCTAAATGCAGCGCCTGTAACTGATGTTGTATCCCAAGTAGCACCACCATTTGTTGTTGATGCAACAGTTCCATCTAAACAAACATCTATACCATTATTAGCATCACTGAACGCAAGGAAATTTGAACCAGAAGCACCTTGCTTTTGTGGAAAAGAAGACACAGTCCAATTCAATCCCATATCAGTAGATTTAAATACTCTTGCTTCTGTTCCGGTTACGGCAGAATATCCGCTGAACCAAACAGTATTTCCAATAATTTTCATTGAACAAGCAGCTCCATATTCGCCATTAACACTGTCTGCAGGAGGATAATTACCAGTAGGAACTCTTGTCCAATTTGCTCCACCATCTGATGTCGTTAAAATTTCCCAATGAGTTGATGGATATGGGTCAGGATCTGCGAAACAGACACCATTGTTTGCATCAAAGAATCTTACTGCATCTCCAAAACCAGTTGGATTGTTGTATTGGGAAACCCAAGAGGTACCACCATCCGTCGTTTTCCAAATTCTAAAATCTGCAGTACCGCCAACTGTTCCAGTAACCCAGGCAGTTGTAGCATCAAATGCTTCAACAGTGTAATTCACCGATCCAGCATCAGTTGGAGTCATTGCTGTCCAAGTCGTGCCGCCATCAGTTGTTTTTAAAACAACACCGTTATTACCACAAGCCCAGACTACATTATCATCTAAGATCGGAAGAGCACGAAGACGTGTGGTTATACCACTTGTTTGTGGGACCCATTGTGAGAAAATGTCTGAGGCAGTAATCAGAACCAGGGAAAAGACAACTATGGAAGAGAGAAGAAATTTTTTCATAGGAAGCTCCTGATTTGTTTGTGGTTATTTAATTAGTTGAAAAGAGTGAATAAATAATTATTTATTTATTAACTGATTTTAACCTAACAAATAGATTCTAATTTGTCAATCGGTTTAATAATTTTATTGGAATTAGAAACAAATTTAAAATAGTTAAGATTTGACTGTAAATGATTAATTAAAAAGGCGGGGTTAACCCGCCTTGAAATAATTTTTATTTAGTGAGTCTCTTTGGTCCTGCCGCTTTTACTTCATCAGAACAGCCATCTGCAAAGAGTTTGAAGTTATCTATAAATCTTGCAGCAAGTGCATCGTACTTTTTCCAATATTCTTCTTTGTTGCCCCAAGAGTTTGATGGCTCAAGTACATCTTCAGGAACTTCCGGACAGGTTAGAGGAACTTCAAATCCAAATAATTTATCTTTTCTATATTTTACTTTGTTAAGCTTACCATCCAAAGCCGCATTAAGAAGATTTCTTGTATGACGAATGCTAATTCGTTTTCCAACACCAAATCTTCCACCAACCCAGCCAGTATTTACAAGCCAGACATTAACTTTATGTTTTAACATTCTTTCTTTTAACATCGCAGCATATTCAGATGGATGACGAACCATAAATGGTGCACCAAAGCATGCTGAAAAAGTTATTTGCGGTTCTATCCCAAGTCCAATTTCTGTTCCCGCAATTTTGGAAGTGTATCCGCTGATAAAATGATATTGAGCCTGCTCTGGATTTAATCTTGCAATTGGAGGTAGCACACCTGAAGCATCGCAAGTTAAAAATATTACATTCTTTGGATGAGTTCTAACATACCCTTCTGGTACAACGTTAGGAATAAAGCTTAACGGATATGATGATCGAGTGTTTTCTGTAATTTGATCATCATCCAAATCAATGTTTCTGCTTACCGGATCATAAACAACGTTTTCTAAAATAGTACCGAATCTTTTTGTTGTCGCAAAAATCTCCGGTTCCTGCTCACCGGAAAGCATAATAACCTTTGCATAACATCCGCCTTCAAAATTAAAAACTCCTTCATTGCTCCAACCATGTTCATCATCGCCAATAAGTTTTCTTTTTGGATCTGCGGAAAGTGTGGTTTTACCTGTGCCGCTTAATCCAAAGAAGAGCGCAGCATCTCCATCTTTTCCAACATTTGCTGAGCAGTGCATTGGAAGTACATTTTCAAATGTTAGTAAGAAATTTAAAAGAGTAAAAACAGATTTTTTTATTTCACCGCCGTAAAGTGAGTTTGCAATAACTGCTGTTCTTTGTGCAAAGTTTAGTATGATGGCAGTTTCACTTCTTGTTCCATCAATTGCAGCATTAGTTTTAAAACCGGGTAAGGCTATAACTGTAAAATCAGGAATAAATTTTTTAAGTTCATCTTTGTTTTCCGTTGTGATGAACATATTTCTTGCAAATAAACTATGCCACGCTTTTTCTGTAATAATACGAATTGGCATTTTATAATCAGGATCAGCACCAGCGTAACAATCCTGAACAAATAATTCTTCATCCTGGCAGTATGCTTGCACTCTGCCCATCAACTGATTAAATTTTTCTGAACTGAAAGGACGATTATAAACTCCCCACCAAATTTTATCGTTCGTACTTTGTTCCTGCACAATAAATTTATCAGCAGCGGCACGTGCAGTATGTTTACCTGTGTTAACAATTATTGGTCCTTGTTTGGAAATTTTTCCTTCGTTTCGAAAAATAATTTCTTCATAAAGTGCTTCATCGGGTAGATTCCAAAACACTCTTTCAAGATCAGTAAATCCCTGATTCTTTAATCTAAAATCTGAAGCAAGATCCATTGCCTGCTTTGTTGCGGGTGTATTAAATTCTAAATATTTACTCATGACCAATCCCTCACTAATTTTCTGTCGCCAATGTATAGTTCGTTAGGTGAATTAGGATCAAGCGCCCATTTCATTCTTTCAATTCCTTCCTGAATATCTTTTATTGTACCGCAATAACTTAATCTTAAATATCCATCCAATCCAAATTCTTTACCGGGAACGGTAAGTACCTGAACTTTATCAATTAAAAATTCAGAAAGTTTATTAGAATCTTTTTCATAAACGGAAAAATCCGCGAAGCAGTAAAATGTTCCATCAGGAATTGTTACTTTAACACCTTCAAACGAATGCAGAAGATCAACCATAACATTTCTATTATTCTCAAGAGTCGTGCGTAAACTTTCAACACCGGATTGAATTCCGTTTATTGCCGCAACCGCAGCTTTTTGAAGCAGCACAGATGGACCCGAAGTTTGATGACCTTGAATATTACTCATTGCTTCGATAACTTTTTTATTCCCAACAGCCCAGCCAATTCTAAATCCTGTCATTGCATATTGTTTGGATACGCCATTAATCAAAATAATTTTAGAATTTTCATCAAGTCTTTTAGCATACTTGTAACAGTTAATAGTTTTTCTTCCATCAAATATTAAACGATGATAAATATCATCCATAATTAACCAGAGATCTTTTTTCTCACAGTACTCAACAACATCAGAAATAAATTCTTCAGAGTACATTGCACCGGTTGGATTGTTTGGACTATTAATAATCACTGCTTTTGTATAAGATCCAACTCGGTCGGTAATATCTTTTATTCGTGGATAAAAAGTTCCATCTTCTGGAAGTGCGGGAACACCAATTGCACCAATTAATCTTGCCATATCAGGATAGCTTACCCAGTAAGGAGCCGGATAAATTACTTCTTCCTGCGGATTGAGTATTGCCTGCAATGCAACCATTATAGCCTGCTTTGCCCCGCTCGATCCAATAATATTTTCCGGGTTGACTTTTCTATCATAAAATTCTTCTGTATAACGGATAACAGCTTGTTTTAGTGCAGGAATGCCATCAGCAGGTGCGTATCTTACTTCGCCAGTGTTAACGTGTGCAACAGTTGCAAGGATAGCATCCATTGGCATTTTACTTTTTGGCTCACCACCGCCAAGATGAATTACAGGGTCACCTTTTTCTTTAAGGATTGCAAATTTTTCATTCAGCTTTAAAGTGGGTGAGGCTTTTACTGATTTAGCAATAAGACTCAAACTCATCAAGAACCTCTGATTATTTGAATAATAAAAAATTTCTGTTGGGTTAAATTATTTGCTCTTTGTAAGATAAGCAAGGAAGGGAAAAGGATTTATAAAATATTAATTTGTCAAATTAGAATTAAAGAGGTTTCTTAAAAGTTTTTAGTGAAAAAATGATTGTTGTAACTTCTCCAGTCAAAAACAACAAATAAAAAAGTATAATAAGGTAAATAGTTTTTTCAGGCCATACAATGTTCCCAACTACCATTAACGCAAAAGCAAATGTTGCAATAAAAATAAGTAATATAGCTGGAATCATTAATAATTTTGATTCCTTCCAAAGTGATAAGAGTATTAATGTTAATAAGATTATTAAAGGTGCTGCTGCAACAAACATTTTAATAAAATTAATAAAGGTTGTGGCTATAACTGCCAGAAGCAAAAGAATATGAAATGTAGTTAAGTAGTTTTTCATTTTTATTAAAAGAATTAAGTCACTCAGTGGTCTTTGGCTTCCATAAGCTAAAACTTATTTTTCAGAGCCTCGTGTACATTTGGTGGAACAAAATCGCCAACATCAGAGTGAAGAGAAGCAAGATTTCGAATCACTGTTGAGTTAAGGTAAGTATATTTTTCGTGAGGCATTAAAAATATTGTTGAGATATCCGGTGCAAGTTTTCTGTTCATTAATGCCATCTGAAATTCAAATTCAAAATCGCTTATCTGGCGCAAGCCTCTAATAATTCCAGTTGCACCGACTTGTTTGGCGTGTTCAACAAGCAATCCGTCAAAAGAATCAACCTTAACACGATCGTAATTCTTTAGACTTTCTTTCAACATCATAACGCGTTCTTCCGTAGAAAATAATTGATTCTTGGTAGGATTAATAGCAACAGTAACAATTATCTCATCAAACAAATTAACTGCACGTTTAACGATGTCAAGATGCCCATATGTAACGGGATCAAATGTACCGGGATAAATTACTCTTTTCATTTAAAACTTTCTTTTGATATGATGAAAAGTAGAAATATTAATCATAAGATAAAATTAAAGATTAACTTCATAAAGACAAGTACTCCCAATAATTTTAATTGGCTCTCCTTTAAAATGATGGGTGTCATTTGCTTTAGTCTTGATAGATCTTTCAATTATTAAGATCCCATTTCTATTTAAAAGACTTTTTTCTTTAATGTTTTCAACTACTGAATAAATGTTATCATCAGAAAATGGCGGGTCAGCCAAAATAAGATCGAAAGCTTTATCTGAAAATTTTTTTATGAAATCTTTGGAAGTGGATTTTACAGCCTGACAACTTTCCTTAGCATTTAATGATGTAATATTTTCAATTAAATTTTTATATATCTGAAAATTTTTCTCTACAAATGTAACCTTAGACGCTCCCCGGCTAATACATTCAAGCCCTGCAGCACCTGATCCGGCATAAAGTTCTAAAACGCTAATACCCGGAAAAATTATTTTATTAGTAAGTACATTAAATAAAGTTTCACGCACTCGATCTGTTGTCGGTCGAATTAATTTTGATTGCGGGACTTTTATGAGCCTTCCTTTATAAATTCCGGATATTATTCTAAGTCTCATAAAATGTTAAATGATTATACTGATCAGGCAAGTCTAAATGCAATTCCAGCTGCTGCGGAAAATGAATTAAATCTTTCTAAATAAAATTTACTTTCATATAATTCAGGGACTGGTCGTATTTTATCGAACGGATTAAATGTAATAAAATCGAATCCTAAAACTTTTTTTAAAGTCGTAACTATCGAAACAGGAATCTCTTCCCCGGAAATAAATGCTGCTTCAATTTGTGATCGATCAATTTTATTTAATGAAGATCCGGAAAGTTCTTTTAATAAATGATCGGTAATTTCACTTACATCATTAAGCGGTATAACTTTAAAGTAAAGCGGCTTGCAATTAAAAGCAATAAATAACGATAGAAATTTTTTGTTAAGATAAACACTAAGGGTTAATCCTTTATAGAAGATTGCATTGCTTACAGATAATGACCTTTCAGCGGCTATATGAAGGTGATCAACAAACTTTAATTGCAAATTATTCTTTTTACAAAATGAATCTAATATTTCCAGATATCGTCTTTGAAGTGCAAACACAAGGGCTGTACTGTCCTGATTGAATGCGTTTTTTTCAACTTCAAAATACTGTATTACTAAATCTTTTGCAGGAATGAATGGATAGAGAACTGAAAATTCCCATTTGAATTCATCAACTAAATCATTCGACAACAATGAATTGTCATAAGGTATTTGCATTACATGAAAAAGTTCGAAGGGAAGCGTAAATGAAGCAAATTTACTTTTTAGAGTTTTTTTTGATTGTAATTTATTAAAAGAATTCTGTAACACTGTGGTAATTTTTAAATCTGAATCTTGTTCAAAATTTATTTCCTCATCAAAGTTCACTTCATTAACATTAACAAGACGAAATTGATCGTTTATAAAATTTACTTCAACTTCCTGAAGTTTCGAACTTGATAGATTAAAACCGACCTGATTTTCAAATCCTTGCATTATTTTTCTGATTATTTTCGTTTAATATTATTAGTTAAAGCCTGATTGTCAATACGTTCTGAAATGCAGTATCTATTCTGATCTTCAATAAAATATTTCTTATCGATGATAACTTCTGAATTTACTCTTAATTCATTTCCTTTTGGATTTAGAAAATTATCGCATGAGATTAAATTCATTAGTAACATTTTTCTCCAGTTGAAATAAAGGCTATATATTATTCGATAAAAATATACTTTTTAATTTTTGCTAATTTACTATTCCCGATACCTTTTACGTTTAGTAACTCATTAACAGTTCTGAATTTTTTTTTAAGTGTCCTATATTCCAAAATCCCTTCAGCAGTTTTTGGTCCGATTCCCGGTAGCTTTACCAGCTCTTCCAGTTTAGCTAAGTTTAGATTAATGCTTTTTTCATCCGGCAAAGTTTTTTTCTGTACCTGGTCAAAACTACGCTTATTAAAATCCAGAACTTCCTGTTTATAATCAACTTTTTCCTGAATACTTTTCAATGAATCTGATTTTATAAATTTATTTGGTTTCTGTCCATAAAAATCATTTCGTTCAGTATAATCGATAACTTTGTAGGATGATTCATTCTTTTGTACAACTAAATTCCTGTATCCAAATCCAATGACCATAACTGAAATAATAAAAAGAATAATTTTAATTTCAGTTTTAGTAAAACCAATTTTATTTGATAACTTCTCGAGCATTAACACTTCGAGTTAGTAATAGACTTTATTGTTGCTAATAATTATGACACAATTAAAGTTAGGAATTATATTTTAATATTCTAAAGAGCTATTATCCAAATCGTTTAAAAAATCCTTTGCCCTCACCTTTATCCGATGCCTTGAAATTTGGTTGTGATGCTAATTCTTTTAAAAGCTCTTTTTCTTTTGAGCTGAGTTTTTTGGGTACATCAACTGAAATACGAACAATTTGATCACCGTGTCCGTTATGGTTTAAGTGCTTGATGCCTTTGTCTCTCATCTTCAATAATTTTCCCGATTGTGTTCCGGGATCGATCTTTAATCGTGCTTTACCATTCAGAGTGGGAACATCCACTTCGGTCCCTAAAACAGCTTCAGGAAAAGAGACGCTCATGTCATAAATTATATCATCTTCTTCTCGTACAAAATATTCATGTTCTTGTTCTTTAAAAACTACTATAACATCTCCGGGATGTCCGCCACGTTTTCCTGAATTACCTTCGCCTCGCATCGTCATATAGCTGCCTTCATGTACCCCGGCGGGAACATCGATATTTAGCGTGATCTCATCTGATACTCGTCCATCACCCAAACATTTTTTACAAGGCGCATCAACAACTTCACCTTCACCGTTACAATTATTGCAAGGCTGTATATTTACGAACTGACCAAAGACTGATCTTGAAACGGTTTTTATTTCGCCGCTGCCATGACAAATGGGGCAGGTTTTTTTTGATGTGCCGGACTCTGCACCTGAGCCGCCGCATTTATCGCATTTAATTTGTTTTTTTATTTTAATTTTTTTGGAAACTCCTTCAGAGATTTCCTCAAGTGTAAGTTTTAAATTAACTCTTAAATCCGATCCTGGAGTACCGGTTCCTCTTCTCTGTCTGCCGCGCTGTTGAGTGCCTCCAAAAAAATCATCAAAGATTGATGAACCGCCTCCAAAAATATCCGAGAAGTGAGAGAAGATATCATTGATATCTGAAAATCCTTGAGAACCATACTGACTTCCTCTTACTCCATCATGTCCAAACCTATCATACTTTGCACGCTTATCATCGTTATTTAAAACTTCGTAAGCTTCTGCAGCTTCTTTAAATTTTTCTTCAGATTCTTTATCACCTGGATTTCTATCAGGATGATATTGCATTGCGAGTTTGCGATATGCTTTTTTTAAATCATCTTTGGAAGCGTTTCGCTCAACACCAAGAATTTCGTAATAATCTCTTTTAGTCATTAATTATCTTTACTTTCTTTCTGATTATGAAGGGAAGCTTCGCTTACGATAACTTTTGCATGTCTGATAACTCTATCTTTGTACATATAACCAGTTTCAAGTTCATCTAAAACTGTGTGGTGCGGAACACTATCATCAGCTCTTTGCATCAATGCGGAATGGAATTCAACATCAAATGGTTTGCCGACAGATTCAATTTTTTTTACTCCTTGCTCATCAAGTATTTTTATAAATTTATTATAGATGAGCTGGATGCCTTCTTTTATTTTTTGAATATCTGTTTCCTCAGTCATATGTAAAAGAGATCTTTCAAGATCATCAATTGTTGGAAGTAATTTTATAATTACTGATTCAGCAGCATACTTTAATAAATTAAGCTGATCATTTTCTGTTCTGCGTTTATAGTTTTCAAACTCAGCAGCCTTTCTCAGCAGTAATTCTTTATACTTAATAACTTCCGCTTCCAATAACTTAATTTTTTCTTCAGCTTCTAAGTTTATTTCTAATTCTTCAGTTTGATCTTTACTTTTTACTTCTTGTTCTTCGCTGACGTTTTCATTTAATTCTTCTTTGCTCTCATCATTTTCTTTTTGTTTGGACATGAAAATTATTTCTCCTTATTTATTTCCTGTTAAAACTTCTGATAATATATTACCAAGATATGAAACTATTGCTACAACTTTTGAATACTCCATTCGTTTTGGTCCAATAATTCCAACTGTTCCCGAGGTTTCCCCAAAAGTATATTCTTTGGTAATTAAACTGTATTCATTAAATTTTTCATTTTCATTTTCACTTCCGATTGAGATCAAGACGTCACTAGAACCCTCAAACTTTTTTTTATCCATAATGTGGATGATAATATCTTTATCTTCAATCAGTTCGATTACGCTTTGAAATTTTTCAGGGTCATCAAACTCCGGCTGCTGAATTACATTTGTTGCACCGGAAATTACAATCTTATCTTCTTTATGGTGATCTTTAAAAATCTTATCTACAGAATCAATAAAAAGCCTGATTACTGGCTTTTCATTTTCTCCAACATCAACAAATCTTTCTTTAACAGTTTTTCGAATTTCCTGAAATGTAAGTCCGTTCAACCTTTCATTAAGCAGTGTCTCAACTTTTTGTAATTTGATATTCCCGATTTCGCTGGTAAATTCTAAAGTAATAGTTTTTACTAAACCTGATTTAATGCTAACAACAACAAGCAAGCGTGTTGAAGTTAAACTAACGAGTTGAATTTTTTCTAAAATACCTTTATCCAAAGTTGGATAAGTAACACAGGCAATTTGATTTGTAATACTGCTTAATAAGCGTGAAGCAACTTTTAAAATCTCATCAGTTTCTAAAATATTTTGATCTAAACTCTTATCAATAATTCCTTTATCAGAATTTTTTAATTTCTGAATTTCCATCAAAGTATCTACATAATATCTATAACCTTTGTCAGTTGGGACTCTACCTGCGGAAGTATGCGGATGATCGATAAAACCTGTGTCTTCCAGATCAGACATAATATTTCTAACCGTTGCTGGGGAAACGCCAACATTAAACCTTTTGGTAATATTCCGCGATCCAACAGGTGAAGCAGTTAAAATAAACTGCTGAATGATGGAGCGCAGGATCGTTTTTTCTCTATCGTTTAACTCTTCGTGAAGCATTTTTTAATAATTATTAAAATAAAATGGATTTTTAATTAATAAATATACCAAGAAATAAAAATTATCCCGATTCCTGATTGATAATAAAATTAAAATTTTTCATTTAGTTTAATTCTAAAATTTAAAATTATTGGATGATTTTGAAGGTAATCTGGTTCACATTTGCAAGAATTTTAAAGGGTATAAAAAAATATTTTTGGAAATTATAAAATCAATATTATTTTAGGGTGTGAAATAATTTAAGATTTGTAATGATCACGAATAACATAGAACCTGTAGCCGAGTTAATCTGTGAATTAACAAGAAATTGTAACATTAAGGAAGAGTATTTTGCTTCAAGTTTTAATTTATCTCCGACTGAAGTTAGATTTTTAAAACTTTTTGCGATTGCGCCAACATATAGCATTAAAGAATTACGAGATATTCTAAAACTAACACCTGGCAGAATAACGCATATTTTGTCATCTTTAGAAGCAAAAAAGCTAATATCACGTACATTGGATCCGAAAGATAAGCGTGTAATTATTGTTAATCTTTTGCCAAAAGCAACTCCACTAATTTCAAATCTTCAACAAAATTATCACGAGCTTCATAACAGGATTCTCCAAAATGTTAAGGAGGAAGAAATGGAAACGATTCTTTCTTCTCTGGAAATTCTTGTTGATGTTTTTAAAAAATGGGTAAACCAAAAATAGTTTTATAGTCTAAAATAAATTCCTAATAATCAATCAAGTTATTAAAATGAAAAAGATAGTTCTAATTCTCGCTTTTATCAGCTTACTAATTGTGCTGGCTGTCGGAACTTTATCACAAAAAGATTTTGAGCCAACCACATTAATGAAACTGAAAGAAAAATATAGTCAAAAACATACACCGGATGTTGATCATAGTAAATTTGCTATCCTTCAGCAAAAATTTACTTCACCCCAACAAGTTACAAAGGCATGTGAGTCTTGCCATAATATGACTGCTCATCAAGTGATGAACTCCAATCACTGGAACTGGGAACGTGAAGAATATGTGCAGGGTCGCGGCATAATTTACCTTGGTAAAGGAAATGCAATAAATAATTTCTGCATCGGTACACAAGGCAACGAGGAAAGCTGTGCAAAATGTCATATCGGTTTTGGTATGGATTCCAAACGAACTGTGTTTACTGATTCTACAAATATAGATTGTCTTGTTTGTCATGATAATTCTGAAACTTATGCCAAAGCAAATGAAAAAGGTGGCGCACCGGTGATGACACTCGATTTTAATAAGATTGCACAAAGTGTTGGAAAACCTAAACGAAGTAATTGCGGCGTTTGTCACTTTTACGGCGGCGGCGGCAACAATGTTAAACATGGCGACCTTGAAATGTCGCAGTTTGAACCGACAAAAGAAATTGACATACACATGGCATCCGAAGGAGTGAACTTGCAATGTGTTGATTGTCATACAACCGAGCAGCATAATATTGCCGGCAAAGTTTATTCACTTTCATCTATGAATCATAACCGTAACAATTGTGAGCAATGCCATTCTGCTACGCCGCACGAAGACAATATTTTAAATGAACATACATTAAAAGTAGCCTGTCAAACCTGCCATATTCCAACTTATGCAAACGGAAATGCAACTAAAATGTATTGGGATTGGTCAACTGCAGGCAAACTTAAAAACGGTGAACCTTATGTTGAAGAAGATAGTATGGGCAACCATGCATATATGTCTATTAAAGGAAGTTTTGTTTGGGAAAAAAATGTTACACCGGATTATATCTGGTTTAACGGAACAGCATCTCATTATTTAGAAGGTGATAAAATACAGGATACAACTAAACCGCTTGTATTAAATCAACTGCATGGTTCTTATGGTGATGATGAATCGAAAATAATTCCAGTAAAAATACACATTGCAAAACAACCTTATGATCCTATCAACAAAATTTTAATTCAACCAAAACTTTTTGCTGAGGATAAAGGCGAGGGCGCTTTCTGGAAAGATTTTAATTGGCAAACTGCTTCTGAGGTTGGGATGAAAGACGCTGGATTGCCATTCAGTGGAAAAGTTTCTTTCATCAAAACTGAAATGTACTGGCCTGTAAATCACATGGTTGCATCAACAGAAAATACTTTGCAGTGTAACAACTGTCATACAAGAAAAGATAGTCGGCTTGCAAAGCTGACTGATTTTTATATGCCGGGCAGAGATTATTCTTCATTAGTTGATACATCAGGTAAGTGGCTGATTATCTTAACCATAGCCGGAATTCTTATTCACGGAATTATCAGATTTACATATAAAAGAAAATTGAATACACGAGGTAAAAAATGAGCAAGAAACAAGTTTATATTTATAAAGGATTCGAAAGATTCTGGCACTGGATGCAGGCTATATTAATTTTCTTCCTTGCATTTACAGGATTTGAAATCCATGGTACGTTTAATTTTTTTGGATTTAGAGATGCTGTGCGATACCATAATGTTGCAGCATATATGTTAATAATAATAATTGTATTTGCAATATTCTGGCATTTAACAACAGGGGAGTGGAGACAATATGTACCAACGCTTCAAAATATTAAAGCGCAATTAAATTATTATATTTTTGGAATTTTCCGAAACGCTCCTCATCCAACAAAGAAAACAGTACTAAGTAAATTGAATCCGCTGCAAAAACTAACTTACTTTGGGTTAAAAATTTTGGTGATCCCCGTCAGCGTAACTACCGGATTGCTTTACATGTTTTATCGTTATCCATCGCGGCACGGAATTGAATCTATTAATATTCAAACATTAGAAGTTGTTGCAATCATTCATACTATTGCAGCAATTTTATTAATTGTTTTTATAGTTACGCATCTTTATTTGATTACGACAGGCGAGAGCGTAACTTCAAATCTTAAAGCAATGCTTACGGGATTTGAGGAATTGGAAGTTGAAAACAAAAAAAATGTATCAGATAAAACTGATACATCTAATTTAACAATACAAAAAATTGATTAGAGGTTTTTATGGAACAAACCAAATATATGAATCCTTACTTAGCCGGAGTATTACTAGGGCTGCTTTTAATAGCCACAATTTATATTACCGGGCGCGGCTTAGGTGCTAGCGGGGCAATTAAAAGTTACGCTGTTACTGCTGTAGAAATTGTTGCTCCTACACACACGGCTGACACAAAATTTTACCAGGAATATGGTAAAGAACATCCTGGTTCAAGCCCACTTATGAGCTGGCTTGTGTTTGAAGTTACGGGTGTTTTAATCGGGGCATTTTTGTCCGGATTAATTTCCAACAGATTAGACCTAAAGTTAGAAAAAGGACCACGCTCAACAACACAAATTAGAGTTGCCGGAGCTTTGATCGGTGGATTACTTTGGGGTGTTGGTTCACAGCTTGGCCGCGGATGTACAAGCGGCGCAGCACTTAGTGGTATGGCTGTTATGTCAACCGGAGGAATTATTACAATGTTCGCAATCTTTGCCGGTGCATATATGTTCGCATATTTTTTTAGAAAATTTTGGATATAAAAAGGAGATGATTTTATGGGACCTTTAGTTCCCGATCTTATTAGTAATAATTTAAATTTTATTGTTGCGCTAATTATCGGAATTTTTTTCGGAATAATTTTAGAGCAAGCAGGATTTTCCACATCAAAAAAGTTAGTCGGGTTATTTTACGGATATGATTTTACTGTGCTGCGAGTTTTCTTTACAGCAGGCATTGTCGCTATGATTGGTGTAATGGGACTTGAGCATTTTGGTTTAGTTGATATAAATCTTGTTTATGTTAATCCAACATTTCTTTGGTCAGCAATTGTTGGCGGATTGATAATGGGATTAGGATTTGTGGTTGGCGGATTTTGTCCCGGCACAAGTGTTTGCGCAGCAGCTATCGGCAAAATTGATGCTATGATTTTTATCGGAGGGGCTTTTCTTGGTGTCTTAGTTTTTGCAGAAGGTTATCCTTTATTTGAAGGATTATATAAAACTTCAAATTTGGGAAGCCCGCGCTTTTTTGAAACTCTAAATATGTCGCAAAATATTTTTGCACTTATAATGGTTGTATTTGCGCTTGCTGCTTTTTGGTTTGCATCAATAGTTGAAAATAAAGTAAACGGAATTACAAAACCCGTATTTAGATTTACACCTTACTATTTAAGCATCGCAGCAGTTGGAATTATAATGGCACTTTCAGCTTTCATTTTCCCGGAAAGAAAAGCTTCACTTACGCAGCTTGTAGAGAATAAAGAATTTGTTCAATCTTATAATATGGATATTATGACTGTTGATGAATTTGCATATCAATTATTGGATGAGCGGGATGCAAAATTACAGGTGATTGATTTTAGAAATGAAAAAGAATACACAAAGATGAGTCTGCCAAAATCAACATCATTTACGCTGGATAATCTATTTGAAAAAGAACCAAATAAAGTTTTATCTGTGCGTCATAAAATAAATGTCTTTGTAGCCGATGATGAATTGACTGAAAGAAAAATTGCAATCATTGCAAATGAACTTGGATATAAACATATAAAAATATTGCAAGGCGGATTGAATGCTTTCAGAGATCAGATTTTAAATTTCAAACCAATTGAAAATCCAAAAAACATTGATGAAGTTTATCAAAATCGTTTTAGAACAAAAGCTGCTGCTCAAATTCCGGTTTTAATTCAAAACAACAAATCATCCGGACCAGTAAAGAAAACACAAAAGCGTGTCGTTGGTGGTTGTTAATATTTCTTTTTTAATTTTATTTTAGCAATAAATAATTTAGATTTATGAGAAATGGAACTAAAACCAATTCAGGATTATTATCCCGATGATGTAGCTCATTGCTACGGATGCGGAAAACTTAACGAACACGGTCATCAAATAAAAAGTTTTTGGGATGGTGATGAAACAGTTGCTCACTTTACTCCAAAAGATTATCACACTGCAATTCCTGGTTTTGTTTATGGCGGATTGATTGCTTCTTTGATTGATTGTCACGGGACGGGAAGTGCTGCACTCGCTGCGTATCGTGCAGAAAATCGTGAGCTTGATTCTTTGCCGGCTTTTCGTTTTGTAACAGCATCACTCCAAGTTGATTACTTAAAACCAACTCCACTTGGCGTTGAGCTTGAATTGCGTGGAAAAATTATTGAAATAAAAGGCAAGAAAGTAATTTCTGTAATTACGGTTAAAGCTAACGGCAATATAACTGTCCGTGGAAGAGTTGTTGCTGTTCAGATGCCAGAATCTTTCAATAAGTAATCATTTCTAAATACAAAACTTAATAACTTACCTTATGAAGTTGTCATGCTGTGGCACTGCCATCAGCATCTCGAATTTTTAATAAACGAAGATTCCGAAACAAGTTCGGAATGACATAATAAATAATTTTACATAACGTGAATTCATAATTGCTTTGTTTTTCGGATTTTGTAAATCAAAATTCTCATCCTAAAAATTATCTTAGATACAGTTAAGTATCCATGAAATTTTTTGTAATAATCTTGGATAAGTAGTAAATTTTTTTGTGAAATTTTTATCTACTTAAAAAGAAATAGAGAGTTCAATTTGGATCAAACTTACAAAGATGCCGGCGTTGATATTGAAGCAGGTGAAAAAACTGTTGACAAAATAAAAGGTTACGCTAAATCAACTTTTAATAAAAGTGTTCTGGCTGATATCGGAATGTTTGGAGCTTTTTATGAACCTGATTTTTCCGGTTATAAAAACCCTGTTTTAGTTTCAAGCGTTGATGGAGTTGGGACTAAACTTAAAATTGCCATTGAGATGGATAAGCATGACACAATAGGGCAGGATTTAGTAAATCATTGTGTTAACGATATTGCAGTTTGCGGCGCAAAGCCGCTTTTCTTTTTGGATTATTATGCAACGGGAAAATTAAATCCCAACAAAGCGGCTGAAGTTGTTAAAGGGTTTTCAATCGCTTGCAGAGAAAATGAATGCGCTCTAATCGGCGGCGAAACTGCTGAAATGCCGGGCTTATATCAGTCAGATGATTTTGATGTATCCGGAACTATCGTTGGGGTTGTTGATAAATCAAAAATCATTGATGGCAAGAGAATTCAAAAAGGAGATTTATTAATTGGATTTCCCTCAAACGGTTTACACACAAATGGATATTCACTTGCAAGAACAGTACTATTAGAAAAATTTAAAGTCACAGATGATATTAGCGAAATAAATAATGTTCTTGGTGATGAGCTGTTAAAAATTCACAAATCTTATCTGCCGCTTATTACTGCATTAAAAAATTCTGTTGATGTTAAAGGGTTATCGCATATTACGGGAGGGGGAATTGTCGGCAATACGAAGCGAATAATTCCCAAAGGTTTAAACTTATTAATACATTGGCGCGCCTGGGAAATGCCTGCAATCTTTAAATTGATTCAGCAAACAGGAAATATTTCCAGTGACGAAATGCGGAAAGTTTTTAATCTTGGAATTGGTTTAGTTGCTGTGGTTTCTAAATCAGATAAGATAGTTGCATTTCAAGCTGCTCACGATGTACACGAACATGCATTAATAATTGGCGAAGTGATATAAATGTTTATCGATACTCACGCTCATTTATTTTTTGAAAATTATAAAAATGATATTGATGATGTAATCACCCGAGCTAAAGAAAATGGAGTTGATTACATCGTTATTCCTGCAACGGATTTAAAAACTGCGAATGAAGCAATATCACTTGCTGAAAAATATGCACAAGTTTATGCTGCAGTTGGAATTCATCCACACGATACAAAAAATTGGGATGAATCTATAATTCCTGAAATTGAAAAACTTGCAAAGCATCCAAAAGTTGTTGCAATTGGTGAGATTGGGTTAGATTACTATTACGATTTTTCTCCGCAGGATCAGCAAATCAAAGCATTCAAATCACAATTAGAACTTGCTATTAAACTTGAACTTCCGGTAGTTATTCACAATCGTGATTCTGATGGCGATATGATGGATATAATTTCATCTTATTGCGGAAGTGGGCTTAAGGCTCAGTTTCATTGCTTCAACGGCTCGCTTGAAGATGCAACGGAGTTTATGAAGATGAATCATTTTATTTCTTTTACCGGAAATATTACTTTTAAAAAGAGTGATGGGTTGAGAAATACACTTAAGCATATCGATTTGAATCATATTATGCTTGAAACCGATTCACCATTTATGACTCCGGTTCCGTTTCGTGGTAAACGAAATGAACCAGTTTATGTTTGTTATGTCGCACAACAGGTTGCCGATATTCATAAAATATCTGTTGAAGAAGTTGGAAGAATAACTTCATTAAATACTTTTAGATTTTTTGGAATTGGTAAAGCTCCTAAAACAAGTTTTACTTATTTGATCGGAAATTCTTTATACATAAATGTTACAAATCGCTGTAATGCCGATTGCACTTTTTGCAGAAGAAAAGATGATCCGTTTTTACGCGGGCATAATTTGGGAATGAAAAAATCGGAAGAACCATTTGCTGATGTTTATATTAAAGAAATTGACGATCCGAAAAAGTTTGATGAAATAGTTTTTTGTGGTTACGGTGAACCAACAATTCGCTGGGATGTTGTTAAAGAAGTTGCAAAGTATATCAAAGCAAATGGCGGCAAAACCAGAATGAATACTAATGGTCACGGTAACGTTATTAATAAAAAAGATATTACTCCAGAGATGAAGGGTTTGATTGATGTAGTGTCAATCAGTTTTAATACTTACGATCCCAAACAATATGCCGAGTTGATGCGGGTGAGTGAAAATCATTATGAGGAAATGAAAAATTTTGCGCGGCTTGCAAAACAATATGTTAAAAAAGTTGTTATGAGTGTCGTATCACTGGATGAAGTTGAGATTGAAAAATCCCGCAAAGTTGTTGAAGAAGAAATTGGAGTTGAATTTAGAGTCAGAGAATATTTTTAATTGTAAACTCAACTTAGGCTGAGTTTACTAGACAATTGTTCAAATTGTAGAGCAGACTTAAGTCTGCTTTACGGATTTAGAGCAAAAATTAGTTTTATGCGTAAGGTGAGTTATAAACTTAGAGCCTTTGTGTCTTAGTGGCGAAAAATAATTCCACAAAGTTGCTAAGACCCAAAGTAAATAGATAGAAGAAAAACAATGATAAAAAAAATATTAGTATTATCTACCATTTTGTTTATTACTTCATTTCCCCAATCCTTAAAATCTAAAATTGATAATGTTCTTAAAGATAAATTCTTTGAAAGATGTTTAGTATCAATTCAGGTAGAAGATCTTACCAAAAACAAAACCCTCTATAAGAAGAATGAAAAAATTTTACTTCGTCCTGCCTCTAACATGAAAATACTAACTTCTTCTGCCGGGTTACTTTATTTAACTCCAGATTATGAATTTAAAACTGATTTGTATTATGATGGATATGTCTCAAACGATACACTTAACGGAAATATTTATGTGGTTGGCGGTTGTGATCCGGATTTTGTAACACAAAATTTATACACTTTTGTTGATGCGATTAAAACATTAAACATTAATGTTATAACTGGTAACTTATATGGAGATGTTTCTTTCAAAGATTCATTGTACTGGGGAAAAGGCTGGATGTGGGATGATGATCCATCTTCCGATGCACCATATTTAAGCGCATTAAATATAAACGATAATTGTGTTGATATAAGTTATGACTGCAAAGAAAAGCTTATCACAACAAATCCTAAAACAAAATATATAGATGTTAAACGAATTGAAAATGATAAGGAGCTTTTTATTGATCGAAATTGGATGGAAAGGAAAAATGAAATTATAATTGTTGGTGCTGATGACGATAAATTTTACCAATCAAAAGTAAATGTTCTTTATCCGGATTTATATTTTCTAAAAGTATTTTCAGAAGTGCTGGACTCAAACCAAATAAAAGTTATTGGAAATATTGAAATAAAAAAATCAACAGATAACCTTAATTATTTAACTTCAACAAAACGAAAATATTCCGAAGTTATTGTTAATCTTAATAAAGAGAGTGATAATCTTAGCGCTGAAATGACTTTGCTTGCAATTGCAGAAAAATATTATGGTAAACCAGGTAACGCCAAAAATGGAATTTATGTAATTGAAAAAATGATAGAAGATATTGGATTAAATCCAGATGATTATCGTTTAGTTGATGGGTCAGGAGTATCACACTATAATGTTGTGAGTACAGAACTGCTTGTAAATATTTTAAAATATTTTTTTACAGAAAAACCAATGTTGTACCAAATACTTTACAATTCTTTTCCAATTGGTGGAGTTGATGGGACCTTGGAAAACAGGATGAAGAGTACTTTGGCGGAAAAAAATGTTCATGCAAAAACTGGAACTTTATCCGGGGTTAGCTCATTATCTGGATATTTAACAACGAAGCAAAATCATGCAATTGCCTTTTCTATTATTATGCAGAATTACATAGGCTCATCTTCAAACGCAAAAGAATTGCAAGATGAGATTTGTAAAATATTCTGTGAACTAAAATAGAACTGTAATATTCAGATTATTTATCCGCTTTGATAAATTTTTGGGTAGTCATTTCGGGCATAATAGTCATTTTGTGTTGCTAATAAATTTTATTTCAATAGAAATTTCTATAAAGATTTCTCCCTTTGGTCGAAATGACATCAATTCCAAGGTATTGAGGTATAAAGCTAAATATTTTGTTCTGGATAAATCAATAAATAATAATAATTAAGACATCAATGAATAAATCATATAGAGAATACATTATAACCGCAGAACCATTTAATGTAGAAATCGTGTCTTCAATTTTATGGGAACTTAACATTGATGGGATTAATGAAGAGGTTAATTGCCTTAAGGTTTTTGCTCAAGACAATAATGTTACAGTTCAAGCAATTGAAGATGCATTATCACACTTAAAAGGAAATAATCTTTTGCGAGAGTTTTCAGTTCAAGAAAATTATATTGTTGAACGCAATTGGAATGAAGAATGGGAGAAGAGCAGGGAAATAGTTCATGTTTCAGATAAGATTGTTATCAAACCAACATTTAAAAATTATAAAGCAAAAAAAAACGAGATTGTTTTAACTCTCGATCCTAAAATGTCTTTTGGAACAGGTGATCATCAAACAACAAAAATTTGTTTACTGTTTATTGAAAAATATATTAGACCAGGAATGCAAGTATTGGATGCTGGCTCGGGTACGGCAATACTTGGAATTGCTGCCGCAAAACTTGGTGCTGAATCTGTGGTAGCTTTTGATATTGATGAATGGTGTTTTGATAATGGAATCGAAAATGCTCAGTTGAATAATGTTGCGAGTGTAGTTGAAATTAGAAAATGTGAATTGAAAGATATTGGTGAAAATAATTTTGATTTGATTATCGCAAACATTCAAAAGAATATTTTGTTAGAACTTGCTGATGGATTTAAATCAAGAATAAAACTAAATGGAATTTTAATTCTTTCAGGTTTACTTGAAATGGATAGGGAAGCAATTACAGAAAAATATACTGCTGTTGGATTTGATGAAATTGATTTCCTTAAAATGGATGAATGGATAGGAATAGTACTTGAATCCAGATAGTGTCCGGATATGAAAATCGAACGGATTTATTATATTCGATTAAATCCGTTCGGGATATGTTCTAAATTATTTTTCTTTAATCTTTATCAATATCTACTGAACCTGAAACTATCAAATCATCATTGCAATCATATACGTCAATTGTAAACTCGCCAGATTTATAAAATGTAATCTGTTTATAAAACCATGTCCAATTATCTTTTGTGTCCATTGAAATCGTGTTATCGTATTTTCCATTTCTATAAATTTCAAAGTCAACTGAGCTGCAATCAACTTCATATCCCAGATCAACTAAGACGTACAAATATCCACCGCTTGCTGGTATAGTAAATTTTGAACTTGGATTAGTCGGTTCACCGTCATCATTAACGCCTTCACAAAAAGAAATTGATTGTGAGTAAGATTGATTAAGCAAACCAAATGAGATTGAGAGTACAAATACAATAACAGCAAATTGAAATGCTTTCATAA
The DNA here is from genome assembly GCA_037444745.1 of Ignavibacteriales bacterium. Lineage (GTDB taxonomy): Bacteria > Bacteroidota > Ignavibacteria > Ignavibacteriales > Ignavibacteriaceae > IGN3. The sequence goes on from JBBILT010000007.1 coordinate 142,788, forward strand.
ATTTTTTTCTTTCGGATTAGTGTGGTATTAATCTATAAAGAAAAAATAATACTTCAAATTTATTTTATCAAAAAGTTAATTAACACAATTAACTATTTGCTGTAAATAACTTTTCCATCAAACATTGTCAGTTCAACTTTGGCGTCTTTTATTTTTATCGGATCAATTGTTAGAATATCATCACTTAGCATAATCAAATCCGCAAGTTTACCAACTTCAATACTACCTTTAATATTTTCTTCAAAAGCAGCGTAAGCAGAATTAATAGTATAACATTTAATTGCATCTTCTATAGTAATTTTTTGTTCGGGTATCCAACCATTTGGATTTTTATCATCTAAAGTTCTGCGGGTTACAGCAGCATAAAGTCCCAGCAATGGATTTAAAGGTGCAACGTACCAATCGGTACCAAAACACATTTTAACACCAGCTTCTAAAAATGATTTAAATGGATATGTATATTTTATGCGTTCAGGTCCGATTCTTTTTTCAGCCCAAACACCATCATCAATGCAATGATACGGTTGAACAGAAGCAATTACTCCAAGTCTAGCAAATCTTTTTATGTCTCCAAATCTTATATGCTGTGCGTGTTCGAGTCTAAATCGTCTATCCCACTTTGGATTTTCTTTTACAATCTTTTCATACAAATCTAACATATAAGAATTTGCTCTGTCACCAATTGCGTGAACAGAAAGCTGTAAATGATTTTTGTCCGCATCCATACACCACTTTTCCATACTGCCGTCAGTTATAATATCCATAGGCAAACCAAAAGTGGTGGTATCCTGATTATACTTATCAAAAAACCAAGCTGTGCTCGAGCCAAGTGAGCCATCTGCAAAAGCTTTTAGTGAACCCATTCTGATCAAGTCATCGCCATATCCAACTTTAATATTTTGTTTTACTAAACTTTCATAATCAGAAATTGGCCAGCGAGTATAAATGCGGCAGGTAAGTTTACCTTCATCTTTAATTTTTCTGAATGTTGTAAGTGCATCCTCAAAAGTTATGTCCTGCACGCTTGTAATTCCCAATCTTTTCGCTTCTTCAAGTGCGGCGATGGCAGCGTCATAATTTTCCTTTGGAGTTGTCGCAGGAATTTTATTATAAATAAAATACATTGCGTTATCTTTTAATACTCCGGTTGGTTCTCCTGTAATCGGATCTTTTACAATCAAACCACCTTCAGGGCTTTCAGTATCCTTTGTTACTCCTGCTAACTTTAATGCATAAGAATTTGCTAATCCCATATGACCATCAAGCCGCTCAACAAAAACAGGTGTGTTTGGTGTTATGTCATCAATCATTTCTTTTGTTGGAAGATCTTTCCTTTCCCATTTTTCATGATCCCAATAACCGCCGGTAATCCATTTGTTGGGATATCTATCAACATAATCTTTTAAAATCTTTCTAAACTCGGTAGTAGAATTTGCAGGACGAAGATCGATACCAAGTAAATACAAACCGCCGCTTATGAAGTGAACGTGATCATCAATAAACCCTGGCAGCATTAATTTTCCTTTTAGATCAATAATATTTGTTGAAGCATCGATAAATTTTTTTGCTTCTTCATTTGATCCAACGAAAGAAATTTTGTTGCCTTCAACAACAACTGCTTCGGCATAAGGCTGTTTTTCATTTACAGTATAAATTTTTCCATTAATGAATGCTGTTTTCATTTGCTGTGCCTGTATAGATAGAATGATAAAAAGAAATGATAGAGAGACTATTAAAATTTTCATTTGTAACTCGATTGTTTGAGGTTGACAATAAAATAAAAAATTTTACTGCAAAATAACTTGATTAGTTGATGAAAAGAAAGGATTGGAACATTAATTATTATGAAGTTCAAACAGTTACAATTTATGTTTTAAACATCACATTATTCTTGCCAATCATTAGCTTTCAAAAAAGAAAATTTTTATGTTGAATTAGTTGAAAATAATTATTGAGATAAAATGAATTTAGACGTATTAATTTTTGCTGCTCATCCTGATGATGCAGAACTTGCTATGGGCGGAACAATTGCAAAGCTTACAAAAAATGATCTTAATGTTGGCATCATTGATTTAACTCGGGGTGAATTAGGTACAAGAGGCACAGCAGAAACAAGGCAGCGTGAAGCTTTTAATGCGGCTCTGGTGTTAAAAAATTCTGTAAGGGAAAATCTTGAAGTTCCTGATGGCGATATAAAAAACTCTAAAGAGAATTTGATGCAGGTGATAATTGCTATTCGGAAGTACAAACCTAAAATTGTTTTCGCTCCATATTTTAATGATCGTCATCCAGATCATATTGATGCGAGCCATTTAATTAAACGTGCGATGTTTTCAACCGGTCTTGCTAAAATAAAAACATTTGATAAAGAAGTTCCGCAAAATCATTACAGACCGGAAAAATTATTTTACTATATGCAAACTTACACTTTTGATCCAACTTTTATTGTAGATATTTCAGATACTTTTGATTTGAAGATGAAAGCTGTTGAATGTTATGGAACCCAATTTCATAATCCTAAAAGTAAAGAACCCGAAACATTTATTAGTAAACCTGAATTTCTTAATTACATAAAATCCCGTGCGGAGTTTTATGGATTTTCAATTGGTAAATCTTTTGGGGAACCATTTTTCTGTGAAGAAAAAATCGAATTAGATATGATCAATCTTTTTAGAAAAGATAGATAGTTTTATTATTCATTACTTATTAGTAAAATAATTAATTGTTCAGCTTTAATAATTTGATTATAACTTTTGTTGATTCTTATCAAAACTACTTTTAATTTCTTAAAGAATTATTAATCTAATATTATCATTAAAGGAGTATTATATGCCAGCAAAAAAACTCACCGGTGATGTTTATTATCCCACAAAAGAAATTATGGATTATGCTCATGCAAAATGCGAGAGCTTGTATAAGTTTGCTGAAAAAGATTTAGTTGGATTTTGGGAAAAGGAGGCGAATAATCTTGTCTGGCATAAGAAGTGGAATAAAGTTTTAGATGATTCTAAAAAACCTTTCTATAAATGGTTTACTGGTGCAAAAACAAATATCTCATACAATTGCCTTGATGTGCATGTAAATACATATCGAAGAAATAAACTCGCTCTTATTTGGGAAGGTGAGAATGGCGATGTAAAAACATATTCATACTTCGCGCTTCACCGTGAAACTTGTAAGTTTGCAAATGTCTTAAAAAGTCTGGGTGTAAAAAAAGGTGACCGCGTTACTCTTTATATGGGTAGAGTACCCGAATTAATAATTGGTATGTTAGCCTGTGCGCGTATCGGAGCCATTCACTCGGTTGTGTACGGAGGATTTTCTGTTGAAGCACTTCACGAACGTTTAGAAGACAGCCAGTCCAAAGTTTTAATTGTTGCTGATGGTGCGTATCAAAGAGGAAAAATTGTTGAGCTCAAAAAAATTGCTGATGAAGCATTACAGCGCGCAGCAACTGTGGAAAGTGTATTGGTTGTTAAACGTACCGGTCATCAAATTAATATGGAATCAGGACGTGATATGTGGTATCACGAATTAATGAATCTCCCGATTGCAAATAATTCTGAAAGTCTTGAAGTTGTTGATGCTGAGCATCCTTTATTTTTACTTTACACATCAGGAACAACAGGTAAGCCAAAAGCTATTTTGCACACACACGGCGGTTACATGGTTGGAACTTATACTTCCTTAAAATATGTATTTGATGTTCATGAGGAAGACCGTTTTTGGTGTGCTGCTGATCCAGGTTGGATAACCGGACATAGCTATATCGTTTATGGTCCGCTGTTAAATGGTGCTACATCTTTTATGTATGAAGGTGCACCAACCTATCCGTATCCTCATCGCTGGTGGCAAATGATTGAGAAATATGGTATTAATATTTTATATACTGCTCCAACGGCAATCAGAGGATTGATGAGGTATGGTGATGCCTGGCCTAATCGCTATAATCTTTCTTCACTAAGATTACTCGGCAGTGTTGGCGAGCCGATAAATCCTGAAGCCTGGAAATGGTACCACAGAGTTATTGGAAAAGAAAAATGTCCGATAATGGATACGTGGTGGCAGACAGAAACCGGAATGTTTATGATAACTCCAATGCCTTGCACACCGCTTAAACCGGGTTCGGGAACTAAACCTTTTCCAGGTCTTGTAATGGATATTGTTGATGAGGAAGGTAAATCTGTAAAACCAAATGAAGAAGGATATCTAGTAATTAAAACACCCTGGCCTGCAATGTTAAGAAATGTTTGGAATGATCCTGATAGATATGTCCAGCAGTACTGGACGCGTTTTCCGGGAATGTATATGACTGGTGATTCTGCACGAAGAGATGAAGATGGATATTTTTGGATAATAGGAAGAGTTGATGATGTAATAAAAGTTTCTGGGTACAGATTGGGAACTGCAGAAATTGAGAGCGCACTTGTCAGTCATCCCTCAGTTGCAGAAGCAGCAGCAATTGGGCTTCCGCACGAAGTTAAAGGAAATGCAATTCATTGTTTTGTAATCCTCAGATCAGGATTTGTAAAATCAGACAAACTGATTGAAGAACTAAGACAACACGTTGGTCACGAAGTTGGTCCAATTGCAAAACCTGAACAGATTGAAATTGTTGATTCGTTACCCAAAACCCGCAGCGGAAAAATAATGCGCAGAGTATTAAAAGCTAAAGCATTAGGATTAGATCCAGGAAATTTAAGTACACTGGAAGAGTAGAAAAATAAAAGGGGGTCTTTTTAGACCCCCCTTTTTTTAGAAGACGTAAATCATCAAGTAGATTATGATAATTGGAATTACTAAAAATAAAATTCCTTGTGCGTAATCTTTTATTAAAGAGGATTTATCCTCTGATTTTTTTATTTCTTTCATCTGCTTTCCTTTTTAAGATTTTTACTTTTTCTTTGTTACCTTCATTACTTTGATAAAGCAATAAGAAGTTAATACAAGAATTATTCCCCAACCTAGTATTAAAAATATCCAACCTCCTAAATTCATAATTAATCTTCCATAAAAAATGATTGACAGAGTTTTACAGAGTAAATCTTTTCAGGATATCTGTAACTTGTAATTATTTTGTTGAATTGAAGTTTTTAGGATAAAACCGGTGGACTTCTAAGCGAGTGATTATTATCAGAAGAAATAAAAATTGATCCAAAGGATCGTGTGAGGTTTATTATCGGATAGGTATCTGGAAATTCAAATTGAATTGGGATGGAACAAAAAATGGGATCAATAGCAATTCTAAAATTTTCAGAGTTTTTCTGTCTTAGATTTCTTTCATTAAAATTCTGTTCAACAGAATTTTGATTCGTATAAGAAATAAAAACTGCGTTATGATTTTCAGAGCCTGATAGAACTATACCTTGCTCAATATTAGATAGGCTGAAAAGAAAAATTGCATTAATTGTAAGCCAAATCAATGACTTACGCATTAATTTGATTCGGAATATCTGTTTATGGTTTTTCGAAATCTTATTCATATACTTTTCGTTGCATCAAACATATTACAAACACGCATCTTTATCAATACTATTTTGAAATTAAATTGCTTATAAAATCTTTTTTAAGGAATTTAGTTAATAGAAAATAAAATTACAGGATTGCATGTTTTGAGCGGCTTGATTTTTGATATTTAATGGTTTGTACTTCACCGTGGTGAACCATTTAAACCGCTTCGTGCTTTAAATAATTCTAAATTAGATGATTTAAAAATATTTTAATTAAATCTAAAATTCTTAAATAATTATATTCGGAGGTAATCTTGTTTCCTAAATCTAAATTCATTTACTCAATTTCATTAATTATACTTTCTGTTCTTATCAACCACGAAATTTCTGCTCAGGAATCTGATAGTAAACTTTATCAGTGGCTAAAATCAGTTCCTGATTTTGAGGTAAAACAAATTAAAGCAGATAAAAATTTTACGGAGGCGTATGAAATTATGGTTACTCAGCCCATTGATCATAACAATCCTGACGGACCAAAATTTAAGCAGCAAGTATTTCTATCGCATATTGACGAAGATAAACCAATGGTTTTGTATTTGGAAGGATATGCAACGGACAACTGGACACAGGAACTAACAAAAATGCTAAACTGCAATCAACTTGTAGTTGAGCATCGTTACTTTGGTGAATCTGTCCCTGAGCCTTTTGATTGGAAATATCTCACAATTAAGCAGTCGGCTGATGATCATCATCGAATAGTTGAATTGTTCAAGCAATTTTATAAAGCTAAATGGATCAGTACCGGTATAAGCAAAGGCGGCTCTACTGTAATTTTTCATAGAAGATTTTATCCGAGTGATGTTGATGTTTCTGTTCCTTACGTTGGCCCTGTAAATTTCTCGACTGAAGATCAGAGAGTATATGAGTGGATAAAAACTGTATCTACCCCCGAGTGCAGAAAAAAAGTTAAAGATTTCCAAACGCTTTGTTTTAAAAAGCGCGATGAACTGTATCCCTTATTTCTTAAAAATGCAGAAGATAAAAAACTAACTTATGAGATTGTTGGTCTCGAGCGAGCTTATGAATATTCTATCCTGGAATATTCTTTTGCATATTGGCAGTGGAGTGATGGCGACTGTTCAAAAATTCCAGATGAGAATTCAGCTATTGAGGAAATTTGGAATCATCTTTTAATTAATGGAGGGGTCTCTTATTTCAGCGATGAAGAAATTAAAGGCATTTATCCTTTCTTCTATCAATGTTATACAGAGTTTGGTTATTATGGTTATGAGATTGCGGACTTCAAGGATTATATAAAGTATGCTGATGGGCATACAAAGTTTTTCTTGCCTCCGGGAATCGAAGTAAAATTTAATCCGGATGTTATGAAAGACATAAATAATTATGTTCAAAATGATGCGAATAATTTTATATTTATTTATGGTGGTAATGATCCCTGGGCATCTACCGGTGTTTGTTTATCTGGCAAAACAAATTCAATTAAAATGGTTCTTCCAGGTGGTTCTCATAGAACAAGAATAAAATATTTTTCAGGAAAAGATAAAGAGCTAATTTATTCAAAACTTGAAGAATGGCTGGGAATAAAAATCGACCGATAACCGGATAACTTTTTATTATCTAAAAAAGGGTGTCATCTGATTCCCTTATTTATTTACAATCTGTAATTTATAAATGCCGTTTATCACTGAACTTTTGATGTTCAAATTGTGTTTATCTATTTTAAGATACAAAAAATAGAAACCCATGGAAACAAAAAACGCGGATCTTTCTTCTTTAAGGATTGATAGATCAAATAAAGAAGAAATTAAATCAAATAAAAAAAATATCTACATAGGTATTGTTGTAGTTCTGTTATTAATTATCGGATATTTTATAGTTACCTCGTTTTTCGGAAATACTATTGAAGTTAAGCTAACTACTGCAGTTCTTCAAAAGCCCGGACAAACTGCAGCTGCTTTAACTGCAAGTGGTTATGTAGTCGCACAAAGAAAAGCAGCAATCGCTTCAAAAGGAACAGGAAGATTAATTTATCTTGGTGTTGTGGAAGGAGATAAAGTTAAAAAGGATCAAATTATTGGTAAGTTGGAAAACACCGATATTCTTGCTCAGCTTGATGAAGCGAAAGCTAATCTACAATTATACAAAGCTGATTTAATCAGTGCTGAGAACACTTACAATCGTGAAAAAGAATTATTTAACAAGGGATTAAGTTCGCAGCAGGTTTTCGATCAGGCTGGAGCAAACTATAATAGATTATTGGCTTCAATCGAAGTTGCAAAAGCAAGAATTAAACAATTTGATGTGGCGATTGAGAACACATTAATTCGTGCACCGTTTGATGGTACTGTTTTAACAAAGAATGCTGAGGTAGGTGAAATCGTTGCTCCGTTTGGCGGAAGTACAACATCTAAAACTGCGGTTGTAACGATTGCGGATATGAAATCGCTGCTTGTTGAAGCTGATGTTTCAGAATCCAATATTGAAAAGATTATTGTTGGTAAGGATTGTGAAATAATTTTAGATGCATATCCGGAAAAAAGTTATACTGCCTATGTTTTTAAAGTTGTTCCAACTGCAGATCGTTCTAAAGCCACCGTGTTAGTTAAAGTTGGATTTAAAGATTATGATACTCGTGTACTTCCTGAAATGAGTGCTAAAGTTAATTTCTATACTGAAAAAATTTCTGATTCGGTATCAGAACAAAAAGCGATCTTAGTAATTCCTTTATTGTCTATTAAGGAAGAACACGGAAAGGTTTTTATCTTTAAAGTGGTTGATAATAAAGCTGTAAAAATTGAAATTAAACCCGGTGAAAAATATGGAGAATACATGGAAGTTTTAAGCGGTTTAATTTCAGGAGACCAAATTATTGAATCTGTAAATGAAAAGATTAAAGATGGTGTTGAGGTTAAAATAAAAGAATAATAGTTTTAAAAGGGTGGATGATTTTTTCATTTTCTATAACTAAATGTGAATTATCTTTTGGAGAATAAATGGCAGTTTTAATAAGTATTCAAAATGTTTCTAAATCTTATAGCAGAGATAGTTTAAAAATCCCTGTTTTGAATAATATAAATCTTGATGTACAGGAAGGTGAATTTCTTTCATTAATGGGTCCATCGGGTTCCGGTAAAACCACTTTGTTAAATCTTATAGCAGGAATTGATAAACCTTCCGGCGGAAATATTTTAATTGCTAATGTTGATATTTCAAAACTTGGTGAATCTGCACTAGCTAACTGGAGGGCAAATAATGTAGGGTTTATCTTTCAGTTTTATAATTTAATCCCTGTACTCACTGCTTTTGAGAATGTTGAGTTACCACTGCTACTTACTAAGCTTTCAAAGTCTGAAAGGAAAAAGCAGGTTGAAACAGCATTGACTTTAGTAGAGCTGCAAGATAGAATGTCTCATTACCCTAAGCAGCTTTCCGGCGGGCAAGAGCAGAGGGTTGCTATAGCAAGAGCAATTGTTACGGATCCACTTATTCTTGTTGCGGATGAACCAACCGGGGATCTTGATAGAAATTCTGCTGAAGAAGTTTTAACTCTTATGGATAGGCTTAACAAAGAATTTAAAAAGACTATTATAATGGTTACTCATGATCCTCATGCGGCAGAAAAGGCGACGCATAAATTGCATCTCGATAAAGGCGATTTAGTATAGGTTAAAAAATGAAAGTATTAAAATTAGTCTTTAAAAATTCATTAAGGCATAAACTTAGAACAACGCTAACCATTATTGGCATAGCTGTAGCTGTTGTTGCATTTGTACTTTTGCAAACAGTTGTAACCGCCTGGAATGCCGGTGTTGAGGCATCTGCTGCAGATAGACTGATCTCCAGACAGGCAGTATCATTTATCTTCCCATTGCCTTATGCATATAAAGATAAGATAGAATCAATTCCTGGTGTAAAATTAGTCTCTTTTGCAAATTGGTTTCAGGGCGTTTATATAGATAAGAATCAATTTTTTGCAAGACTTGCTGTTGATGCTGAAACATACTTTGATGTCTATCCTGAATTTTTGCTAACAAAAGAAGAACTTAAAACTTTTAAAGCTGAAAGAAATAGTTGCGTTATCGGAAAAGATATTGCAAAAAAGTATAATCTTAAACTTGGCGATGTAATGACAATCGAGGGAGACATTTATCCTGGAAGTTGGGAATTTGTGGTTCGAGGGATTTATCAACCGAGAGATAAAACAGTAGATGCAACTCAAATGTTATTTCATTGGACATATTTAGATGAAAAAATGCGAGAAGATTTTCCAATTAGGGCTGGTGATGTAGGCTGGTATATTCTAAAAATAAGTGACCCTAATAATTCTGCACAAATTTCTGAACAGACTGATAACTTGTTTAAGAATTCTCGTGCAGAAACAAAAACAGAAACTGAGCGTGCATTTCAACAGAGTTTCGTTCAATCAACTAGCGCAATCATAACTTCAATGAATGTGCTTTCATTTGTAATTATTGGAATCATAATGTTGGTACTTGGAAATACAATGATAATGTCTGCAAGAGAAAGGACACGTGAATATGCGGTATTCAAAACATTAGGATTTTCAGGCAAGCATTTAGTAGGTCTGATAATGGGTGAATCGTTTTTGATTTCAGCATTTGGTTCACTGATTGGAGTAGTTATTACATATCCATTGGTTCAAAGTTTTCAGGATTTTATTCCTAAAGGTTTTTTCCCTGTATTTGAAATTGCAACCATCACAGTATTACTTGCAGTGCTTGCAGCACTTTCGATAGGCATTTTTGCATCAATTTTCCCAATTCAAAAAGCACTAAGAACAACGATAGTTGAAGGATTCAGGTTTGTAGGTTAAAATATGAAAATACCCTTAAAATATACGTTAAAAAATTTTGGCTCAAGAAAACTAACAACTGCAATTACTCTTATTGGTATTTCTTTAGTAGTATTTGTGTTTGCTGCAGTTTTAATGATGGCGTATGGAATTCAGAAAACACTGGTTTCGACAGGTTCACCTGATAATGTAATCGTTGTTCGCAAATCATCAAACGGTGAAATATCAAGCCTAGTAGAAGGCGAAGCCCAAAATGTAATAAGAACTCTTCCGCATATAAAAACTGATTCCAACGGAAAACAAATGATCTCAAATGAACCCGTTGTTATTATTAATCTTCCCAGAAAAAATGGCGGTGTAAGTAATATTACAGTTCGTGGTGTTTCACCGATGGTAAACGAACTTAGACCGCAAGTAAAAATTATTGAAGGTAGAATGATAACTTTCGGGTTAAAAGAGTTAATCGCAGGCAGATCAATTTCGGAAAGATTCAACGGCGCACAAATTGGTAACATCGTTAATTTTGCCGGAGACAAATGGAAAGTCGTTGGAATTTATGATACTTACGGTAGCGGATTTGATTCGGAAATGTGGGGTGATACCCAACAATTACTCAGTTCATTTAACCGAGGAAGTACAGTATCATCAATAACCTTTAAACTAGACAATGTATTAAATTTTGTTGATTTTAAAAGAGCTTTTCAAGTTGATAGAAGGCTACAGCAGTATGAAGCAAAAATAGAACAAAAGTATTTTGAAGAACAATCTGAACTTATGTCAACATTCATAAGAATTTTAGGAATTTTTATAACTGTAATTTTCAGTTTCGGTGCAGTAATTGGCGCAATGATAACAATGTATTCAGCAGTGGCAAATCGAACTGTGGAAGTTGGAACTTTGCGTGCACTAGGATTTAAAAGACGGAGTATTCTTTCAGCTTTTATGGCTGAGTCTATGCTTATTTCATTGATTGGATGGCTTATTGGAATACTGCTTGCTTCAGTACTTTCATTCTTTAAAATATCAACTCTTAATTTTGGTTCTTTTTCGGAATTAGAATTTTCATTTTCACTTTCACCATCAATAATTATTTCATCATTAATTTTTGCACTTGTAATGGGTGTGCTTGGTGGTTTTTTCCCATCGGTTCGTGCTGCAAGATTAAATATAGTTAAGGCTTTAAGAGCGGGTTAAAATAAGTTAACAACTAGCCCAGTTTCTTTGAAGGTCTGTTGCATAACTCCGAAAAAGTCATTTCGAAGAAGTCTTCGATTGAGAAATCTTTCAATAGTACCACAAAAAAGATTTCTTCCTTCGGTCGAAATGACACAAATTTGACTTCTGCAACAGATCCTTTAAGAAACTGGGTTAGTCAAGAATTTATCTAACTGTCTTTTCAACTCTTCTTTTGCAGATTCAGCTTGTTTAAAAATCAAATCAGCTTTTACAAAATCAAAAACTCTTACATCGTAAATTTCTGGTCTGATATAAATATCAGGTTTAAGAAATTTTAATCTTTCTTTAATGATTGAATTTTGCATTGTCTGATAAGTTGTAAAAACAGAATCAAATGTCGGTGGAATTTCGCTTTCATTTTGTGCTTTAAATGCCGTAACATCAATAGCAATTGTTATATCACATTTATCCATTATCAAATCAAAGGGAAGAGGATTAACTGCACCGCCATCAATTAAAATTCTGTTTTTTATTTTTACAGGAGTGAATAATCCTGGTAAAGAATAACTTGCCTTAATAGGTTGAATGAGATCACCTTTTTCAAAAACCACAGCTTCCTTTTTCCAATAATCCGTTGCAACTATTTTTAACGGGATCTTTAAATCTTCAAATCTTGAAACCTGAAGATGAGACTTCATATAGTTCTGAAATTTCTCACCCTTTATGAATCCGGATTTTATGAACTGCGGATCAAGCATTGTAAACATTTTTACAATATCAGATTTTAATAAAAAATCAAAAACAGAATCACTTTTAGGATGAATCAGTTGATCAAGAATTTCCCTCATCTCTTTTCCTGAAAATCCAGCCGCATAAAAAGTCCCAACAACAGCGCCAATACTTGAACCAGAAATTATTGAAGGCTTAACACCAAGCTCATCGAGGGCTTCAATCATCAATAGATGAGCAATTCCGCGAGCACCGCCAGCACCGAAAGATATTCCGAATGATGGAGAATTAACTGCAATTTTATTTTTCATAAACTATTAAAATTTCTTATCAGTGAAAATCCGCTCAATCCGTGTTATCCGCGTGCTATTGTTTTAATTTTCAACCTGAAATACGGAGTCCAGCACAGTTCCATCAACCCATTTTACAATTGCTACAACTTTTTCTTTATTAACTTTTGGTTTAGCTGGAGCACCGCCGCAAATTTCATCAACTTCTTTTTTGATCTGCTTAATATCTTTGATTGGTAGTCCAGAATCTTTAACTGCTTTTAGTAAATCTTTTCTTTTTGGATTAATTGCAATTCCTCTTTCCGTAATAATAACATCAATTAATTCACCAGGTCCGCAAATAGTTGTAACATCTTCTACTATAACGGGAATGCGATCTCTAAAAGATGGAATAGCAAGTATTGTACATTTTGAATACAAACAGTTTTGCCATCCACCAATTCCGTGTAATAAATATCCATCGGAGTGAGTTACAACATTGGCATTAAACTTAACATCGACTTCAGTTGCTCCAAGAACTGCAGTATCAACAATCGAAGCAAAATTACCTTTGCCATGAAAATTATAACTTGTAAATGGTGAGGTGTTAACATGATTAGCATTTTCTCTCATACTTCTCACACCTTCAAGATCAAAAGTTTGTCCGTCAAGTATGTAATCTGTCAATCCTTCTTCAAGCATTTCAACTAAATATTTTGTACTGCCGCCGCGCATAAATCTTGCTTTAACGCCTTTAGCTTTCATTTTTTCTTTTAAGAATAAAACGAAAGCAAGATTAGTTCCACCAGCTCCAGCTTGCAATGAAAAACCATCTTTCATTATTCCTGCTGCTTCAATAAAATCAGCAACATATTCTGCAATCAATAAACGATCCGGTGATTTTGTTACTTCGGTTGTTCCGCTTACAATTTTTTTGGGATCACCAAGTGATTCGACTTCAACAACAAAATCAACATTGTTGCCTTGAATCTGCCACGGCACACAAGGGAAGGGGATAAGATTATCTGTAACAATTATAACTCTGTCGGCGTATTCAGAATCAGCAAGTGAAAAACCGATTAAGCCGCAAGCAGATTTGCCGCGGTCGCCGGTTGCATTTCCAAATGGATCAGCAGTCGGTGCGAGTATGACTGCAATATCAATATGCACTTCGCCATCTTGGATAGCAGCATATCTTCCGCCGTGAGAACGAAGAATCCCTACGCCTTTCATTTTTCCTTCAGTTGTAAATTTGCCAAGCGGACCATTCATACTTCCTTCAATGTGATGAATCGTTCCATCTTCTAAATATTTTATTAAGTGTGAGTGAACAGGAAAAGATGCTGTTGGAAACCAGCGAATATTTTTTATGCCCATTTCTTTAACCGCATCGAATAACATATTTGTAACAGCATCACCATTTCTTAAGTGATGATGAGTGGAAATTGTCATTCCATCTTTTAGTCCTGCTTTCTTTAGTGCAGTCTTTAAATCTTTAACAACTTTGTTTCCGTCAGAAGGATAATCAATACAGGAACGAATCGGGGGTTTAGCCTTTACTCCTGTTGGTTTATATTTATCAACTCCATTAAAAGGAATTTGTGTCTCTCCATTTACTTCTGTCGGGACAAATCTTCCTGCTGCATTTTTTACTAGTTTCATATATTACCTTAAATCAATTTTCAGTAAAACCTGTGTAATCTATTCAAGTAAAACAATAGAACGCAGATTGCTCAGATCAGGCAGGTTTACTCTGATTAGTTTTTTATTTTTTTTGTGTTCGTTTAAAAATATTTTCCTTTTGATTTCTGCTTTCTTGCCAAAATTTAAAAGTAAACCAACTTCAATATTAGTGGCTTTTAGATAATTTAATAGTTGGGTCTCGTGTTCTTCGCAAATTGATTCTGCTGCTTTTAATTCAACTATTACTAATTCTTTGACAAGAAGATCGGCGAAATAATCGCCAACCTGTTCTGATTCATAATAAACTTTTATATTCTTTTGCTGTTCAACTGATATCCCCGATTTGGTAAGTTCGATTCTCAATGCATTTTCGTAAACCTTTTCTAAAAATCCATAACCGAGAGTGTTATAGACTTTGTAAAAAGCTTGTATAATTGATGAAGTAATGTTTTTATGTAAATATTCTTCCATTCCAATCTTCCTTTCTCTTTAAAGACAATCGAACGTTGATTAGTCTGATCAGGCAGGTTTGTACTGATTCAGAAATCTGTGATGATCCGCTTAATCTGCGAAATCTGAGTTCTATTCTTTTTCCCAATTTATAGATATTCGATTATTCAAGATAGCCAAATCAACTGATCGTAAAGCCCGTTTAACCACCGGCGGATCAATCATTTTACTTCCGAGTGAAACAACACCCAATCCTTTTTTCTCTGCTTCTTCAAATGCCTGAACAATCTTTTTTGCTTTTTCAATTTCTTCTGTAGTAGGAGCAAATGCTTCGTGAACAACTTTAATTTGTCTGGGATGTATGCATCCTTTTCCTTCAAATCCTAATGACTTTGCTTCGATAACACTTTGTCGTAAAGCTTCCATATCAGAAACATCAGAAAAGACTGTATCAATCGCCTGAATACCTTCCGCCTTTGCAGCATTAACTAACATTTGTCTTGCAAAAATACTTTCACGTCCTTCGTTTGTTCTTTGTGTACCGATATCTGCAGTGTAATCTTCGAGTCCGATTGCAAGTGCACAATTATTTTTTGAAGCAGACGCGATCTCATAAGCTTTGATAACACCGAGTGCACTTTCGATAATCGGCATAAAATAAATTGGATTTTCAACTTTATGATGCTTCTTCAATTTCTCAACTTCTTTTTCAAGCTGTTGAATTTGTTCTGCTGATTCGCACTTTGGAACTAGAATTACATTTACATTATGAGGCACGATATATTTTAAATCATCCAGTCCTTTTGGAAGTTGATTAATTCGAACCATTCTTTCAGCACCATAAAAATCAACTGAACGAAGAGCATTTCGAACAAGAAGTTGTGCTGCATCTTTTTCGGATGGCGCAACGCTGTCTTCCAAATCCAAAATTATTCCATCAGGAGAATGGAGACCGGCATTAACAAAAAACTTTGGTTCATTTCCTGGAAGATAAAGTCTGCTTCTTCTTAATTGATCTTTTTTTGTTGAGTATAAATTCTTTTCATTGAAGGTAAGTAAATATTCTTTCTTCAGTTCAGGGAATAATCTTTTTACTGCAAGTTCAAATCTTGCAGCAAGAACAAAAGGTAAAGCCCCATTATCTTCCAGCAAAATTTTTGTATCTTTTAAACCAAAGAACTTGGACATATCGAGAATCAATTGTTTGATTGATTCTCCATACATCACATCTACTTTACTTTTTAGTTCAATTTTTATTCCGCCGGAGTTTTTAAGTTCAATTTCGAAATAGCACTCAGAGCGAACAGATTCGCCGCGTTTACCAGCTGCGGATTTATTTAATTTTTTAATCATTGTAATGTCCTAAAATTGAAATGATATGAATATCTCGTTTATGAATCCGATACACAAGTCGGTCCTTTTTATTAATTCTTCTCGACCAACATGGAGGTATTTCATACTTAAGAGGTTCTGGTTTGCCTAAACCATTGAAAGGGCTTCTTTTTATGTCCTCAATCAATAAAATTAGTTTAGTAAAATATAAATCACATTGTTCCTGAGGCTTGGTTTTTTCAATTAATTCTTTTTGAAGCAGTGCTTCAGGCGACCAAATGACTTCGAGGAATTTATCCACGTTTTTTCCCAAGTACCTGATAAATATCTAATCGTTTTCCTTTACCTTCCTCGAGTTCTTTTAGTCCTCTCTCAATACTCTTAACCCATTTGGGGTTACTTAGGATGTAAAGATTCTCCACCATATTGTCATAATCTTCCTTAGAAATCAGAACAGCATCCTTTCTGCCCTTTGTCCCAACTATTAGATAAGGTTCACTGTTTTCATGAACCTTATCTATAAGTTTATTGAGTTTATTTCTCGCTTCGGTATAAATTATTGCTTGCATTGTAATTCCTTTTACTTATCGATGGCTATAATAAAAATGTCATTATTCTGACACAAATTTAATTCTTATGACCTCAAAATTCAAATGTTTAATTGTTAGACCGTTAAATTTTTAAAAAGCAATTCAACAATTAAACAATTAACTTTTTCATAAACTCTCGTGCAGTCATTAACTCTGCGTTAAAGATTGCATCTTTAATTTCTTTTCTTCTACCGGCAACAAGTAGTTGTGATGATAGTGCATCAAATTTGTTATCAAGGTCTTCCATCGTCATTGGTTCTCTAGGATCACCTTTTGGATATTCTAAATATTCAGAAAATTCTCGACCATCTTTTGTTTTAACAACTACTTTACTTGGCTGCTTTGCAGGGAACATCTTTTCAAATTCAATAGAAGGTTCGCCTTTTATTTTATCGATAACTTCCCAAATTCTTGGGTCTTTTAATTTCTCATCAGAGAAAGATTGTGTTGTTACTTTATGATCAACCAAAGCGGCAGCTACACAGTAGGGAAGTGAATGATCCGCGGTTTCTCTTGATTCCGGACGGTATTTATGCGGATCAAATAGTATATCGTAAGCTTGTGCTAATGTTGTAAGTGTTACAGTTTCAATCTGATCGTAAGGGATATTATTTTTTGTTACAACTTTTAAAGTTGCCGATAGATGAGTGTGTGTTAATGCTTCTGTTGGAAATGCTTTCATACCACATTCAAGAATTTTATACGATTCTCCGAGTCCACCAATAAGTTTATCAATATTCCACTTCCACTCAGAAACTCCATCACGACCTTTCATACTTTGCGGCTCAACTTTATTTTCCTTTGGATTAAATCCAAGGAAACAATCCATAAAACCTTCTTTGCCTTCAAACACAGCTTCGGTTCCGGTGTAACCGCGTTTTGCCATTAGTGCTGCAAAAACTCCAGCTTGTGTTGCCATAGGATCAACAGTGTTTTTCATCATTGTAAGTTTGCCGGCTGTTGGACAGCCAATTGTATGACTGTGACTGCCGCTTATTCCAATTGCATTAACCATTTGATCGACAGATAGACTCAAAATTTTTCCTGCAAAAATAGGGGAAACAAATTGTGTTAATGTTGCGTGATGCCATTTGCGTTCGCGAATTCCCGGCACTGCAAACTCGCAAAGTCTTTGTTCAAATTCATAAGCAAGAACAATTGCAGTGATAACTTCTTCCATTGATGCACCAACCATTTCTGCAACGGAAAGTGCGGCAGGAATTAAATCAGAAGGATGCGAGGGGTCTTCTTTCCAGTAAATGTCATTAAAATCCAAAGCACGAATCATTAATGAGTTTACAAGTGTTGCATTAACAGCGGGAATTTTATCGCCGAATCCTACTACAGTTGCTTCTTCTGTTCCACCCATATCGTGGTAGATGTTACGGATTATTCTTACATCTTTTGTGTGATAACCACCAAAAGCACATCCGAGCGAATCGTAGAGGTATCTTTTAACTTCGTGAATTACATTTTGTGGTAAATCTTTGTATTGCAGATTAACTGCAAATTCTGAAATTGTTCTTGAGATAGATTTGGTCATATATATTTCCTATAATTTTATCTTGTGAGGCCATTGCGATCCCGATTTATCGGTAGAAGCAATCTTTGTTATACTTAAGATTACTTCACTCGAAGACTCGTTCGTAATGACTTGCTTTTATAAATTCCTCTTCACCCATTCTTCCAATCCGCCGGTAACAATAAGTTCTTGTGCAGCTTCACCGACTGGATCGATAGAATAAGTTTTATTATCAAATGTTAAAACTGAATTTTCAAAATCTATTTTAAGATTCATTCCTGATTTAACTGTTAGCTTATCTTTTCCGTATTTAGATTTTAAATCATTTACAAGTTGAGGACATTCAATTAAAAGGTAACCGTTGTTAAGTGCGTTACGCTTGTAAGTTTCATTAAAACTTCCGGCGACTACAAGTTGAATGCCTTTGTACTTTAATGCTGTTGCTGCTTGCTCGCGTGATGAACCAGTTCCAAAATTAAAACCACCAACTAAAATATCTCCGACTTTTGTAAGCTTAACAAATTCAGGGTCGTAATTTTCCATAACAACTTCTGCTTGCTGCTGCGGAGTCATATCATCATTGTAAGTGTACTTGCCGGGGTAAATTCCATCAGTGTTCAAATTATCCTGATAGCAGAAAATTAATTCTCCTTCAACAACATGTTTAAATCCATCAATAATTTTTACAGAAGATTTAGCTCCAGTTTTTTTCTCATTTAGTTTGATAGATCCTTTTAGTTCACGATGTTCTTTATTTTTCCAATCATAATCGATCTTACCAGAAATTGCTGATGCAGCGACAACCGCAGGAGAAGCAAGATAGGCTTGTGCACTTGGTGAGCCCATTCTTCCTTTAAAGTTTCTATTAGTTGCAGAGATTCCTACTTCTCCATCTTCAAGCAAACCGGTTCCGAGTCCGATACAAGGACCACAGCCAGGAGGAAGTGGAATTGCACCTGCTTCAATCAATGATTGCCAGTAACCATATCGTTCTGCCTCTTTCTGTACTTCACTTGATGCGGCAGCGATATAAAATTTTACGTTTGAATTAATTTTCTTTCCTTTAACAACTGCAGCAGCTTCAGCAATATCATCAACCCGGCTATTAACACAAGAAACAAGATAAGCTTTGTTGATTGCAATATTTTTTTCTTTTAATTCCGAAACAGCGGCATAAGTTTTAACCGTGTTTGGTCCTGATACAAAAGGTTCCACTGTTGATAAATCAATCGTTAATTCTTTTGAATAAAAAGCATCAGAATCTGCTTGGGGAATATTGTGTTCGAGTTCTTCAATTCGCTTATGATTTATTCTTGGATGTTGTCCCTTACAATCAGCATCTGAAAAAACTCCTTCAAGTCCGCGATGCTCAATAAATCTTTCACGTTTTTTTAACCAAAGAATTGTGGCAAGATCGATGGGGAAGACTCCTGCAAGTGCACCCCATTCGGTTGTCATATTTGCAATTGCTAATCGCTCATCAATTGTTAAATAACGAATTCCATCTCCAACAAATTCTATTGCGTGATTTAAAACTTCATCGTGATTAAAATATCCGCATAGTGCAATTATAACATCTTTACCTGTTACGCCTTGTCTTAGACTACCCTTGAGTTCAACTTTTGCAATTGGAGGAACTTGCCACCACGTTCTTCCTGTTGCCCAAATTGCTGCTGCATCCGTACGAACAATCGGGGTACCGAGACAACCTAATCCGCCGTACATATTTGAATGTGAATCGGATGCAACAACCATGGTACCGGGAAATGCGTAACCTTCTTCACACATTATTTGATGTCCGATGCCACGACCAGCGGGATAGAAATCTACTCCCATTGATTTAGCAAACTCTTCAATCTTTTTGTACTTCTCTAAATTCTTTTCAGTCTTATCCTGAACATTATGATCGAGTGTGTTTACAACCTGTCGTGGATTAAAAAGTTTTGTTGCCCCGATTGATTTAAATTTTGGAATGACTGCACCTGTGTTATCGTGCGTCATTACATAAGCAGGTTTTATTGAAAGATAATCTCCTGTGTGAACTTGATGCTTTGGATCTAATCCCACTGCAAATTTCTGGGCTATCTTTTCTATTAAAGTTTGGCTCATACTAATTGGTCTCCAATTCTTTTATAAATAAAAACAATGGCACGCTGATAACACTGATGAGACTGATCTGCGCTGATCTGAAAAATCAGCGTCACCTGTGTGCTATTGGTTTAAGCTTTGAAAGGGTCAAAACTGACAAAATCTGCATGATGAACAATTATTGCTTCAACATTTCGTTTTGCTAAATCACCTTCTTTTGCATGATAAGCAATTATATGCTGAACTTCGTAAGGCAAACCAAAACGATCTGCAATTGAAACTCCGCTAAATGGATGACGAAGTAAATGACCGGCTTTACTAGTTACAAGTTTTCCATCAACTTTATCGTACTCAATTAACTTACCGATATCGATTAAGATAGCACCAGCGATTAACAAATCCATATCGATTTTTATTTCATCACCAAAGTTTTGCATCATTCGCTTCGCGATATCAGCAGAAAGCTGAACTGCAGTTCGTTTATGATTCATAAAAGATATTTTACAATCTTTTATCAACAAAGAAAACGGAATTACTTCCAAATCTTCGGGAGATAAAACAGAATTTTCAATTGCATACACCCAGCAGTTTAAAACTTTTTCTCTAAGTTCAGAATTTTCAATCCAATTAATCTCTGGCCATATTTTTAAAACTTTTTCTTTCATCTGATTTCCTCTGTTAGGACAATGGAACGCAGATAACTCAGATTAGGCTGATCTGCGCTGATCCGCTTCATCAGCGAAATCTGCGTTCTATTGTTTTAAATAGTTTCTTTAATTAATTCTTTCCCATTAGTTAAAACTCCATACGCTTTTATTCCAAGCAACACAGCAAGTGTAAAAAGTAAAACTGAAATAATTGATAGCGTATAATTTGTCGCAATAAAATTTGTATAGATCAGCATGCCCAATGCAGTAAGAGTAACAGCGAACATAAAAATCATTGGTATCAAAACAAATAGAAATCCTTTTTTAAGATTAGCGACCCAAACGGTTAATGCCAGCAAAGCAAGCGCTGCGAGTAATTGATTAGCACTTCCAAACACAGGCCAGATTGACATTGTCTGTCCGCTGAAAGTAAGTGCTGCACCAAACGCAACCGTTATAGCTGTTGAAACATATCTGTTTGTAACGAAGATGGATTTCTTTTCACTTTCTTTGTCCTCAAAATATTCCTGGAACATAAATCTTGCCAAGCGAGTTGCTGTATCAAGAGAAGTAAGTGCAAATGCTGAGACTGCAAGGGCTGTAAATGTCTTTGCAGATTCTACTGAAAAATTAAAAAAGGGAATTGCGTGAATAAATCTTGCGACTCCAAGCGAAAATGCGGTTACCGGACCTTTAGTTGTAAGTATATCAATAAATTCTTTGTTAACCATTGAAGCAACGGCGATTAGTGAAAGTACAGCAAGCATCCCTTCGATAAGCATTCCACCGTAACCAACAATGCGAGCATCGGTTTCCTTGTTTAACTGCTTTGCTGTTGTACCACTTCCAACTATGGAATGAAATCCACTAATAGCACCACAAGCAACTGTAACAAATAAAGCAGGAAATAAATATCCAACTTTATCTAAAGAAAAAGAATTGAATACAGGAATATTAATTGTTGGGGCTGCGAAGATAACTCCCGCTAATCCACCAATCATTAATGCATAAAGAAAAAATGAGTTTAGATAATCTCGTGGTTGAAGTAATATCCAAACAGGTGTTACAGATGCAACAAAAATGTAAACAAGTAAAAATAACTGCCAGTTGGAAGCACTTAGTTGAATAGGAAATATATTTCCAGCAGGAATTGATAAGAAAAGTAAAACCACTCCAACTACTGTTGCTATCCATAGTGGAACTTTTAATCTGTAAATAGCAATTCCAAAAAACACAGCGAGTATCATAAATAATATTGATGATGTTCCTGCACTCGGTATATGTGTGAATGTATCGGCAACGATAATTGTGAAAACAGCTATAACAAGAATTAAAGTTGCCCAGGCAAATATCAAAAATAATTTTTTTCCGCTAACGCCGATATATTGTTGAATGATGTAGCCGATTGATTTGCTTTGATGACGCACAGATGCAATGATACTCGCATAATCGTGAACTCCGCCAATAAATATTGAACCAAAAACAACCCAAAGATAAACCGGCACCCAACCAAAACCTGCTGCTATTACAGGACCGACAATTGGTCCTGCTCCAGCTATAGAAGCAAAATGATGTCCAAGTAAAACAGGGGCTTTAGCTGGACAGTAATCAACGCCGTCCGACATTGTGTGTGAGGGTGTTTCATTTTTATTACTTACGTCTAATCGCTTTGTTAAAAAGCTGCCGTAAAAACGGTACGCAATGAAAAACGCGATAAGCGCAAATATGACTAATTCTATTCCATTCATTTGTTACTCCGTATAATGTCAAATGCTAAACGTGAAATGTCAAACGTTAGAAATCTATTTAGCTTTTTCAATAAAGTTTGAAAGTTTTGCGAATAGTTCATTTAATTTTTCATCAAGTTTATTAATAGTTTTTTCATCTAAAAATCCTAATTCGATCGCAACTTCAATATGATTATCAACTTCAACTAATGATGATCGCGATATTTCATAAAATCTTTTTCTTTCAACTAAACTTTTTCTCGAAGAACCTTCTGCAATGTTTGCAGAGATGGATGTTGACGCTCTTCGTGTCTGATTAGTTAATCCAAATAATTCTTCCTTTGGATAATTTGAAGTTATTTGATAAATAGTTGAAACAAGTTTTACAGACAATTTCCAAACATCAAGTTTTTTGTGATTTAATTTTAACATAACTACTCCGTTAAATTTTATGAATGATATTTAATTGAAATCGAATTCATTTGACGTTTGACTTTTCACGTTTCACAATTTAGAAATGATTTCATCTGTCATTTGCTGTGTTGTGCAAGCACCTTTGCTAAATACATCTGCACCGCCGCGTAACTTCATCATATCATAAGTTTTTACTTTGCCTTCTTCAATTACTTTTGCAATTGCTTTTCGAATCTTATCTGCTTTTGGTTTCTCATCAATATGATCGAGCATCATACAGGCACTCATTATCATTGCAATTGGATTTACTATTGATGGATTAAGCTCTTGATATTTTGGTGCACTGCCGTGTGTTGGTTCAAACACAGCAACTTCTTTTCCGATGTTTGCACTGCACGCAAAACCAAGTCCGCCGACAAGTCCAGCGAAACCATCAGAGATAATATCGCCAAACATATTTTCTGCAACAATAACGCCGTAAGTTTCAGGATTTTTTGTAAGCCACATCATTTGCGCATCTATGTTTGTATCCCACAAAGCAATTCCCGGATATTCTTTTGCAATTTCTTTTGCTTCTTTAAACATCATGCCTGAAGTTTCGCGAAGTACATTTGGTTTTTCGCAAAGAGTAAGATTTGTGTAACCATATTTTTTTGCATACTCAAAACCAGCACGAATAATTCTACGTGAAGCATTTCTTGTAACGATTCTTGTTGAGATAGCCATATCTTCACTTGGAACATCTTTAAAGAATTTCATCTTAGGATGTGTTTCTAAGGCATCTCGAACTTGCTTTGGAGGATTAGTCCATTCAACACCGCCGTAAAGTCCTTCAGTATTTTGCCTAAAGATAACAGCATTAACTAACGGCTCATCAAAACCGCCTTGCGCATTTCTGATTATAAAATTTAATGGATTACCTTTGAATGATTGACAAGGACGGATACAAATATCAAGATTAAATTTTTGTCTTAGTCCAACGATAGGAGAGAAATAAACAAAACCTTTGCCTTTGAGAGATGGATCAAGTTCTTTATCTGCTGCATCTTTTGGTTTAGAAGTGATAGCACCGAAAAGTCCGATCTTATATTTTTCAAGCAAATCAATTGTACTCTGTGGAAGTGCATTACCTTCGCTGCACCAAAAATCCCATCCGATGTCTCCGTGAACATATTCGGCATCAAAACCGGCTGCATTTAAAACTTTTATTGCTTCAGGAAGTACTGTTTTGCCAATGCCATCGCCGGGCATTGTAACTATTGTTCGCTTCATATAAAATCCTATAAAATTAAAAATGATTTATACACGAAACTTAAATATTTGACATTGTGCAAACAAGGTAACAAAAGTTTCTTTTGATCTAATTTACTTTTCAATCTTATGAAAATTAAATTAAATTGTATTATAAATATAATTTAAGTTTAAATTGACAAATAATAATATTCCTGACCAAAGTTCTCAAATACTGCAGCTTAAATCATTAATTGATTCATCGCTGGATGTAATATTCAGAATATCACCAACTGGGAAAATAAATTTTATCAGCAGGTCGATAAAAGATCTTTTGGATTATTCACCTGGGGAAATTCTGGGTAAGTCAATCCTTTCTATTATCAGTGAGGGAAACATCTCCGCATACTTCAAATCAATTTCGATTCTCTTTCGGGAAAATAGAGTTATTACATTTCAGGCAGATCTTCTTCATAAAAATGGATCAAATATACCTGTTGAAATTACAGGACAAGTAGTGATTTTCGATGGCAAGAAAATGGGGCAGGGAACTATACGAGATATTCGAGTTCGGCTTGAAACCCAAAATAAATTAGCCAGTTCAGAAAATATCTTTAAAGCGATTTGGGAAAGTTCCAAAGATGGTATGAGATTGACCGATCAGGATGGTGTAATCATGTTGTGTAATAAATCCTTCGCTTCACTTTTTGGTAAAACAAAAGAAGAGCTAATTGGAAAAGATATCAGCCTGCTTTATAATTCTCAGCGCAAAGATTCGGTTCTTCCAAAATATAAAAAAAATTTTATTCAAGGAACTATAAAAGAATATTTTGAGGACAGTGCAATCCTATGGAATGGGATGAAAGTCTTTTTCGAAATTTCAAATTCAATAATTGAGGATTCAAAAGGGAAAATATTTTTACTTAGTATATTCAGAGATATAAGCGAACGAAAATTAGGCGATGAAATGCTTAAAAGGAAAGGAAGACTTTTACAGGGGATAGCAAAAGCAACCAATGCCTTGATAACTGAGACAGCTTATATGGATGGGTTTAATATGGCTTTGCAAATATTAGGTGAATCTGCTGAAGCGGACAGAGTTTACATTTACAAACATATCGAGGTTAATGAAACAGCTGAAACCTATTTCACACCTGTTTTCGAATGGGTTGCTGAGGGGATTCAATCTCAATTAAATGATCCGGCACTTCAAAAAATATCGTATTCGCGATTTGCTCCCTTAAAACTTTACGAGTCATTTTTAAATGGTGAGTCACTAAAATTTATTGTTAGTAGTTTGCCAAAAGAATACCAAAGCATTTTTGTAGATAGAAATATTAAATCAATAATTTTAGTCCCGATTTTATTTGACGGTGCATATTGGGGTTTTATAGGATTTGATGAATGCCATTCGGATCGATTGTGGACTAGTGATGAAGAATCTATTTTAAGTGCACTGGCTGGAACACTTGGGGAGGTTCTTAAGAAAGATCAGTTTCGGGATGAAATAATTAAGAAAAATATTGAATTGGATATTGCCGTTAAGGAAGCCGAAAAAGCGGTAAAAGCAAGAAGCGAATTTCTCGCACTTATGAGTCACGAAATTAGAACACCAATGAATGGCGTTATCGGAATGACAGGTCTTTTGCTTGAATCAATGTTGTCTGAAACTCAAAAAGAATATGTTAATACAATCCGGTTAAGCGGTGAACAACTTCTTGTCATCATAAATGATATACTTGACTTTTCGAAAATTGAATCTGAAAAACTTGAACTTGAAAATCAACCGTTCGATTTAAGGGAATGTATTGAGGACTCGATGGATTTAATTTCATCTAAAGTTGCTGAAAAAGATATTGAACTTTTTTATAACATCGAAGAGAACACACCTTATGCCTTAAACGGAGATATAACCAGATTAAGACAAGTACTTACAAACCTTTTAAGCAATGCAATTAAGTTCACAGATAAAGGCGAAGTCGAAATTTCAGTTAGCTCGGAGCATATCGATTTTAAAGACTATATTCTAACATTTAAAATTCGTGACACAGGATTAGGAATTCCTGCTGATAAGCTGGATAAACTTTTTAAACCCTTCAGTCAAGTTGATTCCTCTACTACCAGAGGTTTTGGAGGAACCGGTTTGGGATTAGTCATCAGTAGAAAAATTGTAGAATTGATGGGCGGAGAAATTGGATTGATTAGTAAAGAGGGCGAAGGGAGTACATTTTATTTTTCTATTAAATCTGAATCTGTTACTTCGGATAAAAAAGTTTATTTGTTTGAGGCAGCACCTCAATTAGTAGCAAAAAAAATTCTTATCATAGATCAAAACCAATCAAATGGAATAATGCTTGATAGTCTTTGCAAAAGATGGAGAATGAATAGCGAACTTTTAACAGTCCCATCAAATCTGCAGCACAAATTAAAATTTTCTTCTGATACAGATCTTTTTGTCATCAACTCTTCAGGTTTGTATGATAAACTTTTAGAGATTATTGAGTTGATCCAATCATCAGTTGATAAGAGGAACATTGGAGTGATAATTCTTAAACCGCATGGAAAAAATATTGGAATTGAGGAATCAGATGGAAATCCTTTTCTCCGTGTTCTGGCAAAACCTTTAAGGAGAAAACATTTTCATCAAGCTATTCTAAACTTTATTGACGTTCGATCCAGATATTCTCAATCGATAACAGCTTCAACTGTTTTAGAACAGAAAGCTAAACATCCTGAAAAAATAAAAATATTATTGGCTGAAGATAATAATGTAAATCAGATGGTTGCGATAAGAATGTTAGAACGACTTGGTTATAGAGTCGATATTGCTTCGAATGGAAAAGAAGCCGTTGAAGCGGTTGAATCTATAAAATACGATTTGATTTTTATGGATATACTTATGCCTGAAATGGATGGGCTTGAAGCATGCAAGAAAATAAAATCTGATCCATTGCTTAATCCGGCACCTGTAATTATAGCAATGACTGCTAATGCGATGTCTGGCGATCAGGAAAATTATTTAAAAGCAGGAATGGATGATTACATCAGCAAGCCGATTAATCTGGATGAACTTAGAAATATTTTAGAAAAATGGAGCGATCAAATCTTAGTACATAA
The DNA here is from genome assembly GCA_037444745.1 of Ignavibacteriales bacterium. GTDB lineage: Bacteria > Bacteroidota > Ignavibacteria > Ignavibacteriales > Ignavibacteriaceae > IGN3. Next base: position 170,046 of record JBBILT010000007.1, read on the forward strand.
AAACGAGTTGATTCAGGATTCGGTTCAGGAAATAATAGAATTACAATTTATTGAAGAAAAGAAAATTTCATTTTTGCAGGATTTAAAAACAGAAGCCGATTTAGATTTCTTTAAAGAGATGCTTGATATTTATTTGAAAGAGATTCCTAAGAATATTGAATCAATCCGTAATGCCGTCTTTCAAAATAATGCAGATCATCTCCGATTTTACGTGCATAAATTAAAAGGATCGACTTTAACGTTAGGGATTGAGGCTGTGCTTGGAAGCTTGAGGATACTTGAAGATATGGCGCTTGAAAATCAGATTACAGAAGAATCGCTTAAAGAGTTTAAGAAAGTTTCCGGGCAATATGATTTGATACTCGAAGAAATTGTGCTGCTCAAAAATAAATATTCAAATATCAAATTAGATTAATTTTCTTTATGTCCTCATCTCAAAAAAAACGAGCTCCATTAAATCGTACTTTAACTTTAAGCGGTGAAGAAGTTAAAAAATATAAATCCTTATCTCTAATTCTAAAAAAAAAAACTGATGCTATTTATTTAACAAATCGAATAATAAATCAAAACATATTTGATGTTTTAGATTTACTCCCTGAAAAATTTGTTGATCTTTTATTTATTGATCCGCCTTACAATCTTAATAAAAAGTTTTCATCGCTTAACTTCAAGGAAATGATGAACAGCGAATATGAAAATTGGATTGAATCATGGCTGTTAAAATTAGTTAAGATATTAAAACCATCGGCTTCCATTTATTTTTGCTGTGATTGGAAAACCTCAATTCCAGTTTACAATGTTTTAAATAAATATTTTCATATTCGTAATAGAATTACGTGGGAACGAGAGAAGGGCAGAGGCTCAAAAAATAATTGGAAAAATAGTTATGAGGATATTTGGTACTGCACACTTTCGGATGAATTTACTTTTAATACCGAAGCAGTAAAACTTAAACGAATAGTTCGTGCACCATATTTAACAAGTGATGGAAACCCAAAGGATTGGCAATCAGAAAATGGATCTAACTTTAGAATTACTTATCCATCAAATTTATGGACAGATATTACAATTCCATTTTGGTCTATGCCAGAAAACACAGACCATCCAACTCAAAAACCGGAAAAACTTTTAGCTAAAATTATTCTCGCCAGTTCAAATGAAAATAATTTAGTGTTTGATCCATTCCTAGGGTCGGGCACAACTGCTGTTACTGCAAAAAAACTTAATAGAAATTTTTGCGGAATTGAAATGGATGAATTATTCTGTGCTTATACACTTAAACGATTAGAACTTGCTGATACAGATAAATCTATTCAGGGATACAAAGATGGAATTTTTTGGGAAAGAAACACCTTGCAGGAACAGAAGAAGAAAAAATTGAATTGATGTATTTCATTTCTTGTTTAGTTATAATAAAATCACCATTTTTACAGCCCAAGTTTAGGGCACCGGTTAACAGGTTAATACCCAACCCCGTCAGATCCGGAAGGAAGCAGCGGTCAGTATATAATTTGTGTAACTGTGTGCCCCTTTTTTTATTTCGTCATTCCGAATATTTTTCGGAATCTTTAGAGCAATAAAAAGAAGCTGAAACGATTTGTTTCCGTTAGATAACGGACAGTTTTACAATTGTTAAATTAAACGAGAAAGATTTCTCAGTAGCCAAAGCTCTCCTTCGAAATGACTTTTAGGTTTTTATTAATTTAAAGATGAACGATTGGAGGAATAAAAAATTCAAGCTTTCCAGAACCATATCTTATCTTGTTCTCAAATTTAATCTTTGCAATTGTTGCCGGAGGAAATAACAAATTAAAATTACCACTGCCGCAAAGATTGTAAATGTGAACTGACAGATCAGGTTGATGACCAATTATTGCAACATTTTTTTTATCAGTTGAATTAAGAATTTCAATCAGGTCTGATGTTCTGCTTCCTGATCCTAAATTATTTTCCAAAATAATATTCGGGAATGACTGCATTATTTTGCTCGTTATTTCTGCTGTCTGAACTGCACGCTTTAGCGGGGAAGTAAGTATCACATCAAATTCATTAATATATTTTTTCCAGGCATCAGCAGAATTTTTAATTACAACTTTTCCTTCTTCTGTTAATACTCTATCAAAGTCTTTTTTGTTGATGGAAATATTTTCTGATATGCTGTGACGGATGAGGTATAGATTCATTAAAGACTATAATTTATGGAGATTACTGTAATCAACTGATAAAAATCCATCAGCGCTTTGTTTAATTGTTTACCGGTTTTAGAATTCATCATTTCATTCATCTTATCTTTTGATTCAAATTCAATTTCACAAACGTAGCTGTACTTTTGATCGAGTAATAAATTACTCTCAACTTTCGCCAAAGTGATTTCTTTACCAGCCAACTCTGAAAGAGATTTTACAATCACTTCTCTAAAATGTGCCAACGCTTTATCCTCTTCGGTTTTATGAAGAAAAAATAACTGTTTGTACATCAGCATTTGATTAGAAAAGATTTGAAAATATTATTGAATGTATCAAGATAGTTTTCATAAGTTGATTTTGGAGATTCCAGAATTAGAATAAGTTTTTTTGTGGGACAACTATACTCAAATAATTTGTATTTGTTTTTTGTGTCTTCAAATTCAACCGAGACTCTCTGTTTTTTATTATCCTTAGACTGAGTAATTAAAGTTTTATCAAAATAACTTTCTAAAGAATCCTGAGGATTTATTTTGAAAATCGAAATACCTGCCCCGATTTTTGTATTTATAAACTTAAATCCTTTCATTTCCTTTTTTAACAAATTGGAAATAGTAAAACTGCCAAACTTTTTCCATTGGTTGTCTAGTTTTATTTCAAAATCATTATCCGTAATTGTAAAAGTAGTATCAACGATTGAAGAATCTTTTTCTATTCCAAGCATTCTTCGTATAGACTCAGCATCCGTAATCTGTAATCCTTTTACTTCAAAATTCGAATTAGTTATTTCATTTAAAACTATCTTATCAAATTTGTTTTGTTTGCTTAAGTACCGAGTTTTTGAAACATCAAATCTAAAAGCATCTTTAAAATTTGACTTGCCAACACGTTTGCTTTCAACTATTTCGGTACTTATCGAGGTATCGGAAATAAAAACAATATTCTGTTCAGCCGACTTTTCCTGAGTTTTAATTTTTGTGAATTGTCTAAAAGCGAGCGTACAAGAAAGTTCATCTATGTTGTAATAAGAAATTCTGTTTAACTCAATAACATCTTTTGATTGGAACATTTCATCAACAACAGCAAATATTTTTGAGCCGGATTTTTTCCAGTTCGAATTGAGATATCCGTTTAAAGATTCATCTTTCAAAAATAAATTTAATTCTTTATCCACAATCGCAAATAAATTGTATATAGGATTTTGATGTTCGATAAGAATTGAATAAAAGGTTTTGCTATCAATCAAAATACTGTCAATAAATATTTTGTTGTATTTACTATAGTCATCGGAAACGAAAGTGAATAAGCCCGCTAACTTATTTTTAGTTTGTTCGTCGCCTTTCAAAGATTTTTCCACAAGTGAATTTAAGTCCTGCCCATTAATAGTTTGCTTGGATTCTTTTACTTGATTTCTGCAGGAGCTAAAAATGAAGACGATTAGAATTAGAAATATTTTTAAGAAATTCTGCATAATTATTTTCTTTTAACTGAAACAAAGATAAAAAAATATAAGATAAGAAATCAGGAAAGTTTATATGCTGTTCTCGATTTCAAGAGCTTGTGTTAAAATTGAGTTTTGTCATTTCGAACCTGCCTTACCGTCAGGCAGGCTTGTTTCGGAATCTGCAAAATGAATCGGATTCACCAACCGGCAGTTTCAGCATGACGCTTTATCATGCATCCTCTTAAGCGAGAGGGATAAATTTTCGCTCTTGATAAGATTTCTCAGTCGCTTCTTCGAAATGACTTTCAGAAATTTTCTACAAGTCTCTATCACTCAAAAACATCTTCAAGAAATGATGCTGGCTGTGGAATATTTCCTTTTATGGATTTCATTTGAAAGGCACTTATTAGATAATTATTTGAAATCTCATAATCTTTTAATTCAGGTAATACATCATCTATAAAAAGAAAATCCGGTTTTAATATTTGACGCTTATTAATTTTACTACCATCACCAACTGGCAAACCGGCATGAGTAACATTATTATTATCAATCAATAATTTTTCATTCTGTGACAAAAGGTAATCACCCTTGTAAAGTTTCTGCAATCTGGAGCTTAAAATATTTTTCAATTCAACATAATTAAGATATTGAAGATCTTTATCGGTTTTGTTGGCAAAAGCTATAATCACTGCAGGATTACCTTTATGCACAAGCACTGGCGCACCGTACTTTACTTTTTCATAAATCTCTTTTGCATCTTCTCGGGATACTCTTACGCAACCATGAGATGATTGTTTAACACCAAGATATTTGTAATAACTATTTCCGGCTAATGCATGAAATCCAATTCCCCAATTGAATGTCATAAAGTTTAACATCAATGTGCTGTCGAACTGCACCGAATGCCATCGTTCAACTTTAAATTGAATAGCGTAAACTCCTTCATTCGTATCCATACCATCTTTTAATCTGGCAGTGCCGCTGGAAATTCCAAATGGTTTTGTTGTATCAAAACGTGAGTGTAAATAAGCCATCTGGTTTGATAAATTAACTTCAATAAAATAATCCCCGATTGTATAAAGTGTATCTTTTAGCTGAGAATAATCAACCTTGTATTGTTTAGTATCATTTGAATTGACTGATGAGTTATGTTTTTTATCATCAGAGGCAAAAAGTGATGTACAAATTAAAATATAAAATATGGTTGCTTTCATAATCTATGCTTTTGTTCCTTTAAAATATGAATTGAGTGATTCTGCTTTTTTCTTTCCGACAACTTTTATTAGTTCATCAAAAGATGAATTTTTTATTGCATCTACGCTGCCAAAATTTTGTAATAAAAGTTTTGTAGTCTCTTTTCCAATTCCTGCAATATCAGTTAATTCAGTTTTGATAATTCTTTTACTTCTTCTTGTCCGATGAAAAGTAATTGCAAACCTGTGTGCTTCATCGCGAACTTGCTGAAGAAGTTTTAGACCTGAAGAAGTTTTTGGAATTAATTCTGGATCAGATTGACCCGGTAAAAATACTTCTTCCAATCTTTTTGCAAGACCAATGATGTTATAATTCTTAAAACCAAGTTTATCCAAAATCTCAACTGCACTGGAAAGTTGTCCTTTGCCTCCATCAACCATAATCAAATCAGGCAGCGGCTGATTTTCTGATTGTAATCGGGAATAATGTCTTTCAATTACTTCTCTCATACTTGAAAAATCATCGGGACCTTCGACACTTTTTATGATAAATTTTCTGTACAAACTTTTCTTTGGTTTACCATCCTCAAACACGACCATACTGGCAACAGAATCTGTACCTTGAAGATTTGAAATATCAAAACATTCAATTTTTCTTGAAAGAGTTTTCAATCGCAAATCCCTTTGCAAAGCAGATACTGAGTATGAAACATTACCCAGACTTTTCATCTTTTGAAGTTGGATCTCTTTCAATTGAAGAGAAGCGTTTTCTTTGCACATCTTAACTAATGATTTTAAATCTCCTCGCTGAGGTACAAATATTTTTATTTTTTTACCAGATTTCAGTTTTAACCATTCGGTTAATGCCTCAGAATCATCAGGCTCTACTTCAAGGATAATCTCTTTAGGAATTTCAACAAGTTCATTGTAATAAAATTTTATAGCAGCAGAATAAATTTCAGACAACTCTTCGCCTTCTTCGATAGAAAGTTTTAATTGTTTTTTCCCAATAAGTTTTCCGGATCTGATATTAAAAACAGCACAAGTAGAATCTTTACCTTCATAAGCAATTGCAAAAATATCACGGTCTTCAAAATCATCACTTACTATTTTTTGTTTGGAAGATAAGCTGTCTAAATGCCCGATTTTATCTCTTAGCTCTGCAGCTTTTTCAAAATCTAAATTCTTTACAGACAGATCCATTTTGTTTTTAAGATCTTTTATCAGATCATCAGTTTTACCTTTAAGCAGTTTTACAACTTCATCCACCATTTCATTATATGCAATTGATGAAACAAGATTCTCACAGGGTCCATCACATTTTTTGATATGATAATCAAGACAAACTTTAAACTTTTTATCAGCAATATTTTTTTCTGTCAGATCAAGCTTGCAGCTTCTTATCTTAAATATTTGGTTTATCATTCTAAGGGAAGCCCGCATACTTCTTACATCAGTATATGGACCAAAATATTTTGCTCCATCATTAATTGCTTTACGTGTTGGATAAATTCTTGGGAAGAGTTCGTTGGTAACTTTAATAAACGGAAAAGATTTGTCATCTTTTAGATTAACATTGTATCTTGGCTTAAACTCTTTGATTAAATTATTTTCAAGAATCAAAGCTTCAAGTTCACTATCCGTAACTACAACCTGAAGGTTATCAATCTTGCATACTAATGCTTGAGTTTTAACGGAAGACATGTTATCCAAAAAATAACTTTTTACTCTGTTCTTAAGATTCTTTGCTTTACCGACGTATATAACCTTTCCATTCTTATTTAGGAATTGATATACGCCCGGCATAGCAGGCAAATTCTTTAAATTTACTTCTAACTCTGGGTTCATAGTTTTTGGATTAGCAAAATTCATTCCTGTTTAAAACCTGACACAAGGCTTTATTAAAGGGCAAATTGAAGAGCTCGAATAAAATTATTCAGGCAGTATCATATTTTTTGAGATTACAACGATACCTGTCTCAGTAACTGTAAATTTCTTCTTGTCACCATCAAGATCAAATCCAATCTCATATCCTTCAGGAATCTTAACATTCTTATCAATTATTGCACGCCTAATTCTGGCGTGTCTTCCAACGGTAACATTATTCATAAGAATAGAATCAGTTACGTAGGAGTAACTATTTATCTTAACATTTGGTCCAAGCAAAGATCTCTCCACCAAACCACCGGATACAATTGTTCCATCGCAAACAAGTGAGTTAAGTGTTCTACCAACTCGTTCACCTTCGTGCGAAACTGTTTTTGCAGGCGGATACTGATACTGATAAGTTCGTAATGGCCAATCGGGATCGTATAGATTAAACTCAGGTATAACACTTATCAAATCCATATTTGCTGCAAAGTAACTATCAATTGTTCCAATATCTTTCCAGTACGGCTGGCTTTTTTTATTTTCATCAAGGAATTTATATGCAACTACATTTAATCCTGCTTCAATCATATATGGTATTACATGCTGTCCAAAATCATGATTCTTAATTTTTTTTGATTCCATTTCATTAAGTACTTCTCGTAAAACACTTGCATTGAAAACGTAAATATTCATGTTAACAAATGAATAACCCGGATTATCGGGAATCTCCGGTGGTTTCTCAGGTTTTTCGATAAATGTTTTAACATTATAATTTTCATCTACTCCAACTATTCCAAATCTTTTTGCTTCATCTTTGGGAACAACAATGGATGAGATTGAAAGATCAGCTTTTTTACTAATGTGATGATCAAGAAATTTAAGATAATCCATTTTGTAGATATGATCACCGCCAAGGATTAAAACCCACTTAGCCTTTTTATCAGAAAATAAATTTAGGTTTTGATGAATTGCGTTTGCCGTTCCTAGATACCATTCGTTATTAAGTTTTCGTTGCGGAGGAACGGAATAAATAAATTCACCAAGCTCAGGATTAAAAATGCTCCAGGCTTCATATAAGTGCATGTTTAGGGAATCAGATTTGTACTGAGTAAGTACGTACACTCTTCTAAAACCTGAGTTAAGACAATTCGATAACGCAAAATCAATGATACGATATTTACCGCCAAAAGGTACTGCCGGTTTGCTTCTAAGATTTGTTAATGGGGAAAGTCTTTCCCCTTGACCGCCGGCTAAAATAACGGTTATTGTATCTCTTAAAACTGACGAACCGGGTGATATCATATTCTCTCCTAATTTTATTCTAAAATATATTGAATTATGAGATGTTTGGCAATTAAACAAATCATTAAATTATTTTTAACTTTAGGAAACAGTTTTTAGATATTAACTATTTCTCATTATGATTTATCCCCGAAAAGTTACTATGAAATTAATTTTGATGATTATTTATTTGATGGTGATTGTTTCTTCCTCACCAATTCTATCAATTACCATTGGAGATAAAAAAAATCTTGTTTCTGATATTCAAAAACAAGTAGATGTCCTTCATTATGATTTAAAGATTAATCTTTTAACCAATGATAAAATAATTGAATGTGTAGATGAGATTACTGCATTATCAACCACAAAGGATTTGAAGGAGATTGAATTTAATATTTATGATAATCTTAATGTTAGTGAAGTTTTTGTAAATGGCGTAAACGCTGATTATTCTCGAAAGAAAAACAGAATTTTTATTAATACAAATCAAGAACTTAATGATACGTTTACGGTAAAGATTAAATACAGCGGCACACCAAAACGCGCAGGGTTTGATGGATTTGTTTTTGGAGAAGTTAATGGCACTGATTTAATTTATAATATCAGTGAACCAACATTTGCATCCACTTGGTTTTTGTGCGACGATGATCCTGCTGATAAAGCGTTGCTTGATATCGAAATAACTAATGATTCACAATTTGTATCTGTATCAAATGGAATTTTAGAATCAGTAAAAACACAAGACAATAAAAAAACTTATCACTATAAAACTATTTATCCAATCTCGACATATCTGGTTGCAGTTTATTCTGCGCCTTATGTTTCATACAATGATATTTATACTGGGCTCGATGGCAAAGATTCAATGAAGATTGAATATTACGTATTACCCGAGCATCTTAAACAAGCCAGGTTAGATTTTGCTGAGCATAACAATATGATAAAAGTATTTTCAAAATTATTTGGCGAATATCCTTTCATCAAAGAAAAATATGGTGTGGCAGAATTTCTTTGGAACTTAGGTGCGATGGAAAATCAAACCATAACAGGTATTGGATATAATTTTTTAAGCGGCAATGATTTTTTTAAAGATACTTACGCTCATGAACTTTCACATCATTGGTGGGGGAATTCTGTTAGCCCAAGAACCTGGAATGATATATGGCTGAACGAAGGCTTTGCAACTTATTGCGAAGCACTTTATGCTGAAGCTGTAAATGGTAAATCAGCATTAACTGCTAAAATGATGAGCAAGTTTAGTGAAGGATTTAGCGGAACTTTATATGCTCCCAAAGATCTTTTTGGCGAAACGGTTTATGATAAAGGTGCGTGGGTTTTGCATATGTTAAGATTTGAAATTGGTGATAGCAGTTTTTTTCAGACACTTCATAAATACTATGATCTTTATAAATATTCAAACGCTTCCGTTGAAGATTTTATTAATATTTGCGAAGAGGTATCGGGAAAAAACTTGAGCAAATTTTTTGATCAGTGGGTTTATACCGGTACTGAAATTCCATTTTGTGAATATTCATATTCAACAGAAAAAAATGGTGAGAAAACGTCTTTGGATTTTAAAATTATTCAAACACAAACAGAGTATCCGGAATTCCATTTCCCGCTTGAAATAAAATTAAAACACAAAAATGGTGAAACAGAAATAAAAAGAATAGAAATAAATTCTGCCATTCAGGAATTTAGATTTGAAATTCCCGATGATGTAAATGATTTAGTAATTGATCCTGATTACCACTTGCTTGCAATATTTAAGAAAGATATTTGAGTAAAGGAAACGTGTTTTATTTCTTTTTACATATCAGTAAATTTCAATTAAATAAAAACGATACAGTGTGAATAAAACTTATCTGTTCATCTCCGATATTCATCTTGGTCTTCAATCCAAACAGATTGAACACAAAAAGGAAAGACTGCTCGTAAAGTTTTTGGATTTTGCAAAAGATAATTGCGATGAACTTTTTATTGTTGGTGATCTTTTTGATTATTGGTTTGAATATAAACAGGTTTATCAAAAAGGATTTTTTAGGACACTTACAGCATTGCAGGATTTGACTGAAAAGGGGATTAAGGTTCATTATTTTATCGGGAATCATGATTTCTTCCATAAAGATTTTTTTGAAAAAGAAATTGGAGTTATTCTCTATAAAGATGGGAAAGAGTTTATTCTTAATGGCAAAAAATTTTTTATCGGTCACGGTGATGGGCTTGTGAAGAATGATTTGGGGTACAACATTCTTAAAATGATTTTACGAAACCGATTCATACAAATTCTTTATGGATTAATTCATCCTGATCTTGGAGTTGGGCTTGCAAAGTTCACAAGCAGATCAAGCCGCGATTATACTACTCAAAAAGATTATGGCGAAGAAGATGGTTTGCTTGATGCAGCCAGAAAAAAAATTGATGAAGGTAATGAGTATGTAATTTTTGGTCACCTGCACAAAAAATGTTTTGAAAAATATAAAGAAGGAACTTACATTAACCTTGGCTCCTGGATGGATTTTCCTTGTTATGGAATATTTAACAACAGTTTTGAAATAAAAGAATTGAAATAAAAAATTTATAATATGGCAATAAGTAAAACACAACAACAGAACGGTAAAAGAAATAAAAAGATCATCATTGGTTCTATAATATTTATTTTTCTTGCGCTTGCAATTTATACAATCAGCGGTTTGCCATCTGTTGATGAACTTGAAAATCCTAAGCCTGTGCTTGCAAGTCGCGTCTTCTCATCGGATGGGGAATTGATCGGACAATTTTTTATTGAAAACAGAATTGAAACTGATGTAGATAGCCTTCCGTCTTATGTTGTAAAAGCATTGATTGCGACTGAAGACAGGAATTTTTATAATCATTGGGGTGTTGATGTCCCAAGGTTTTTCAAAGCGATGATAAAAAATGTTTTTTCACTTTCATTGCGTGAAGGTGCAAGTACTATAACTCAGCAGCTTGCAAAAAATTTATATTCACTAAAAGAAGGTCGTGAAAATGTTCTGGATAAAGCTGTAAGAAAAATTAGAGAATGGATATCAGCCGTTCAGATTGAAAGAACTTTTACAAAGAATGAAATAGCAGAGCTTTATCTTAACGTTTCATACTTTGGAAGAAGTGCTTACGGAATTGAATCAGCCTCAAAAGTATATTTTAATAAACGCGCAAAAGATCTTACACTGCCCGAGGCAGCTTTGTTTGTCGCACTTCTCAAGTCTTCAGAAAATTATGACCCTGTAAAAAAATATGATAATGCATTGCAGAGAAGAAACCTTGTAATGAAAAATATGGTTACCACGGATATGCTTAGTGAAAGTGAATATAATAGACTTAAACAACAACCGATTCAACTTGCCTCCGATCGCTTAAGCCATATCAGGTCAGAAGCACCGCATTTTCTGGAATACATTCGCCAGCAGATGACTACTTTAGCAGATAAGTATGGTTATGATCTTTACAGAGATGGTCTAAATATTTACACATCTCTCAATATGAAAATGCAGAGAATAGCAAACCGTTCTGCCGAAAAGCATATTAAAGAATATCAAACATTGTTTGAAAAAAATTGGGACTGGAATAAAAACAAAAGTCTGTTAGCAGATCTTATAGATAAAGCAATTAAAAATGATCCGCGCTATAAATCTGAAACATCAGCCGTAAAGAAAGCATCAATCTATAATTCCCTTAAGTATGATGTTGATTTTGTTGATGCAGTAAAAAAATCTGCTGCTACAGTTGAAGTTGGTTTTGTAGTTATTGATCCAAAGACCGGACAAATAAAAACGCTTGTTGGTGGAAAGAATATGGATTTTGGCAGAGGACTTAATCACGTAACAGGAATAAGACGTCAGCCGGGCTCGTCTTTCAAACCATTCGTTTACGCCACTGCTGTTGAAAATGGTTATTATCCCGCTTCCACCGTGTTAAATCAAAAATTTAATTACAACGGCTGGTCTCCATCAAATGCAGATAATAATTACTCAGGTTATGAAACATTAAGATGGGGATTAACAAATTCTGTTAACGTGATTGCCGGAAGATTAACAATAAGCGATATAGCCCCGCCTTATCAAGTTGTAAGATTAGCTCAGAGGATGGGAATAAAATCTTATCTGGATGCTTATCCTTCAATTGCGTTAGGTACAGTTGAAGTTACTCCGTTAGAAATGGTTTCATCATTTGGTACATTTATTAATCAAGGTGTTCATGTTGATCCGATTTCAATTTTAAAGATTGAAGATAGAAATGGAATTTTAATTGATGAGTTCAGACCTGAATCAGTGCAATCAATTTCACCTCAAACCTCATCAATAATGGTGGATATGATGTCTGACGTTGTAAACTTTGGAACAGGCGCAGGAGTTAGAAGATACTTCCAATATCCGGCAGCAGGTAAAACGGGAACAACACAAAAATTTTCTGATGCCTGGTTTGTTGGTTTTACTCCAGATTTAGTTGCCGGTGCGTGGGTTGGTTTTGATGATTATCGCGTTAAGTTTACAAACTGGTACGGACAAGGAGCTCGTGCAGCTTTACCTATCTGGGCAATGTTTATGGAAGGCGCATACAAAGAGTTAAAGCTTCCATTAAAATATTTTACTCTTGCACCGGGAGTTGAAATGGCAACTTTCTGTAAAAAAAGCATGGAGCTCGGTGATGCAAGATTAGCCACGGATGGTTGTCCTGAAACTTACACTGATATTGTGAACTCGAGTAAAATGCCGCCGTATTGTGAAATACATGGCGGTAACAGTGGAAAAATTATTCACGAAAATAAAGAAGAGGATACTGGGTGGTAATTTTTAATGCACAATTAAAAATTAAAAATTAGAAATGAAAAATTTATCCTGATGTAATATCTTTATTATTTTTGTTTGGCTGTTATAATTTCCTAAATTCTAAATTGGTAATTGTTCATTGTTAATTATTCAAGCCCGGATGGCGGAACCCGCCTACTGGCAGGCAGGTTTGTATAATTTCACAGTTCTATATTATATATTAATAAAAGCCCGGATGGCGGAATTGGTATACGCGCTAGTTTCAGGAGCTAGTGAGAGCAATCTCTTAGGGGTTCAAATCCCCTTTCGGGCACAAAAATATTTGAAACATTTTTCACTATTTAAAGCTTGCTAAAACTTTTCTTTATGGTTAAAAAACAAATCTTTAATTTGAAATGTAATTTCAATTCTAATATTTATTAAAAACTATAAATGCCTTTAAGTTGGAATGAAATAAAACAACGTGCTGTTAAATTCTCTAAAGATTGGGAGGATGCAACAGAGGAGTCTGCCGAATCACAAACATTTCTTAACGAACTCTTTGAAGTATTTGGCATCAGCCGAAGACGTGTCGCAACTTTTGAAAAACCTGTTATAAAAATTGACGGAAGAGAAGGTTACATTGATCTTCTTTGGCCGGGCAAAATTTTAATTGAGCATAAAAGCAAAGGTAAGAATTTAGAGAAAGCAAAAAATCAAGCAATAGCTTATTCATTCGGATTAAATGAAGAAGAGCTGCCTAAATATATTCTCGTCTGTGATTTTGACCGCTTTAGTTTTCATGATCTTGATGAAAACACACAACACGATTTCCTGTTAAAAGATTTCGTTAAAAATGTTAAGCTGTTTGGATTTATTGCAGGATATCAGAAAAGTAATTTCAAAGAAGAAGATCCTGTTAATATTGCTGCGGCGGAATTGATGGGTAAGCTGCACGATAAACTTAAAGCTACTGGTTATACCGGACACAATTTAGAGGTTTATTTAGTTCGTCTTGTATTCTGCCTGTTTGCAGATGACACCAATATTTTTAACAAAGGAATTTTTGAAGAATATATAAAACTTAAAACCGAAAAAGATGGCAGTGATCTTGCACAACATCTTTCTTATTTATTTTCAATTCTTAATCAGCCCATAGACAAGCGGACTAATAATCTCGATGAGAATCTCGCTGAATTTCCTTATGTAAATGGTAAACTTTTTTCTGAACCATTAATGCCTGCCCAGTTTGATAGTGAGACGAGAAAAATATTACTTGATAGCTGTAGCCTTAATTGGGGTAAAATATCACCTGCAATATTCGGTTCTTTGTTCCAATCTGTTATGAATCCCGAAGAACGGCGAAATCTTGGTGCTCACTACACATCTGAAAAAAATATTTTAAAGGTAATTGAACCATTATTTCTTGATTCGCTTTACAAGGAATTTGAATCTATAAAAAACAACACTAAACAATTAAAAGAATTTCATAAAAAACTTTCAACGCTCAAGTTTCTTGATCCAGCTTGCGGTTGTGGAAATTTTCTTGTTATTACTTATCGTGAGCTAAGACTTCTTGAAATTGAAATTCTTAAAGTGCTTGTTAAAAACAGCCAGCTAGAAAGTGATATTAGAAATATAATCTGGATTGACATAGACCAATTTTACGGAATTGAAATTGAAGAATGGCCTGCACGTATTTCTGAAGTTGCTATGTGGCTTATCGATCACCAGATGAATATGAGGGTTAGTGAGGAGTTTGGCGAGTACTTTGTTCGGCTACCGTTAAGGAAAACCGCAAACATAATTTGTGATAATGCTTTAAGGATTGATTGGGATAATATCATTGTAAAAAATGATATAGATATTACCGCAGACGTTACAAACATTATAAAGATTAATGAACCACCGCCGCCTCATTATAAAACTGTAAATGTTTATACAAAACAAGTAAATGTTATTGATACTGTTATAGATAAAAAACCTGTTTCAGGTAAAACCACTTTTGATTATATACTCGGCAATCCTCCGTTTGTAGGAAAACATTTTCAGAATAAACAGCAAAAGAGTGATATGGATTTTGTCTTTACGGGAATTAAAAATTACGGCGTTTTAGATTATGTTACTTGCTGGTACATAAAGGCTGCAAAACTTATACAGAATTCTAACACTAAAGTTGCTTTTGTAAGTACTAATAGTATTTCGCAGGGTGAACAGCCAGGTATTCTCTGGAATATCCTTTTTAATCTTTATGGAATAAAAATTCATTTTGCACATAGAACATTTAGGTGGACTAATGAAGCAAAAGGCAAAGCCGCAGTACACGTTGTAATAATTGGTTTTGCAAACTATGATACGAATGAAAAATATTTATTTGAGTATGATGACATTAAAGGGGAACCGCACATTAGATCAGTTAGTACTATAAATTCGTTTTTGGTTGAAGCAATTGATATTATAATTTCTAAATCAAAAGACCCTATTTGTAAAGTTCAAAAAATGCAATGGGGCAATAAACCTGTTGATGGTGGCAATCTAATTCTTAATAATGAAGAAAAGGAAGATCTCTTAAAAAAGGAACCGCTTGCTAAAAAGTTCATTAAAAGATTGATTAGCGCAAAAGAATTTCTAAATGGAATTGATAGATGGTGCATCTGGCTAGTTGATATCGAACCAGTAGAATTACAAGCGATGCCACTTGTAATTGAAAGAGTAAAAAAAGTTAAGCTAATGCGTGAGCAAAGCGTAGATCATGGGGCAAATGAATTAGCAAATTTCCCAACAACATTTAGAGATAAGAAAAATCCGGCAAAATATATTTTGATTCCAAGTACAACATCAGAGAACAGGAAGTATATTCCAATAGGATTTTTTGGAAAAAATGAAATTGCACATAACAGTTGTCACATTATCGATAATGGTAACATCTACACCTTTGGTGTTTTACATTCAGAGATGCATATGGCTTGGGTTAAACAAGTTTGTGGTAGATTGGAAAGTCGGTTTAGATATTCTAACGATATTGTTTACAACAACTTCCCTTGGCCGGAAAATCCAACAGACAAACAAATTAAACTTGTAGAAGAAAAAGCACAAAAAGTTTTAGATGTTAGAAAAGAATTTCCAAACAGCAGTCTTGCAGATTTATACGATCCACTAACAATGCCGCCAGCATTAGTAAAAGCACATCAGGAATTGGACAAAGCTGTTGATTTATGTTACCGCCCGCAGCCATTCCCAAATGAAACGAAGAGAATAGAATTTCTTTTTGAACTATACGAGAAGTATACAAAACCGTTGCTTTTGGGAAAGAGAACTAAAAAGAAGAAATAGTTTAACTTAGTAAAGTAAAAGACATTAAAATATTTTAATTGATGTATACAAAAAAGTTCTTTAGAATCTAATAATTTATACATAGTTAAGATTTTTACTTATAGTCTTAGCGTGAATCAAATATTATTTGTGGTGTGATATTTGAATAAATATGGGGTCATATATTTATTGCGGATTAACAAATTATCAGGGAGAGAAGATGTTAAGTGTTTCGCCCTTTGTAAAAGTGATTTTGTTATTTTTTCCTCTTGTAATTAGCCTTACATTAATAAGTTGTTCATCACAAGATGATTATCCCATTTCTACACCTCCTTATGTTTATAATTCAGATGATATAGTAACAACTCAAGAAACAATTTTACCAATGGATATTACATTGCAGTTAGGTAAATCTATTTATATTGAAGCGAGTGATATTAGAATTGAATTTTATGATGTTTATTCCCAGAGCTATAATAATGACAGAGTTGTTGTACTTATTGATGATTACTTTGGCCGAAAATCGATTGAATACGATACTAAAGATGGGATGCACACTTACTATGCTGAGAATGGGAAAAACTTTGTTTTTTATTTTAAAGAATTCCAGCTAACTGGGAATTATTGTAAAATTGTTTTTACAATAAATAAATACGGATTATTTAAATGAGTTTGTTCCTATAACTAACTAATATTTATTACTGTTTACTTGGGAGGTTCGATATGAAAACATTATTATTGCTCCTGCTTCCAGTTTTTTCTTTTGCACAGAATCAACTACCGGATACACTCTTTTTAGTTGATGGAAGATCCACAACTTGTTTAATTACATCAATAGATGATTCTAAAATTTATTTCAATTATTCTAACAACGCCAAAGAATTTGTGGTAATGCAGGCTTTAGAAAGAGTATTTCTGGAAAGTTTTGGAAATATTTATGAAGTTGGAAAAGGGTTTACAACTAAAGAAAATATTCTTAATGATTTTATAGATAAAAGAATTGTTAAAATAAAAGAACAACAAGAAGTAAATGAAGAATTAAAAAGACTTTCCTTAACACCAGTTAAAGAAGTTGAAATAGAAAAAAATATCAAACCAGAAAAATTTGAGTTTACTCCACTTTTTAAAATTAAAGATTATAAAAAATGGTCATTCGGAATATTGTATGTACCATACAATTCAGGTAAAGTATATAATGTATCAAGAAATAGTAGTTATCAAACAGACCCAAGTGTGTACTATTCCATTGAAAGTGAATTAAATATGGAAGCTCAATTAACGTATGGCATTACCCAAGACCTAAGAATTATTTTAGATGCCGGGTATAAATCTAATTCTAATGAATTCAGGTATGAGTATCATTATTCAAACCCCAATTATGAGAGTAATCAAGGATCAATAAGTACCGTGGGGTTAAAGATGTTGGATTTTAATTTAGGGTTGAAATACTACTTTAAAAACATCCTAACTGAAAAAGTAAATATATTTGCATTATTAGGTTTTGGAAAGCAAATAGCTTTTGCACAGAATAAGTATGAACAGTTATTTCTAAATCCTCAACCTAACACAATCAATGAAGATAACATTGAGGAATTTACGAAGGAATTAAATTCACCATGGCACTTTAACATAGGTTTTGGAGCTGAGTATTTCTTTAATGAATCACTTTCATTAACATCAAATATAAGAGTTCTATATTCTTCAGCGACTGGTAAATATAATGCGAGATATATAGCTGAGAATGAAACAACAACACGAATGCAGGAACTTACAAATAGAGATTTTGTTACCCGTATTGGGTTAGGGTTAAATTTTTATTTTTAATTTAAACTAAAAATCTTTCAGAGTATAACAATGATTAAAAATTTTATTTCAGCAATTATTTTAGGGGTCGCTTCAGTAATTATTTTATCATCCAATATCTATCCACAAATTGTTGAGAAGAATCGGGTATTCTATCGCAACTTCAAATTGAATCCCGATACAATTAATCATCTGAATCAGGAGCTTTTATTAAATAAAAACACGTTCGGAAATCCAATCGAACCACCAATAATAAAAAACGATTTTATGGTTAATACATTAGATGGTGATTACGGATGTGAGCAAAGAAGTGTAAGCACTGCAATGGACGGGCAAGGTAATTATGCATTCACCTGGATTGACACACGAAACGACAAGGTTGAGATTTTTGCACAATTCTTTGATAGTAATGGAAACAGGATAGGTTCAAACTTTAAAGTAAATGAAGGTGATTTAATCGGCAACAACTCACCGTTTATAGCTGCAAACAAAAATGGAGATTTTGTAATCACATGGCTGCAAAGTTTTAGATCTGTTGTTGCACAAAAATTTACAAATACTGGTCAGAAAGTCGGGGGGAACATAATAGTAAATACCATTTCTGGATGGAATACTATGGAACCTTGTGTTGCCATAGATAACGATGGATCATTTATGGTAATGTGGTCTTCGGAACCGGGTAATTGGGTATATGCAAGATTGATTGATAAAACAGGAATACCAATCGGTAACCAAATAACAGTAAGTGAATCAGATAAAAGTATTTCCAGTATTGGACAAGGTAAACATATAGCTGTTGATGAAGCTGGGAACTATTGTTTAACCTGGAGTTCTTACGGTGCTAGCACGAGATCTAATATTTATCTTCAGATGATAAACAGATCAGGTCAGATGGTCGGAAATAATACAATTGTAAGTGGTTCCCCATCTTTTCTTGATAATAGTTTTCCTGATGTGTCATCAACCGATGATGGAAATTTTATTATTGTTTGGGATATTTATGATGGTGTTGGTGTAAGAATCTACAATAAAAATCACACTTTTATTACAAATGTACTTTACCTTCACGATCCTGGCAATTCCTATTCTCCATTTGCAATTTCTTCAGATAAGGACAGCATATTTTATATTCTTGTCGGTGGATATGGCAATCAGTATATACAAAAAATAAAATCAAACGGTCAGTTTATTGGTGATACAGTTAAAGTAATAATTAACGATTCAAATTTAAGTTATTCTTATTCTAATGAAATATCTGATATAATTAAAAATAAATTCGTTATTGGGACAGATGGTTATAGTAAAACTGATGCAGATGTTTATGCACAAAGTTTTGATTCAGGCATAAATCAAATAGGACCATTTATTAAAATAAATGATGATGTTGCAAGTTCTCCACAAAGAAAATCATTAGTAAAGTTTAACAACAAAGGTCAATCAATAGTTTTATGGGAAGATAGAAAAAATGGCAGGAATGATCTATTTGCTCAAGTTTATGATCAGGACTTTAATCCTTTAAACGGCAACGTTCAAATAAATGATTTAGATACAGATTACTGGCATTTATCAAGTAAAGAAGTGCAAACTCTTTCAGACGGAACATTTATAATAGCATTTACAGGGTACAATGAATATGGCAGTGATGGGGTTTATCTGCAAGCAGTAAATACAGCCGGCGAAAAGATCGGCAAAAATATTATCGTAAAAGATAAAATTTACTATACTGATTTTAACCTAGCAATGAATGTGAGCAGCAACGATGAGATATTAATATGCTGGTATTATACATATGGGGCTTATATGAAAAGTTTTGACAAAAATTTACTTTCAATTTCAAATGAAAAGAATTTTTTGAGTTATGCTGAGAATCTCGCGTTTAGACCCTTTACAATTTCAGTAGATACGGGATTTAATATTTTAGCCGTTTGGAAATATTATGATTTAAAAAGTAATACGTCGGGTAATAAAATAGTTGGTAAGATTATCAATAAATATGGACAATCTATCACAACAACTTTTATTATAGATAGCACTGATTCCTATATTTCCGATATAAAATGCAAGAATGAGGGCAGCAAGGATTTTGTAATTATGTATAATGATGGTTATCAATTTCACATCCTAAGAAGATATACTTTAGATAAAGATTATTATTATCAGGATAATGTGTTTTCGTACCACTATAATCCTTCAAGTTTTAACATAGTGCGTTTCGACAATCATAAATTATTTGTAACATATAACAGTTCATTAGACGTTAAGGGATTTTACGCTAATGACAATAGACGCATGTCTCAGGATTTTTATTTGCACCGTTATGATTACATTAACACTTATTATGATGACTACAACGGTACTAACAGTGCAGATATTTTTAATGATAAGCTGATATTTACTTTTGAAGACAGCAGAAATAGCGGAACCTGCAGTGATATATGGGCAAATGCACGAGGGTTGGAGAATATTAGTTTTAAGAATGAAATATTCTTTGCACCAGTAAACTCTGACTTTTTGTACAATAACTATCCCAATCCCTTCAATCCCAAAACAAAAATAACTTACCAGATACTTGCTTATCATAATGTTAAATTATCAATATATGATATACTAGGAAGGGAAGTAAAAGTATTGGTGAATGAAAACCAGGAGAAAGGAATTTATGAAATTGAATTTGATGCTTCCGATTTAGCATCTGGTATATATTTTTGCAGGTTAGAAGCATTTGATACAACAATAAAAAAGATGATACTATTAAAATAATATTTTGAAGTTTTATCAATAGCTATTTAAAATAAAAGCCGGCATTAAACCGGCTTTTTGTCTAAAAAAGAATTCTGCTGTTAAAGCAACTCAAGTATGTTGGTATTAGCTACAACATCTGCTCGTTTACCTTTTTGTTTTCCTTTGGGAGTGTTGGCTTCCATCGTATAACTTATTTCCAGTCTTGTTTTTGTTCGTGACTTTACCTGAATTCCTTTATCAACATTAAAATATATTTTACCTTCTGCAGTGGAAACTGGCTTTTGAAAATTGTACGCAACATTTCCCTGATTAACTTTGGATTGCCCGGAGTATGTAAATTTAATATTGGCATCAACTACAGCTATTCTATCATTATTTAACAGCTCTACACTTTCCAACTTATAAAGATTAACATAATTTATTTGATAAATCATTAACGAGATTGGCTTTTGCTGGATCTGCCAAGTTGAATCTTTATAAACATCTTTTTCCGGAAGTTTCCTTATTATCTGTGTTACTAGGGGATTTAAAACACCATTTACTAAATCTTGTTTAATTAAATTTTTATCTTCGGTTGATATCGTATCAAGAGCACCGCGCTTTTCGAGAAATTTATTGGCAATTTTATCCGTCTTATAAACCTCTAAAACTTCTCCCTTCTTATTGAATCTTACACTAAAAGGATTGTTGTACAAGGCGTAGAATTCTGCAAATTGTTTTGTCTTTGCAGTATCATTGTCTTTGCCTGCTTCAAAACTGAATATCTGTCCGTTTGCAGAGGCATCAAGTTTTAATGAATTAATTTTCATCTCAACTTCAGCAACGCCATCTGCATCGACTTCTTTGACATTAAGATCAAGTAAATAGACTACTTTTTGATTAACTCTGCTTGAGATAGTTGTATCGATAGAAATGGTTGTTAAACGATAAACGAATTTATCGCCATTCTTAAATTTATATTCCATTAAAAATGATTTACCAGATTTATCTATTCCCTGAGTTTTTAGATCGGTGGAATCGAAGGTATATTTTTCTTTATCGCTTAATATTTTTTCCGGCCCATTTTTCTTTTCCCCGCAACTGATTACAAGAATACTAATGAACAAAAACACAAATAATTGTTTTAACATTTTTCCCTCTTTAATAAAGTAAGTATTGATTTCTTTTATTTTTAAACTTTGTTAATTCAGATTGCCACGAAGCAAAAATTATTTCAGGCGAAAGTTTGCTTAATAATTGTTTTCTCAAAATATCACTTCCGGCAAGTCTATCAAACGACTGATTATTAAATTTAATTTTATCACCATACAATTTAATAACAACATACAAGAATTTTATGCTGAATTTAACAGACTCAAACTTGTTCGGATCAGTTATCTTTATTTTAATTCCATAACAAGTTTTATCTTCAAACTTTGGATTTGTTGCCATTTCAGTAATATCTTGTGGGATGAAGACAACTGATTGTAATTCTGCACCTTCAACTTTTAACAAATCAAGTTTATCGATTACATCATCAGGTTTAATAAATGGAGAACCAAATTGTAAAAATGGAAACTTCGTCCCTCTACCTTCGGAAATATTTGTTCCTTCAAGTAAGCAAATCCCGGGATAAACTAAAGCAGTTTCCAATGAGTTGATATTTGGCGAAGGTGAATTCCACATTGAAAAAAATTGATTTGGAATTTCGCGCTTCCAGTTTTTGCATTGAATAACTTTTAGAGAGATATTTTTCCAGCTTGATAAAATTTTCTCTCCAACAAAATACTTTGCAAGTTCACCAACTGTCATTCCATGAGTAATTGGAATCTCAGCAATCCCAACAAATGATCTGTAATTAGGATCTAAAACCCGACCATCAACATAACTGCCGCCAATTGGATTGGGGCGATCAAGTATTATTACGGGAATATTATTTTCCCCGGCAGCTTCCAAAATATAATACATTGTAGAAATGTATGTGTAAAATCTTGCGCCAACATCCTGAATATCAAAAATCAAAACATCAATATCCTTCAGAATCTCGTTAGATGGTTTTCTATCATTTCCGTAAAGCGAAATGATTGGAACTTCTTTATAAAGATTATTTTTATAATCTACTTTCTCACCAGCTTCGGCACTGCCGTTAAATCCATGTTCCGGTGTAAAGATTGTTTTTACAGTAACATCTTTTTGTTTTATTAAGGCATCAACTAAATGAGTTCCATCTGAAAGCAGGGAAGTATGATTACAAACAACACCAACATTTTTTCCAGCGATAAGATTTAAGTTTTCTGAAAAAAGTAAATCTGCTCCATTAATTATTTGTGCGATATTTGAAACAGGAAAAGTTAATAATATAAAAAAGTATAATACTCTGAGTTTGGATTTTGAAATCATTTTAAAACTCCTTTTAGTACTCCCTTAAAAAAACAAATGTCAGTCTGGGCTTTTCGAAGACTGACATTAAAAAACTGTCACGCTTCGTCAGGCTCAGTGTGACAAATAGAATTTATTTTTACGATGGATAATTTTCAATCAACTCTTTACTTGAGAAAAAGAAAGCAATTTCTTTTGCTGCATTTTCATCAGAATCCGAACCATGAACAGCATTGAACTGTACACTTCTTGCATAAAGTTTTCTAACAGTTCCCTCAGCAGCTTTTGCGGGATCAGTTGCCCCAATAAGTTTTCTGTAATCTTCTACAGCATTTTCTTTTTCAAGTGCAATCGGTACACAAGGACCTGATGTCATATACTCAACTAAATCTTTGTAAAATGGTTTTTCTTTGTGAATTTCATAAAATGATTTTGCTGCTTCTTCAGAAAGTTTAATCATTTTAAGGGCTTTAACTTTAAATCCGGCTTTACATATTAATGAAATTATTTCACCAATGTAATTATCTTTTACAGCATCTGGTTTTATAATAGCTAATGTTTTATTACCCAATTAATACTCCTATTTCTTTTTATTCTTTTTTTTATCCGATTTTTTATGATGTTTTTTTGATTTGTTTTCTTTTTTCTTATCGACTTTTTTCTTCGGCTTAGATTTTTCAACTTTAACAGGTTTAATCGTCTTAATAACTTTTTTTGCCGATTCTGATTTCTTAACAACAGGCTTTTTAACCTTCAACTTTTCAATAGCTTTTAACATCGTAACACCGATCTCAGCAGGACTTTCAACTACAAGGATGCCTGCTTTTTTCATCGCTGCCATTTTCTCTGCTGCAGTTCCTTTCCCACCAGAAATAATCGCACCAGCGTGGCCCATTCTTCTTCCGGGAGGTGCAGTTCTACCGGCGATAAATCCAACAACAGGTTTCTTAACATTTTTCTTGATGAAGTCAGCAGCTTCTTCTTCAGCACTTCCTCCAATTTCACCAATCATTACAATGCCATCTGTATCTTTATCATCGTTAAACATTTTTATAATATTAATAAATTTTGAGCCGATGATTGGATCGCCGCCAATACCAACGCAAGTTGATTGACCAAGTTTTACATCCGATAATTGTTTTACTGCCTCGTAGGTTAATGTGCCGCTGCGGGATACTACTCCAATATTTCCTTTTTGATGAATGAAGCCGGGCATAATTCCAACTTTTGCGATACCGGGAGAGATAACACCCGGGCAATTTGGACCAACTAATACAATATCTTTTCCTTTTATTGAATTGTAAACTTTTATCATATCATTAGTTGGAATTCCTTCGGAGATACAAATGATGACTTTTATTCCTGCACCTGCTGCTTCTAAAATCGCATCTGCGGCAAATGCCGGAGGGACAAAAATTACAGATGAGTTTGCTTTCTGAACTTTCACCGCTTCTGCAACTGTGTTAAAGACAGGGATGCCTTCAAATTTAGTCCCGCCTTTGCCGGGTGTTACTCCGGCGACAACTTTAGTTCCGTATTCAAGCATTTGAGTTGTGTGGAAAGAACCTTCACCGCCTGTAATTCCTTGAACAACAAGACGAGTATTTTTATCAATAATGATTGCCATAAATTTTCCTTTAATAAAATAAATTTTGTGAACAAAAATAAAGAAATTCTCTGATAATGGTAAATGTTATTATTGAGTGTTAAATTCTGAACGTTCAAGGTTCAATGGGAAATTTTAAAAATTGGAAGTAGTTCTCCAGTCATTTCGAACCCGATTCATCGGGCGAGAAATCTGACGGTTTAAAATAAAAGATTCCTCTCTTCGTTCGGAATGACAAGACAGCAAGAACTAAATAATTTTATACCCAATCAAATGTATAACTTCTGTGGCACCCATCTGAAATGGTTCTTCTTCACCAAAAATAAAACCAAGATTTTTATACCATTCTAAAGATTTTATATTTTGCTTCATTACACCAAGCCATACCTTACTAAATTGTTTTTCTTTAGCAATTCTGTATGCTTCATTTAAAAGTTTTTTCCCAAGACCATAGCCCTGAAACTCAGGTAAAACATATAATGATGACACAAAGAATTTTTTGTTGATGATGTCTTCAAACAACTTCATCCAGCCGGCGGGCACCGAATTAACCTCTGCAATTATTCCAAATGAAAATGGGTCTTCCAGGATTTCAATAAGTCTTTCATCACTATAAAACTTTTCGAAATGGGTCAGTATATCATTTTCAGGAATGAATGTATAAGTATCTTTCCACGTGGTTAACAATATTTTCTTTACAATGGGGAAATCTTCTTTAGTCCAATTGCGTAAGATAATTTCAGCTTGTGATTTCATTTTGGATGTGAATTGCTAATTGGAATATTTTTTCTTCTTCAAACTGCTGCGATAAAATTTGCATACCGATTGGAAGATTTTGAGAATTCTTTCCAATTGGAATACTCATTCCTGGAATGCCGGCAAGGTTTGCTGATGTTGTGTAAATATCACTCAAATACATTTGCAACGGATCATCAGATTTTTCACCAATCTTAAATGCAACTGTTGGAGTTGTTGGAGTGATAAGTAAATCAACCTCTGAAAAAACTTTATCAAAATCTTCTTTAATTAATCTTCTTACTTTTTGTGCTTTGCGATAATATGCATCATAATAACCGGAAGAAAGCACATAAGTGCCGAGCATAATTCTGCGCTTTACTTCTTTGCCAAAACCTTCTGTGCGGGAATTCAAATACATTTCTTTAAGATTTTTATAATCACTGCTTCTGTAACCATAACGCGCGCCATCAAAACGTGCAAGGTTTGAGGATGCTTCTGCAGTAGTTAATATGTAATATGCTGCAATGGTGTATTCCGTTTTAGGAAGTGTAACTTCTTTTACTTCATAACCTTCAAGTTTCAGTTCATCCACAATATTTAATATGGCAGTTTTAATTTCTTCATCAAGTCCATCAGTAAAATATTCTTTTGGTATCCCAATTTTAAGTTTCTTGTCTTTTGATAGTGAAGAAGAAAAATCTGGAATTTCTTTTTCAATAGACGTAGAATCTTTTAAATCTTTTCCAGAAACAACTTCCATAACCAAAGCTGCATCTTCAACATTTTTTGAGAATGGTCCGATTGAATCGAAAGATGAAGCGAATGCGGTTAAACCAAAACGTGAAACTCTTCCGTAAGTTGGTTTTAATCCATACACTCCGCAGAATGCTGCGGGTTGGCGAATTGAGCCGCCAGTATCTGTGCCGAGCGAAACATCGCAAAGGTTTGCTGCAACAGCAACAGCGGAACCGCCGCTTGATCCGCCGGGAACTCTTGTTTTATCCATAGGATTTAAAACATTACCAAAAGCAGAGTTCTCATTTGATGAACCCATTGCAAATTCATCGCAGTTTGTTTTACCGATGATGATTGCATCCTCATCAATAAGTTTTTGCACTGCTGTTGCTGTGTAAAGAGAAGTAAAATTTTTTAAGATATTTGAAGAGCAGGTGAGTGGATGATCTTTGTAAGCAAGAACATCTTTAATTGCGACTACCATTCCTGCCAGTTTATCGGCAGAATTATTTTTTATTTTCTGCTCGACAGCTTTTGCTGTATCGATTGCTTCATCATTAAAAACAAAATTAAACGCGTTAAGATCTTTTTGTTCTTCGATATTCTTAAGAAAATGATTAACATTTTCAATCAAGCCAAGTTTACCAGATTTTATAAGCTCTAATTTTTCTTTATGGTTTTTGTAAAAAGTCATTTTGCTTTTATAGATAAAGATTTTATGGTTAAAAATAATACATTTAAGGTAATTACTGAATTTTATTTCTGTCCAAGTCTGAAATAAAAAGGCGAGCAGAAACTCGCCTTATGAAATCTACTAGTAAAGACCCCTAAATTATTTTAAAAGAATCATCTTCTTAGAACTAATATAATCCCCAGCCTATAATTTGTAAATGTAAACACCGCTTGCAAGTGATGAAGCTCCGCCTGTGGCGGAAAAGTTTACTTCATACTTACCCGCAATTTTTTCTTCGTTAACCAAAGTTGCAATTTCACTTCCAAGGATATCATAAATTTTTAGTGTTACTAATCCATCTTTTGGAAGTTGGTAACGGATTGTTGTACTTGGGTTAAAGGGGTTTGGAAAGTTTTGTGTAAGATCATAAGTAGTTGGAATTTCGCCTCCCGTAAAGTTTACTTTGTTAAAGCTCTTTTTTGCAAGTGTTGTGTTATCGCTAACTATATTTGCAAGTGTGTAGTTTGCATCACTGGTTACATTTGTTACTAATCTTAGGTAATACTCACCAGGGGTTATTCCTGAGCAATCAACCTGATAATCAATACTTGCATACTTATCTAAATTATTTTTATTGTAAGTGACATTATCAAATGTACCAACAACCTGATTCGTTAAAGCATTAACAAGTTCTGCTTTAAAGTTAACTGCATCTGATGATTTTAAAACAGAATCAGGATTTGATTTTTTAACAACATTATAGATGGTGCTAAAATAAAAGTCAGTTTCTGGACTTAGAGTAAAGTTTTCTGTTCTTGTGTCTTTGTTAAGCTGCTCTGCTGTTGTGTAAGCAATAGTGTCAGGTGTTTCAATGAACTTAACAATGTTATCTCCAACTAATATGTCTCCAATTTCAAAAACAAACTCTACTTCATTTTTATCCACAACTCCGCCTCTACCAAATGTAACTATTGTATCTGTTTCTGCTGTTTTAGCAAGACTAATTTTACCTAAACCAGTGCCAAGGTTTGTTGTGCTCTGAATAAAATAATATGGCAGGTTGTTGCTGTTAAATACCAAAGCTTTCATATCACTTATAGAGGCACCGGATGAAACTTGTGCCCAGATACCATTGATAGGAAAACCATTATAACTTAGCTGCGCTGGATTTGAATATGTCCCTCCTTCTCTTTTTACCCACTTAGTAGAAGGAGTTGAACCATATGAATACGTAATAACTGATTTGTACTCAGAACCGTATTCTGTAGTTGAGTTATTATTTACCACCTGAGTATTTGATGCACTGATAATATTTATTGAAACCCAGGTTGGTCCAACCCTTGTCATTACGCAGCTTCCTTGATAGAATCCGCTATGATAATAATCATAGGTGCCGCCAATCCAGCTTACAACAGGATATGTGCAATGTTCAAGACTTATTGTTGGTCTAACATTAAAAATATAAGAACTACCTGAAGAAATATTTGTATAACCTGTTGGTGATGAACCTCCTGACCAGCTTAAATATCTTATGCTCGTTTGACTTTGTTCATACACAAGATAATAATACTGACATCCCGCAGCTATTGAAGGGTTTGTACTGTTTTGATCTACACCCGGAATTGTAAACTGACTGGTTCCGAGAAATTCATAATCTGGGGAAGCATCAACATAAAACTTAACACCTTTTAATCCTGCAGACGATGGAGGATCGTAAACCACAACACCGCCGCCGCCCATTGCCGCAACAACCGGTTTATAATTATTAGAGTACGAGTAATTATCTGGTGTTGTGAGTAGCTCTACCCAATTAGGTGTATTTGCATTTAGCGAAGTATTAAACTACGCTAAAACTATTCCGTTATAAGGGAAAGTTGAGCTGCTTTGATAAACAAAGTACAACATATTATAATTTGCATCAAAACAAACTGAAGGTGAACTTGCATTGGCTGTTGCATAATCAGGATTGATAGGCTTGCCGTTATTCATAAGATACCAGGTAGTGCCGTCATCGGTTGAGCGCTCATACCAGATGTCGCCCATACTCTCGTAAACATTATGCAGATAGCCAAGCCAGGTATCTTTTATAAATCCACGTTGACTATTTTTTGAAGGATTAAAACTAGTATTGGTAAGCTGCGTGCCTTTTAAATTCGCTTGTGCGTTTGCACCGTTTAACGTAAAGACAACTGGAGTTTCAAGAGAATTTGGATATTTATAATTAACATTACTGCTGCCCCAGCTTTTGTTGATGCCCCAGCCCATAAGAATATTAGGAATGGGTAGCTCAATAAAATTTCCATTTAGATACCTCATGTATCCAGAAAACCAAATATCATTTTCATTGAATGCAAAAACAGTTCTAATTGTCCAAATACCACCTTTATAGAAAAGTTTTTTCAGTTCCCAGGTTTGTCCATTCCAATGAGCAGCATTATAAAATGTAGGATCCGGGTTACCAAGTGAATCATTCATATAAATTTCACCTACTGCCCAAATATTATTTTCATCTATAATTGCAACATCGTAAAGTGTACTGCTGCCTGCACCTGCATCACCAAAAGTAAAAGTTTGCCAGGTAAAGTTGTGGCTTGTGGTGTCCATTGTCCTTACGCTTA
>JBBILT010000008.1:0-176696 GCA_037444745.1 Ignavibacteriales bacterium
ACTCTGGATCAAAAAGCATCTTGATAAGATGAGAGAGTTTGAAAATCAGCAAACAATGTTTGATGAGAATTCCGGTTATTGCACAAAACATCACAAACTCGATTTGAAAAAAACAGATAGAAAAAATATTTCTGTAAGAATTTCAAACGGAAAGATTAATGTTATTTATCCAATAGAATTAAGTTCCGATTCAAAAGAAGTTCAAACTGCAATCAGAACAGGAATTGAACATGCATTAAAAGTGGAGGCGAAACAAATTCTTCCTGAAAGAGCAAAAGCTCTAGCTTTAAAGTTTGATTTGAATTATAATAAACTCACTTTAAAAAATATTAAATCAAGATGGGGAAGCTGCTCAAGAAAAAACAACATTAATTTAAGCATTCATCTAATGCAATTGCCTGAACATTTAATTGATTATGTAATCCAGCACGAGTTAGTTCATACGATACATCATGATCATAGTGCAAGGTTCTGGAAATTGTTGAATGAGGTTACCGGCGGGGCAAAGAATCTAGACAAACAGTTAAAGAATTACAGAATAGGTATATATTAAAATTCCACCGGATACTTTTGCAGCGATGGATTAAAATCTGGCTTGGATTTATGCAAGTCTTGCCAACATATTTTTAAACGTTCAATAGATTATATATGGTTTCAATTGAACTTACCGGATTATTTAATAAAGATTTCTCGATGTGATAAAACCGGAAAAGCTTCGATCTTAGGGTGTAAATGGAAAGTTGAAAGTACTTTAAGAATTGGTGATAAAAGTGATTAAATAATTTTCACTCTTTTACTTTATAACATTCTTTCCTTTTATGTTAACCATAATTTTATAAAGTGCATTCGTTTCAACTTCTGTCAGATAAAGTGTATTGTTATCTGGACCACCAAATTCAAGATTAGTAGGTTTTGCACCAGGCGTTTCTATTTTCTGAATCAATTCACCTTCGGGTGAAAATATATAAACTGCTTTACCTCCGAAATGTGCTGCATATAAATTTCCATTTATATCAAATTCAATTCCATCAGGATCACCGCCGGGAATTGATACAAAGTCTTCTTTATCAGTAAGTCTATAGTCATTTGAAATATTGAATCTAATTATTTTTTGCTTAGCAGATTCACATACATAAAGTTTTCCATTAATAGGCGAGATGTTTATTCCATTTGGAAATGCCAGGCTATCCGCTGCAAGTTTTACTTGCTTTGTTATTGCATCAATAAAAAATATCCTACCGTCTAGAATTTTAGGATCATAACTATTTGGATCAGTAAAATATAAATTTCCTTTTGCATCTAACACCAAATCATTTGGACGATTAAATTTAACTCCCTGATAACCATCTGCATATATTTCAATTTCAGAATTTTTATTTATTCTTAAAATTTGCCCTTTACCATATTCACAAACATATAAATATCCATCTTTACCAAATCCGAGTCCATTTGTTTTTTCAATGCTTATTGGACCATTTGTCTTACTAACAAAAGTGTCCAATAATCCTTTTGAGAATTTTGTTATCCATCCACTATAGCAATTAGAAAGATAGATTGATGAAACTCCATCATAAGCAGGACCTTCCGGAAAGTTTAATCCATCTGCGACTTTAATCCATTTTTGATCCGCGTTAACAATCTGCGAATAAGAATTATTATTGGAGATCGAGATCAGCACTAAAATAAAAAGTAAAATATGCATTATTTTATTCATAATCTTTCCTTAAATCTTTTTCAAATATCTTCTTTCTACTGATACAAATTTATAAATTTTAAATGGAAATATTTTATCAGTTTTTAGAATGATTACAATAATGAAAAACTTTTTTCTCAAAGTATATTTTTTAATACTCCTATTAGAGTCAATTATATTTGCTCAATCAGAACAGCAGTTTGCTGATATTGGTGACTTGCAATTATTATCGGGTCAGGTTATCAATAATTGCAAAATTGGATATAGGACTTTTGGACAAATGAATCTCGACTCTAGTAACGTAATAATCTTTCCAACCTGGTTTGAGGGAACCAGCGAAAGTGTGGGGAGATTAATTCAGAAACACAGTTTTTTAGATACCACAAAATATTTCATTATTGCTATTGATGCACTCGGGGACGGGATATCATCTTCGCCTTCAAATTATAATGTTTATAAAATAAAATCTTACCCTGATATTACAATAAGAGATATGGTTAACTCACAATATAAATTAATAAAAAACGTTTTTGGTATAAATCATCTCTTCGCAGCAGTCGGCGGCTCTTTAGGTGGGATGCAGGTTCTTGAGTGGGCAGTTGCTTATCCTAATTTTATCTATAAAATTATTTCTTATGTAGGAACACCAAGATTATCTACTTATGATTTGTTATGGATGAACACTCAACTAAATATTATTGAAACTGAAAAGAGATACGGTGTAAGTGAGCAAGAAATCAGAAAATCACTTGCAATGCTGATGGCTGGATTATCAAGAACACCGGATTATATGGTTGATAAAGTAAAACCGGAGGATTTTAAAACCTATCTTTCAATTTTTGATAAAGAATATTCACAAACTTTTACCCTTGAAGATTATCTATCTCAGATAAAAGCAATTATGACTCAAAACATTTCGAAAGATTTTGATAATTCAATGGAAGCTGCCGCATCCAAAATAAAAGCTAAAATGATGATAATAATTTCTGAAACCGACTTATTGGTTAATCCAACTGAGGCAAAAGTTTTAGCAAAACTTACGAATGCTAAAACACTTTTCTTAAATAACAATTGCGGGCATTTAGCTGTTTCCTGTGAGTTGGAAAGATGCAGTAAAGAGATTGCTGATTTTTTGGGTAATTAGTACAACCATTTTCACGATACTTATAAGAAAGATTCCTTTTTAGGATATTTGCCAATTAATTTATTTATCCATCGATGAAAACTATGAAGATTTTTTACAGGTTCACTATACATAAAAATACATTCGTTAGATACACAATCGATTTTATTTTCCTTGCAATAATTAATCGCTGATGGTGATTCCGAGCCTTGCTGCATCCAGATTTTTTTTATTCCTAAGTTATTTGCCTCTCTAACAATACCGTCTAATTCAATTGGAGGTACAACTGTTATTACACCTTCTAAATTAACAGGAGTGTCAGTTAAAGAATTGTATAATTTAACATCATTTACAAAGCCGCCATTTTTATTTACACCGAAAACATTGTATCCATTTTGTTTAAGATGTTCATATACACTAACCCCGAATCCTTTTCCTTTTGATGAAACTCCTACAACTGCAATGTTTTTTGATTCTAAAAAAGATTTTATTGATTCATATTTCATAAATAACTACTCTTAAAATTATATTACAAAATTACAAATACTTAGATGAAAAATAATCCAAGATATTCTTTAAATAAAATTTAGTGCATTTATTTCTATTTCATAAAATATTGTCAATTAGTTAACTTTGTTTGTAATTATTTATAAACTAATTTTAATCAAAATGAACTACGAAGAAGATAAACCCATTTCATATTGTGGAATATTTGGCGTATATGGTACGGACAATGCTGCAGTAAATGCTTATTATGGTTTACACGCTCTGCAGCATCGCGGACAGGAAGCCTCCGGTATTGTTACGCGATCGTTTAATGGTGATGGTAGAGCCCACTTTAATATTGTTAAAGGGGAAGGACTTGTTACGGAAGTATTTGCAGATCATAATTTACTAACAAATACGCTTGTAGGAGATTCGGCAATAGCGCATAACAGATATTCAACAACCGGCTCTGCAAAATCCAGAAAAAATATTCAGCCATTTTTGGTTAATTACAGAATGGGGAATCTAGCAATTGGGCATAATGGAAATCTTACAAATGCAAAATTGCTTCGGGAAGAACTTGTTAATGAAGGTGCAATCTTCCAAACTTCAAGCGATACAGAAGTAATACTTCATTTAATTGCCAGAAGTAAGTTAGATAATCAAATTGATCAGATATTGGAAGCGCTGAGAAAAATTGAAGGTGCCTATTGTGTTGTTATCCTTACTGATGATAAACTTATTGCTGCTCGAGATCCGCTTGGTTTCAGACCATTATCGATAGGTAAATTAGAAAATGCTTTTTTAATTTCCTCCGAAACCTGTGCGTTTGATATTCAATCAGCTTCGTTCTTAAGAGAAGTTGAACCAGGAGAAGTTGTAGTTATCGATAACGAAACTTTGAAATCTGAGCAAATAAAATCTTACAGAATAAATGGTAATCCTGAACCAAAAAAACATTGTGTGTTCGAGTACATTTATTTTTCACGACCGGATAGTTTTATTTTTGGGCACAATGTTGATAAGATGAGAAGGCGGCTTGGAAAAGTTTTAGCTCGAACTCATCCAGTTACTGATCCTGACGGTGAAAGAGTATATGTTATAAGTGTTCCCGACAGCTCTAACACGACAGCTTTAGGTTATGCGCGAGAATTAGAAAAAGAGGGGATTGATGCGCGCTTAGAAATTGGGTTAATCCGAAGCCACTATATTGGGAGAACGTTTATTCAGCCAGGACAAAGTAATCGGGAAATTGGAGTGCGAATAAAATTTAATATTGTTAAAGGTGTTCTTGAGGGCAGAACAATTGTTGTAGTTGATGATTCGATTGTTAGAGGTACAACTTCAAAACAGTTAGTTCATTTATTAAAGGAAGCAAATCCAAAATCTATTCATCTAAGGATATCATCGCCGCCAATTATGTATCCATGTTTTTACGGGATGGACTTTCCAAATAAAAAGGAATTAATTGCTCATCAACTAAATGGCAATATTGAAGAGATTAAAAATTATCTTGAAGTAGATAGTCTTGAATACTTAACTATCGAAGAGATGTTGGAAGCGGTATCTGAAGCAGGTGAAGAAAATTTTTGCACAGCTTGTTTTTCCGGGAAATATCCAACTAACATCGATATCAACTTCAAGAAGGAAATGTATGAAGTTTAATTCTTTTTTTATTCTTGTTACTTTTGTTTTATTTACTATTCCTTCGATTGCTCAAAAAACTTATTTTATTAAATACAAAAGTTCAGTTCCTGTTTATTCAATTGATGAAAAACTAAAGCAACAAAAGTTTAGTAAAGTTGCCGAATCAAAATCTACGTCGCTTCCAAAATTTAATATCGAGCATTTTGCAAAAGGCATTGGAAAAAAGGATGAAGAATTAAATAGAATTATTAAAGTAAGTTTTTCTAATGATGTTGATGAAACAAGTTTGATTCAAATACTTTCCAGCGATCCTGAAATCGAATTTGTGCAAAAATCAACAACATATAAATTGGATATAATTCCAAATGACAGTCTTATTTCTGAGCAATGGGCGTTAAATAAAATAAAAGCATTTGATGCATGGAATATTACCGGAGGATCAGATACAGTAATATTAGGAATAATTGATACGGGAATTGATTACGATCATCCTGATTTAAAAAATCAAATATTTATTAATCAAGGTGAGATAGGAATAGATATTAATGGAAAAGATAAAAGAAGTAATGGTATTGATGACGATGGAAATGGTTTTGTAGATGATTATCGCGGCTGGGATTTTACTGATCGGGCTGGATTTCCATTTGATTCAACTGGCGGAGACTATTTAAACTGGGACAATAATCCATACGATGATCAGGGACATGGCACTTATATTTCCGGAATAACTGCTGCGCAAACTAATAATCTAATTGGAATTGCAGGAGTCGCTCCCAAAATAAAAATCTTAAATTTGCGTGCTTTTGATCCGGGTGGATTTGGAGAAGAAGATGATGTTGCAGCAGCAATACTTTATGCTGTAAAAATGGGGTGCAAAGTTATTAATATGAGTTTTGGAGATGATGCTTTTTCTTACGTTCTTCGGGATGTTATTCGATATGCCTATTCGCAAAACGTTGTACTTGTTGCAAGTGCCGGTAATTCAGGATCAGACACACCTCATTATCCATCCGGCTATTCTGAAGTTATATGTGTGGGAAATTCCACTGAACAGGATTATGTTGCTGGAAGTTCCAACTTTGGTTCTACGATTGATCTTGTTGCGCCTGGATCTTCAATTATCACTACTGCAAAAAATTTTAGCTATGCCTCAATCAGTGGGACATCGGCATCTGCACCATTTGTTTCTGCAGCAGCAGCTTTAATCCTATCCTTACAAAATTTTACTAATGAAGAAGTAAAACAAATTATTAAATCAACAACAGACGATATTGATGAAGCAGGTTGGGATTTAAGAAGCGGTGCGGGCAGATTAAATTTATTTAAGGCGTTAACAGTTACGGCTCCTTCAGCAATAAAATTTTATACTCCTACACAGGATTTTGCAACATCGGAAAACAATCTTCCCATTAGAGTATCGGTACTTTCCCCATATTTCATCAACTTTAGTTTGCAAGTTGGAACAGGATTAAATCCTACAAAATGGACTTTCTTAATTGAAAACAAATTAAATCAGATTTATAATGAAGAAGTTTATAATTTAAATGTAACCGGCTATGCTGATACAGTTTATTCATTAAGATTAATAATTAATCAGTCCAATGGAAGAACTTTAGAAGAACGCGTTAATTTTCATATCGATAGGACGCCGCCGGTTGCTGAATTAATTTCTTTGACTCCATCTTTTTACGGTGATAAATCAACGCCACTCGCAGCGGTTTACACAAATGAACCTTCAATTGTAAGAATGTATTATCGATCTGCTTCCGAAACAGATTTTAAATTTATTACGTTGGATGGTTTTACAATAAATAATCAATTCGTAAAAACAATTCATTACGGATTTATTCCACGGGATCTTGTCCTTCAAAATTCTGTTTATGAAATTTATTTTGAAGCTATAAATCTTGTCGGGTTAAAATCAGAAATAAAGAATAACGGAAATAATTTTTTTGTTCCCACAGAATTTAATGCCGACTTTGCAAAA
Organism: Ignavibacteriales bacterium; assembly: GCA_037444745.1. Classification (GTDB taxonomy): domain Bacteria; phylum Bacteroidota; class Ignavibacteria; order Ignavibacteriales; family Ignavibacteriaceae; genus IGN3. The sequence goes on from JBBILT010000008.1 coordinate 6,937, forward strand.
GAAAATGTTTTGCCATACACTTTACCTACGGGCAGCCTTTTTGAAAAACCACTTAACATTTCATCTTTTAACCAATTTTCTGATTTGGTGCTTAGAACAAATTCAAATCCTAAAATTTCTAAAATATTTCATTTCGATAATCAATCATTCACACAAATCGATTCATTGCAGAATGAAATCATTAAAGACTTTGGTGACTTTAATCATAATGGCTTTGTTGATCTTTTAACATATTTTGTCAGAGACGGATATATTGATGAACAGTCGAGTCAAAACTCATCCTCATTCATACAAAAGTATTCAAATACAGGAAGTAAGTTCTGGCCCATATTAGCTAGGGATGTCGATTCAAATGGGACGTTTGAAATATTTTCAATTCAATCAGATACTGTTGTTGATGTTTGGAAGGTACAATCAGATTTGAATTTAAATAAAGCCGCCTCTCTTAAAAATTTTACACCTTCAGGGCTGGGACAAAATATTCTAAATTCTCCAAATGCTGCAATTGCTGATATAGATGGAGATGGAGTAAAAGAGTTCTGGATGGTTGATGAAGACGGTGATTTATTTAGCTATAAGATTAATGGTAATAATTCATTTACCCAACAATATTTTATCCCAACAAAATTCTTAGGTTCCTCATCATATTTAACCAGCGGAGATTATGATGGTGATGGTAAAGATGAGATAGCAGTTTTACTTCATTCCATAGAAAATAATGATATTTCACCTTTCTATCGTTTAGTTATTTTTAATCTTTCTAATTCGAATTTAAATATGTTATTTGATAAATCATTTATTGATGCATCTACAGAATTTAATAACACCTTTAGAAAAGCAGAAAATAGCATTCGCTTTTATGATATTGATAATGACAACAAAGATGAGTTAATACTTTTTCTATTTCCATATTCGTATATCTTTAAAAAAGATGTAACTGATAAAATTATTAGTTATAAGGAAAATATTAATTCTAATTCCATTTTTATCGGCGATCTTAATAATAATGGTGTACCTGAAATTGCATTTCCATATTCTAACAACATAAGTTTTTCAGAATTTACGATTTCTGGGAATGAAGGCACGCCATATAATTTATCGGGTTTCAGTTTAGGGAATAATTGCATTGAATTAAATTGGATAGGTGATGGAACATTATTTTATATTTATAAAGGATTGGATAAAAATAATTTATCCTTGATTGATTCAACTATTCAAAAAAATTATTTAGACCTAAATATCGAACTAAACAAAAATTATTATTATGCTGTTAAATCATTTAATACTTCAAATGGTGGATCATTATCAGCCTTAAGCAAAATAATTGGAGTATATTCACACGAACCAGCAAGACCAGACACTGCTGTAAGCAATAGTAAACAAAGCATCATCGTATCATTTTCTGAAAAGATAAAAAACACAATTGATAACCTTCAATCATTTGAGGTAATTGGTTCTGGTTATCCCAACTCAATTTCACCTAATGATCAATACTCATATCTGCTTTCGTTTAATAAAGAATTACCCAATGGTGTATCTTTTCTTATTATAAAAGATTTAAGAGATTTTTATAACTCACCAATAATTGCTGATACATTAAATTTTATTGTGTCACCAAAACCAGCGAACCAAGAATTTTTTATATCTTCATTTGAAGTATTGGATGCTTATAAAATTAAAATTCAGTTTAACATTAATGTTGATGCATCATCAGCAATAAAAACAGATAACTACATATTTAATCCAGATAATAAAGTTACTTCGGTGTCTATTGATCCAAATGATTCTAAAACACTTTATCTTGATTTAAGAAATCAAAAGCCGATTGGTTCAATAGGGAAGGAGTACGTTTTAAGAATCAGTAATATTCGTTCTGATTTAGCATCAGGAAACCTTCCAATAACCGCAGGCGCAGGAAGTTATATAGTGCTTTCGTCTTTTGCCAAAGATCTTTCGGATGTTTATGTGTATCCAAATCCAACTAAAGCAGGAACAGAAAAAATTACGTTTGCAAATCTTCCACAGCGTGCAAAAATTACAATCTGGTCCGTTGATGGAAATCTTGTAAATGAAGTTGAAGAGACTGATGGTAATGGTGGTGTTGATTTTGATCTCAGAGACAATCAAGGAAAGAATTTAGCTTCAGGAATATATTTTTATCGTATTGTTCAACTTGATGAACAAAGTAATGAAGGCGAAGAAAAATTAGGTAAGTTTGCAGTAATCAGATGAATTTTGATCGCAAACAAATATTTACTTTCTCAAATGGAATTAGTCTTCTAAGATTTTTATTAGTTATCCTACTTTGGTTTTTATTAGATCAATATCAATCACAATCAATCAGATACATCCTATTTGGCTTATGCTTATTTGCTGCTGCAACTGATATACTTGATGGTTATCTTGCCAGAAAATTTAATCAAGTAACCGAAGTGGGAAAAATAATTGATCCACTTGCCGATAAGGCTGCTATGGCATTGATAGTAATCAAACTTTTTTTTATTGGGGAAATATCAGATTTTTATTTTTATTCTATAATACTTCGTGACATACTTATTTTTATTGGTGGTATCTACGTTTCTAAAAAGCTGGGCAAAGTGTTGCCTTCAAATAAACTTGGTAAAATTACTGTCCTGAATATCGGTACTGTAATCTTACTTATGCTGATTGGATTTTCACGGGAGCATTTTGTTTTTAGACTTCTATATGATTTAAGTATCATTTTAATATTTATATCTTTTATTGCTTATTTTATCAGAGCAAAAGAATTTTTATCGAAGAAAAAAAGTAATGAGTCTGTTTAAAAATTTTAATATTAATAAACTTAAAGAAGGTCTTAGCAAGACTAGAGAAAAGATTTTTAATTCCATTACGGAAACTGTTAGTGGAAAAGCCATTATAGATGATACTACGATTGAAAAAATTGAAGAGATTCTATTAAACTCCGATATTGGATTTGACGCTACAGAAAAAATTATTGAATCCGTTAGGAAAAATTTAAAATCTCAAAAAGATCGTACCAGTCAGAATATTATTGATATTGTTAAAAAAGAATTAATAAATATTTTAGCTTTCCCAAGAAATGATAAGAACGAAATTCTATTACAAAAACCATACGTTATTTTAATCGTTGGTGTAAATGGTGTAGGAAAGACAACTACTATTGGCAAATTGGCAAACAATTATAAAAAGATCGGGATGAAAGTTATTGTAGGAGCAGCCGATACCTACCGGGCTGCTGCAAATGAACAACTTGAAATTTGGGCAGCCAGAGCAAAAGTCGATATTAATCAGAACACAAAAGGAACTGATCCTTCATCGGTGGTTTTTGATACTGTTAAAAAAGCCATTGGTGAAAATTATGATATTGTTTTGATTGACACTGCTGGACGACTACATAATAAATCAAATCTAATGAATGAACTAGATAAAATAAGAAGAGTTATAAAAAAACTTATTCCTGATGCGCCGCACGAAACATTATTAATCCTAGATGCTAATACTGGACAAAATGCTTTGATTCAGGCAGAAGAATTTTCTAAAGTTACCGATGTTACTGGACTGGTAATTACTAAATTAGATGGTACGGCTAAAGGTGGAGTTGTATTTCAAATTACTTCAAAACAAAATATACCTGTTAAGTTTATAGGTGTTGGAGAAGGGATTGATGATCTGCAAGAGTTTGAAGCTGATAAGTTTGTAGAAGCTATTTTTGATTAGACATCCAGATCAAAAAGGGTAAGTATAAGTTTACATAATATACATTATCGGACAATTGATTAATTTCGGTTACCATTCGCTTGTTTTAGCGATTTTATCTTCTGTCCCAAATAAAACTAATATATCGTCTTCGGCTATTGTATAATCATAAGCTGGCATAATTATCTTCGATTCAGATTTACTTTCTTTAAATAATTCCATTGACTTTTTTATCATTAGTACTTCCAATCCATAATTGTTTCTCAACTTCAGTTCAGCTAAAGTTTTTCCTACAAAATCTATACTGGTTCTTTTCTCAACAATAGCATAGCCATCTGCAATTTTTGAAATATCAGTTTTATCTAGTGTTTGTAATTCTCTGGATAAGCCATCAGCTAAATCATATTTTATGCTTTCACGATTGTATATGTTCAAAATATCTTGTCTTGTTATAAATCCGATAACATTATTTTTATCATCATCACTTACAACTGGTAATTCTTCCAAATCCGCTTTGGTCAATAACTTTAGAGCAAGATCAAGATCTTGATTGGGCTTTAAAGTAACAATCCGCATATCAGTAATATCACTTGCAATAATTGATTTCTTTAACGATTCATATTCAGTAATAAGTGGTCTAATCTGATTTTCTGTAATTACTCCAATTAAATTATTTGATTCATCCGTTGTGAAAATAACATGACGTGGAGAATCTAATAACTTTGATACAATAACGCTTAAAGGAGTATTTTGATTAATGAGTATAGGATTGACATGCATAACTGATTCAACAAGAATAGATTTTAATATTCCAGATTGTTTATGATCGGCAAGACGGAATCCTTGTCGTTCTAATAATTTTTTATGATATGAACCTTTGTTAACTATTTGTACGATTGTTGAACTTACTATTACAGACAGCATCAATGGAAGTATAAATGAGTATTCACGTGTCATCTCAAAGATCATCATTATAGCTGTGATCGGGATAGAATTTATTCCTCCTAAAGTTGCTCCCATGCCTACAAGTATAAAAGTTGTATGATCTGTATTTATCCCAGTAAGCGATGTAACACCAATCGAAAAAAGATATCCGGCAGCAGCACCCATAAACAATGAAGGAGCAAATGTTCCTCCGTATCCACCTGAATTAAGTACAAGTGGCACCAACAAAAATTTAAGTAATAATAAAATCAGAACAACGTTCCAGGTATGCGAATCGCTTAGAATATTATTAATTCCAAAATATCCAATTCCAAAAATATCTTTATAAAAATAACCACTTATACCTACTAATAATCCAACAATAATCATAGCAGTCCATCTTGGTAGCATCTTTAGGATCTTTTTCTTAAATAGATTCGATGCAAAAGTATCGTACTTTAAAAATAATACTCCGATCAAACCACACAAAAATCCAAGAAGTATAAAGAGATAAAAATTTTGATAATCACCAATCTGCGGAACTGAAAATGAAAAGATTGATTCGTTCCCTAAAAATATTCTTGAAATAGCACTAGCAGTTACTGAAGCTAAAATTAAAGCCGAAAACGTTGGGGCATGAAAATCATTTAATAATACAATTTCTAAAGCAAAGAAAACTCCGCCTAAAGGTGTGTTAAATATTGCGGCAATAGCAGCACCAGCTCCTGATGCTGTAAATATTCTTCTCTTTTGATCTGATAATTTAAGTAGAGTTGCCAGTTTGTTTGCTACTCCCCCGCCTAATTGAGCAGCAGGTCCTTCCGGTCCTACGGTTCCACCAGAACCAATACATATTACCGGAGCTAAAAAATGAAAAATTGTATTTCTTAAGGGAATGTGACCGCCTTTTAATGCAACTGATTTGATTATCTCTATCACTCCCCTTTTTTTAGAAATTTCTGGTGCCAGACGAATCATCGCACTTTGAATAAGCATCCCAACTGCAGGAATAATAATTACGGCTGCAGCACCCAGAAAGAATAAATCATTTTTTGTATTTTCAAAAAATATTTTATTAAAGAATTCGATTGAAAGGTGAAAAGAAACTGCCGCCAAACCGGCGGCGGCACCTATAAGAATTGCATAAAAACTAAAAAATGTATATTCAGGGAAAGTAAATTTTTCAAGAAAAATTTTAATTTTATTCAAGAGAAGTAAAATATTTATGTTTTTAGAATTCAATAATTTATGACCTTATAAATTTTAACTTCAATATTTATAAAATCCTTCACCTGTTTTACGCCCAAGTTTATTGGCTGCCACCATTTTTTTTAATAATGGGCAAGGTCTGTACTTAGAATCATTATAACCAAAATATAAAACCTCCATAATTGCAAGGCAAACATCTAAACCAATAAAATCAGCTAAAGTAAGAGGTCCCATTGGATGATTCATCCCGAGTTTTAGTACTGTGTCAATTGCTTCTTTCGATGCTACTCCTTCCATCAATGCAAAGATAGCTTCGTTTATCATTGGCATTAATATTCGGTTTGAAATAAATCCTGGATAATCAAAAACTTCGACAGGCTCTTTATTTAATTTGAGTGTAAGATCTTTTATCGCAATGAATGTAGAGTCACTAGTGGAATAACCTCTTATAATTTCCACCAATTTCATCACAGGTACTGGATTCATAAAATGCATGCCGATAAATTTATCAGGACGACATACTGAGGACAATTCAGTTATAGAAATTGATGAAGTATTTGAGGCAAATATACAATCAGGATTTATTTGTTTCTCTAATTGCTTAAATATATTCAGCTTAGCCACTTTATTCTCGTAGATAGCTTCGATAACTAAATTTACATTTGCAGGAATACTATCAACTCCAATTACTTTATTTATGTTGTTGAGAGTTTTAGATTTAGCTGATTCATCTATTATTTGTTTTTTTATTTGTCTGTCTAAATTTCCTGAAATTGTATTTAAAGCTTTAGTAAATAATTTTTCATCCATTTCTGTTAGATAAACATTAAACCCGTTAGCAGCAAAAACATGTGCAATCCCGTTTCCCATAGTACCGCCACCAATTACTGCAATATTATTTATGTCCATATAAACTCCAATTAATTATAATTTTTAACAATTAAGGCAGAAGCTTCGCCACCACCAATACAAAGTGAGGCAATTCCAAACTCGGTTTTTCTTTTTTTCATTTCGTGAATAAGTGTAACTAAAATTCTAGCCCCGCTTGCACCAATTGGATGCCCTAATGCCACGGCACCACCATTTACATTAACTTTTTCAGAGGTCAAACCCAATAATTTATTAACTGCTAATGAAACAACAGCAAATGCTTCATTAATTTCAAATAGACCAATATCATCAACTGTTAGGTTTGCCTTTTTTAAAACTTTGTTAATTGCATCGGCAGGTGCTGTAGTAAATTGAATTGGTGCTTTAGCCGCTGAACTTTGAGCAATAATTTCAACCAATGGTTTTAATCCCAATTCTTTTGCTCTTTCTTCATTCATCAGCAGTAATGCAGCAGCGCCATCATTTATACTTGAAGAATTTGCAGCAGTAACAACTCCATTTTTATCAAAGACCGGTTTTAGAGTTGGGATTTTATCAAATCTAACTTTTGTTGGTTCTTCATCTTTATCAATAATCACTTCACCTTGTTTTGAATTGATTTTTATCGGTTGGATCTCTTCTTTAAATCGTCCTGAATTATTAGCCTTAATAGCTCTTGTATATGATTCAATTGCAAATGCATCAAGTTCTTCCCGTGTAAACGAGAAATCTTTTGCACATGCTTCGGCACAATTGCCCATATGAATATTATTATACACATCCCACAATCCATCCATTACGATTGAATCTTTTATTTCACCGTGACCGAGGCGATAACCATTACGGGCATTTAATAGTAGATAAGGAGCATTACTCATACTTTCCTGTCCGCCGGCGATAATGATGTCAGCATCGTCAAGCGCAATTGACTGTTGAGCAAGCATAACTGATTTCAATCCGCTGCCGCACATTTTATTGATTGTGAGGCATTCAGTGCTGTTTGGAAGACCTGCGTAAATCGCTGCCTGTCTTGCTGGAGCTTGACCCTGCCCGGCAGTCAGCACATTTCCCATAATAACTTCATTGATCAAATTTGGATTAATTCCTGAGTCTTCGAGAACCGATTTTATTGCGAAGCTGCCCAATTGTCCTGCTGAAAATGAAGAGAGTGATCCGCCAAGAGAACCGATTGCAGTCCTTTTGGCTGAAACGATTACGACCTTTTTCATTATTTCCTCTAATGAATAATTAAATAAACTTTTTAGAAAAATACTGAATTCTCAATTAAGAATCAGAAAAGAAGTTTAATCTATCTCGGAATCAAAGATGATAACTGAAAAATTATATTACTTATAGCTACGTTAATATTAATATTATTTCTCAAGTAAGAAGATATTTTATCAACATTATTTGTTACGTCTTTAATATCAATATCGGGAAATTTAGAATTAAATTTTTCAAATGTTTCTATATGTTCGCTATAGTAAATATTATCCATCTTATTTAATCTATATTTCTGAAAATCATTTAGCCAGATAAGTAACATTTTAATCAACAGTTTAATTTTTATTTGATCATTTTCTGCCAAAGTATCTTCAAATTCTTTAAAGGCAGATTGGTATCTTTTTGCAAATGAATTTCTTAAAATTCTTATTGCTCTTTCACGAATTTCTCCAAAATCATTTTCAATTAATAACATAGCTTCTTGCACAGATCCACCTGCAAACTGAACAACTTCACTAACTAATTCCTGATCAACCTTAAAATAATTAGTAAGCACATATGATAAATCATTATTGTCAAGTGGTTGAAAGTTTAATGTCCAGCAGCGCGATCGAATGGTTTCCCTTAACTTATCCGGGTAAGCTGTGCATAAGATAAATATTACACCATTGGGTGGTTCTTCAAGATTTTTTAATAGTGCATTTTGAGCTTCTTCATTCATCAAATGAGCTTGAGAAATAATTACTACTCTATATTTGATATCGTCATATCTCATTGAAAGATATTTTCTTAAATCTCGAATGCTGCTAATCTTTATAAAATTTGCTTTGGGAATTTGAATCCTATAAAAAGCATTTGTGGATTTTTTGTTTAACTCATCAGTGATGATTTGAATTTCATCATCAGATAATTTTTCGTAAGGGTCACTTTGATCTGTTTCATTTTTACCTCTCGGTAAAGGCAGGATATATTTTATATAAGGTTCAGAAAGTTTTTGAATTAGTGAATTTTTTTTTAATTCACCAACAGAATTTTGATTCAAAGAATTTATAGATTTTGCAAAACATATCGCCGTGTTTTCTTTTCCGACGCCTTCAGATCCGGCAAATAGCAGAGCATGCGGAATGTTTGAACTTTTCAGTATACTCTTAAGTATTAATTTTACCTTTTCATTTCCAACTATTTCATCTAAATAAATACTCATAAAAAAAGGCGCTCAAGGCGCCAATCCTCATTCATCTTCATCGTTATAGAAGAAGTCTTCATCCGACGGATAATCCGGCCAAATATCTTCAATCGATTCATATGGTTCGTCTGAATCTTCAAGTTCCTTTAAATTCTCCATTACTTCATACGGTGCACCAATACGTTCTGCATATTCAATCAATTCTTCTTTTGTTGCTGGCCAAGGTGCGTCGTCTAGAAATGATGCTAATTCAACTGTCCAAATCATATAATTAAATTCCTCCGCAATTTTTATTTACTGTAGGTAGATTCAAAATAATTATACTCATCAAAGAAAAAATCAGCAGGATTCAAGTTTTGACCATCGTGCAAAACTTCATAATGTAGATGAGGGCCTGTGGATAATCCCGAATTTCCTGATTTAGCTATTAAATCTCCCCGTTTAACTTTTTGTCCTTCACTGACTGATGCACTCGAAAGATGCGCATAAACCGTTTGATACCCAAATCCATGATCAATTTTTACTGCTAAACCGAATCCGCTTTCAGTACCGACAAAAGTAACTTTCCCATTGCCAGTTGCTTTTATAGGCGTACCAATACTGTTTAAGATATCAATGCCGTTATGCATTTTATATATTTTTAATATAGGATGTAACCTCATCCCAAAACTCTCTGAGCTATATTGTCCTTCACAAGGAATAATAGCAGGGATAGATTCGAAGAGTGCTGTATTTAATTTAAGCTTTGTTGATATCTCATTAAACTGAGTTTTTTCAAATTCAAATCTTCTAGTAACTTCATCAATAATTGTTGTAGCATTCGCAACATTTTTCCCAAACCCTGTAAACAGCTTATCGACATTATTACTACCTCCGATACCAAATAATCTTTCCTCAACACTAATTGGTTCAAGGTTAGCCGCAAGTCGTAAATCATTACTCATTTTTGTCAAATCATTCAGTTGATTTTCCAAATTAGAATAATTATTACTAAGTGTAGTAATTTTACTTTTTAATTCCTGATTTTCATTAAAGACAGATATATATTTATCTTTATCGTAATTATTTGTAAGCAGGTAAAATGTACCTAACAAAATTGAACTGAAAAGTAAGAGTGAAGTTATAAAAATAGCTATAAGTTTTTCCCTGAAGTGCTTTATTTCAAGGAAGTTAAGGCTCTTTTCTGAGAAGTAGTAAAACTTTTTCATAAATTATGGCGCAACATAAAGATTAGAGCGTCTTTTGTCAACATCAAAAGCATAAAAAAATTATTCAAAATCATGCTCAAAATAGTCAACACCTCTATTTTCTGAATTACTTTTATTTCTTATTCTCTCATTTAATCGATCTTGAAATATTTTAGCAGCATCATGTCCATAATGCTTTAATAGATAATGCAGAGCAACAACCTCTGAAATAACGGTAATATTTTTTCCTGGAATTATGGGAAGTTTAATGTATGGAATTTCAACATCCATAATTGAAACTGTTTTTTCATCTAATCCAGTCCTTGTATATTCAGCGCCATCATCCCAAGTTTCTAATTCCACTACAATCTCTAATCTTTTCTGATACCTAATTGCTCTAATTCCAAACATGCTTTGTATATCTATTATTCCTAATCCCCGAATTTCCATAAAATGTTTGCCGAATTTGGTACCTGAACCCATTAAAATACCTTCACCTTTTTTAGTGAAGATTATAACATCATCACCAACCAAACGATGGCCTCTTTCAATAAGATCAAGTGTTACTTCACTTTTACCAATTCCAGATTTTCCTACAAATAAAATACCCACCCCATAAACATCCACTAAAGAACCATGCAATGTGATTCTTGGTGCAAATTGATCATCGAGAAAATCACTTAAAAGATAAAAAAGTTTTGTGGTAGAAAAACCAGTTTTAAATAAAGGTACTTTGTGCTCATTTGCTTTTTCAAGCAGCGAAGGAAATGCATCGTTATCATCAGTTAGGATAATACTTGGAATGTTAAATTTAAATATTCTTTCTAATGATTCTTTCTTTTTATCTTCCGATAGCTGTTCAAGATAACGCATTTCCGTATTTCCAAAAACCTGCACGCGGGAATAAGAAAACAAATCAACAAAACCGGCCAGAGCCAGTCCCGGTCGGTGTAAATTCTGATCAAATATTTTCTTGCTGAAATCGTTACTCTCTGTTAAGAGTTTTAGTTTGCAAATAGTCTTGGCGTTATCATAAAGAAATCCAATAGTAATATTTTCTTTACGTTTAATGGAATTCTGATCTATCTTAATCATCTTGTCTTAGATTCTCTTTTTGATTTAATAGTTACTAATTGCCTTCTTAGTTTTTCAATAGCGGAAGTAACAGAAACTTTAAAATCTTCTGTTTGATCAGCGGCAGTTAAATTTTGCCCTGGAACATTCAAAATAATCTCAGCTTTCTTTATACTATTTTGACTATTTTGAAAACTAAGAATAACATCAGCACCAATAATATCATCATTAAACTTTTTCAGAGAAGATATCTCGTCTGTGATAAATTCCTTTAATGTTGGGTGAGCTCTGAACTTTCTTGCTGTTATCTGTATATTCATATTATCCTCCGTTGTTTAAGATTTTGGATGAGATTTTTTATAAGTTGATTTAAGTCTTTCTATACTTACGTGAGTATAAATTTGTGTTGTCGAAAGATTTTCGTGTCCTAAGATATCCTTTACCGCTCGCAAATCAGCTCCATTATCCAGCATATGTGTTGCTGCACTATGACGAAGTATATGCGGGCTTTTCTTTTTTATATCTGATACTTTGCCTAAGTATTTGTGAACAATTCTATGAACAAATCTTTGATAAAGTTTTTCATTCATTTTAGTTCTGATTAAGGGATCAGGGTTCGTATTTAAAGGATTAATTTTTAGGTATTCTTTTAAAACGTTTATAGATTTTTCACCAATTGGAACTATCCTTATCTTGCTTCCCTTACCAAATACTTTGAGCTGCATTTTTGTAAAATCCACATCAGAGTATTTAAGATCGCAAAGCTCACTAACTCGAAGGGCACAACCATAAAGCAATTCGAATATTACTTTTACCAATTCAGGTTTTTCATCAATTCCATCAGCGATATTATAAATTTCTAAAATTAAATCTGTAGAGATAACTTCCGGTAATTTTCTGCTCGATTTAGGATTTGATATAAACGCCATCGGGTTAAATTCGATAATGTCATTCTGGTATCCGTAATTAAAAAGGCTTCGGATCGCTGCTAATTTTCTTGAGATGGATTTTTTATCAAGTTTTTTATCATTTAAAATCATTAGGTACGATTTAATGAATCTCTCTGAAATGCTAATCATTTCAGACTTGTTGAATTCTTTACAGTATTCGGAAAATTCTATAAGATCTGTATGATATGCTCTGGATGTGTTTTCAGAATATCTTCTAACATTACTGATTTCAGTCAGGTATTTTTCGATTAATAAATCAATAATCATAAAATATTTTTTATTAACAGGATCAAGAAGGGTTCATATATTAAAATGTTAATTTCTAACTACAATAAAATAAATTTAAAGGTATTTAGCAATTTATTTTCCTGCCGTTTCATCATTATTTTTTTATTTTTTTTCTGATCATCATATCCTAAAAGGTGCAATATTCCGTGAATTATTAACCTTGCTAATTCTGTTTGGATAGAAACTTGGAATTTAACAGCGTTTGCAATTGCATCATCAACTGAAATAAATATTTCAGCATCAAAAACATTTGACTGTTTGGAGTAATTAAATGTTATGATATCTGTAGAATATGCATGATTCAAATAATCAATATTTATTTTTTTTATCTGTTTTGTCGAAATAAGGTTTATATCCAAAGTAAGAATAGAAAAATTTAGTTTTTCAGATAATGCACTTACGAGTTTATGAACATCCCTCTTCTTGACATATTTATTTTTACTATAAATTCTCAGGTTTCTCATTGATCTAAAAAGTTAATTATCAATCAATTTTGTTTAATGAATTCATCGAAATCTCTGTATATTTTTTATAACGTTTAGCAGATTTTTCAAATTCATCAATTTCCGTTTTTGTAAGATCTCGTACAACCCTTGCAGGAATTCCTGCAACTAATTTTCCTGAAGGTACAATGAAATTTGGTTTAACAACTGCACCTGCTGCAACCATAGAATGTTCTTCGACAACAGCGCCATCAAGTACAATAGAGCCAATTCCGATTAAACATAAATCCTTAAGTGTGCAGCCATGTAATTTAACTGAATGACCAATCGTAACTTTATTTCCAATGTTAAGCGGATATTTCCCGTTTGTAACATGCAGCATTGAGCAATCTTGTACATTTGTCATTTCCCCTATTTTTACGTAATGAACATCGCCACGAATAACTACATTATACCAAACACTAGATTCAGCGCCAATCTGAACATCTCCAACTATCTTTACTCCTGAAGCAAGAAAAACTGTTTCATGAATTTTAGGATAAAGATCTTGATATGGAAAAAGTTTTACTTCCTCATTTAACCTTTGTATTTCGGAGGCATCCATCCTTTTTTCTTCCATTCCTTAAGTTCAAGTTTAATACTGCCTATAATAACCTGCATCTTAGCAACAATAGGTACTGCCTGATCATCGTCTGAAAACCATCCTTCAAAATAACCTGTTAATCCAAATATACCCCTGAACTCCGTTTCACCATCCAACCGAACACAAGCAATATCATAATCAACAGCATCTACATCGATATCTTCAACATCTTTATAAAAATTTATATATGTTTTTTCATATTTTTCATTTATAAAACATGGAACTTGAACAGTTCTTTTAGTTCCTGTTCTCATACGTGCAAAATAAAAAAGGGAAAGACCATCTTGATAGTCTCTATCATATGCTGCAATACTATCCGTCCAAATTTTATTTGTTCTTTCTCTTCCTTTAAGAATGTGAATCTGTTTCTTATCACGATTAAAATTATATTTTGTAAAAGTGGTATCGGTGGATAAAATAGTTCCCTTAAAGAAATGCGATATTTGTTTTGAATCAAATTTTGTTTCATATATTTGATGAAGGTCAACGAAAGGTAATCCGGAGTAAGAATCAATATATGCAATTGCACTGTAAAGAGTATCTTTGCCTGATGTTTCTTGTCTAAAAACTTTTAAATGAACTTCGCCGATTTCGAACATTAAATATTTAACAACATAAGTGATGTCCTCACCAACTTCAATTTTTTTAGGAAAATTAGGATTGAAACTGTTTTGCAAATTTGGTTTGAAATCAATGATTGCAAATGAAATTAAGAAAAATGCAGAAACTATTAATTTATTTTTCACTTTAGCTTAGCCAAATCTTTTGCTTCATCAAAAAGAATTAGTGATTTATTAAACTGTTCATCTGTTGGAAGTAGTACGGAATACCAACCTTCATTCTTCCAGAAATTTCTTGCAATTTGTGCTTTTAGTCTTGCACGGATATATATTTTATCCTTCGCCAAATCACTTTTGTTCAATTCAACATCTTTTGATTTTGCGTACGTGATAAAGTTATTTAAAAATTCATCTGTTATGTTAAAATCTTTCTTGAAAGAATTAAGATTATTATGATATTTATTTTTTATGCTTTCTCCATTCGCATCGAGATAGGAAAGAATAAAAGTATAAAATAAATTTTTCCTCAAAAGATTTCTTGTGTATTCTGTAATCAATTCAGATTTAACAATGTAATCAGGAGTAATTCCGCCGCCGCCATAAACGATTCTACCCTTTCCGGTTTTAAATTCAGGGCGAACAGAATCCTGTTCTGCAGTATGATTAATATTATCGCCTTCATTTTCTTTACTGCTATCTAATTCAGAATAATAATCAGTTTTATTTTTTTTGTTTTTATAATCTCTCTGAATTAATCTGCCGGAAGGTGTATAATATTTTGAAATTGTTAATCGAAGTGCGGAGTGATCCGACAAATCAAATTGACGTTGAACTAATCCTTTACCAAATGAAGTTTCACCTACAATTAATCCTCGATCCCAATCCTGTACTGCGCCAGAAACGATTTCACTTGCTGAGGCACTTCCGCGATTTATTAATATTATTAAAGGGATACTTTCAAACTTTGATGGTATAGAAGCAGAATACTCCTCATCAAATTCTTTTCTTCTCCCTTCAGTATAAACAATTTTTTTATTTCCGCTTATAAACAAATCACTAATCTTAACAGCTTGATTTAAATATCCGCCTGGATTTCCTCTGAGATCCAAAATTAATTGCTTCATTCCATTTTTATCTAAATCAGTTAAAGCCTCATTCAACTCATCATAAGTTGTTTCTGCAAATCTTGATACACTTACATAACCTGTTTTATCATCGATCATAAAATGTGTGTCAACTGAATATAGAGGAATTTTATCCCGCACAATGTTATATTCAATCGACTTGTTGACACCGAAACGCATTATAGTAACTTTAACTTCAGTTCCAGCTTTACCACGAAGTTTTTTTCTAACGTCATCATTAGATATTCCTATAACATTTTTATCATCAATTTTAATAATTCTATCGCCAGGTAAAATTCCTAATGCTTCACTTGGACCGCCTGAAATTGCTGACACAACTGTAAGTGTATCATTGACGACCTGAAACTCGATTCCTATTCCTTCAAAATCGCCGCGGAATGATTCTTCGACTTGTGAAAATTCTTCAGGAGGAATATAAACAGAATGCGGATCCAATTGATTAAGCATGCCATTGATTGCAGCTTCAACTAATTTTTGAGTATCAACTTCTTCAACGTAATATTTTTCAGTAAAAGTTAGTACATCATTAAATTTTTTTATGCTGTCGCGCAGATTATCTTCTGAAAATATTTTGTCTAAGGCAATCCCCAGCACAATACCAAAAACAGCAGCAAAAAAAAGAAATGAAAACTTTACAGATTTTAATGACATCAAATATCTCCGATCTAAAACATTATTAAACTTAATATAATATTTTCTTCTGAAAAATTAATCCACTCAATATTTCCCATATTAATTTTTAATTTCAGATTTCATCTGTGGGAAAAACATAACATCACGTATTGACGATTGATTTGTTAAAAGCATTACTAATCTATCGATGCCAACACCTAACCCGGCTGTTGGCGGCATACCGAATTCCAAAGCTTTTAAAAAATCTTCATCTATTTGATGAGCTTCTTCATCGCCTTCTTCTTTCATTTTACCTTGTGCTTCAAATCTTTTTCTTTGATCAATAGGATCATTTAATTCTGAAAAAGCATTACAAATTTCCCTTCCAAGCACATATCCTTCAAATCTTTCAACAACTCCTTCTTTGCTGCGATGCTTTTTAGCTAGTGGAGATAATTCCATTGGATAATCGATAATGTAAGTTGGCTGAATCAAATCATGTTCAACAGTTACACTGAATATTTCATCAATAAATTTTGCTCGCGAATGAATTGTACTGATTTCAATTCCTAATTTTTTAGCAGATTCTTTTAATTCATCAATAGAACATTTTAAAACATTCAATCCGGTTTTTTGTTCGATTGCTTCTATCATTGAAATTCTTTTCCACGGAGCTTTGAAGTTTATTTCATTTCCATCTACATTGAAACTAAGAGTATTAAACACATTTTGACAAACAAATTCAAACATCTTTTCTACAAATTCCATCATCCAATTGTAATCTTTATAAGGGACATACAACTCTAACATCGTAAATTCTGGATTATGAAATTTATCCATCCCTTCATTTCTAAAATCTTTTGAAATTTCATAAACTCCATTAAACCCGCCAACTATTAATCTTTTAAGATATAATTCATCTGCAATTCTAAGATAGAGTTCGGTATCAAGAGTATTATGATGAGTGATAAATGGACGTGCGGCTGCACCACCGTAAAGTGGCTGTAATATTGGGGTTTCAACTTCAAGATATTCATTAGTATCAAGAAAACTTCTTATGGATGAAATTATTTTACTTCGATTTATAAATACTTCTTTGATATCAGGGTTTACAATAAGATCGACATATCTTTTTCTGTATCTCAATTCTTTATCAGCAAACTGATCGAAGATAACTTTATTGCCTTGCTCATCGGTAATTTCTTTGGCAATTGGTAATGGCTGTAAGGATTTACAAAGTAATTTTAATTCATGTGTGTGAACAGATATTTCACCCGTTTTGGTTTTGAAAACAAATCCTTCGATACCAATTATATCACCAATATCCATAAGTTTAAATGAATCATAGGCATCACCAATTTCATCTTTCTTTAAATAGATTTGAATTCTACCTTTATCGTCCTGAATATGAGCGAATGAAGCTTTACCCATTCTTCGGATAGCCATAAGTCTTCCGGCAATTCTAACATTAAATTCATTTCCTTCAACAAAATTTTTTTTAATAATTTCTGAATTGGAATTAATTTCATACGAATATGCAAAAGTTTCTATACCCTTTTTAGTTAGTTCGTCTAATTCTTCGAATCTTCTTTTTATTAAATCGTTAACGGATGGTTGAACATTATTTTCCAAAATTATTTTCTCCTAAAATTTGTTATTCTTAAACATACAAGATCTTGTAAATTTTCTGCCAGTTTGACCGGCACAGTAAAATTGTTTGCAATCATCGAAAAGGCAACCGGCTCATTATCACCTGTAATTGCATACCCAGACAAACTACGAACATGACCAATATATCCTGTTTTGGCTCGTACTACATTTTCTGCTGTTGTTCCTTTCATTCTTCTGCCTAAAGTTCCATCAACTCCTGCGATAGGTAATGAGTTATAAAAGTATGAGAAAATATCCTTGTTTGAATACATATGCTTTAGCAATTCAACAACCTGTCTTGGTGTTACCATATCTAGTTGTGATAATCCACTTCCATCTACCATATAAATGTTATCGGGATTCAATCCTATCTGAGCAAAGAAATCTTTTAAAGCTAAAATTCCTTTTTCAGCCGAACCAAATCCATTTACTTCTAAACCAATAGTTTTTAATAATTGTTCGGCAAAAAAGTTTTGGCTGTTTTTGTTTATTACTTTAATAATTTCGCTAAGATTATTCGAAAAACCTTTAAATAATAATTGCATATTATCATAATCTAATTTTCTATCATAATCATCAATATCAACAGCATAACCATTAACTCTTATTCCTCTGCTCTCCAATCGATTTTTAAAAGCCAGCATTGCATATTGTGTGGGATTTCGAACAGTTGAATAAGTTACCAATGTATCGCTGCCTTTTTTCATTTTGCCGAAAACATTAATAACATTTGTTCCTCTTTCACGATAGACATTTATTTTTGTCTGTTCCCCATCTATCGCCGGTTCAACGTTATTAAGAATTACAAAATTTCTTAGTTCTGGATGAGATTTAACAACTACTGAATCACGTTTTGAATCGTAATAAACAGTGATATCGATACAATTATCATTAAAAGAAATAGCGCTTGATTGTGCTGCGTACCAATCAGTTTCGTAATCCCACGACCATCCTTCGCCTAAACCAAGATCATCAAAAAGATTATCATCACCAATAATGTTTCCTTTTATCTTATCTATTCCTAATTCCAGAAGAGAATCTATCCAGGTATCGAATACAAAATTGATATCATTATTATAGAATCTACCGGATATTGTTGGATCACCTCTGCCTTGAATTACTAAATCACCATAGAGTGTAGAACCCGAATGATAACCGTTCATCCAGATATTAGTTGTGAATCTATAATTTGGACCTAAGATCGAAATACCTGCGGCAGTAGTAAAAAGTTTCAGATTAGAAGCAGGGACAAAAAATTTATCTTCATTTCTTTTATAAAAATATTCACCTGTCTTTAGCGATTGAATTAGGACACCCCAATTGGCATTACTAAAACTTTGATCATTAAAAATATCGTTAATCTGTTCCTGAAATTCTTTTACGCTTTTAAAAGAGTATTTAGGTATAGAATCATTTTTTGTGATTAAACTATCTTGTGCAAATACCTGAACAGATAAAAGCGAAAAGAAAATAAATATAGTTTTAATCGGTTTTAAATAATTTTTGTAATTCATCTTTAGTAAGCTTTCTATATGTTCCAACCGGAATGTCATCTGTTATTCCAGCAAAACTTTTTCTGTGTAATCTTTCAATGTTGTATTGAAGAGTTCCAAACATTTTCTTTACAAAATGATTTCTTCCTTCAGTACATTTTATAGTTAATGTTTTTCTGTCTTTTTTTTTCTTGAATAATATTGACTGAAATTTCCCCCGTTTATTCTCAATAAATACTCCCTTTAACAAGAGTTGTTCATCTTTTAATTCCAATTCTTTGTCTAATCTAACCTCATACTCTCGTACTATATTATTTTTTGGATGAGTTAACTTATTAGAAAAATTTCCATCATTCGTAAGTAATAGTACACCGGTAGTGTTGTAGTCAAGTCTTCCTACAGGAAATATTTTATGATTTGTTTTGATAAGATCTGTAACAGCAGTTCTATTTTTTTCATCATCAGTAGTTGTAACGACACCTTTAGGTTTATTCATAAGAAAATAAATATGATCTTCAGTCTTAATTCTTTCACCATCATACAATATCTCATCAACATCAGGATTAACATTAAAAGCAAGTTGAGTAATCGTTTTATTGTTAACCGTTATTCTGCCCTGCAATATTAATTCTTCTGCTTTACGTCTGGAAGCGATACCACATTCCGAAATAAATTTATTCAGTCTCGTCATTATTACTTTCTGAAACTTTTAATTCGTTCTCTATATTATCTTCAATAAGGTTCATCATTATCTTATTTTTTTGTTCGATAAAATCCTCATCCTTCATTATCTCTTCAATCTCGCGTGGTTTTGGAAGATCACTTAAATTATATAATCCAAAGTATTTTAAAAATTCAATTGTAGTTCCATAAAGCAAAGGTCTTCCAATTGTTTCTGCTCTTCCAGTTATAGTTATTAAATTTTTTTCTAAAAGTGTATTAAGAATATAATCTGAGTTAACTCCACGAATTTGTTCCAACTCAGGTTTTGTAACGGGCTGTTTGTAGGCAATAATTGCAAGCGTTTCCAGTGCTGCCTGGCTCAACCTCCGTTTAGTTTTTTCCGAAGATAGATATCCAACATATTTAGCATTACTTTCGGAAGTAGCAAATGAATATCCATTTGCAATTTTAATTATTTTAAATGAATTATTATTTGTTTCATATTTTTTATTTAATTCTTCAACTGAGTTTTGAATATCATCGTTAGTAAGTTCTATCTCTTCACCATCAATCCCTTTGATAACACGAATGATTTCCATTTCAGAAATTGGTTCATCCGAGGAAAATATTAATGCTTCGATAACAGATGTGTATATATTATCCATTGTTAACACCATAAATAACAAAATCATTAAATGCGTTTGATTCTTTAATACCAATCCGCTGCATTTTTACTAATTCCAGAATTGCAATAAATGTTAGTACAACCCTGATTTTTTCTTTCATTCCGTGTACTAAACTTAAAAAGTGTAATTCACTCATCTGCTTTAAACGATCTAATATGTAATTAATCATTTCTTCAATACTAATATTTATTTTTTTTACTTCATGAACAGGTACTTCTTTTATGCCCTCAATGGCTTTTTTAAATGCCTTTGCAAGATCATAAATAGAAATATTTTTAAGCAGCACATCATATTCCGGTGGAGCCTGGGCAGCATCTTCAGTATAATTTCCTCTATAGCTTAGTTTCCGTTGTTGAGATTCAAAAAAAGTAAGATCCTCCGCAACTTCTTTGTACTTTTTATATTCTAATAGTGCCCTTATCAAATCTGCTCTCGGATCAATCTCTTCACCTTTCTCATCAATTTCACGAGGAAGCAGCATTCGTACTTTGATGTGCATTAAGGTAGATGCCATTAAAATAAAATCACCGGCAACCTCAAGATCCATTAATTTTATCAAGTTAACATATTCTAAAAACTCTTTTGTAATTCTTGAGATTGGAATATCATAAATATTCAACTCGTCTCTCTTAATAAAAAAGAGAAGTAAATCTAATGGACCTTCAAATTGATCCAACTTAATTTTATACATTATCCTAGCTTCATCTGTTTATGAACTTCGCTCATTGTCTGTTCCGCAACTTTTCTACCTCGAGTTTCTCCATCATTTAAAATATCAATAACATCGTTCATTCTATTTTCATAATGTTTACGTTTGTCAATAATCGGTTCGAGAAATTCAGAAATTTTAGAAGCACATTTCATTTTGCAATCGAAACATCCTAATTCCCCGCTTCTACAGCCGCTTTCAATTTCCTTAATTTCTTCCGGATTAAATTTTTTATGATATGAAAAGATTAAACAAATATCGGGGTTTCCAGGATCACCTTTTCTAACTTTCTGAGGATCTGTTACAGCTTTTTTTAATTTTGCTTTTACAGTTTCATCATCATCAGAAAGTAAAATTGTATTGCCCAATGATTTGCTCATCTTGGCATTTCCATCCAAACCTGATAAGCGTGAGAATTTTGTTAGAAGAGCTTCGGGTTCAGGAAAAACATTTCCATATTGATTATTAAATCTTCTAGCAATTTCTCTTGATATTTCAATGTGTGGAACCTGATCATCTCCAACAGGCACCGCATTACCTTTGTAAAGTAAAATATCTGCAGTTTGAAGAACAGGATAACCTAAATGTCCGTAAACTACATTTTCGATATGTAAATCGCGCACCTGATCTTTTAAAGTGGGATTTCTTTCTAACCTGTTAACAGTAATAAGCATACTAAAAATTAAATCTAATTCTGTGTGCTGTTTAATTTGTGACTGCCTGAACATAGGGCTTTTAACAGCGTCTAATCCGCAAGCAAGCCAATCGATCAGCATCTCGATAGTGTTATGATAAATTTCACTTGTATCTAAATTGGTAGTTAGAACATGATAATCAGCGATCAAATGAAAACTTTCATATTCATCCTGAAGTTTAACCCAATTTTCGAGAGCACCTACATAATGACCAATATGCAATTTCCCTGTCGGGCGCATTCCACTAAGTATACGTTTTTTAGACATTTCGCATTAAAAATATTGAAAATTTACTCTGAAAGATAATAATAAAGATAGTAATATTCAGGATAGATAAAGATAAGGTTTCCAGCGTTCATCAAGCCTGCCAACAACATTTTTAATGAACATAATATGGCTTGGTTTATAAGGCTGATAATATAATTTCATTTTTGCCTCATCAGGAGTGCGATCTCCTTTTTTATTATTGCAATAAGTACACGCAGTAATAAGATTTTCCCATTCATCATCACCGCCGCGAGCTCTAGGAAAAACATGATCAATAGTTAAAGGAAGATCAGACCTTCCACAGTAGGCACACTTAAATTCATCTCTTCTTAAAATATTTTTTCGCGTAAGTACAACTTTTTTATAGGGAACTTTTATAAACTTACTAATTCTTATTACACTTGGCCAAGCATATATTGAACTTACACTGTGCAATGCTTTTCGGTCATCATTTAGCACAGGCTCTGCTTTACCTAAATAAAGCAATAATACAGCTTTGCGTATGTTACAAATTGAAAGTGGTTCGTAGCTTTGATTTAAAACCAGAACTTTAGAATTGAGTTTACCATTTGTAGGAATAGATCTTTCGAAGACTTTCTCCTAATTCTGTTTTTTAGTTTTCATAGAAATAAATAATCTTGCGATTATTCTTAAAATAAAAATAACTATCGTTAAAATAAGAATGGGAACATACCAGGTTTTGGGAATCGTTTCTGTCAGAACAAGTACTAATAAAATCAAAATAAAAATTATTGATCCGTAATTAAAATATTTGTACCACAACATAATTATAAAAATTCCTTAAATGCTATTAAAAATTAGTGATTTGAAATTTGTTTTACAATCCAAAATTTGAAATGAAGGATTGAGAAAAGATAATCACTTTTTATAAATGATAGCTACACACGCAACATAGTTATCAGAATGACTTAGTGATACTTTGATATCCCTGTCATCAGCTATAAACTCATTTAATTTCCCAAATAATTTTACTACAGGCAATCCATTGGATTCGTTAGTAATTTCAATGCTCTTCCACGTAGTATCTTTTTCCCAGCTGCTTGCCATCGCTTTATAAATTGCTTCCTTTGCAGCAAATCTAGCGGCAAGATGTTGATATTTATTATGCTTTGATAGACAATAATCCAATTCATTTTGTGTGAAGATTTTATTTAGAAATGAATCACCGTAAGTATCAACACTACGTTTAATTCTTTCAATCTCAATAATATCAATTCCAATTCCTATCACCATTTTATTATTCCAAGTTAATAACCAAGAGCAGCACCGTAGCCGCGTGGATCGGTTGCTCCATAAAATATTTTATTTATAGAATCTATAACTATTCCTTCAACTCTGCCTAATATTCTTTCATCACCAATAATGTGCCCTTTATTCTTTAGAGATGTTAAAACATCCTTGGACAAACCAAATTTTTCATATTCTAATTTATCGGGAAGCCATTGATGATGGATACGAGGCATATCAATAGCCTGCTGGATATCCATTCCAAAATCTAAAACATTTAACACAACTTGAAGAACAACTGTTGAGATAGTTGATCCCCCAGGAGAACCAACAATCATAAAAGGAAAATTATTTTTCAAAATAATAGTTGGTGTCATTGAACTTAACATTCTTTTCCCCGATTCAATTTTATTTGCTTCACTGCCAATTAATCCAAATTGATTTGGCACACCGGGTTTTGAACTAAAGTCATCCATTTCATTATTTAGTAAAAAACCTGCACCCTCAACAACTATTTTAGAACCAAAACTTGAATTGATGGTTGTAGTAGTGCTGACTGCATTTCCGTATTTGTCAATTATCGAATAGTGTGTTGTTTCTTCGCTTTCATAATTCGATAAAACTTCACCCGGAAAAATATTTTCTGATGGAATCGCGGTTTCGCCAATCTTATCAAATATTGTTTTAGCATATTTTTTAGATAACAACCAATCAACAGGAACATTATAATAATCGGGATCACCAATATGTTTTGAACGATCTGCAAAAACATATTTCATCGATTCCACCAACTTGTGGATGTATTCACTACTTCCCCACTCGTTAGCAGAAAAATTATAATTTTCTAAAATGTTTAAAAGTTGTAATAATGAAATTCCACCTGCGCTTGGTGGACCCATAGTAATTACTTCATATCCTCTGTACTTGGTCTGGATTGGAATTCGTTCAACGGGTTTATAATTTCGTAAATCTTCAAGCGTAATATATCCACCATCCGATTTAATTTGATCCACAATTAATTTTGCAATTTTGCCTTCATAAAATCCTTTAATACCAAAATCCCGGATTTGCTTTAACGTGTTTGCTAAATCACTTTGAATAAATTTATCACCTTCCTTGTACTGTAATTCATCTTTAGTAAATATTTTTTTTGAAGAAGAATATTGATTAAAGTAATCAAACTCATACTCAAAAGATTTTGCTAAATTAAATTCAAGTTCAAATCCCTTTTCTGCAAGATCGATGGCTGGCTGAATAACATCTTTAAGTGGAAGTATTCCATATTTTTCTTGAGCATAAAGTAATCCAGCAACGCTGCCGGGAACACCAGATGAAGTAACGCCAAATTGGCTAAGGTTTGGATCATAAGCACCTAATGAATCTAAATATAGGTTTTCTTTTGCACTCAATGGAGCTTTTTCGCGGTAATCGATTGTTGTATTACGCCCATCCTTTAAATGGATTACCATAAATCCCCCGCCGCCAATATTTCCGGCTGATGGATAAGTTACAGCAAGCGCAAACCCAACTGCTGCCGCCGCATCAATTGCATTGCCGCCCTTTTCCAAAATATCAATTCCTACTTGCGTGGCTAGTTTACTTGCTGAAACTACCATCCCATTTTTATCACGAACTGGATCATGTGATTCCGGAAAAATTATGATCGGGAATAAAAATAGAAGAGCGAAATATTTTATTGATTTAGAAAATATTGGCATCGACATTAATACCGTCATGTTTCAATTGTTCGATTAGAATTGATGTAAGTTCATTTACTTGTTTTAAAGTTTGTTTCAAATCTGTAATTACAGTTTCGTCATAAAGTAGTTTGCCGAGGTTATTTTGTTTATTACGTGTCTCTTTGGAAATTGAATTTAAATCTGATAATAGCGTATCGCTTTTTTGAAAAACTGATTTAAGATTCCTTAAAAGTTCTTCCACATTTCCTTTATTGCTTGAAATCATCTCATTGCTTTTTTCTGTTAACTCTAAGGCATTCTTTGTAAGGACTTTAATATTATTTTGATTTTCACTTAAAATGATATTTATTTTTTTTGTTAATTCATTAAGATTAGAAATTGAATTGCGAACATTTGTGTTTAATTGTTCATCAGTAAGATATTTATTCATCGAATGAAGTGAAATTTTTACGTCTTTCAAAACTGTTACAAGATCATCTTGAACTGAACCAAAAAGTGACATGACTGAGGGAATATCAGCGTAGAATTTTCCTTCAGCAATTTTGGTTTCATCAAAAGATTTATCAGATACTCCGGGAAAGACCTCTACCTTTTTTCCTCCCATTAAATCAAGCATAGAAATTGCAAATGTTGCGTCTTCTTTAAGCTTAATATCCTTTTCAATTGAAAGTTCGATAATGACTTTATTCGGTTCGACTTTCATTTCTTTTACATATCCTTTTTTTAATCCATTAACGGTAACCTGATCACCGATTTCAAGCCCGGATACATTTTCAAAATTAACTTTGATAATCTGTTCATTTGATTGAAGAGAAAAATTCTTTGCCCAACCAAGAATCCAAATGAAGAATAGAATTCCAATCAAGACAGTTAACCCAACTTTTATCTCCGTTTTTCTTTCATCTTTCATATCGCACACCAATTTATTTAAGCATAAAAATAATTAACAAACAAGGCTATAGTAAAAATAAAGAAATATTAATTCAGGTTTTGAGTTTTTCAACCTCTACTTTTTTTATCCTCTTTTTTTGAATTTCCTTTACAGTAAATTTAAATCCACTCATCACAATTGAATACCCTTCCTTAGGAATACTTCCTGCCTTGTCGAGAATGAGCCCGCCTAAAGTATCATAATCATCATCCTTAAAAATAATATTTGTATTTAGCTGTTCATTTAAATCGAATAATTTAGTTTTTCCAAGAGCAATATACTTATTAACATCCACCTCAGTAATTGTATTTTCTTCTCTATCAAATTCGTCCCAAATATCGCCTACAACCTCTTCAATTATATCTTCCAAACTAATTAGTCCGGCTGTTCCTCCGTATTCATCAACTACAATGGCAAGATGTATTTTCTTTTCCTGGAACTCTTGTAATAACTCATTAATTAATTTCGTCTCCGGAATGAACAAGGGTTTTTTAACCAATTTTTCTAAAGAAAAATTTTTGAATGAATTGTCTGAATTAATAAAATAAAGCAAATCCTTAGCGAAGACAATTCCAATTATCTCATCAATATTATTTTTATAAACAGGAATTCTGCTATGCCCCGAATTTTTAATAATTTCTACAATGCCTTCATAATTTTCACTAATTGAAACGGCAATTATATCAACTCTTGGTGTCATAACTTCGTTAACTGTAATAGCGCTAAACGTTACGATACTGCTTATTAAGGAATGTTCTCCCTCTTCAATTGCGCCCTTTTCTTTACTGATATTAGCTAAATCAACAAGTTCATTCTTAGTCAATGCAGATTTCGATTTGTTAAAACTAAGTGTAGACGAAGATAACTTTAAAATTTCTGTAATTAATTCAGTTATAGGATAGGTAATTACGCTAAATATATTTAATGGTATTGCAATTAATTTTGCGAATTTAATCGGATTTTTTGAAGCTATCAATTTGGGAAATAATTCACCGAATAGCAGAACAAGTAAAGTGATTAATAATATTTGAATAGAAAGAATAATGTCTATTGAAAAACCGAATTGGTTTGAGATGTCAATTGCGAGAGTAACAGCAACTATAGAAGCGGCTACATTAACAATTGTATTTCCGATAAGAATTGTTACAAGCAGCCGCCTAGGAAAACTAATTAAATTGATTAAGTAACGATAAATGATTCCTGTCTGATTAAAATTTGAATCAAGTTTTTTTTTATCCAAGGAAAATAATGCAACTTCAGAACCAGAAAAAAAAGCTGATCCGAAAAGCAAGACAAATATGATTATTACTTTGTAGAACCACTCAATTTCCAAAAATTAATAATTCCTCTTTAAATTAGAATTAAAAAGGTAAATCATCATTCGATTCAACTTGTGGAATTTCATTGTTCGATGAGCTTTCAACTGCATTATTTGTTTCAACATCACTGCTTTCACTGGCAGTACCTTCTAAAGGTATAATTCTTTCAGAAATTACATCTGTTGAATATCTTTTATTACCATCTTTGTCCGTGTAATCTCGTTTTGTTAATCGACCTTCCACATAAATCTTTCGACCTTTTTTTAATTGTTCCTTCATATAATCCGAAAGATTAAAAACTGTAACATTGTGCCAGGTAGTTTCATTTACCCAATTCCCATCTTTGCCTTTATAGCTATGAGTGGTGGCTAATGAAAAACCAGTAACAGAAACATTGGTGTTAGTAAATCTTGTTTCAGCATCACGTCCAAGATTTCCAATCAACATAATTTTATTTAATGAAAAAGCCATTTGGGCCTCCTAATTAATTTGTGAAAATAATTGATTTATGATTTAATTCTCTTATAATTTAATATAAAATTAAGGTTTGTAAATAAGAAATTCCACTGTCTTTATAACAATAATATTTTAATCAAAAATTAATAAAAAACCTGCTTGTAAATATTACCGATGGTAGAATTACATCAAGTAAAACACTCCACTTTCGAATTTGTTAGAAAAAAATAAAAGATATTGTAATACGCATCGAATACCATGCAATTATCTCATTTCAAAACAAAAATTTGCCAAATTTGTCCTAAATATTCTCAAAATAACTTATGTATTATTGGCTCAATACTTGACTTAATTAGACAGCAAATTTAAAAAACAAAAATGGTTTAATATTATGAATACCGGTCAGATGATGATTACAATGGGTGCAATGATGCTGTTATCCTTCTTGGTATTAAGATTTAACAGCATTCAACTTACATCTGCTCAAGCCTCATACAATTCAAAATTTGGAATCGTCGCTACTTCTTTAGCTACTTCGATGCTTGAAGAAGCTAAGGATCACGTTTTTGATGAGGTTGTACTAGATACCACTAAACAAATAGCAAATGAAACCGAATTTTCAACAACATTAGGGCCTGACGGTGGTGAAGTTTATCCAAATTTTGATGATTTTGATGATTATAATGGTTTATTTTATAGAGATTCATTATCACTAAAAAATCCTCAGACCGGTCGACCTACTTCGTTTGATATAAGAGCAACAGTTGTTTATGTAACTGAAACCAGTCCTGATGTAAAAGCTGCTGGCAAAACCTATCATAAAAAAATGACAGTTTCAGTGATTAGTGATGCAATGGTTGATACAGTTAAATTGTCCACAATTTTTAGTTATTGGCATTTATTAAATTAGTCTAATTGAGGAAATTTTATGGGTTGGTCAACAATAATCGATATACTTGGAGCAGCAATATTAGGAGGATTATTACTTCTTAATCTTCTAAGGTTAAATCAAAATGTTTATCAGGTTGATAATGCAACAGGACATGATGTCAATTTGCAAGTTGAAGTAGTTAATGTTGCCAATGTTATTGAAAGTGATTTTAATAAAATTGGTTATTGCGCTGATCCTGCTAAAATAACCGATGACCCAAAAGTAATTTTTGGTGATACATCCTCTATCAGATTTATTTTTGATGTTGATAAATCGGGTACTTATGATACAGTATTTTATTACGTTAGCGGGACAAATATTTTAACTGGAACTCCTAATCCACGTGACAGAATTTTATATCGTAAAGTTAATAACGATATCCCTTTTATATTAAGTAATAATGTTACGGAATTTAAACTTCAATATTTAGACGCATTTCGTGATACCCTTTCAACTCCATTAGCATCACCGGGTAATGCAAATTATGTTAAAATATCTTTTAGAGTAGAAGACCCATTTGCCTACGATGAAAAATACACAGAGGCATTTTGGCGCAGGTTAACTGTTACATCAAAAAATTTAAAAAGAAATTAAAAAAGAGAGGTAGATCATGGGTGGTAAAGTATCACTTATATTAGTAATGTTATTCAGTGTTCTGTTTGCACTTTTTGGCAGAAATATACTTAAAAGCAGTATATCTGTAACAGAAAATTTTTCAAGCTATTACAGTGATGCAAGAGCGGAAGCGATTGCCATTAGTGGCGCGAACATGGCAATAAATAAATTATTCTTAAATAAAAACTGGATGGCTGGATTTTCTAATCTTTCATTTTCACAAGGTACACTTAATGTCGATATTGATACAATGGGTTATGATAGCAGAAGAATAACCTCTGTTGGAAGTTATAATGGTGTACAAAAGACTGTTGAAATTGTTTTGGAGCCTGAGAATTTTTCAATTTTTGGAAATTTTTATAATGTATTTAATAGTGTTTGGGCTGCGACAGGAGATACTTTTCAGGGAAGATTCCACGCAAATGATTGGATCAATTGTTTTGGAGATCCTATATTTATGGGTCCCGCAACTACTTCAAAGGGTGTAAAATTATATGATAAATATTCTCATCCAGAATTTTTAGGCGGAACAAAAGTAACTGCCCCTGTACCCTTAGAATTTGACACTTCAGCCATACGAATTGCAGCATATCAAAATGGAAAGATATTTAGAGATACAACCAATAAAGGAAAAGCATCTTATGTTGATTTAAATTTTCAGGCAGATGGAACTGTAAAGTATAAACAAAAGATTGGTTCTGGTAGCTGGACAGCCGTTAAAACTGTTCCTTTAACTTCACTTGCACCGAATGGTGTTATTTATGTTGAGAAAGGTAATATTACTGTTCAAGGTACATTAAACGGAAGAGCAACCATAGTTGCTTCTCAAAAGGGTACTGATGCAAGTCTTGGACAAATACAAATCGTAAATAGTATTCAATATGAGAAAAATCCTTTGACGAATCCAGCAAGCGATGATATGCTTGGAATGGTAGCTGAAAACTTAGTAAGGGTTACTTACGATAATTCTAGAGGAGATATAAATATACACGGTTCAATTTTCTCACAAAAGGATGGATTGGTTATTGATAATTACAGCAGTTATTCTACAGCGTATAAGATGAATTTAGTTGGTGGAGTAATCGGTCAACGAGTGCAAGCTACAGCGACTTATCAACTAATAAATGGCCATTATGTTCCAGTACATGGCTATAGTTATGTTCATAAATTTGATACAAGGTTTCTTAAAGTTCGACCTCCCTATTTCCCAGGAACTAAATATTATAGAGTGGTTAGTTGGTATGAATAAAATAATTTAAGTAAGATGATATATAGAGAGGCTGATCAAATTGATCAGCCTTTTATTTTTATTTATTTATTGCCACAATCCAGGCGTCGCTAAATTCAGAATTCAATTTTATTTCATCTCTTACTAATTCAGCTTCCTTTTTTGATTTGTAAAAAGGAGTTATCTGAACAACGTATAGTTTTACGGCATCACTATAAGTAATGCTAATATTGTTTTTTAATTTTGATTTACTCATTTCAGAAAAAGATTCTGCTTTTTCTTTTGTAGTGAAAGCACCAATCTGAACAACGTAATATGTTTGATTTAAGTTAGGATACTCCCCTGTTTTAGGTGCATCGATTGTATTTTCTTTAGGAATATCATCAAACACGTAAACCTGATCTTCTCCACTTGATTGCTGTGAAGTTGTGCAACTGATAAAGAATGTTCCAATGAAGATTATAATTACTGAAGTGATAATCGATTTCATTATTAAGCCTTAATTTTGTTCAATCAAAATGTATAAAAAAAAGGGATGGCAATCCATCCCTTATAAAAAATATTTATTAATTGTTAAAACAATAAATGATCAAATACTTCTGCTGGAATTACTGGATATCCATCTTTGAATTGAACAGCCTTGTGTAAAACTAAGCTGCCCGGAATTGATGATACATCAATCAATGGAATATTTGAACTGAACTTACTATTTATAACTTTAATAAATTCATTTGCCACAATGGCATGTGCCTGGCTTGAAGGATGAACCCCATCAAGACCGAATAATCCGCCTTGTACATAAAATGTTTTGAAGTTTATTCCATTAATAACGGTTCCACCAGTAAAATCGGCAGCTCTGAATTGGTTGAATTTGGTATTAATATCAACTAAACCAAAACCAAATGTTTGCGCTAATCCTGCTATAATTGAGTTATAACTTGTAACAGCATTATTAGCAATTGTTATTTCGCCATCATCCAAAACGTAAGCGTTTGGAAAAGGATTTTGTGGATGAAAACCAAAGGGCTTTGTTGTATCCACGCCTGCTGGCAATGCTGGGAAATGTTTATCTTTATAAAATTTTCCTGTTGGTTGTCCTAGTAAAGTGGCATAAGTACTTCCTAAAAGAGTTACTAATACCTTACCAGTTAATAAATCCTGTTGAGTTGCTGAGCCACTACCCATTCCGGTTTCACCAGCTTTTTGATATACAAAACCTAATGGAAGAGCACTCCAAGGTATACTTGTATTAGTCGCCATCTGTAAACCAACGGTTGTAAAAAATGGAATTGCTGCAACATTAGGGATGTTTGCAACTACTACACCAGCATGAGATTGAGTTGTATACTGAGATAATCCTTGCGCAATACCACCAAATAATTGTTGAAAATTAGCAGTTGGAGTTGGTGCAGCAGGTGAAGTTCCACCGCTTGTTGCATAACCGAGTACATCGTTATTACCAATCCAAAGTGTAATGAATGTTGGAGCCTGTGATAATGCTTGTTCTAACGGTGTTCCTAAATTTAATACATTGTTTCTTAAAATAATATCAAAATAAGGATTAGGACTATTTGCGAATAAATAGGAAGCACAAGTAGTTGAACTCTTTGCAAATAAGACATCATATATTAATGCTCCTGGTACACCTAAATTATTATATGGTGCAGGATAATTTAAATTTAGTGGTACACCAGAAGAGGAATTTGTATAAACTGCAAATGGAGATAGACTTTGAATTTCCATTCTTCCACCTAATCCAGGATCAGAAATTAATGGCATTTCAAAGTTTGTTCCTACTTGTTTGGCAATAAGATTTGCATAAGAATAAACTTGTGCACTCTGATATAAAGTACCCGATTGATAACCTGCAGTTATGCTATTCCCTAATGCTACATATCTTGCAAAATTTGCACTGCCGCTTACTTTATCTTTTACTGGCGGTGTTAAATCAGTGTAATCATCGCAGCTTATAAAAATAAGTGTGCTTAAAAATATAGAAGCTATTAATTTTATTTTCATTTTAAAATTTCCTCCTTATAAACTAAATACAAAACCAAGTGAAAAGATATTAGCACTGGAATTATAAGTGCCATTAAACGTACTGCTTGGTCCTGAATATATTTCTTCAGAATCTGAAACGGTTAACTGTTTTGCGCGAATGAAAAGATATGAACCAGTGATTGTGAGGTTTTCAAATATCCTTCCTTCAACTCCAAAACTTAGTCCTAATCTATCTGCCTCAGGTAAAGAAGGATTCAAATATTTTGTGGATACAGGATTATTATCAAAATAAACGCCGCCCATAAATGTTAGTTGGTCGTTATATCTGTAACCAGCACCTAATCTAATAATATAGGAGTTATCATAAAGTCTTGAAGAAGATATATCAGTATATTTAGCATCAGCAAAATCAACATTCAAATAATCATAACTTGACCAGCCAACATATTGATAATCAGCACTAACCTTAATCCTATCAGTAACATCAACTGCCACACCAACGGCAATGTTTTGAGGAGTAGTTAATTCGGCGGTTATATCACCATTAGGTAAACTTGAAGCAAATTGTGCAGGTCCAGTCGTTACAGCGGTTCCCTTAAAATCGTACTTTACTTCGCTATGATAAGAAGCTCCCAGTGATAAGTAAGTTGTTGGTTTAAACATTATTCCAGCATTAAATCCATAAGCAAATTTGTCATCGCCTTCTAATTTTACGGATGCATCTTGGGCTAAAATCGTACTAAGCTGGCTTTTTCTCTCAATTGTAACGTTCGCAAAGCTATAAATAAATCCAGCGCTGATAGACAATGACTTTATCGGTGTGTAAGTTACAACAGGTGTAACTATAAAAGTCATTAATGATGTTTTAGTTGCAAGGTATTTACCAACCCAGTCATCAGCCCATTCGGTTCCTAAACCAAATGGTGTAGTAAAACCTAAACCAACTGAAAATTTTTCGTTGAAAGCGTGAGAAGCAAAAAAGTGAGTTGGGAAAAAAACAAGATTTTTTGCTCTGTATTTAGTTATATCCGGTGCAACGCCACGGAAAGTACTTTGTGGAGAAATTAAGGAAGTACCGATCATTATGTTAGTGCCTGTAAGTTGCGATAATCCTGCACCATTCCAATAAATTGCAGAAGGATCATTTGCAACTGCTGTAAATGCACCTCCGAGGGCTAGAGCCCTAGCTCCGTGCTCATTTAATTGAAATCCACCTGCATAAACTTCAGTGGAAATCAACATTAATGAAACCATAAAAAGAACTAGTAAAGATTTCAATTCTCTCCTCCTGATGAAAGTTATTGATATGTATTTAACTAAAATTAGCAATTTTTCGTAAATAACAAATTATTTAACACTAAAGAGTAAAGTATTTTTTTCTATGACAGATCCCGACTTAACAAAAATATCTGTTATTTCCCCTTCAACTGGCGATTTAATTTCATTTTCCATTTTCATTGCCTCAAGGACAAGTATAGTTTCACCCCTATTAACATTGTCTCCGATTGATTTATTTATCTTTAAGACTAAGCCAGGCATTGGTGATTTTACTTTGTGAAATGATACTTGTGCTTTTAA
This sequence comes from Ignavibacteriales bacterium, assembly GCA_037444745.1. Classification (GTDB taxonomy): domain Bacteria; phylum Bacteroidota; class Ignavibacteria; order Ignavibacteriales; family Ignavibacteriaceae; genus IGN3. Next base: position 41,121 of record JBBILT010000008.1, read on the forward strand.
AGTGTCACTAATTAATTTAAACGCTTTTTCCTGAAGAGATGTTAAAACATTTAGTTTGAACGAATTCTGGTTAATTAATATTTCTATCATTCCATTATGATTTGACTGCAATACTGCCTCGTAAAATTTATTTTCAATTTTCAGCAAATATTTGGTTTCGTCTATTTCTAACAATGAATATTTTTTCTTAACTCCATCTATATTAAAATATTCATCATCCAAAATTTTTACTTCTTTGCATTTCTCATCGGATTTAACAAAATATTCAATCATATAATTGTTCCCTCCATCTATTATCATAATCATCGCTTTTTTTGCTTTTCATTTTCGTTTTTTGTGATTTAATTAAAGCAGCAAATAAATAGGCGGCATCTTCTAAATCATTATTAACTTCATTATTAAACTGATCAGAATTACTGTTAAATAATTTATCTATAAAATGGATATCATACTTCCCTTCTTTAAATAAATCAGTTTGCAAAATATTTTTTAGAAATGAAATATTTGTTACAACACCTGAGATTTGATATTCATTTAATGCACGCTGCATTCTATTATTGACCGCTGCTCTATCTTTATCCCAACAAATTAATTTCGCAATCATCGGATCATAATGGATCGATATTTCTGAACCACTTGTAAAACCAGAATCCACTCTTATGCCTGGGCCGTTAGGTTCACTGTAGTTGTTTATTTTTCCGGTAGATGGCATAAAATTGTTAGATGGATCTTCTGCGTAAATTCTACATTCAAGTGCATATCCATTTATTTTTATATCTTCTTGAGAAAATGAAATCTTATTGCCGGCTGCTATTAAAATTTGTTCTCGCACCAAATCAATTCCTGTAATCAATTCCGTTACAGGATGTTCAACCTGAATTCTTGTATTCATTTCCAGAAAATAAAATTCTTTATTCGAATCCATTAAAAATTCAATCGTACCTGCATTATAATAATTGCAAGCTTTAGCGGCGTTCAAAGCAGCATCAGTTAACTTTTTTCTTGTCGGGCTATCAACAAAAGAGGATGGAGATTCTTCAATTACTTTCTGATGTCTTCTTTGAATCGAACATTCGCGTTCAAATACGTGTCGGTAATTGCCATGTTTATCAGCGATGATTTGAACTTCGATATGTTTAGGGTTTTCTATAAATTTTTCAATATAAATATCATCATTAGCAAATGCTTTTAAGGCTTCCCGCTTAGTTGATTCAAAGGCTGACTCAAACTCTTCTTTTGAATTGACTCTGCGCATACCTTTACCACCACCACCTGAGGAAGCTTTTAATAGAATTGGATACCCAACCTTTTGTGCTACTATATAACCATCATTTATATTTTTTATCCCTTCAGTTGAACCTGGAACAATTGGGACACCATTTTTTTGCATTAAAGTTCGCGCCGCTGTTTTACTACCTATCATTGTTACTGATTTTGGAGACGGACCAATAAAAGTTATTCCGCTTTTTTCTACAGCCTCTATAAATGAAGCGTTTTCAGAAAAAAAACCATAACCGGGATGGATTGCATCAGCACCAATTTGTTTTGCAAGAGTAATTATTTTCTTTTTGTTTAGATACGATTCACTTGCAATTGGATTACCAACACAATATGATTCATCAGCCAATCTGGTATGTAAGCTGGTAATATCGGCATCAGAATAAATTGCTGCAGTTTTAATACCAAGCTCTTTACAAGCTTTAATTATTCTTACTGCTATTTCTCCTCTATTGGCGATTAATATTTTTTTAAACAAGATGATTCCTATTTTAATTCTACTATCGTAATTCCTTCACCGCCAAATTCAACCGGGGCAAAGTAATATGATCTAGTTTTTTCATAACTTTTTAAAATATCCCAAACAGTTTTTTTCAATGCTCCTGTTCCTTTACCATGAAGGATTTCAACTCGGTCCATTCCAGACTGATAAGCATCATCTAAAAATTTTATTATCTCAAATTCAGATTCATCTGATCTTTGACCCCTTAAATCAAGACGATATTTTGCTTGTGAAATATTGAATGAAGAATATTTTGTGCTAACTGTTTCATCCTTTTTTACTTTAGTGTGAAAAAGATCTTCAAGCTTAACCTGAATCTTGATGGATCCAGCCAAAACCGTGGCTTTATTTTTTGTTTTATTGATCTCCAAAACTTTTCCAACTGCAGCAGATTTATTTATCCCGACAAAATCCCCAACTTCAAATTCTTTATCGCTTTCTAAAATTACAGTTTCATCGCTAATGATATCTTTATTTACTTTTTTTATTTCCTTAATAATTTGATGTGCATTTCTAATTACATCTTTACTTGCGTTGGATTCTCGCAGCTCCTTAATAACATTTTCAATTTTGTTATTTATTCCATCAAGGTAATCTTCTGCTTCCGATTTAACTTTTTTAAGTATATCCTTTTTTTCGTGCTCTAATTTTTCATAACTTTTTTTATAATCATTAGACAAACTTGTTATGCGTGAATTTTCTAATTCTAATTCTTTTAATTTAATAGACAGTTTTTGGGACTTTTCTTCTAGATCTGAAAGAAATTTTTCCACATTGTGTTTATCTGAATCAATATAATTTTTGGCATCTGACAGAACTTCATCCGATAAACCTGTGCGGTGTGCAATTTCAAAAGCATAACTTGATCCCGGTATGCCTAATTTAAAGACATAAGTTGGTGATAAATTCTTATGATCAAATTGCATGGCTGCATTTTGCATACCATCTAAATTATATGCAAATATTTTTAAACTACCATGATGTGTGGATGCAAATACGATTGATCCTTTTTCTAATAACCTTTTTAGAATTGCTGCTGCTAAAGCAGAACCTTCGGATGGATCGGTACCTGTCCCAATTTCATCCAGCAGAACTAAAGTATCTTTATCTGCTTCCTCAAGAATATTTTTGAGATTTCTTAAATGTGAGCTGAATGTTGATAAATCATCTTCAATAGATTGCTGATCACCGATATCTAATAAAATATTTTTAAAGATATGAAAATTAGAATCAGGGTTAACAGGAATATGAATACCAGACTGCAGCATCAAACTGAGGATCCCAATTGTTTTCAGCACCACTGTTTTTCCGCCGGCATTTGGTCCAGTAATTACTACAACTTTGTCATTCAATAATTCAAAATTAAGAGGTACTGTATTTTGTCTGCCTAATTTTTTAAAAAGAATTGGGTGTCTTGCATCTGAAATATTAATCGGTTTCGTAACATTTAATTGTGGAAAAGAGCCAATTATCTCTATCGAATATTTTGCTCTAGCAAAAATTGAATCAATATATGAAATGGTTATCAACGATGCTTTAAGTTTTTCACTTGCCTCTCCTATTAACTTTGTAATTTCTTTTAGTAAACGATCTATCTCTCTTTTTTCTGCAAATGAAAGTGAAACAATATCATTATTAAGATCAAGAGTTTCTTCCGGTTCGATATAAACTGTTTGTCCTGTTGAAGATTCGGAATGAATAAAGCCGCGTATATGCCGCTTGTGTTCTGATTTGATTGGAATGACCATTCTGCCATCACGCAGCGTTAAATAATCTTCACGAACAATATCATCTTCTTTTAAATTTTTAATGATTCGATTGATTGATCTTACTAAATCATTTCGTTTGCTGTTTATATCTTTGCGTATTTCTGAGAGAGTTGAACTTGCATTTTCTTTTACTTCACCTTGATCGTTAATAATTTTTTCAATTTGATGTTCAAATACTTTATCAATAAATAGATCAGGAATAATTTGATAAAAGTATGATTCGGGTTTTATCTCGTTTTTCAAAAACTGAAATAGAAGTCTGGATATTTTTGCAAGCTTTAGGATTTCAAGAATTTTAGAGCTAGTAAGAACGGCACCCTCAATCTTACTTTCAGAAAGTGGTTTTTCAAGATCGGGCAAGTAGTCAATTGGAGGCGAGCCAATAAGATTTACTATTTCTTTTGCTTCATTTATCAAAGTCCCTTCTCTGGTAATTAGATTAAGATCTTGAGAAGGATAAAGTGAATTTATTAGAAGTTTACTTTTTTCGGTTATAGAATAATTTGAAATGTAATTTAAAACTTTGCTGAACTCAAACTTATCAAGGATTGCTTGATCTATCATTGATTGGAATCTTTATGATTGATGTAATCTTTAATTAAGTCTTCTGTATTAGGAGTATAATCCTTCAAATAATTAATTGAGGTTGGAATAATTCCATAAGCATATTTATAGAGTATTGATGCGTTCTGTATTTTCTTACTAGGAAAATTAAAAATATTTAATAACAGTAAAATAGCGCTCATTAAAAATAATAGCTGTATTACTCCAACAAAGCCGCCTACTAATTGATTGATTAAGTTGTTGACCTTATCAAACGGATGAATGACTCTTTTAAGAATTGTAGTAACAATCATAATGGCAACAAATACAAGAACTCCACCGAGTATTTCCGCAAGATAATATTCTATTCCAAAAACGGATTCAATAAATTTTCCGAAAGAATTAGAAAGTAAAACAGCTAAAATTATTGCGACAATAAATCCAGTTATGCCAATTAATTTTCTAACAAAACCATCTTTGAATCCAAGAATAAATCCAATAACCACGACTGCTATTATAATAATATCGATGAAGTTCAATTTGCAACCAAAAAGTTATCTACAATTAACTTAACTAATTTACCATCTGCTTTGCCTTTCAATTCTTTCATAACCAGGGGCATCAACTTTGGAAAGTCATCTTTTGTTTTAGCCCCGATTTCAGATGCTAATCTTACAACTGCATTTCTAATTTCGCTCTCATCCATTTGTCTTGGGAGATAATTCATCAAAATATTTAGCTCTGATTCTTCTATATCAACAAGATCATTCCTGCCTGCATTCCTAAATAGTTCAATTGAGTCCTTCCTTTTTTTAGCTGCAGTACTTAGCATTTTAATTTCATCTTCAGGAGTTAGTTCTTTATTTGCACCGCTTTTCTCAAATTCCAAAATAAGTGCTCTGATTGAACGAACAACATTAAGTCTTATTTTATCACCTGATTTCATTGCGGATTTTAAATCATTGTTTATTTTTTCTTTAAGATTCATAGTTACTAATTCTCCAAATAATAATTTCCTAATATTTTTTTATCAATATAATTTTTTGAGTTAGGTTGTGCAACTGTAATACTGAACTCATTTCAGCATCAAAAATTTCAACCAATTGAGATTCTGAAACAAGTTCGGAATGATCTAAAAATTACTTTTGCTTAAAGTGCCTTATTAAAATAATTAAACAAAATAGTTTAACGATAGATTTATCTTTGAAATCTATTTTTTAATTCTATGATATTTCCAGATACGAAATTGTAATTGTCAAATAAAGAATTTATTAATTCGCCAATCTCCTCAGGCTTCATCCAGGATTCATAATTCGCATTCTTCATCCATTCACGATTAGCTGGTGTATCAATTATTAAAGGTGCGATTGCATTTACCGATAAATTTATTTTAACAGCCTCAAGTGATAATGTTTTTACTAAATAATTTACAGCTGATTTTGATACACCATAAGAAAATTTTAGCTCTTCTGGGTGATCTGAAGTATAAGCAGAAGTAAAGCAGATCGAGCCGCCATAACTTTTTTTAATCAATGATGCAAAATGTTTTGCAATAAAAAAATTTGATTTAAGATTCATGTTCATCATTCTGTCAAAATCAATTTCTTCTGTTTCCCAAACACTGGTACCGCCATAGTAACCGCCAATAGTGGAAAATAAAAACAACTTTGTTTTTTCATTTGTTTTCACTTCGTACAAAGCAGCCATAACATTCTTTTCAATACTTAAATCTTTAACAGTGAATTGTTTAATCCTTGGCTCAGAAATAGTCTGATCAAATTTAAAGTCAAATAAATAAACTTCATCGTAGTCTTTTTGTAATAATGTTTTTGTAACACCTTTACCAAGAGCACCGTTTGCTCCAATGATTATTAATATTTTATCCATTTAATTTCTCTAATTAAAAATAAATTTAGCAATAACAGGAAAATGATCACTGTATCCGCCTAAATATCTTGAGCCGCCGTAAGTAGGAAATGGTGCACCTTTAAATTTTCCAGTGCGTGTAACCATTAAATATGGTTTATAAACTTCAAACGAATTGCAGACATATTTTATATCATCGCCTAACAATAGTTCTTTAGAAATAATTATTTGATCAAGCATATTAAAATCGTCCTTATAAAAAAAGCTTCCATTACCATCAAACCAACTCTTATATGCCAAATTAAATAAATCAGTTTGTTTATCCTCTTTTAGTTTGCCGGATTCGAGAGAATCACAGAAAAATGGTGCGGCTTTTAAATAATCTGTAACAGATAAATTTGTTGGCTCATCATTAAAATCTCCGACAATAATTATTTTGTTATTTTTATTTTTACCAAATAAGAATTCAATTTCAGCTCTTAAAGTTTTTGCAGCTATTATTCTCTTCCCTTCAGTTTCATCTTCACCGCCTCTGCGAGAAGGCCAATGATTAACAAAAAAATGTATCGTGTCTTTTTTCTCAAATAAAAATGAACCATCCAAAATTAATCTAGTATTTGATCCATTACCCAAATCTATCGTAAGCCCTTTAATATCTAAAAGAGAAAATTTATTCGAATTGTAAATAATTCCATTATCAATACCTCTTCCATCAGGCGATTCGAGGTAGGCAATTTTAAATGATTTATCGTTTAGATATTTAATTAGCATCGTATCCAATAAATTTTGATGTTCAACTTCCACAACTCCAAGCAGATCGGGACCGTTGTTATTATTCATCGATCGAATGACTCTTGCTATATTATAAAGTTTTTTATCTAATCTTTCATTACTCCATTCTTTTATACCACCGATAATAAATTCTTCATCTTCAGTTTTGGGATCGTCTATTGTGTCAAAAAGATTTTCAAGATTCCAATTTGCAACATAAAGTGTATCAACTTTATGTTGTGCACAGGAAATGTTTGTAATAGTTAGTACGATAAAAAATAAGTTAAGTAGTTTCATAATTTTAGATTAAATAAAAAAAATTAAATTTCAATTCGGGTTACTACTCCGTGTAATTTGTTGTAAGGAAAATCAAAATAACTAATCCAGTTTGGTGCTATTTTTTTCAGAACGATAAATAATTTTAATAACGGCTTATCAGTTTTAATCTCTTCCGCTCCATAGAAAATAGCTTTTCCATGGAATCCCCATTCCTTAAATAACACGGGCAGATTGGGAACTTCCATATATCCATAAAGTATCCGAACGGAAAATAATCCAGGTGTAATCTCTTCATATTTATCTAATTTTACACCGTAAGGATGATCGGTATTTTCAACGGACACAAGAACATTTTTTTCATACATAATTCCTGTTCTAAACATGCAGTGCAAAATATATGGTGAAACCACATTAGAGTTTTTAGTAAAGAAAAGTGCCTCTCCTTTAACAAAATTTCCGGTTTCATAAATTTGTTTAAAACTTTCTGTAAATACATCCATCGAAACGGACCGCAAATATTTTCTTAATCTACTCATACCTGCAATCCATAACCACATTATTAATAATGCTATTGATGCAATTATGATAGACCAATAACCACCGTAGGGAATTTTATGGGTTACAGCTACCAAATAACTAAATGTGATTAATAAAATAATTAATGCAACAGCCATTTTTAAATATTCTTTTCTGTTCTTTAAAATAGCAACTATAAATATCGAACTAATAAACATTGTTGCGGTAACTGCCAAGCCGTATGCCGCAGCAAGGTTTGAGGACTCTTTAAATATTAGAATCATTAATATTACTGCTGCCAATAAAATCCAATTAACAGAAGGAATATAAATTTGTGATCTAAGTTCCGTAGATGTGTATTTAATTCTCATCAAAGGAAATATTCCAAGATTTATTCCTTGAAAAATTAATGACATAACTGCACTAATCATCGCCTGTGATGCAATAATGGTCGCCATCAAAGTTAGGATTAAAAATGGAATATAAAATATATTATAAGATGTGCTTACTAGTTTGAATAAGGCTTGAGTAGTATCATGATGCTCCAAAACATAAGCACCCTGTCCAAAATAATTAATGACTAAAGCAAAAAATATAAATGACCAGGCTTGTCGTATTGGTTTACCACCCAAATGACCCATATCGGCATAAAGGGCTTCACCTCCTGTTGCGCATAAAATTACTTCGCTTAAAATAAAAAATCCCGGCAATCCATTGTGAACAAAAAATTCTATGGCATAAATAGGGTTAAAAGCTGATATTATTTGAGGAGTGTGCAGCAAATAAAATAATCCGGAAAGGAATAATGCAAGGAACCACAAAAACATTATCGGTCCAAATGAAATTGCTACTTTATTTATCCCTTTAAATTGTATAGCAAATAATAAAATGGTTATTACTGAGGTAATAATTATGATCGTGTTTAGACCAATATTTTCTAAGCCTGGAATCAGTTTTAATCCTTCAACTGCTGATAGAATGCTGATAGCAGGAGTTATCACTCCATCACCCATCAAAAGTGAAACACCGATATATCCGAGAAAAGAAATGAAAGCAACTCTTCTTCCTTTTTTTAAAGTAGAGATTAGTATTTCTTTTAAAACGATAATTCCGCCTTCACCACGTATGCTTAAACTCATCGCTAACCAGGCATACTGGATTGTTACTAATGAAATTAATGTCCAAAATATTAACGATAGAACTCCAAAAACATTTTCTTTTGAAGGTGTAGTTAACGTAAATATTATTGTCAGTGTATAAATAGGGCTTGTTCCAATATCGCCGAATACTATCCCCATTGCCTTAATGATATTTTTGAAGTCGCTGGATTTGGTATGTTCCATTGTTTAATTTATTGAAGAATTAAATCACAAAAAAAATAATCTAATTCTTCAAAATTTCAACCTTGTTATATTATTGAAAAAATATGGCTGAAATATAATCAGTTGACAATTGAAAACAATTTTTTCCTGATAATTAAACTTCTTTTAATTCTATCTGCTATTCATAGTTTTACATTTAATGTTTATTTTCAAATAAAGAATTAGAAATAATCCTAAAGAAAAAACATAATGCTTGATAAAAAATTTGTAATAATTGATGCTTTGGCTTTAGCATATAAAGCTTATTTTGCATTTATTAATAGACCATTAAACAATAGTAAAGGTGAACCTACATCTGCGGTTTACGGATTTTTAACTCAGCTTATAAAAGTTTTTGAAGATCAGAAACCTGATTATTTAGCTGTTGCCTTTGATTCAAAAGAAAAAACTTTTAGACATGAGAGATATGAATCTTATAAATCATCCAGACAAGCGATGCCTGAAGATATGATTCCACAGATTCAAAGAATAAAAGATATTATTGTAGCGCTCGATATCCCCTTTTATATAAAGCCCGGATTTGAGGCTGATGACATTGTTGGTACGGCAGTAAAAAAAGCTGAAAAGATTGGTCTTCTATCTTTTGCCATAACACCAGATAAAGATTATTTTCAATTAATAACTGAAAGAGTTAAGGTGATTAGACCAGGCAGATCTACAGATGAAGCCATCCTTTATGATAAACAAAAAGTAATTGATGAGTTGGGATTTGAACCTAATTTAATGATTGATTATTTAGCTTTGATCGGTGATGCCAGTGATGATATTCCAGGTGTTGCAGGAATTGGACCAAAGAGTGCAGTTCCGTTGATTCAAAAATTTGGAACTATTGAAAATATCTATAAAAATATTAATGAGATTGAAAAAGCAGGAATTAAAAAGAAGCTTGAAGATAATAAAGAAAACGCTTTCCTTTCAAAAGAACTTGCCACCATACATTGCGAGGTTCCGATTGAAATAGATTTTGAGAAAACTAAGTTTACCAATCCCGATTTTGAAAAAGTAAAGAGAATATTCTTTGAACTGGAGTTTAAAACGTTATATACAAAATTGTTAAAATTTTATGAAAATAATCATAAGCAAGAAACTCCTATAAAAGAAGAAGACCCAGTGATTATTAAATCATTTAATAAAAAAGACGTAAATTATCATTTGCTGACTGAAGAAAAAGATGTAAAAGATTTGGCTACAAAATTAAGTCAATCAAAAATATTCGTCTTTGATACCGAAACTGACAGCTTGAATACATTTGAAGTTAAATTGGCGGGAGTTTCATTCTGTTTAAAACCGAATGAAGCTTATTTTATTCCCATCAATCCATTATACAAGGAATCAGGACTTTTCGAAAATCGATTTAGTAATAGATTTCCGTTAGATATTTTTATAAAATTATTTAAAAAGATTTTTGAGAATAATCAAATAAAAAAGGTCTGCCAAAATGGTAAATATGATATTGGTGTTCTAAGAAGTTTATCGATTGAAGTAAATAACTTTTACTTTGATACAATGCTTGCAAGCTACATCATTGATCCAGATCAAAAGCATGGAATGGATGATTTATCAGAAAAATATCTTGATTATAAACCAATTCCTTTATCAGAATTAATTGGATCGAAAAAAGATCCATCTAAAATTTTTGAAATTGAATTGAGTGCAATATCAAATTACTCCGCCGAAGATGCTGATATTACTTTTAAATTATATGAATGTTTGGATGCGGAATTAAGGAAACAGAAAATTGAAAGAGTTGCTTATAACATTGAGTTTCCATTAGTTCCAGTATTAGAAGATATGGAGTTTGAAGGTGTGAAGATAGATGTAGCTGCTTTAAAATTATTTAGTAAAGATTTACAGATACTTTTGGATAATTACACTTCTGAAATCTATAAAGTTGCAGAATGTGAATTTAATATTAACTCTCCCAAACAATTGCAAGAAATACTTTTTACAAAACTTAATCTTGCTACAGGAAGGAAAACAAAAACCGGATTTTCAACAGACGCGCGATCATTAGAATATCTTCGCGGTGAACATGAGATTATAGATCTGATTTTAAATTATCGTCAGGCATCAAAACTGAAATCAACTTATGCAGATGCTCTTCCAAACATTATCAACAAAAAAACGGGAAGAATACATACCAGTTATAACCAAACTGTAGCATCAACAGGAAGATTATCAAGCAATGATCCTAATCTTCAAAATATCCCCATCAGGACAGAAATGGGAAAAGAAATCCGAAGAGCTTTTATACCTCGTGATAAAAATTATGTTATACTTAGTGCCGATTACAGCCAAATAGAACTTAGAATAATGGCTTCGATTTGTGAAGATGAAGCTATGATCAAAGCATTTAATGATGGCGAGGATATACACAGAAGCACCGCTGCTTTAGTGTTTAAAGTAAATCCAAAAGATGTAACACCGGATATGAGACGAAAAGCAAAAGAAGTTAATTTTGGAATTCTTTATGGCATTGGACCGTTTGGTCTGAAAACAAGATTAGGCATTACTCAAACTCATGCTAAAGAAATTATTGATACTTATTTCAAAACTTTTAAACGTGTAAGAGAATTTATGGATAATTCAGTTCGTCTTGCACAGGAAAATGGTTACGCCGAAACTTTAATGAAACGAAGAAGATATTTAAAGAATATTAATAGTAACAATCGGGTTGTAAGGCAATTTGAAGAAAGAGTTGCAATCAACATGCCTATACAGGGAACCGCTGCTGATATGATTAAACTTGCAATGATAAAAATTTATAACGAATTGAAAAAAAGTAATACAAAAACTAAAATGATTTTACAGGTACACGATGAATTAGTTTTTGATGCGCATAAAAATGAAGTTGAAGACCTCAGACCATTGATTAAAAACATTATGGAATCTGCTCTTCCTTTAAAAGTTCCAGTATTGGTTGATACAGGAATTGGAGACAATTGGCTTGACGCACATTAGAATGAAAGTTAGTTGCATAAATCAAATGATTCATTTCAATGGAGTCTTCGACCTGCCTACCGGACAGGCAGGTAGAGAAATCTGTAAGCTTTAATTATAAGATTTTTTTCGCTGATCGAAAGGACATTTTCTAATGGTTATACATTGCAACTTATAATTTAATATTTACTTTTTGCAGTTTAGTTCTATTAAATGTTTTAAAGAAATAGAATGAAAATAAATCAATCTGAAATAAAAAAGATACTTTGTATTAAACCACGTGGAATTGGCGATGTAGTTTTATCTACTATTGTTCTGGATAATCTCCACAATCATTTCCCAAATGCTAAAGTAGATTATTTAACTGAGCATTTTGTTAAACCTGCTTTAAAATACAATTCGTTAGTAAATAAAATTCTGACTATGCAAAAAACAGAGTTCCCTCTAAAAGTTGCGTGGAGGTTACGTAAAGAAAAGTATGATATAATTATTGATCTTTGGTCAAATCCAAGAACTGCACAAATTACTTTTTTTTCGGGTGCTAAATTCAAAGTTGGTTTTGCTTACCGAGGAAGGAAGTATGCTTATAATATTTTAGGAACTTCAGAAAAAGGTGAGCATCATTCCGCAGAACATAATCTGGAGTTACTTAAGCCGCTTGGAGTAAATATCATATCAAAAAAAATTCATTACTACACAGGCGAAGTAGAAAAAATAATAGCAGATGAATTTTTTAGCGAAAATAACTTAAATAATAAATTGGTATTTGGAATAATTCCCGCCGGCGGCTGGGATTCTAAAAGATGTGATAAAAGTAAATGGGTGGAAATTTGTAAAGAAGCAATCAATGATTTTAATTGTAAAATTCTTGTCCTTTGGGGTCCCGGTGATGAAAGCGATGCTGACTTTATCAAATTAAATTTAAGTGATGATTGTTTACTTGCACCAAAATCAAGCCTTGTTCAAATGGCTGCAATTATTTCTAAATGCAATCTTGTAATTGCAAATGACTCAGGACCAATGCATATTTCTGCTGCACTCAGCGTTCCAACACTTGGAATTTTCGGACCTACAAATCCAAAATCTCACGGACCTTATTCTCCAAATTCAGATTTTATAATTAAGGAAGATTTGGATTGTATAATCTGTAATAAGCTTGTATGTCCTTTACAACACGAATGTATGAGGGAATTAAACTCCAATGATGTGATGGGAAAAATACGCTCATTATTAATAAAATAATCTAAATGAAATAATGCTTGACCTTCGGAATAAAAAAATTCTAATTGTCCGTTTAGGGAAAATTGGCGATATAATAATTTCTTCTTTTGTTTTTGAAGCTTTGAAGAAAAAATATTTTGATATTGAAATATCACTTCTAACCTTAAAAACAAATCAAGAAGTTTTAAAGTACAATAAGGATATTGATCATCTCATCTTAACAAAAAAAAATCTTTCTATTTATTTTACGTTATTAAGTTTAAGAAAAAATAATTTTGATCTTGTAATTGATTTAAACGACGATCCATCAACAACATCAAAAGTTTTTCGAAAATTACTTAGAGCAAAAAGAGTTGTTGGGTTTAGTTTTTCATCCGATGAAAAAAATAAAGATCTAATCCCGCAGCCGCTCAAAGATGAAACTCATATTATTTTTAGAATTAAACACTTGCTTAAGGAGCTTGGTATTTCATTATCCGATGACGAAGTGCATCCCAAATTATATCTTGGGAACAAAGAATATTTTGATATTGTAAATCAATTAAAAGATTTTATAAATGATAAAAAGTTGGTCGCATTAAATATTTCTGCAGGTGCGGAAATAAGATACTGGAAAATAGAAAATTGGGTTCAATTGATTAAAAAATTAAATTCAAAGTATCCGGAAGTAATTTTTGTTGTTTTGACTACTGAAAAAGATAAATATCTAAGTAATGCAATTAATAATAAATTGAATAGTGATAAGATTTTTAAACAGACTTATTATTCATTTCATCATTACGCATCATATATTTACTTATGTGATTTATTAATTTCTCCGGATACCGCTGCAGTACATATTGGTTCAGCTTTCAACAAACCGATAATTGCATTATATCCGGATTATGAATGGAACTTTGTAAGCTGGCAGCCACTGTCTGAAAAATTTAGAGCCATTAAATCAAAAACTAATTTTATTAATTCTATTTCTGTAGATGAAGTCTTTAATTCCTTTACAGAATTATTTGAATAATCATTTCATTAAAATATAATGGACAAACATTCAACAATCTCAACCTGTAAAAACTTTACCGGTTACAAACCATGCTATCCTGATCATAATTGCTGGGAAGATGGATGCAAAGATAACATTGCAATTGGTAAAAAAATCCTGATTATAAATCTTGATGCAATGGGTGATGTGCTAATGACTACCGCACAACTGCCAGCAATTAAAAGAAAATTTCCTGAATCAACCATTTATTGGATAACATTAAAAATTGCCGCCCCCCTTCTTTACCAAAATCAGTACATCGATAAGGTTTTTGTTTATGATGCTGAATCAATTTCAATTCTAAACCAAATTGAGTTTGATATTGTAATGAATGTTGATAAATCACAACGCTCCTGTGCTTTATTAAATTCTTTTAATGCAAAAAAGAAATTAGGATTTGGTTTGGATAAAAATGGAGTCATCATTCCGGTTAATGAAGGTGCGTATTACAATTATAACCTTGGGATGGATGATCACCTCAAGTTTAAAGTAAATCAGCGAACCGGTCAGGATTATCTTTCAGAGACATTTGAACTTGATTATAAAAGAGATGACTATATCTTCAATTTTAAAGATGAAGAATTAAGGTTTATCGAGAATTACAAAAGAGAAAGCAAATTACACGACTCGGATAAAATTATTGGCTTCAACACAGGCTGTTCAAATCTTTACCCTAATAAGAAAATGTCCGTTGGTCAACACATTTTTCTGATCAATAAATTTTTAGCCAAGAGAAAATACAGGATAATGCTTCTTGGCGGACCCGAAGACACGGAAAGAAATAAAGAGATAGCTGATTACTTTAAAGGAAGAATTATTAATTCTCCAACGAACGAAGGAGTAAGAAGAGGCGCTTGTTATGAATCAATCCCGCAAGTTATTGTAACAGGTGACTCATTCGGGATGCATCTGGCAATAGCGTTAAAAAAATATGTAGTTGCCTGGTTTGGTGTAAGCTGCTGGTCCGAAATTGATCTTTATGATAAAGGAATAAAGATATTCCAAGAAAACTTATTTTGCTCTCCATGCTGGAAAAAAGAATGCCCCTACGATCTTGAGTGTGTAAAAAATCTTGATCTACATAAAATTATTGATTCGGTTGATGAATATTATATTAGCTTCGATAAATTAGTTGTTAAGGAACGTGATAATCCATTTGAAAAAGCAAGACGAATAAAACGTCCTCTTATTTTAGATGGTGCAATGGGAAGTATTCTTCAGGAAAAAAAACTTGCATCTCATAAAAGAGTTTGGAGTGCAATAGCCAATGATGACTCACAAAATGAAGTGTTTACACTTCATAGAGATTATATAAGAGCGGGTGCAGATATAATTACAACAAATACTTTTCGGACAAATCCATATTCACTTATTTCATCAGGAATTACCGATATTGTTGGAAGTGTATTCAAAGCTGTAGATATAGCTAAACGTGCTCGGGGAAAATCTACTGTTCTTATTGCAGGTTCAAATCCTCCTGCAGAAGATTGTTATCAAATCGAGCGAACACTTCCTCAAAAAGATCTTGAATGGAATCATAAAGTCCATATTGATGCTTTGATGGAGAGTGGTTGTGATTTTATATTGAATGAAACTCAAAGTCATTTTGATGAAATTAAGTTCATTGCAAAATACTGCGGTGATAATAATATTCCTTTTATAATGAGTTTCTTTTTTGTTGATAAACCAAAACTTCTATCCGGAGAAAATCTAACTGATGCAATTGAGTATGTTCTAAAATATAATCCACTGGCAATTGGATTTAATTGTATAACTTTTAATTCTTTAGCTGGTGCTCTCGATCGCTTAAAGCCGAATTTGAATTGGGGATTTTATTTGAACTGTGGAAGTGGAGCATTCACAGATAATAAAATAGATTGTGCAATTTCTCCATCTGAATATGCAAAGAATGTAAAAACTTATTTAAAATATCAACCGTCGTTTATTGGCTCTTGTTGTGGATCATCTCCTGAACACACAAAAAAATTAAAGTTATTACTTGATGAATGAACTAGTAGTAAAATCTGCGGCAAAAATTAATATTGGTCTGAACATTATCAATAAACGAACTGATGGTTTTCATAATCTCGAAACTATATTCTTTCCTCTAAATCTTTTTGATGAAATAAGATTTACTAAATCAGAAAAATTTTTTTTTAATAGTAATGATGAAAATCTTAATAAAGAAAAATCAAACCTTATCATTAAAGCAAAAGAACTATTAGAAAAAGAATTTGATACACAACTACGAGTTGAAATTTATTTAGAAAAGAATACCCCCATTGGCGCGGGACTTGGCGGCGGAAGTTCAAATGCTGCATCAACTTTACTTGGGCTAAAAAAACTTTTTAACCTGCAAATTGAGTTTGATAAATTATGTGCGATTGCATTAAAGCTTGGGTCAGATGTCCCCTATTTCTTAAACCCTGTTCCTTCTTTTGCAGAATCTCGCGGCGAAGAAATTGTTCCAATCAATTTTAGGCTGAATAAATTTTTACTCATTGTTAATCCAGGAATTCACGTGGCAACAAAATGGGCTTTTGGATTGATACAACCGAATCAAACTAAAGAAAGTTTAAAATCCTTTATTGGTAAAAGTGAAATCACCATTGATGAAATTATGAAAATTGCTTTAAACGATTTTGAGAAAATTGTATTTGAACATTTTCCTGAAATAAAAGCGATTAAAGAAAAAATGATTTACTTCGGAGCAAAGTATTCTTTAATGACAGGAACTGGTTCAACCGTTTGGGCTGTGTTTGATGATGAAGCTGCTGCTTATCAAACAGAATTATATTTTAAGTGCAAAAATTATTTTACGTACCTGCAAATTCCTATTTGACCGCTCCCTCCGCAAACTCTACAGTTCCTTTTGTAGCATTAAGGTTTACTTTTAATCCAAAAGGAATAGTTACAAAATCCTTAATGTGACCATGCGGAAATGTATAGATTGAAGGAATTTTTAATGTGCCTATATAATCAGAAATAACTTCACCGAGAGTTAAAGTTTTCTTTTCTGGATCATGTTCGTTGCAATCGACAAATCTTCCTAAGATTATTCCTTTAACCTTCTTGAATGTTCCTGAAAGTTTTAGTTGATTTAACATTCTATCAACACGATAAGGCAATTCTCCAATATCTTCAATCATTAAAATTTTTCCGGTAAGATTTGGGAAATATTCCGTACCAAGTAATGCCGCAAATACCGCTAAGTTACCACCAATCAATCTGCCTGATGCACTACCCTTTTGCAAATGCGGCATCTTCTGGTCTCCAGGATATTTTATTTTACTTAATTTTTTGTTTGATGTTATCGTGTCCCAAAAAATTTCACTTGTGTAAGGACTAACTTCATCGTGAAAATCAACTGCAACCATTGGTCCGGCAAAAGTAATCAATCCTGCTTTTTGAAAAAACGCCATCTGCAATGAAGTTATCTCACTATATCCAACAAATATTTTTGGATTATTTTTTATTATTCGATAATCAATTTTATCTAATAATCTAAATGCGCCATATCCACCGCGGAGTGTAAAAATGGCTTTAACACTTTTATCTTTGAACATCGAATGAATATCATCAACTCTTTCCTGATCTGTGCCGGCAAGGTAACCATGATATTTCCCAACATTTGCTCCAATTTTTACCCTGTAACCTAATCTTTCAAGATATTTAACTCCGGTCTCAATTCTTGCTAATTCATCTGGTGAGGAGGCAGGAGAAATAATCCCGATGACATCTTTTTTATTTAGTTTTTTAGGTTTTTGAAGTAACATAGTTAATCCTTTTGTTAGTCTTTTATGATTGGAAATTTAATGAAACTAAAAAATTGGAGCAAACATTGGAGAAAAGTAAAAAAAATATTTCTATTTTAATGGCTAAGGCGGGATATGACTTAAATCACAATTTTATTGAGTCTTTTATCAAGATTTTTTGCAAATTTATAATGTGTTATATTTGAAATGAGCAATAATCAACCCATTTAAGTTAATTTTTATTGAGAATTGATTTTAAATTAATGAATTAAAAAAGATTTTAGAATGAAAAAACCTAAAATACTTTTCATTGGTGGTTCGATTAATCAAACCACGATGATGCATAAAATCTCAAATGAACTTCCTGAGTGTGATGCCAATTTTACTCCATATTATGCAAGCGGTCCATTATGGGTGATGACAAAGTTGAAAATGCTTGAGTTTACAATTATGGGTGGTACTTTTAAGAAAAAAACTCTTGAGTATATAAAAACAAATAATCTTAAATTAGATTTTGAAGGCAGAAATGATAATTATGATTTAGTTTTCACTCCGCAGGATTTGATTGTACCAAGAAACATTAAAAAGTTTAAAACCATTCTCGTTCAAGAAGGAATGACCGATCCGCCAGATTGGCGATATCACGTTACAAGATTTCTTGGTCTTGGACGTTGGTGCGCAAGTACATCTATGACCGGACTATCTCATATGTACGATTATTTTTGTGTAGCTTCGGAAGGTTTTCGGGAACAGTTTATTGATAGAGGTGTTAATCCAGATAAAATTCGTGTTACAGGTATTCCAAACTTTGATGACTTTGAAAAATTAAGAAATTTAAAGTTCGAACATAAAAACTTTGTTCTAGTTGCTACTTCCGATGTTAGAGAAACTACTAAGTATGAAAACAGAAAAGAGCTTTTATTAAAAGCAAAAAAAATTGCCGGTAATAAGAAAATAATTGTAAAACTTCATCCAAATGAAATTGTAAAAAAACGAACTACTGAAGTAAAAAAATACTTACCGGATGCATTGGTTTATCACGGAGTAAGTATTGATCCAATGATTGTAAATTGTGATGCATTGGTTACAAGATTTTCAAGTACAATATTTCCTGCTATTGCGCTTGGTAAAGAAGTTTATTGTAATATCGATCTTGGAGAAATAAAACGATTATTTCCAATTCAGAATGGCGGAACTTCTGCAAAAGAAATTGCTGATGTTGCCCGTGAATTACTCGCTTCAACAAAACCTGTGATAAGAGTAAAAGAAAAAAATAAGTATATGGAAGATCTTAAATTGGAAATCAAGTATATGCTTAAGCAAAAACTTATAAGAGCAAAATCAATCTTCTAATTAAAGTGAAGAATACAATTAATATAGTTACTGTAATTCAGGCACGGACTGGTTCAAGCCGACTTCCTAATAAAATATTCCTTCCGCTTTCAAATGCTCCACTGCTTTATCGAATGTATGAACGTGTTGCTGCATCAAAACTAAAAGGTACAATTGTTATTGCAACAACTACAGATAAAAGTGATGATAAGGTTGCAGAACTTTGCCTAAAAAATAATTTAAATTATTATCGTGGTCATCCAACAGATTTGTTAGATAGACATTATCAAGCAGCTTTAAAATATAATGCTGATGTTGTTGTTAAAATTCCTTCTGATAGTCCGTTAATTGACAAAGATGTTATTGACAAAGTTTTAAACTATTATATGGAAAATTTAAATTACTTTGATTATGTAAGTAACCTTCATCCCTCAACTTATCCCGATGGAAATGATGTTGAGATTATGAGTATTGAAGCTTTGAAGAATGCTTGGGAAAATGCAAAACTTGAACTTGAACGTGAACATACAACTCCTTATTTCTGGGAAAATCCAAATAAATTCAGAATTGGAAATGTTGAATGGGAATCTGGTTTGGATTATTCAATGTCACATCGCTTCACGATAGATTATGAAAAAGATTACAATTTCATAAAACAGGTTTATGATGAACTTTATCCTATAAACAATAAATTTACGCTCAAAGATATTTTGGATTTGTTAGACCGGATGCCTGAGATCAAAAAAATAAATGAAGAATATTGCGGAGTAAATTGGTACAGAAAACATTTAAGTGAATTAAAAACAATTACAAAAAAACAAACAAAAATTATTTAACCGTAGAACAGACTTTAGTCTGTTTATCCTTTACAATTAATATAACAACAGACTAAACCGCTGCCGCGGAGTGTTTTACAAAATAGAACTAAACATAGAGAAATATTATGCCAAACAAAGTTGAATCAAACAAATATTATCCGACAATTACAAAGTCGGATGAATACTACAAAGTTGCACTGGATTTAATTCCTTGTACAACTCAAACACTTGCAAAAGGTCCACAGCAAAATGTAAAAGGTGTTGCTCCAAAATATTTGCAGCGCGGCAAAGGCTCGCACGTGTGGGATGTTGATGGAAATGAATACATTGATTATCAAATGGGAATTGGTCCTATCTCTCTTGGTTATGCGTATGATAAAGTTGATAACGCAATTAAGGAACAATTGAAAGATGGAATAACATTTTCGCTTATGCATCCGCTTGAAGTTGAAGTTGCAGCGTTGATAAATAAAGTAGTACCAAATGCAGAGTCTGTCCGTTACAGTAAAGTTGGTGCGGATGTTACTTCGGCGGCGGTAAGGTTAGCTCGTGCATTTACAAAACGAGACAAAGTTTTATGCTGCGGTTATCATGGCTGGCACGATTGGTACATAGCTGAGATCGGAAGAGCAAAAGGTATTCCTCAGGCTATTCAGGATCTAACCTACACAATAAGTTATAACGATATTCAATCTGTAATTGATTCTGTTGATGAAGAAACTGCTTGCGTAATCCTTGAACCTTATGTTTTTGAGGAACCAAAAGATAATTTTTTGCAGAAGTTAAGAGAAGTTTGCACTAAGAACGGAACTCTCTTAATCTTTGATGAAATGTGGAGTGGATTTAGAATTGCCTTAGGAGGTGCGCAAGAATTTTTTGGAGTGAATGCCGATCTTGCTTGCTTCTCAAAAGCAGTTGCTAATGGAATGCCGATTTCAATATTAACAGGAAGAAAGGATATAATGTCTTTACTTGAGCAACAAGTTTTTTTCTTTACAACTTTTGGCGGTGAAGCACTTTCTCTTGCTGCCGTCAAAGCAACAATTAATGAGATGATTGAAAAGAATGTTCCGGCACAATTAGCAAAACAAGGTAACAAATTAAAAGTTGGTTACAATAAAATTGCTTCTGATCTTGGAATGAATTATACAAAGTGTACAGGATTTGATTGTAGAACTATCGTAACGTTTGATGCATCAGCAGGAAATCCTCTTGAGATGAAATCCCTCGTTCAGCAGGAAATGATTAAACGCGGAATACTTTGGGGCGGATTTCATAATATCTCATTCTCTCATTCTGATGAAGATATTGATTATACATTACAAGCTTATAAAGAAGTTCTTCCAATCCTAAAAAAAGCTGTTGAAGAAAAAGCTGTAAAAAGTTATTTACGTGGTGAGCCAGTGGGTTCCGTTTTTAGAAAAGTTAGTAACTTTAATATGAAACCAAAAAAGAAATAATTGTATTCGTCAGGCTGAGCGAAGTCGAAGACTGACATTTTCATTTTTATACTTTCACACTTCGACTACGCTCAGTGTGACCAAATGATTGAATATTTATGAATTCATTAGAACTATTCTCTCTAAAAAAGAAAGTCGCAATTGTAACCGGCGCACTTGGTTTGATTGGCAAAAATCATTGCACAGCTCTTTCAGAAGCTGGAGCAAATGTTGTTGTGTGTGATCTTGATGAAGAGAAGTGCAAAAGTTTTGCTTCTACCCTTCCTACAAAATCAATCGGAATAGGAGTTGATATTACAAACGAATCTTCTGTTGAAAATCTTAGAGATAAAACACTGTGGGAATTTGGCAGGATTGACGTATTGGTTAACAACGCAGCAATAAATGATATGTTTGAAAATCCACAGACTGCGGCAGAACTTTCTAAGTTTGAAAATTATCCGCTTGATATGTGGCAAAAATCTTTTGATGTTAATGTAAAGGGAACATTTCTGTGCTCTCAAATTATTGGCACTGAAATGGCAATAGTTGGAAAAGGCAGCATAATAAATATCGCCTCTACTTACGGAATAGTTGGACCGGATCAATCCCTTTACGAAAAACCTGATGGCTCACAATCATTCTACAAATCTCCAGCCTACCCGGCAACAAAAGGTGCAATTATAAATTTTACAAGATTTCTTGCAGCGTATTGGGGCAGCAAAGGTGTGCGTGTTAATACGCTTACTCCCGGTGGAGTTGAAAATAATCAGGATGAATATTTTGTAAAGAATTATTCTGCTAAAACACCTTTGGGCAGAATGGCTTATCCAAGTGATTACAAAGGTGCAATAATATTTTTAGCAAGTGATGCTTCATCTTATATGACTGGAGCAAATTTAATTGTCGATGGAGGATGGACCGCATGGTAATTGATCAAAAACTGAAAGTGAAAAATCTTCACTTAAAAGAAAAAGCTGAAAAGATAAAAGTTATTTTAACCGATGTTGATGGAGTTCTCACTGATACTGGTGTTTATTATGGACAGGATGGTGAAGCTTTTAGAAGATTTTCTATTCGTGATGGAATGGGCGTTGAACGATTAAGAAAGTATGCCGGAATAGAAACGATAATCATTACTGGAGAAAATTCTGGTAATGTAAAATCGCGTGCAGAAAAATTAAAAATTCAAGAATATTATCTCGGAGTAAATAAAAAAGAAGAGGTTCTCGAAATCATAAAAAAGAAAAATGGATTTGAAAAAGAAAACATTGCCTACATCGGTGATGATGCAAATGATTTTGAGGTTATGCAGCTTTGCGGCTTTACGGCAACTCCAAATGACGGTATGAGTTTTATTAAAGATATTGCCGATTATGTTTGCGAAACAAAAGCTGGATACGGTGCTTTGCGTGAATTTGCAGAATTGATTTTAGCATTTAAGAATAATTCTTAAAAATATTTTAAAAGAAAATTATGGACAAAAGAGAAATTAAAGTTGGTGATCGTTTTATTGGCGATGGTCATCCGGTTTTTGTGGTTGGAGAAATCGGGATAAATCATAATGGTGATGTTGAAATTGCAAAGAAAATAATCGCTGGTGCAAAGCACGCCGGATGCGATGCTGTTAAATTTCAAAAACGTACTCCAGAGATTTGTACTCCAAAAGACCAATGGAATATTGAACGCGATACTCCGTGGGGCAGAATGACTTATATAGATTACAGATACAAAGTTGAGTTTGGTGAAGCACAGTATGCAGAAATAGATAAGTACTGCAAAGAGATTGGAATGATTTGGTTTTCATCCTGCTGGGATGAACCATCGGTTGATTTTATCAGACAGTTTAATCCCCTGCTATACAAAATAGCGTCAGCATCATTAACAGATTTTGGATTATTGGAAAAACATCAAAAGCTAAACAAACCTGTTATGATGTCAACCGGAATGTCAACGATGGAGGAGATTGAAAAATCAATTTCATTTATGGATAAAAATAATTTGATGGTCGCTCATGCAACTTCGGCATATCCATGTAAGAATGAAGAACTAAATCTTAAAATGATTGAAACACTCAAACGAAAATATCCAGAAATTCCAATTGGTTACAGCGGACACGAAGTTGGACTTGCTCCAACGTGGGCTGCTGTGGCACTTGGCGCTTGCTTTATAGAAAGACACATAACTTTAGATCGTGCAATGTGGGGAACTGATCAGGCTGCTTCAGTTGAAGTTGGCGGAATGGAAAGATTGGTTGCAAGTATTCGTGATATAGAAAATTCTTTAGGTGATGGAATAAAAAAAGTTTACGATAGTGAACTTGGACAGATTAAAAAATTAAGAAGAATAAAATAAGGTCATTGCGAGAGAGTCTTCGAACGAAGCAATTCGCTAATTAATTAGATTGCTTCTCCCGATAAATCGGGATCGCAATGACTTCAGTATAAAATATGCAAGCAAACATTATCTCAGATATATTTAATGCTATTGACAATTACGTAAATAGTTTGTCTCCTGCAGAATTAATTTCAACCTCTTTAATTATTCTTGCTGCAATAATTTTTGTAATTCTTGAAAGATTATTTCCATACACAAAGAATCAAAAAATTCTTCGCGAAGGTTTCTTTGATGATTTTGCAATGTACACGATTGCTCAAAATTATATTTTAAGCATAATAATATTTGGTGGGATAATAAATTTTATTGATAACTCAACTGGCATCTCTCGACTACAATTATTCGCAACCGTTCCTATTTGGGTACAATTAGTTTTCTTCGTTGTAACCCACGATCTTTATATTTATTGGATGCATCGCTGGATGCATAAAAATAAATGGCTTTGGAGAATTCACGAAGCACATCACTCACCAAAAAAAGTTGATTGGCTTTCAGGTTCACGTTCGCATCCATTAGAAATTCTATTAAATCAAACGATAGAATTTTCACCCATAATTTTACTCGGTGCACCAGTTGAGGTTATTGCATACAAAGGTTTGATTAGTGCAGTTTGGGGAATGTACATTCACTGTAATGTAGATATTCAATCCGGCTGGCTGCAAAAAATTATAAACGGACCTGAAATGCATCGCTGGCATCACTCAACAGGTAAAGGAAGAAACAGAAACTTCGCAACTAAATTTGCTTTCTGGGATTGGATTTTTGGAACAGCTTTTCTACCAGAAACAAAACCAGATGATTATGGATTGAAGACTTTTTTTCCTGCTCATTATATCAAACAAACTATTTTTGCATTTAGAAGTTTTAAGAGAATTAAAAGAGAAGAAATTTAGTAATGACTTATTAATGGTTTTCAATAGCGTAGGAACTATAAATCAATTCATATTCCTGCTGCCATTCGTAATCAATTTGCTTTTCAAACAATTTATCTTTTATAAATTCATCTGTTTTGATTTTATGATTTAATTCCCCCGTTTGTTTTAACTTGAATAGATTAGCGAAGAATGAATCATCAGATTCCATAAATATTCCCAAAATTGTTTATTGATTTATATTTGTTTTCATACCAGAAAACTAAAGTTTTAATATTAAGAGAATGTTAAGGCAGTATTATCAATTTGTTAACTCTGTGAAGAAGAGCTGGAAATTATTTAGAAAAAAAATGCGAAGAGTAGCTTTTAGAGACTTCTGAAAAATTGCTTCTCCGCAGTCATGCTGTTCGCCGCGGCGAATTATTTCAGCATCTTCTATGAGATTTTGAAATGAATTCAAAATGACATTTACAAGTAGTTCTCATTTTTCAGAAGTCCCTTTTATTAAATTTACTCGGGCTTATTTGCTATGTATTTTATTACTTCTGCTTTCTCGATTGTAACTAAGCCACCGATTTTAGCTTTTTCAAATATTTCATTTATAACCGGAATGAATTGTTCTATCTTTTCGAGTTTATCAACTATCTCAACAATTAAAGGAAGATCTTCTGATAGGGTTAATAATTTTGAAGTATGAATTTTACTGTTCGCACCGAATCCCATAATACCTTTAATAACCGTTGCGCCTGCAAGTCCTGCACCCCTGGCTTTAAGCACTATTTCTTCGTAAACAGGTTTACCATTATACCTATCGCTTTCACCGATGAATATTCTGAGAAGTTTTGCTTCGCTGTTAGTTTGCATATATCAACCTATAAGTTTTGAGATTAAGTAAGCCAGATAAATTCCAACAAGGCATAAAACTACATTTAGTAAAACATTATAAATTGCTAAACCAAATTCCGAATCACGAAAAAGGTTTAATGTTTCATAAGAGAATGTTGAGAAAGTAGTAAAACCTCCGCAAAATCCTACCGAAAGAAATAATCTAAAATCATTTCCTATTAATTCTTTTTCATTAAGATAGAACATTATTATTCCCAGTATAAATGAGCCAGCAACATTCACGAATAAAGTTCCATAGGGAAAGATTACAGAAATGTTTTTTTGGATATAACTCGAAATTCCGAAACGGAGTGCGCCGCCAATTGCTGCGCCGGCTGAGACAAGAATATAATTTAGCATTGTTTGATTTTTTTTGCCGAAAGATAAAACTAATCAGACAATCAGCAAAATTATTTTAACAGATTCATCTTACCGCTTTTTACTTTATCTCCAACTTTTATATTATAAAAATAAATGCCGCTGGAAACATCTTGTCTATTCTGATTCTTCCCTTCCCACTTTACAATATAATTGCCTGCAGATAAATTTTCATTTACTAATGTTGTAATTAAACTTCCCTGAACATCAAAAATCTTTAACTCAGTGTTTTCATTTGAAAGATCGTAAGGAATAGTAAAAACAATTAATGTAGATGGATTGAATGGATTTGGATAATTTGCAATTATTATTTCAGATTGCGGAATTATGTTACCATTTGGATTACCTGCTACTGAAGTAATTAACGATGGACCATTACCGCGAGAATTACCAGTTGAATCAGCTAAGTAAATATTCACCCAATCTGGTCTTAATGCAGATTGTAAATATTGATTATTCCACTCAGCATCTGTTAATCTTAAAAAATTTTCGGTAGTGTACTCGTAATAACTCATGACAGGACCAATGAAAGCAGTTTGAACACCATCATTCCAAGGTGCAACAAACACACCGAGATTTATTGAACCAGTGCCAACGTGTTTAACCCAACCGAATGGAATACCTGTACAATTAGTCGGGACAGTATGCATATCTGCAACAAGATGATCACTTTGAATAAAACCTTTATCGCTGTAGTAATTATCTCTATAAAAAAGATTAGGATACCAACCATTATAATAAGGTCCATAACTATTGGGGTTTTCATAAACCATCTTTTGAAGAAAGTAAATTTCCTGACTGCTCAAAGTTTCTAAATTTATTTCTTTAATCGAAATCGTTTCTAATGTATCGCAGACTGAAGACAAATGATTAAAGTAGTCACTAAGATATCCTTGATACGAAGGGTTGCCAAAATTAATATTTTGTAACTTTTGTAATGCATTTAATGAAAACAATTTAATCGAGTTATAAAATTCCGGAAATGGCTCTACAAAACTGTAAGGATATGAGCAAACAGTACCTCCAGTATAAGATTGCTTTGCATATAATAGATTATCGTGTCGAAGTTCTGTCCAGGATGCAAGTTGAGTGTTCATTTTTTCCTGCCAGAAAGCTGCCGTTTGCATAAACACTGGAAGATTAGTTCTATCTTCTGGTGGATTTAAATTCCTGATAATGTTTAACCAATTAGAATAAAGATTTGCTTGCCAGAATTCATCATCATAAGATTCAATTAAATATCTTAAAGCTGCAAGATTTTGGGAGTAATGGTATGTGTTTAACTCATCAACCAACAATTGTGCAGAAGCCGAGTTACCAAGACTAAATAAAACATCTAACAGTGAAGGAAATAATCTGCAAACTCCTCCAGCAATTCGATCGTAAACAACACTCGCTGTTATATAAGAATCAATTACAAATCTTTGTCCAAATAACATAAAAGCTGATGCAGGAACAATACTATCAACATCCATCGGATTACTAAATAGAATCTGGGATAAAATCAACTGATATGCAAAGCTTTGATTTTTAAGTGTGTCTTGAAATTCAACAAATTTAATACTATCTAAAAATTCATTTGCGTCATTTAATGAAACTGCATTCTTCAAATAATCTAGATTATCAAGTGTAACATTATCCTGTTCACCAGCAAATATTTTTATAGTATTTTCAATTCCTAAATAATCATTATAGGAATTTGAATGATCAATCAATTCTTTTATTAGATACGAATCTATAATTTGTCTTTTAACATCATTAAATGTTTGTGCTGGACACCATCCATCACCTTGTTCAGGTGACATTAAATATATTTCTGTTCTACCAAGCCACATCATAACTCTAAAATACTTAGGTAAATCCTGTTCCCACGAAGAATTTGGATCAACATCATAATGCCCGCGAGGTTTAAATTGACTCCAGTCTAAAACTTTACAAGTTTCTGAAAACAAAGGATATGTTCCAGCTTGCTCAGCATAAATTAACTGTAGTATTGTATCAATTGTCCCAGAATTATCTGAATAATATGGGTTAATGGTTAACTCAAATAATTTTAATGGAACGGTTAAATAAACATCAACATCTTTAAGCATTTTCAACATTTCTGGATTGCTGCCATACTTTGTGTTCAAATAACTTTGTTGAGAATGCAGAGTTTGTAAAAGTAATTTAACTTTTTCAATTAGAAATCCTAATTCAGCATCCTTTAAAATTCTATCATAAGAAATATGGAAAGCATGAAGAATCGCATCAGTTGAAACAAAAACCGGAAGATCTTTATGGAATATTTCAAGAAAAGCTTCTCCAAAAGAAATTTTCTTCATTCTTTCAGAAACAACAAATCCATTCTGTGAAAGTAATTCTAATTCGTGGGCAGTCAATCCATACTTAATTGTGATTGAATCTAAATATCTTGCATCAGTTAAAGCAATATTTTGATCTCCAGCAAAAACTCCCGCTGGATGCATCTGTAACAATTCATCGGTCGTCATATTCTGGTGTGATTGCAAAAATTGCTTATAAGCATTTATATTGAAGTTTGACTGAGAAATTAATTCCGGAGAGATAGTCAGAAGTAAAACGGCGAATAATTGTGTTGTTATCCTTTTCATTTCGCTCACCATTTTTTTTCAAAAGTAAGTAAATTAAAAGAAAATAGCTATTAACAATCAGCAAATAAAAAATCCCGCCAAGATATTTTCTTAACGGGATTAAGTGACCCCAAGGGGATTTGAACCCCTGTTACAGCCGTGAAAGGGCTATGTCCTAACCACTAGACGATAGGGCCGAAATCAATTAAAAATTAAAAGTTAAAAATGAAAATTTTAAATTTGCAATTTTTCATTTTTAATTAGGATTTGGGTGAGCGATGGGAGTTGAACCCATGACCCCCAGGGCCACAACCTGGTGCTCTAACCAACTGAGCTACGCCCACCATATAAATAACAAAATTTGTGTACGCCCGAGTGGACTCGAACCACTAACCCTCAGCTTAGAAGGCTGATGCTCTATCCAATTGAGCTACGGGCGCTCGTAAAACACAAAATTAAAATGAACATCTAATAATTTAGTCGGGGCGGCGGGATTCGAACCTGCGACCTCCTGCTCCCAAAGCAGGCGCGATAACCGGACTACGCTACGCCCCGAATAACAGAATTTCTAAAAAAGCGAGGTGAAAATATATACGAATCTATCCTGAAAAACAATTTTTTGAGACAATCAGAATCTTTAAATTGTAGTCAGATAAATTCAAATTATGTGATGAAATTACCATTATTTATTTCAACAAGATACATATTTTCAAATAAGGACTCCAAGTTATTGAACCTTATTTCTGTAATTACCATAGTTGGAATTTCTTTGGGAGTAGCGACTTTAATTATTGCCTTAAGTGTACTTAAAGGATTTGAAAATACACTCACACAAAAAATAACTGATTTTGATTCCCATATAAAAATTATTTCTTACAAACAATCCCTGCCTCAATCTGATCTTTTCATTCAGAGATTACAATCAAAAATAAGTGATCAAATAGATTTTATTTCACCGTATGTATCCAAATTAGCAATCATCAGTTCAAAGAATCGTAAGGAAGGTATAAACATAAAAGGTATTTTACCTGGTAAAGAAACTGTTAAACTTCAAAATAATATCATAGCTGGTAAACTTGATATTGAAAATCCTAACTTAATAATACTTGGTAAAACTTTAGCTACAAAGCTGCTTGTAAGAGTTGGAGACAAGATTACTTTGTTTGCTTTAAGTAATGAGAAACTTCCCTCACCAACTAATTTACCTAACATAGAAAAATTTACGATTGCTGGAATTTTTGAAAGCGGTATGGCTGATTATGATAATACAATTGGTTACACAGGAATGAAATCTGCACAGAACTTATTTTCTATGAATGAAGAAATAAATGGAATTGATATAAAGTTAAAATCAGTTGAAAAAATAGATAGCCTTACTCAGCTTATACGAAAAGGATTGCGTTATCCTTATTATGCAAGAACAATTTTTGAAATCCACAGAAATATTTTTACATGGATTGCATTACAAAAAAAACCTATCCCGATAGTTTTAGGATTAATAATAATCGTTGCAGTGTTTAATATTATAAGTGCATTGCTTATGCTTGTGCTTGAAAAGACTAATGCAGTTGGAGTATTAAAATCTTTGGGCGCTAAAGGAAAAGATATTATTAAGTTATTTATTTATCAGGGTGTTTATCTTACACTAATCGGAATTTTTACCGGTAATTTTCTCGCCTGGTCGTTGATGTCAATCCAATTAAAGTTTAATATAATAAAAGTTCCATCGAGCGTTTACTTTGTAACAAAGGTTCCGATTGAAATGACTTCAGATATTTTCCTTTTAATATCTGTTGTTACTTTTATACTTTCTTTGATGGCTGCTATAATCCCAAGTTTTTTTGCCTCCAGAATTAATCCCGTAACAGCTTTGAGGTTTGATTGATGAGTTACGAAAAATTTATAGCCAAAAGATATTTACTCTCAAGGCATAAAATAAATTTTATAACGATAATTTCATTTATTTCAATAACTGGGATTACACTTGGAGTTGCTGCGCTAATCGTGGTGCTTTCTGTGTTTAATGGGTTTGGAAGTTTAGTAACATCTTTCCTTATGAATTTTGATCCGCACCTGCGAGTTGAATACAAGATCGAATCTAAAACTGATGACTACACTAAAATAAGAAAAGTTATAGAGCAGGCTCCAGATTTAAAATCGTTTGCACCATTTGTAAACGGTAAAGTTCTTGCCTTAAGCAATGGAATAACCCAAGTAGTAAATCTTAAAGGTATTCAACCATCTACCGCTGAAAAGATTTATGGAATAAAGGAAAGTATCTTATTCGGTAAAGGCGATTTAAATGATAATGATGTAACACCAGGAATTATTATTGGATTAAGATTAGCTGATCATCTTCAGTCTCTTGTCGGTGATACAATCACAATTGTTTCTCCGGTTGGAATTGAAAAAGCAATAACACAATTTGGAATGCCGAACACTCAGCAATTTGTAGTGCAGGGGATTTTCTCTTCTCAAAATAATGAGTATGATGAAAGTTTGATGTTTACATCTTTGGATGAAGCTCAATATCTATTAGGGTTTGGTAAGAGTGTCCAGGGTTATGAAATTAAACTCAACAATTTTAGTAACTCAAATAAAGCTAAAGATTTTCTGTCATCACAATTGGATGAAAATACTTTCGAGATAAATACCTGGTATGATTTTCACAAAGAACTTTATTCCGTTATGCAGATTGAAAGATGGGTCGCATATATTTTACTTTCATTGATTATCGCAGTTGCAACTTTTAATATTCTTGGATCACTTTCAATGTCTGTAATTGAAAAGAAAAGAGATATTGGGATTTTACGTTCAATGGGTTCACAGGAAAAATCTATTCTTAAAATATTTATGTATGAAGGAATTATGATCGGATTAATTGGAACTGGATTAGGAGTGTTGTTAGGATACTTTATTTGTTTCCTTCAATTACAGTACAACATCTATCCATTAGATCCAACGCAGTATAAAATTAATTCATTGCCATTGGAATTACGAATTTCAGACTTCTTTATGATAGCCGGAGTTTCATTATTTCTATCACTCATTGCATCACTTATCCCTGCAAAAAAGGCAGCCAAAGTTGATGCACTGCAAGCCATTAAATGGGAATAACATATGCGGTAAACCGCAATGGTTAATGGAATATGGTTGATGGCAGATGGAAAAATAACTTTTTGAAAATTTATAAATATTTTAATCTGCCTACCGGCAGTTAGGCATAAAAAACAAAAAAATAAAACGGTACAATAACTATGAATATCATTTTATCATCAGAAAATATTTCAAAATCTTATCAATCAGCTAAAAAGGTTAAGCTTGAAGTTCTTAAATCTATTTCGGTTGAGATTGAAGCGAATAAAATTTCTGTTATTGTTGGTGCTTCCGGCGCGGGTAAATCGACTCTATTGCATTTGCTTGGCGGATTAGACAGACCGGATAGTGGAAGCGTTTTTTATGAGCAGAAAAATATTTTTGATTTTAATAATGATAAGCTTGCAAAATTTAGAAATGAAAATATGGGATTTGTTTTTCAGTTTCATCATTTACTGCCTGAGTTTACTGCGATTGAGAATGTTGCAATTCCACAAATGATAAAAGGTACAAATCTTAAAAATGCTTTAGCAAATTCTACAAAATTATTAGAAATTGTTGGATTATCAGAACGAGCAGAACATAAACCTGCAGAACTTTCCGGCGGTGAGCAGCAAAGAGTTGCAGTTGCGCGCGCTCTTGCTAATAATCCTAAAATAATTCTTGCAGATGAACCAACAGGTAATCTTGATTCAGCTAATAGCGAAGCAATACATAAATTATTATTTGAGCTGCGTGATAACTTTAAGAAAACATTTGTTATCGTAACTCACAATCCGGCGTTGATGGAATTGGCAGATGTAATTTTTGAAATTAAGGATGGTCTTATAAATCAAAAGTAGTAATAGTTTTATAATATTTTACGCGTTTGTAATTATTGAACTATTATGACGAAGATAATGCTTAAAGAAAAGTTTTAGTCAAATCATAGTAGGGAAAAAACTCCTGTTCGTTCCGTGCTTTTTAATTTCGGATCGATCGGGAGATCGATCCCTACAATTTGTTCAGACTTTATGGGATAAATAATCAAACAGCAATCGTACACCAAACCCAGTCATATATTTTTTCGTGTAACTTCTTGAGTCATTATTCATTGCTGGTCCTGCAATATCAAGATGAGTCCACGGAATGTTTTTATCTACAAAATGCTCTAAAAACTTTGCAGCAGTAATTGCACCTGCCCAGCGACTGCTTCCAAGATTTGCAACATCAGCGAAATCACTTTTAATCAGTTCATTATAATCATCCCACATTGGTAAGCGCCAAACACGATCATAAGTTGTCATTCCGCTTTTATAAAGATTATTAGCCATCTCATCATTTTTAGTAAACATTCCGGCAACAAATTCCCCAAGTGCTACAACACAAGCTCCGGTTAATGTTGCCAAATCAATTATCTGGTCTGGTTTTAATTGTGATGCATAATGTAAAGCATCAGATAATACAACTCTGCCTTCTGCATCTGTATCTTCAATCTCTACGCTTGTGCCTGAAGAAGTTTTAATAATATCTCCCGGACGAATAGATTCGCCGGAAACCATATTTTCTGCAGAAGGAATAATTCCATACAAATGTACAGGCAAATTATTTTTTGCAGCCGCAATTAAAGTTCCGACAACAACAGCAGCACCGGACATATCAGCTTTCATTTCGCCCATATTTTTAGCAGGTTTAAGAGAGATGCCGCCGGTATCAAATGTAATTCCTTTTCCAACTATAGCGACTTTTTTTGTTTTACCTTTTTTATTCTTTTTTGATTTTAGATTTGGTTTATATTCAAGCACAATAAATCTTGGTTTGTTATTACTTCCCTGCCCGACTGCAATCAAACCACCCATTTTTCTTTTATGAATCTCAGCATCTCCAAAAATTGTAGTTTTTATTCCGAATGGTTTCACTTCACCAACTATTCGTTTTGCCAGCAGTTCAGGCGTAAGATTATTTGCAGGCTCATTTTGTAAATCTCTTGTAAGATTAACAGAAGAAATTAAGCTCTGTGCAATTTTTAAAGCACCTTTTAATTTTTTAGTGTTATCAGAATAAAAATAAACATCTAAAACTTTTTCTTTGCTTATTTTGGATTTATACTTATCGAAAGAATAATTTCCGAGTAAAATTCCTTCAGCAAAAGTTTGATAATAATAGTCTTCCGAGTCGAAGTATTTTTTTACTGCAGAGTAAGCGGGAATAAATACATGAAGATTTTTTGTTGCTTCATTATTTAGATTTAAAATAAATTCAGATAGATGATTTCGGAAATAATCAGCATCAAACTTATTGTCTAACTTTACTTTTTGAAGAATAAGTGCATCAGGTTTGCCGGAAGATTTTGTAACTCTAATCCTTCCGCCCTCAGCCGATAAGAAATTTTTTCTCTGTAAATCAGAAAATTTTATATTAAATATTTTTTCAAGATTTGGTAAACTCTTCACTAATTTTTTATCATCGATAAGATACTTTAGACTAATCGATAAAGGCTGATAAGATATTTTTGAACCGCCGGAGATAAGTTTGATTTTATACATTAATTTTGCTTTCAGTTATTTAAATAAAGTTCTGCTTTTAAAAGAATAGCAGGAATCATTTCCTGCATATTATTTATGAAAAATCTTGCACCTGCTGCGTTCGTATGCCCGCCGCCTCCAAATTCATTAGCAAGTTTGTTAACTGGAATACTTCCCTTTGAACGAAAACTTACTTTAAATCCGTTTTTCAATTCGATAAAAAGAATTCCCATTACAACATTTTCAATCGATAAATTATAATTAACAAAATTCTCAGTATCACTTTCCATCGCACCAAGTTCTTCAAAATCCTTTTGAGTTATAACCATATAACCAATTTTATTTTTAGCATAAAGAGTAATTGATTCCAATGCTCTTCCAAGAAGTCTTATTTTGCTGAATTTACTTTGGTCATAAAGTTTATCATAAACTTGTTCCGGATTAACACCAAGTTTAAGCAACTCAGCAATTATATTGTGCACCTCTGAAGTTGTGCGGTCAAATCGAAATGAACCTGTATCAGTCATTATCGCTGCATAAATTGCTTCTGCAATTTCTAAATCCAGTTCTACAATTTTTGTTTGTTTGATGAAATCATAAATAATATGACCGGTTGCACAATAATCGGTATCAATAAATTGATGATCCACAAATTCTTCCGGGTCCTGATGATGATCGATACAAATCTTTAGCTTATTTGATTTGCGAAAAGCTTTTTCCATACTTACGGTTCTATCTGCACGATTAAAATCCAAAGCAAATATACCATCTACTTGGTTAAAAATATTTTTATGAGTTTCTTCATCGTACTTCTGGATAATACTATTTTTGTTGAAGAACTCAAGATTATATGGAGTTGAACTATGATTAATTATAAAAACTTTTTTACCAAGTTTTTTAAGTAAATGATAGAAAGCAACTTCAGAACCAATTGCATCAGCATCCGGATTAACGTGAGTAGTTAAAAGAAATGATGAATTTTTAAGTACAATATTTTTTAGGTTTTCAAAATCAATCATTGATTAAAGTTATTTTAATTCTTGTCATGTCGAGTTACAAATAAAAGCGTTCTTTTATATATCAAAAGAATGACCTTATTGTCATTGCGATGGCGATTAGCCGAAGCAATCTCTATTTTATTATCTGAGATTGCTTCATTCGATGACCTGTCTGCCGACAGGCAGGCTCATTCGCAATGACTAATTAACCTGGTCATTAGTAAGTCTAGCGGCGGATTCGACTGAGAAATCTATTAATTATACCGCAAATAAGATTTTTCTCCCGATGAACCTGTCTGCCGACATGCAAGATCGGGATCGAAATGACCTTTTAATAAATCTTGATTATAAAATAGAAATGGGCTTGAAGCTGTATCAAGCCCACATAAATCATTAATAAAATTTTAATTTATTTTAATTTGTATCAATTAACTTCCCAAGTATTACCACCAAAAAGAATTTTTGCCAAATCACCTTCACCGCTTTTCTTTTTAACATCTTGAATTTGTTCAACTAAAGCTTCATCATAAGTCGGTTTAAATACTTGTCTAAAAACTCCGATTGGCGTTGGCAAACCGGGTGTTTCCGTAAATGTCGATAATATACACGAACGAACCGGACTTTCTTCAAATTCATCATGAATCCAAAGATCATCTTTAGAATATTTTCCATTAGTTAAATCAACAACCACTGGAGTAAATCCATCAAGTTTAATTCCCTTATCTCCATTTTTGCCGAAAACCATTGGCTTGCCCTGCTCAAGAACTAAGACAGTATCTTCCTTTGTTTCCTTTTCGGTTAGTGCTGAGTATGCGCCATCATTAAAGATGTTGCAGTTCTGATAAATTTCTAAGAAAGCAGTTCCTTTATGTTTACCAACCCTTTTAATCATGTCCTGCAAATGTTTTGTATGGCGATCAATTGAACGCGCAACAAAAGTTGCTTCAGAACCGGTAGCAAGCATTGTAGGATTAAATGGATAATCAACGCTGCCATAAGGACTTGACTTAGTTATTTTACCTTTTTCAGATGTAGGAGAATACTGACCCTTTGTTAATCCATAAATTCTATTATTAAACAATAAAAGTTTTAGATCAATATTTCTTCTGCAAGCATGAATAAAATGATTTCCACCAATGCTTAATAAATCGCCATCACCGGCAGCAACCCAAACAGAGAGTTTTGGATTTGCTAGTTTAACTCCAGTTGCTAATGCCGGAGCTCTGCCGTGGATTCCATGAAAACCATAAGTATCCATATAGTATGGAAAACGACTTGAACAACCGATACCTGAAATCCAAACAACATCTTCTTTAGGTACTTCAATAATTTCAGGAAAAGATCTTTGAACCTGTGCAAGTATAGAATAATCACCGCAGCCCGGACACCATCTTACATCTTGATCTGAAGCAAAATCTTTTGCTGTTAACTTAATCGTATTTACTTCAACTTTATTTTCCATTGCTACCTCCGTTAATATCTTTAATCTTTGCTAAAATATCTGTTACTTTAAGCGGTAATCCTCTCACAATATTCAGTTGAATAACATCAACAAGAAATTCGCTTCTGATAATCTTTGCTAATTGTCCTAAGTTAATTTCAGGAATAAGAATTTTCTTAAAGTTCTTAAGAACATCACCTGTATTTTTTGGGAACGGATTTAGATATTGAAAATGTGCTTGAGATACTTTGTAACCCAATGCTCTTGCTTTTGTAACAGTTTCTTTAATAGATCCGTAAGTACCGCCCCAGCCAAGCACTAATAGATCACCGCTCTGTTCACCATCAACTTTAAGAAGTGGAATATCGTTTTCTATATTTTTTATTTTATCTGCACGAATATGAATCATCTTATCGTGATTATCAGGATCATAGCTTACGCTGCCGTAAATGTTTGCTTTTTCAAGGCCACCAATTCTATGTTCAAGATCAGGAGTACCAGGAATAGCCCAGGGCCTTGCAAGAAATTCATCTCTTAAATAAGGATAAAATCCTTCTTTCTCTTTTCTAAACTTCACTTCAATTTTAGGAAGCGAATCTACGCTTGGGATTTTCCATGGCTCTGTGCCATTTGCAATGTATCCATCAGTTAAAAGGATAACAGGAGTCATGTACTTCAAAGCAATTCTTGATGCTTCAATAGCCATATAAAAACAATCACGAGGAGTTTTTGCGGCAACAACTGCAACAGGAGCTTCTCCATTTCTTCCAAAAACAGCTTGAAGAAGATCTGCTTGTTCTGTTTTAGTTGGAAGACCTGTGCTTGGACCGCCGCGCTGAACATTAATTATTACAAGTGGAAGTTCAGTCATAACTGCTAATCCTAATGCTTCAGTCTTTAAAGCTAAACCAGGTCCGCTTGTAGTTGTGATTGCAAGATTACCTGCAAAAGATGCTCCGACTGCTGATACAATAGCTGCAATTTCATCCTCTGCTTGAAATGTTTTAACACCAAAATTTTTATACTTGCTAAGGTTATGTAAAATTTCAGAAGCAGGAGTGATGGGATAAGAACCTAAATATAAAGGTATTCCGCTTCTTACAGATGCAGCAAGAAAGCCGAATGAAGTAGCTTCGTTACCCGAAATATTTCTATAAGTTCCTTTTGGAAGTTTTGCCGGCTCTACATCATAACGTGTTGTAAAGGCTTCAGTATTTTCACCAAAATTAAATCCAGCAATCAGAGCTTTTGTGTTTGCTTCTATAAACTGAGGATTTTTTTTAAATTTATCTTTAATCCAATCAACAGTATTATCAATTGGTCTGCTATATAGCCAATACATTAAACCGAGTGCAAAAAAGTTTTTACATCTTGCAACTTCTTTAGTTGATAATGAAGTACCTTCAAGTGAACGTTCAGTAAGTGTACTAATAGGAACACTGAAAAGAGTGAATCCATCAAGTGTTCCATCCTCTAAAGGGTTTGTATCATACTTTGCTAATTTAAGATTTTTAATATCAAAGGCGTCTGAATTAACGATTAAAATTCCATTCTTTTTTAATTCACTAAGGTTTTTCTTTAATGCAGCAGGATTCATTGCAACTAAGACATCAGGAGTATCGCCAGGTGTGTGAATATCCTTGCTGCTAAAATGTAATTGGAATCCACTTACGCCGTAAAGTGTGCCTGCTGGGGCGCGAATTTCTGCGGGATAATCAGGAAATGTAAGTAATTCATTTCCAAAGAGTGCTGTTGTATCGCTAAACTGCGAACCTGTAAGCTGCATTCCATCACCGGAATCACCAGCAAAGCGAACTGTGACTTCATCTAACTGTTGAACTTCTTTTTCTTTAGCCATTTTTCTCACTTAAAATATTAAACATTTGCTATTTCAAAACTAATAATAGTAACAGGGATTTACAATCTTATTTTAATTGACTGAATTAATTAGTTGATAAAATTCCTGTGCATTAACAAAACCGGTGATACGATTTTTTTCATTCCCCTTTGAATCTAAAATTAAAACTGTAGGCACACCAAGTATTTTATACTTCTCTCTCAAAGTTGATACCTCAGGTGCCAATGATTTAGTCATATCTGCTTTAAATGTTCCATATTTTTTACTTAGCTCAATCACCTTTGGATCAGAAAAAGTTAATGCATCAAGTTCTTTACATGGGATGCACCAATCGGCATAAAAATCAATAATCACTCCACGCTTTCCATCAATAGCGTTTATTGCCATTTCAGAATATGGTGTCCAATTAATTCCCTTTTTGTTAGATGGGATTAGAGAATAAACAGAGAACGCTATCACTAAAAATGAAAATACTATTTTAAATATCCTGAATCCTTTTACACTGTTTGCAGCTTTATCAAAAAATAAAAGATAAAGTGCAGCTATTATTCCAAAGACAGGCAATACGTAACCGGAAACTTCTTTAGGCAGCAATGGAATTAGAAAGTACAAAGCCATCGCAATCAGAATTAATCCAAAGATATGTTTTACTGCATCCATCCATAAGCCGGCACGAGGAAGTTTTTTTATCTTACCAGAAAAGATTGCAAGAAATAAATATGGAAGTCCTAGACCCAATGCAAGTACGAAAAACATTAAAAATCCAAAAAGTGGATCACCTTTTGTTGCAACATAAGTAACTAATCCTAAAACAAAAGGACCGATGCAAGGAGCTGCAACAATTCCCATCGTTAATCCCATAAAAAATGCACCGAACATTCCGCCTTTTGCCCCACCTGCTTTTGCTACCCAAGCATCCGGCATCTTAAATTCATACACACCAAACATGCTTAATGATAGGACAAGAAATATTGCAACAATAATTAATATTACAATTGGATTTTGGAGTAAAGCTCCAAACACTGCTCCTGTTAATGATGTAACAACACCAACTACCGAATAAGTTACAGCCATACCGAGCATAAATAGCAAACCCATAAAAAATAATTTACTTGTTTTGCCTTCACTTTGTCCGCCGAAGTATCCTATAGTAATTGGTATAAGCGGATAAACGCACGGGGTAAGATTTAGAGCTAATCCACCAAGAAAAACAAAAAGTAATCCAACTAATATTCCATTGGTTTCTAAAGCAGATGTAATTGAATCGCCGCCTCCGGATTTTATTTTAGCCGGAACTGAAGAATCAGATAAATCAATTTTATCAAATGTTTCTTGATTGATTTGATTAACGATTGCTTTACTATTCGCAACTTCAATCTGAATTGTATCAACGGTTGAAGTTGGGGCAAGACAACTCATTTCATTGCAGGCTTGATAATCAAGGTTGATAATTAAATTATAAACACCAGGCTGCACATCATTAGTAACATTGATAAGCGCACCAATATATGTTTCATTTTGCCAAACCGAAAGTGGTTTTTCTGAAAAGTCAAATTTGTAATCACGAGCTTTGGGATAAACGGTTTTAACTAATTTAAATTTTGTTGTATCACCAAGAATTATTTCTGTTGGAATTAAAAAATCTTCGTTAGGCTTATTAGAATTTATATGCCACTTTTCTTGGATGTTTACTTTTACAGCAATTTTAAATTCACTGCCGGTATAAACCTTATCTAAAGAAGGATAACCTTTCATTTTAACATGATCTTCATTCATTCCAATTTGTGCAAATGAAAATAAAGATGTTATAAATATTAGACTCAGAAAAATTATTAATGACTTCATTACGTTTTTACTTTATTTTTAAATTGTTTGAAAACTTCGTGTTGATTGATAAGTAGAATTAGAGTTATACTACTTTCTCCATCCTTGGACAATAGGATATCTTCGTCCATAACCAAATGCTTTAGAAGATACACGCAGAGCGGGCGCAGCTTGATTTCGTTTAAATTCATTCAAATCAACCATTCGCAAAACTTTTTTTACAATTTCCTCATCAACAATAAACCGCCTACCTGACAAGCAGGTTTCTTTAATCACATTATACTCTTTATTTTCTTCAAGATACATCCTTAAAATTTTATCTAACAATTCATACGGCGGCAATGTATCCTGATCAGTTTGATTGGGTTTAAGTTCGGCTGAAGGAGCTTTCTCAATTATGGCTTTGGGAATTATTTCTTCATTTCTATTAATAAAATTTGCAATTCGATAAACATCAGTTTTGTATACATCTGCAATAACTGCAAGCCCCCCGCACATATCACCGTACAGAGTGCAATAACCAACCGCCATTTCAGATTTATTTCCTGTAGTCAATAAAAGATATCCGTTGTTATTTGAATAAGCCATCAAATAAATTCCGCGTACTCTTGCCTGTAAATTTTCTTCTGTCAATGATTTGATGCTTGAATTGAAAATTGGATTTAAATTTTTGATAGTCTCATCAACAACAAGCTGAATACTAATGTTATCGGATTTTATTCCAAGGTTTTTAATAAATGTTTCGGAATCCTTTACACTTCCCTCGCTGGAATATTTTGAAGGCATCAACATTACGTGCACATTTTCTGCACCCAAAGCTTTAACAGCGATACAAGTAACTAATGCGGAATCCATTCCACCGCTTAATCCAACAAGAACTTTTTTAAATCCTAACTTGCCGCAATATTCTTTTAGACCAAACACTAGTGCATTATAAACTTCTTCTTCAAAAGTACCTTCACATTTTTTTATTGGATTATATTTATTTTCGGTATCAAATAAAATAAAATCTTCTTCAAATGCTTTACCGAGTTTTACAAGATTTCCTTTATCATCGAAACACATACTAGCGCCGTCAAAAATTAAATCTGTTTGAGCACCTACACAGCAAACATATGCAAGTGGGATTTTATCTTTCTTTGTAAGTGTCGATAACATTTCTTTTCTTGCGGCACGTTTACCATAAGAATACGGACTTGCTGAAATGTTTATCAAAACAGAAGCATTTTGTTTTAATAATTCCTGGATTGGATCTTTGTGATATCTTCTTCGATACCAATAATCAGCGTCGTTCCATATATCTTCACAAATTGAAATGCCAAGTTTTTCACCTTTGAACTCAAAAACAGACACACTTTTTGCAGAATCAAAATATCTCATCTCATCAAATACATCGTAATTTGGGATTAATGTTTTTTGCTGAACAAACTGAATCTTTCCATCAAAACATAAAATCGCTGAGTTATGAATATCAGTTCCAATTTTATCGTTATCCTCTGTTATCGCTCCGAATATTAATCCAACTTCTTTAGTTTGTGATGCTATTTCTTTTGCGGCATTATTTACAGCAGTACGAAATTCTTGTTTTTCAACAAGGTCTAAAGGCGGATAACCAACAAGCGAAAGTTCAGGAAAGATTGCAAGATCAGCTTTTGCTTCAATAGCTTTTTTATATCCATCTAAAATTTTTTGCTTATTATATTCCAGATGTCCGATGATTGGATCTATTTGACAAAGAGCTATTTTCATAAATGATGATTAATAATAAAAGTAATATTAAAATGTTTTATCTAAAATAAACTAAGTTTTAATTATTACAATAAATATGAAAGTTTTTCCCCCATTTACCGATTCCACTCGCCCGACAATAAACTGATTTCCCCTCAATTAATATTCATTTGCCGTTAATACTATATAAAAAGCCTTTCGTGTATTTCTTGATTATTATTGCAACAGAAATTAAGAACAGAAAGGAATTCTAAAATGTACAGAAAACTTTATCGCTCAGTAACGGACAAAATGCTCGCGGGAGTTTGCGGAGGTTTAGCAGAATATTTTTCAATCGATCCAGTAATCGTAAGACTAATATTTGTGCTAGCAGTTATATTCGGCGGCAGTGGAATTTTGGCGTACATAATTTTGTGGATAATCATTCCGCAAAAACCTTATATCATAACTCCATTTAATGTAGATAAGCCAAAAGATAATTCCGATAATTCTTCTTCAGAAAATAAATCTGATAATACTGCATTCCAGATGAATGCGGTAAATAATAAATCACAAAATAATAGAAGTTTTTATGCAGGAGCGTTTCTTATCCTTTTGGGTGGAATATTTCTTTTAGATAATTTTGTACCAAGATTTCATTTCGGTGATTTTTGGCCTTTAATTATAATTGGATTAGGTATTGCAATAATATTAAACGCACGTAACAACTCTGTTAATGAGGTAAGACAATGAAAACATCACATATTTTCTGGGGAGTATTTTTTATTTCCATCGGCGGTTTAGTTCTGCTTGGTAATTTGACATATCTGCATTTTACCTGGAATTCAGCCTGGAAATTTTGGCCAATGGTTTTGGTATTAATCGGAGTTTCAATATTAGTTAAAAATCAAATCGGCAAAAATATTGTAGCAGGTTTGGCAGCCTTAGTACTTGCATTAACTTTATACGCATCCGTAAGTGCAACTACTAATCTTATTACCAATGATTTTGAATTTAACTTTGATGATAATGAAGCCGTATTTGATACTACAAATTTCGCTCAAGAATTTTCTGATTCGATCAAAACTGCTTCACTTCAATTTAGTGCGGGTGCTGGAAACTTTAAAATGATTACACCAACAGACAAGTTAGTTGAATTCCAGACTGAAGGAATCAAAGAAAATTATAGATTAAATAGGAATGATTCCGGTTCACATTCCGATATTACATTTGAAATGAAAAACAGTCATATCAAGTTGGGAAAATCCAGCTATAAGAATTCGATTGAAATGTTGCTCAATGCAAAACCTGAATGGGACCTCAACTTTGATATTGGTGCAGCTTCAATTGATTTGGATTTGACTCCATATAAAGTAAGTAAATTAGATATCGATATGGGTGCCGCCGCATTAAATGTTAAATTGGGAGATCTTTCTGATATAACAAGATGTAAGATCGAAGCAGGTGCATCAGATATTGATATATTAATTCCGGATTCAGTTGGATGTGAAATTAACTCAGACGCTGCCCTTTCGAGCAGGAATTATGAGGGCTTTAATAAAATAAATAAAAGTTTGTACCGAACAGAAAACTTTGAAAAATCACAAAAGAAAATTTACATTGAAATAGATTGTGGAGTTTCATCAATTGAAGTAAAGAAATATTAAATTGAGCGTGGAGTCCATCTCAAAGGTGTACTCCACTTTTTTTAACGTTTTTATTTTCCATTCAATCCTTCAACAACTTCCTTAAAGCTGGCTAATCCTGCTTCTATGTTCTCAACTATCTCGAGTGCAATTATATCAGGATCAGGAAGGTTATCCATATCGCCAAGACTATCATCTTTCAACCAGAAAATATCAAGATTGGTTTTTTCTCTTGCAATTATTTCTTCATACTTAAATTTCTTAAATCGTTCAGTCTCTTTTCTCTTGAATCTATTTTGCGGATTGTAGCATTCTACAAAATCTTTGAGATCATCAAATCTCATTTGCTGAGTTTTAAGTGTAAAGTGGATGTTGGTTCACAGATCATATATCCATGCTTCTTTTGTCCAGGCTGTTTTTGCTGCAGGTTTATTATCAAAGAAAATTACATTTGCTTTAACACCTTGAGCATAAAATATTCCTGTTGGTAATCTTAAGATTGTATGAACATCAGTTGATTCAAGTAATCGCTTTCGTACTGTTTCGCCTGCTCCACCTTCAAACAAAACGTTATCAGGAACAACGACAGCTGCTTTGCCATCTGCTTTTAACA
Source organism: Ignavibacteriales bacterium (assembly GCA_037444745.1). GTDB lineage: Bacteria > Bacteroidota > Ignavibacteria > Ignavibacteriales > Ignavibacteriaceae > IGN3. Next base: position 85,375 of record JBBILT010000008.1, read on the forward strand.
TTGAACGAACGTGCTGAATAAAATTTAACTGTTTGTTTGATGTTGTTGTCCAGAAATCCTGTCTTTCATAAGTAAGAGTATCTTTGCTTTGTGTCCCATCTTCGTTTGTAATTGTCATACTACTCTTTTTACCAAACGGAGGATTTGTTAATACATAATCAAACTTAGTGGCTGGTGAAACAAGTAAACTATCTGCTCTTTCTATTGGAGGATCACTATTCAAATCTCCAATGTTATGCAGATACAAATTCATTAAGCAAAGTCTGGCAGTGTTTGGTACAATCTCCCAGCCTGCAAATGTTTTGAACTTTAGAAATTCTTTTTCTGATTTATCTAATTTGAATTTCTTCTCATCAGAAATAAAATCATAAACAGCAAGAAAGAAACCGCCTGTACCGCAGGCAGGATCAGCAATTGTTTTCTTTGGTTCCGGTCTTATACATTCTACCATTGCTTTAATTAAAGCACGCGGAGTAAAATATTGTCCCGCACCTGATTTCGTATCTTCAGCATTTTTCTCAAGCAAGCCTTCGTAAATATCTCCTTTAACATCTGCACCAAGAATTACCCAGTTTTCATCATCAATAAGTTGAATGAGTTTATAAAGTTTTGCAGGATCCTGAATTTTATTTTGAGCCTTAAAGAATATTTCCCCTATCATTCCTTTTTCTTTGCCGAGCTCGTTAAGGATTTTTATGTAATGCGCTTCTAGCTCTGCGCCGCTAATGCCTTTCAAACTTTCCCAGTTTAGCTTTTTAGGAATTTTTATATCCCTGTTGTAAGGAGGTTTAGAATACTCATCTGCCATTTTAAGAAATAGTAAATAGGTAAGCTGCTCTACATAATCTCCATAGCTTACACCATCATCTCTTAAAGTATTACAGTAATTCCAAACTCTTTGAACTATTGTTGCTGTTGTCATAGGAGTAGTATTAATTTTTTAGTAAATCAATTTTGAATTGCCACGATCTTTAGATCGTGGATTATAAATAAAATAAAATTTTTCGGCTTTAGCCAAATTATTTGGGCTGAAGCCCGAGTTATTATTTTCTCTTTTATCTTTTATCCACGACTTAAAAGTCGTGGCTAGTCATTTTCGATAAATTTTATTTAATTGCTACAAATCTTACGATGAATTGCCACGAGCTTTAGCTCGTGGACAACAGATTAAAAATAACCACGGCTTTAGCCAAACTATTTATCGTATTTAGTAAATCCATATTTCTCAATGAACGCTTCATATTCTTGAGCAAAGCTCTTTTTTCTATGATGTTCTTCCTGATTTTTAATATAATCTCTTACCTTATTAATCTGCGATTCGCTTACCGATACTGCAATGTATTCATCCTGCCACTCAAAATGACCAGGCAATAATTTATTTTTATTTATCCAGTTTGAGGATTCACCTTTTAATAGTTGTGCTACTTTACTAATTGCCTGATCAGAACCCAACGATATTGTAGCGTGTAAATGTTCTGGCTCACAATTAATAAAATCAATATAAACATTTTTTGATTTCGCATTTTCCCTGATATGATTTAATAATTTTGTCTTTAATTCTTTTATAATTAATCGTTCTCTGTTTTTTGTTGACCAGATAAGATGAATCCAGATTCGTATATATGGCATTATTTTTCCTTCTTTAAATTTGGCTAAAGCCATAGGGAGTGTGGGCTCTTCCTATTTATTTGTATCCACGACTTAAAAGTCGTGGCTATTCATTTTCAATAAATTATATTTAATAGCTACAAATCCTTTGATGAATTGCCACGAACTTTAGCTCGTGGATTCTAATATAAAAAACTATTACGGCTTTAGCCAAACTATTTGGGCTAAAGCCCAGGTGGTTTGGGGTTTATCTTCTATCCCCGAGTTAAAACTCGGGGCTAGTCAAACTAATTTCCCTTCAAACGCTTGTTTAAGTATTGATTGTCTTAATGTTTCTGACTCTGCTAAACTTTCATCTATTGCTTTTTCTAAATTATCTGCTTCAGAAAATCGTTTTTCTATTTCTTCTACAATTTGGATTTGTTCGTTCATTGATGGTTGAATCAAATCTAATTTCTCAATTCTAAATAATGCTAATTTTGGTTGAGTAGTGGAAATGGTTAATGACTTAATCTGATTTTGAACGAAGGTTGAGTTCATAAAATATGAAAGATACTTCAAACTGAAATTTTCTATTTCAGTTATCTTGGCAGCATTTTCTGTGAGATTCGCCCCATCAAGTTGGTTGGGAATCAAACCGACTCTGCCAATAGTTCCAGCAATTGAGATATAAAGATCGTTCTTAGAAATTGTATAATTTTTTATTTGCTTCTGAGTCGCAATTTTTAAATATCTCAGATCATTTATATTAACAGTCATATTCTCAAAATCTGTAACTCTTATATAGGGATGAGGGGTAACTGTTTCAGAATAAATCTCCCCTTTAGGAAGTCGTTTACCACCTTTGACTTTTGCAATCTGTCCCAACTTCACCCATTTCCAGCCATCTGGTAATTCGTTTATATAATCTACTTTTGGTTCTGCTGCTTTAGTGACTCCTTGAACCCCATTCAAGTACGCTCCACGTGTTAGCTTACCTGAGAATGCACTAGCCAACACCGACTGCCTATACAAACGAATTTGTTCTTTGGCTTTTTTAAGGGAAGCAACGCCGATATCCAGTCCGCTAAAGAGTTCTTCTATCTTCTCAACAATTTTTTTCTGCTCTGGGAGTGGTGGGAGTGGGAGATCCAATTCTCAAAATAAATTTGGTTCAATATGTGGTATACCAACACCCTTCGGTTTGGTATTTATGATTCTATATTTATTCTTGAGAAAATAAAATAGAAAAGAATTTAAATGCGATTCACTTTTTATTTTTGCTAATGTTGACCCAATTGCGCCTTTAATTCCACGACCGACAAGACCACACCTTGCTCCATCCCAAACGATAAGAACATCTTCTGGCTCACAAAGAGTACATTTAATTCCATCCGTATAGTTATCTATACCTCTTTTTTCAAAAGCTTTTATATCTACATACGGAACAGAAAATTTCTCATCCTTTTCTGTTGATTGGTTTTTCGGTTTTTTACCTTTGAAACTCTTAGCAACATCGCCAAGTTTAACCCAAGACCAGCCAACAGGAATAGAACGCTGATGACGCTGATCAGGCTGATATTCACTGATTTTATCTGTGTTAATCTGCTCAACCTGCGTAATCTGCGTGCTATTGTCTTTTGCTTTCCTCAAGCTGCTAACTCTTTATTTATTTCGTCAATAATTTTTTCTGTTTCTCCTCCAAACAGTTGATAAAACTTCCCAAGTCCGCCTTCATCAACAAATGGAGAAAGTTCAAAATCATCTTTTTCAATTCTTACAGAAGACACAATGTGGTCTTTGATCATTCTAAGCCAGTTCATTTGTTCATCGGTAAATTGTTTTGGTCCTGCATTCCGCTTAAACACCCATTCCTTAAATTTTCTGTTAACAACTTCGCTGTATGGTTCAAGCGTTTCATCAAGTCTTAGTTCAAATCTAATCAGAGAAATAATATCAGTTAACATTCCAAAAGTGCTTTTGTGTTTAACTTTCTTTGGTTCAACTCTTTCATAAGCATTCCAAACTTGTTCTATGGTTAAATAGTAAGGAGGAGAAAGCAAAGCATCACGGAGTTCTTTGATCATTGTATAGGTTAATTCACGGACAGGGCGAGCCCTGTCCCTACGAAGTGAATAAAATATTTTTAAGGCAGTTATCTCATCTTTGTTATCATCTATAAACTTACAGAAGTTGTTAATTATCTCATCAGCATTTTCTTTTGCAGTTGTGTCAAACTCGCTTCTTATAACTCTGTCAGTATTTGTTTCATCAATTATCTGGTAAATTTTCTGTCGTACTGTTTCTAAAAATTCTCTAAGCTTGGGGTTATCAAAGGGTTTTATTGCTTCATTGCTGTATTGTTTTATTGTTTCCTTAATCTGTTTTTCATCCGGTTCAGCATCATCAGGAATTTTATAAACCTGTCTTGCTCTTTCATCAATCGCATCAGGATCATAAACGTTAGCAAGATTAAGAGCAACTTCAGTTAAGTTTTTTCCTTCAGCAAGTGCTATAAACTTTTCTCTGTCTGTTTCGGTAATCTGCTTATCAATTTTTGTAAGACGTGCTGCAAGTGAAGACATTGTATCTTCATCAGGCTGAAGAATAACCATCTTCATTAAATCTTTTAACGGTACAGTAGGCTTTTTATCAACAACTGGATAATCAACTTTTATGGATTTGAAAACACCAACAGCATCAATAATGTAAAATCTTTCTTTGTTGATTTTTGCACTTGGTGTAACTTTTATAAGTTCATCTTTACTAAACGATCTTGTTCCCCTTCCAATCATCTGCTGAAAATAATTACGCGAACGGACATCACGCATAAAGATTAGAATTTCAATCGGCTTAACATCCGTACCAGTTGCAATCATATCAACCGTAACAGCAATACGCGGATTGTAACTTGTACGAAACTGCTGAAGGATAGATTCGGGATCTTCATTCTTAACATTGTAAGTAATCTTTTTACAGAAGTCGTTGCCCTCACCAAACTCTTCACGCACAATATGAACAATATCTTCAGCGTGGCTGTCTGTCTTTGCAAAGATCAGAGTTTTAGGAACTTCCGGCTTGCCGTCCCCTTGGGAATAATTATCATCTCGTTCAGGATAAAACTCATCCTTCATTACACGTTTACATTCCTGAATTATCTTTCTTATCTGGCTGGGATTTACAATATCTCTATCAAGCTGGCTTGGTGAATACTCAACTTCATCTTCAAGCTGCTTCCATTCTTTCTTGCGTGTAGTTTTATTTCTAAGATCAACATATTGTTTTGCTTTAATCTTTGCGCCGTGCTGGGTTACTTCCGTTTCAATTGTGTAAACATCATAACCAACATTAACTTTATCAGTAATGGATTGCTTAAGCGTGTATTCACTTACAATATTTTCGTGGAAGAATGCGAAGGTACGTTTATCAGGAGTTGCAGTAAGCCCTATCATAAAACAATCAAAGTAATCAAGCACCTGCTTCCACAAATTATAGATAGAGCGATGGCATTCATCAATGATTATAAAATCAAATGTTTCTATTGGAATGTTTGGAGTGTAAGCAACATCTACCGGTTTATCAATTGTTTTGGATTCATAGGGTGAATCATCTTCCAGAGATTCATCTAACTCTTTACCTTTAAGGATTGAGTACATTCTTTGTATTGTACTTATACAGACCTGTGCAGATGGATCGATAAAGTTTGAGCGAAGTCGTTGCACAGTGTATAGTTCTGTAAAAAGTCTTTTATCATCATTTGGTTTGTATGCCTGGAATTCCTGCTCTATCTGCTTGCCAAGATTTCTTGTATCAACTAAAAATAAAATGCGTTTAGCTTTTGCAAATTTTAGAAGACGATAAACAGATGTTACAGCGCAGTAACTCTTACCAGCACCTGTTGCCATTTGTACAAGTGCTCGAGGTTTATTCAAGCTGAAAGATTCTTCAAGATTTACAATTGCATTAACCTGGCAAACACGCAGTCCGCTTGAGTTAAGCGTTGGAAACTTTTTTAATCTTGATCGAAGAGTTTCTTCCTGTTTTAACCATTCATTAAGAGTTTCAGGTTTATGGAAGTTAAATATTTCCCTTTGTCTTGGTGAAGGATCGCGTGCATCTGTAAAGTATGTTTCCGTTCCTGTGGATTCATATTGAAAAGGAAGCACTTCATCGTTACGGATGTATTTTAAATTATCAGTAGAGTAACGAGTAGTCTGATCGTGAACCTGGCTTAAAGTGTGCCCTTCTTTTTTTGCTTCAATTACACCAACAGCTTTGCGATCAATGAAAAGGATATAATCGGCAGCGCCGGATTCGGTTGGATATTCCCGAACAGCAATACCCAAACTTGCTGAAGGATAAAAATCTTTAAGATCCTGCACAAACCATCCTGCTTGCAGAAGCTGTTTATCAATGTTCTGTCGTGCTTGTTGTTCAGGGGTTAGCAATGCAACCTTTTGAATTTTTAATTTTCACTTTTGAATTTGCTTATACCAACTCGGCACCCCCGTTAGAGAAATGGAGATATGTGGGAGTGTAATTTCTTACAATTAACAGTGTATAATTAACAATGCACAATGTGTTCAAAAATTACATTGTAAATTAAAAAAAGGAATTGATTAAGGCTAACATGTCAATCAATTAATAATATGAAATTCCAGTATTCCATTACTCCAATAAATCATTAATTATTTTCTTTTGGTTTCCACAAATGTTTGTCTAATCTTACGCAGCCATTTTTATCAAATTCTACGCCTTCATTGCGTAAAAGATCTTCCATCAAATTAGGATCACCGAAATGGATTTTACCAGTTAACGCACCAAATCTATTTACAACTCTGTGTGCGGGAATATCAGGTCCGCATCCATTTAATGCCCAGCCAACAGTTCTTGCTGAAGATCTGATTCCACAGGCTTCTGCAATATCTCCGTAAGTCGAAACTTTTCCGTAAGGGATTTTCTTTGTTACAGAATAAACTTTCTTAAAAAAATCTTTTTTTGCTTTAGATTTTTTGTTGTCAACTTTTATGATTTTTCTCTTCACTGTCATTTAACTTCTTATTTTTTCCTTTTATCTTTTCAAGTGATAAAAATTTTTCATGAGTAAAATCAGGATAATCTTATAATATGACAAGTTTTAAAAGAAGATTAATCATCTTCAAAAGCTGGTTACGAGAACTTTATCGATTCTGCCCAATTCGCCAATCTAAAGTTGATAAGGAAAATTTATTTCTCGTATGTGGTCATCGCGGTTCGCCTGTAAATGAACCTGAAAACACAATTCCCTCTTTTGAAAGAGCTTTGCGCGAAGGAGTTAATTCATTAGAAACAGATCTCTGTGTAACAAAAGATAAAGAAGTTATTCTTTGGCATGATTGGAATCCCGATGAACTTGTTGCTCTTATCCGCGCAAGAGGAATTGAACCTGAAGTAACTTACAAACCAGATTTCCCGGCTCCGTTTAGTGGTTTACGAAATAAAACTAGTGAGCTAACTTTGGAAGAAATCAGAAATAATTTTGGACTTGTTAGAAAAAATGATTCCCAACCTGTTAAGGCACACATTTCTACTTTAAAAGAGTTTCTTGATTGGATAAAAGATAAATCTCAGATCAAATATGTTTTTCTTGATATTAAAGTTCCAAAGGATGAAAAAGAATTAATATTGGTTATTCTCGATAACCTTGATGCTTTAGTTAAAGAATTTAATCCAACAACAAAATTTATAATTGAAACATTTTTTCCTGAAGTTTTAGAAGTAGCCAAGAAAAAATATTCAAATTTAAATTACAGTTTGGATGTTGAGATTCCGCCTGGATTTATATTTTTACCAAGATTACACAGCACAATTAAAGTGGCATCAAAAAATAAAAACAATGTTGCCATAATAATGCGGCCCAGACAGATAACAATTGCAAACTGGATGACATTCCGAAGAGTAATTTGGTATGATGTTAAGCACAGATTAAGGTTGAATAAAAAATCAGAATCACAAAAAATTGATTTTCTAATTGGCTGCACGATAAATGATAAAAGAGAAATGGAGTGCTTGATAAAAAGCGGTATTAACGGAATGCAAACAGATTATCCAAGAAGATTGGTTAATCTTGCAAATCAATATGAACTGAAGCGAGAGTAAGATACTAATTGTGACTAAACTTAAGTAAATATGCTTTTATAAATCTATTTATATCCCCATCCATAACGCCTTGTGTATCAGAAGTTTCTTCTTCGGTACGGTGGTCTTTAACCATATTGTATGGATGAAAAACATAAGAACGAATTTGACTTCCCCATTCAATTTTCATTTTACTTTTTTCAACTTCATCCAATGCTGCATTTTGCTTTTCTACTTCAAGCTGATAAAGTTTGGATTTTAACAACTTCATTGCATTAACACGATTTTGCGCCTGCGATCTTTCGCTTTGGCAGGCTGCAACAATTCCAGTTGGAAGATGTGTAAATCTAACGGCAGTCTCAACTTTGTTAACATTCTGTCCGCCTTTACCGCCAGAACGATAGGTATCAACTCTTAAATCTGCAGGATTAATTTCAATCTCAATCGTATCATCTGCTTCAGGAATTACAAATACAGAAGCAAAAGAAGTGTGTCTTCTTTTATTTGAATCGAATGGAGAAATTCTGACTAAACGATGAACACCATTTTCTGCTTTCAAATATCCGTAAGCAAACTCACCCTCAACTTGAATTGTTGCAGATTTAATACCAGCACCGTCGCCTTCAAGCATATCAAGCAGTGTCATTTTAAAATTATTTTGTTCGCCATAACGCAAATACATTCTTAGAAGCATATCCGCCCAATCCTGTGCTTCTGTACCGCCAGCACCAGAATGAATTGTTAAGATGCAGTTTTTGTCATCATCTTTTCCGCTGAGCATATTTTTAAGTTCAGCTTCTTCAATTGCTTTTTCCAGTGAAGATAATTCATTAGTTATTTCATCAAACAGAGATTCATCATTTTCCATTTGTGCAAGCTGAATAAATTCATGAACACTCTCAGCCTTTTTATGTACTGATTTCCAAAGCTCAACCCAGGTTTGTAAGGTTTTTATTTCTTGTAGAATTTTCTGAGCGCCCATCTGGTCATCCCAAAAATCCGGTGCTTCAGTTTTTTTATGCAGTTCTTCTATCTTTGATTCTTTTATATCAACGTCAAAGATAACTCCGCAAATTATTAATTTTGATTTTATAGTTATCTAATAATTTAATTTCTTCTTCAAACATTTTTTTAACTCCAGTTTATAATTTATTTTGGTTTATCATGTTGCTGTATGGATGTATGAATTCTCGTTTTAATGGAATTTTTGTTTAAACGTATTCAACGATGCAACTATTCTTTTTAAACTTCGATTTCCATTCTTAACAATGCGGCAGCAAGGGTTTTTCCTTGTGCATCGTGTTTAAGTGAAACCGTCCCTCCACCGCCAAGGGTATTATGCAATAAAAAGTTTAAAGCTCTAAGATTTGGTAAATCAAATCTTTCAACCTTCCCAAGACAAATGCCTTCAAAATGTTTTTCCACTTTCTCAACTGTAAGCTCTTTTTTAATAATGCTATAACCATTATCATCATAAGCGATAATTCCTACATTGGCTGCATCACCTTTATCTCCACTTCTGCCGTGTGCAATATCTAATAATCTTATTTTCATTTTACAACTCCATAATTTCAACTTTAGGTGTAACCAATTTCTTAGGAATTAAGGCAGGCCAATATGCAACAACTTCACTTGGTTTTGGCCTACCCCCAGCAAACCCTGTAACAGCAGGTGGGCCAGTAAGAATTAGTGGAGCAATTTCTTTGCCAAATCTTTCAACAGATTTAAGATCGTGAGATCGAACCGCTATTCTAAGCATTATTTCATTAATATCTTCTTCATTCATTTCTTTTGCTAACGGACCATGAACAGAATTGTATCCAACAAACTCTGTCCTTATCTCATCAAATTGTAAGTGAAGATTTGCTAATCTTTTTCTTAAAATTTCATCCGCTGCTTTAGCTTTAGTTAGTGCTTGAGGCCATGAGTATGTAAGTGATGCAACAGCACTGAATCCGTCTGAATAAGAGCAGGAAACCTTGTAAAATTCTGTTTTAGAAAATCCTTTAACATCGTACATTTTGACTCTGTCATTACCAAGGTCTTCTAATTTTATAGTTGTAAAATCAGCTACACAATCTGGTGTGATGTAAGATTTTGGATCACCGATTTCATAAAGCAATTGCTCCGCTATAGTTTCAAACGAAACCCTGCCACCGGTGTTTAAATGTTTAGTAATTATTACTTCCCCATTTGGATAAGCTTCTGCAATAGGAAATCCAATTTCCGCCATGTTTGGAATGGATTGCCAATCACCTAAAAAGTTTCCTCCACTAGATTGCGCACCACATTCAAGTATATGCCCGGCGACTGTTCCAGCTGAAAGTAAATCGTAATCATTAGACCGCCATCCAAATTCATAAATCATAGGAGCAAGCGTTAAACCTGTATCGGTGGTTCTTCCTGTAATTACTATATCAGCACCTTTTTGAAGCGCGCTAACAATTGGGAAAGCACCAAAGTACACATTGGCACTAAGAACTCTATCCCTGACTGTAGTAATCGGCTCATCAGTTTCCATATTTTTTAATTGAGCACCGCTGTCAATTAACTCATCCAATCGATCATTGATATCATCACCAAGTACAATTCCAATTTTTAAATTTTTTATTCCTAGATCTTTCGCAACCTGAATCACTGATTTTGCACAAGCGATAGGATTTACTCCGCCGCCATTTGTTATAACTTTGATATTTTTTTCTTTAATAATAGAAAGAATTCTTTTCATCAACTCGGGAATATCTTTTGCATATCCAAGTTCTGGATTTTTATTTTTTTGTTTTTGGAGAATCGACATTGTAACTTCAGCAAGATAATCCATAACCAGATAATCGATATCTCCTTTTGTTACTTGATGATATGGGGCATCAATTAAATCCCCCCAAAAACCCTGACCGGAAGCTATCTTAATTTTTTCTTTCATTTATTTCCTTTGCAATATTTTCTGCAAGCAGTTTTAAATCTTCCCGTGAATTTATACTAAACCATTCAATTCTTTTATCAGCATTAAACCATGTCATTTGCCTTTTAGCAAAACGTCGTGTATTCCTTTTAATCAATTCAATTGCTCGATTGAGTGAAATCTTATTATCCAAATATTGAATTATTTCCTTATATCCAACAGTATTTAATGAGTTTAAGGATTTTAGATAGCCTGAATTAAGAATACTAATGACTTCATTCGCCAATCCAGAGTCAATCATACTATCAACTCGCTTATTAATATTTTCATAAAGGACTTTTCTATCCCACAACAAACCTATTTGCCTAAATTTAAATTTGGCTGAATTATTCTGTTCGTTGTGATGCTGCGAAATTGATTTACCTGTTAGCCTAAAAACCTCTAAAGCCCGAATAACACGCTTCCAATTTTGCGGAAGCATTTTTGAAGCACTTAATTCATCAACCTTTTTCAATTCATTGTAAAGATAATCATTCCCGTACTTTTCGCGAAGTTTTAAGAATTCAGTCCTGATTTCAAAATTTGTATCGGCGGATTCAGTTATTCCATCAATAATCGCTTTTATATATAACCCAGATCCGCCAACAATAATTGGAGTTATGTTTTTACCGATGAGCGTTTCCATAATTCCAGTTGCCCGCTCGCCAAAAATACTTACGTTAAAATTTTCGTCAGGATATAATTCATCAATAAAATGATGTTTGATTTTGTGCAGTTCATCAGCACTTGGTTTTGCAGAACCAATATTAAGTAATTTATAAATTTGTCTGCTGTCGGCAGAAATTATTTCACCATCAATACTTTCTGCAAGAATAATAGTTAAACTTGTTTTGCCTGAGCAAGTAGGACCGACGATTACTGGAATCCATTTTTGCTGGTCAACTACTTTTTCCATCCTTCTCTTCCGATCAGAGGTACAAAAGTAAATTCTGGTATAACCTCTGAATGAAAATCATTTTCTGAAATTTTATTTAGCAAGTAAAGTTTTTGAGATATTCTATCTCCAACAGGAATTACCATTTTTCCTCCAACTATAAGCTGCTCCTTTAACTTTTTTGGAATAGTCGGCGATCCTGCGGTAACAATAATTCCATCATACGGAGCAAATTCTGCCCAGCCAATTGTTCCATCACCATATTTCGCATGAACTCTTATTCCTAACCTATCAAAAAGTTTTGAAGTTTTATGGAACAGATCAAGATTTCTTTCGATACTATAAACATCACAACCCATCTCAAATAAAATTGCTGCCTGATAACCCGAACCCGTTCCAATCTCTAATATTTTAGATCCTGCAGATTTTATATTTAATAATTGTGTCATATAAGCCACAGTGTATGGCTGTGAAATGGTTTGCTCATATCCAATAGGTAATGCAACATCCTTATATGCCATATGATGCATAGTCTTATCAATAAATTTCTCCCTTGGAACAATACCGATAGCTTTAATAACCGCAAGATCAGTAATGCCTTTACTTGTCAATTCATCAACTAATTCTTCTCTATGTATTCTAAACATTTGATTAAATATTTTTAGATTAGGTAAGTAAAGATAAAATATTTTGTGCAAGTATTTATAATTACAGATATAAATTTTTAGGATAATCATGTTTGAATCGATTTTTGGCGCGGTATTAATTATGTTTATGAGAATTTGCGATGTTTCTATTGGAACAATGAGAACAATTCTTGTTGTGCAAGGTAGAAAGTATTTAGCAGGATTAGCCGGTACAATTGAAGTTTTAATTTGGGTATTTGCAATCAGATACATTTTCCAAAATTTAGATCAGATTCAAAATCTGTTTGGATATGCAATTGGATTTGGAATTGGAAATATTCTTGGAATAACAATGGAGCAAAAAATAGGATTAGGTTTTGCTCAAATAAATATAATTTCCCGTTTTGCTAGTGCTAATATTGCAGTTGCATTGCGAAACGAAAAATATGGCGTAACAGTATTGCCAGGACAGGGCGTTTCAGGTGAAGTTTCAATTTTAGTTATCATTGCGCCCAGAAAAAATCAAAAGAAAATAATTTCTTTAATTGAATCAATTGATAAGAGTGCATTTATAACGATACAACATTCCATTCCTTATAGAGGGTTTATTCACGGTTCAAGAAAATAGAAAAACAATTGGGTGATTTTTCTTACAGTTTTAGTTTATTATTTATTGCAAAAATAAGATGTTGATATTATATTTGCCCACACTTTATTGATAATTTGTTAATATTTTTTTTTGCGGGAATAGCTCAGTTGGTAGAGCGCAACCTTGCCAAGGTTGATGTCGCGGGTTCGAGTCCCGTTTCCCGCTCAAACTTTTTACAATAATCCACGGAAGTGGATTTTATTTTTAATGTTTGGCGCTGTACCCAAGCGGTCTAAGGGGAAGGTCTGCAAAACCTTTATTCGTCGGTTCGAATCCGACCGGCGCCTCTATCAAACCCTACTTCAATCTCCATTTGTTTAATTAATCATTTGTGTATAATATTTTTTCCGTTCTTTTATGGAACAAAATTTAAAATATTCCCTAAATGATAACAATTTGTTTTATAAAAAATTGTAAAATCTTGATTTTATTTATATCATCAATGGCACAAGTCTGGATTATTGGAATATGAAATCCAGCAATAATTTTGAATTAAAATGTATAAAATCTTTCAAGTTTTATTATTTATAATATGTTTCTCAATATTTTCTAATCTTACTTTTGCTCAACATCTTTCTGATACCTCAAAGGTTCTACTATCTTTTAGTGAGCCAATGTCTCATGAGGGAATATTTGATACTAATAATTATCAAATATTAAAGGATGATGCTATCCTAATAAAAATTTTTAAAGTTGGAGTTGCTGCCGGTGACAGTCTTATAGTTTTATTTACAGAAAAACAACCTCCTAAATCGTCTTACAGAATAATCATCAATAACCTTAGGGATAAAGCCGGAAATATTATTAGTGAAAACCACAAGATGGTTGGTTACTGATTTTTATTTGTTCCCATTATTTTAATCCCATCACTTTTTCTTGTCGATAAAAGAAAAATAATTTCGCTATTTTTCTAACATATAATAAAAACTTAAATGCAATATTTAATTAGTTCTATCTTAGGATTAGCATTAGGTTCTATTCCCACAACTTATCTTTTACTAAAGAAATATAAAGGAATAGATATTACTAATGCAGGTTCCGGTAATGTGGGCGCTATGAATTCTTACGAGGTAACTAACTCAAAAAAAATTGGTTTAGTTGTACTTCTCGTTGATTCCTTAAAAGGCTTCATTTCGGCTTGGCTGACAATTCATATTTTTGGTAATTTTTTTATTTACCCTGTCTTAGCACTTTTGTTTTCAATTTTCGGTCATTGTTTTAACCCTTGGCTAAATTTTAAAGGCGGAAGAGGTTTAGCAACTGCGGCTGGTGGAGCGATATTAATTTTTCCATATATGTTGTTTGTTTGGATTATCGTTTGGATATTAATTTATCTACTAAAAAAAGACATACTTTTTGCAAACATCTTTGCAACCATATTATCCTTGTTTACAATTTTCATCACCGAACAAATTGCATTAAAGTTTGCCTACCCTAAGCCAAATAGTGTGGGTGAATTAATGCTGTTATCAACTTGCGGATTATTTATTATCTTTATAAAGCATATTGAACCATTAAAAGAAATTATTTCAAAAAAATTAGAAAAGTAATTATATGATATCACGGAAAACATTTGCATTCACAATTATAACTATCTGTATATTATTTACTGCAGCATTTCTTTATTTAAATGCTAAGGTAGATTACCCATTTTTCAGTTCTGGTAAATCGAAAAATCCATCACTTGTATCTTTAAAAACTGCTAATCAATATCAGGATGATATTTCAAATTCACGCAAAAATATTTTGACTCAGACTGTAGAAAAAGTTAGCCCAGCCATTGTAGGAATTAATGTTATTGAGATAAGAAAATACAATGATCCTTTTAATTCTTTCTTTGATGATCCCTTCTTCAGACAATTTTTTGGAAATCGTGGCAGTTATAATCAGAAAGTTCAAGAATTGGGCTCGGGATATATTATTTCACCCGATGGATACATTGTAACTAATGATCACGTTGCCGGCAATGCATCAGAAATAACTGTAACAATGACAAATGGCTCTCACTATCAAGCAAAAATTGTTGGTTCTGATCCGGTTTCAGATATTTGTTTATTAAAAATAGATGGGGATAATTTTCCGTACGTTGAATTAGGAACTTCAGATGATGTGATCATTGGCGAATGGGTTATCGCGCTTGGAAATCCATTTGGATTATTTGAGTTAAATGATAAACCAACTGTTACAGTTGGTGTAATAAGTGCCACTGGGATGAATCTGGAACCTATCAACGATCGCTATTACTTAAATATGATACAGACTGATGCTGCAATTAATGGTGGTAACAGCGGCGGCGCTTTAGTCAATTCAATTGGACAGGTTATCGGGATGAACACTTTGATTTATACAGCCGGAGGTGTTCAGGGAAATATTGGACTTGGATTTGCCATTCCGATTAATAAAGTAAAAAAGATAATAACCGAATTGAAACAAAATGGAAAAATTGATCGTGATTTTCAAATTGGTTTGAGCATTCAATCAATCGATGATGGAATAGTCCGCTATTATGATTTAAAGAGTAATAAGGGAGTAATTGTTACTAAAGTAGTACCGAAATCTCCTGCAGATAAAGCGGGACTTAAACCTGGAGATATAATAATCGAAATTGAAAATTTTAGAATCAACAATGAACAAACTTTATTTGGAGTTTTTCAAGAGTTCAGATCAGGTCAGGAAATTTCAGTAAAATTTCTTAGAGATAATTCAGAATTTAATCGCAAAATGAAATTGGATAAAAATAATGATTGATAGGTACACACTTCCGCAGATGGGTAAAATCTGGGAAGACAAATTTAAATTTGATACCTGGCTGAAAATAGAAATTCTTGCTTGCGAAGCTCGAGCCGAATTGGGTGATATTCCCTCTTCTGATGTAGATCTTATCCGAAGCAAGGCAAACTTTGATATAAAAAGAATTTTAGAAATTGAAGAAATCACAAAACACGATGTAATTGCTTTTCTTACTAATGTTGCAGAGTATGTTGGACCTGAATCGCGGCATATCCATTATGGGATGACATCTTCTGATATACTTGATACAACACTTTCCTTTCAAATGAAATCTGCAGGTGAACTACTATTAGAAAAATTATATAATCTTAAAGATGCATTGAAGACAAGAGCATTGGAACATAAAAATACTATTTGCGTCGGAAGATCTCACGGAATTCATGCAGAGCCAACTTCAATGGGGTTAAAGTTTGCTCTCTGGTATGAAGAAGCAAAACGTAATATTGAAAGACTTAAAAGAGCTATTAACATCATTAGCGTTGGTCAAATCTCCGGAGCTGTTGGAACTTTTGAACATTTATCTCCATTTGTAGAAGAATTTGTTTGTAAAAAATTAGAATTGAAACCTGCACCTGTATCAACTCAAGTAATTCAAAGAGATAGACATGCTGAATTTCTTACAACACTTGCAATTATTGGTGCTACTTTAGAAAAAATATCCATAGAAATTCGACACCTTCAACGGACTGAAGTTTTGGAAGCAGAAGAATATTTTTCCAAAGGTCAAAAGGGTTCATCTGCAATGCCTCATAAAAGGAACCCTATTGTTAGTGAAAGAATAACAGGATTGGCTCGTGTGCTTAGGAGCAATTCTATTGCTGCACTTGAAAACGTTGCGCTATGGCACGAGAGAGATATTTCTCATTCGTCAGTTGAAAGAATTATCGTTCCCGATAGTTGTATCGCATTAGATTATATGCTTGATCTAATGGTTAAACTAATTACCAAATTATTAATCTATCCTGATAATATGATAAGAAATTTAAATCTTACAAGAGGATTAATTTTTTCTCAGGTAGTATTGTTAAAACTTGTAAATAAAGGAATAACTCGTGAAGAAGCATATCAGTTGGTTCAAACATCAGCGATGAAAGTTTGGGGAGATGAAAAATTAAATTTGAGAGACGAACTTTTAAAATCTAACGATGTAAAAAAATATTTAACTTCGGATGAGTTAGTGGAAATTTTTAATAATAAACAGATGCTAAAAAATGTCGAATTTATTTTTAACCGAACCGTTTTGAAAAAGGATTAATCATGAAAAGGATAATATGGGTTTTATCTATTTTGATAATCCCAATTATGTTTCTGCAATCTTGTGGTGGTAATGCAGAAAATCTAAGTACCGGAAATCCGGCTCCTGATTTTAATTTAGAAGATGTATACGGAAATCATTATATACTTTCATCCTACAAAGATAAGAATCCCGTTGTAATTTATTTTTATCCAAAGGCAAGTACACCTGGTTGTACAAAAGAGGCATGTGGAATAAGAGATAATTTTAGCAAATTTAAAGACAATGGAATCATCATTCTTGGAATAAGTGTAGATTCGAAAAAATCAATTAAAGATTTTATTGATGATCAAAATCTAAACTTCCCTCTCCTTTCGGATGAAACAAAAAAAGTTAGTATTGCTTATGGAGTTTTGAATGATTTAGGAATCGATTCAAGGATAACTTTTATTATTAATAAAAATGGAGATATTGCTGATATTATTCGAAATATAGACGTATCAACACACGCAGATGATGTCTATAAATTAGCTGTTAAACTAAAATAAAAGTTTTCTATTCCTGCTGTTTTTTGTTAAACAGTTTGTAAAAACCATAACCAGCAATACCCAATCCAATCAGTCCGCCGGTTGTTTTTAAAACTTTTGAGTTAGCAAGTTTCTCTAAGCTCATACCGCTGCCAATTTGCTTCATTTCTTCATTAGCATAAAGTGAATTCATGAATTCAACTCTATCTTTAACAGATTTAAATGCCAGGATAACTTTGGAGGAATCACTAAGCGGATTAAATTGAACAGCACACTTGTCAGGTTCGCTTTCTTCAATATCTTCTAATAATTCAAATTCCCATTTGCCCCTAAAGATAGAATAATTTACCGTACTTCGGGATTCACGTGAATATAATGGATCGTTAAAGACCAGAATTTTTTTACCATCTTTTTCTACGTATTCCATTTCATCTTTATGTTCAATTCCATTTTCAATCTCTGCAAATATATCATCCACAGATGTACTCAAGGGATCTGAATATTGTGATTTTCTTCTTAGTACTTCTCGTGATTTTGCCATATTAATCTCATTAAATATTAATTTTTCACAAACGAATTTATAAATATTTTTAGTTAATTCTATTATGCAATAATAATAATTGTTAGGGAACACAAAACCATTTCAGTTCGTCTTATTAACTTGAATTAGGCAAATTAATGTAGTATTTAAGCACACGAAATTAGTTATTCTTATTTTTACCCTCGGATTTAATAATTAGAAAGTTATAAATGTATATAGTATCCATAAGGTTGATGCAAAATTTATTATTGGCATTAATATTTTTTGCAGCAGGTAATTTCATTCGAGCCGAATCTCGAAATCAAAATGAATCATTAAACGTTATCAATGATTCCCTAAAGTTAATTGAGCCGCAAGAATATCATAAACTTGAAGAACAACTTATCACATCAATTCTTACAAGGTATCATTATAACAAAATAGAAATTAATGATTCTTTATCTAACATAATTTTCAACCGTTATCTGGATGCTTTGGATAATGGGAAAAACTATTTCTTGAATTCAGATATTAAAAATTTTGAGACTGATAAATTTAATCTTGATGATATGTTAATAAACGGTAATGTGCAATTTTATTTTAATGTGTTCAACGTTTATCTAAAAAGACTTAACGAACGAGCATATTTTACTGATTCTTTGTTAAACAATGAGTTTGATTATTCTATTGATGAAAATTTTCAGTTTAATAGAGATAAATCTGAATGGGCAAACAATGAACGTGAGCTGAACGAAATCTGGAGAAAAAGATTAAAGAACGATGCATTAACTTATAAACTTAATGGTAAAGATTGGGCATTCATTCAAAAGACTTTAAGAAAAAGATATCATAATTTTGCCCAATTCTTAAATCAATATAACTCTGAAGATGTATTTCAATTAGCAATGAATTCATTCACTCAAGCTCTTGATCCTCATACTAATTATTTATCACCAGAAACATCCGATAATTTTAAAATTGATATGAGTCTTTCTTTAGAGGGAATTGGAGCAAGACTTCAAACTGAAGATGATTATACTAAAGTTGTTGAAGTAATTCCTGGTGGACCGGCAGCAAAAAGTAAATTGATTAATGTTGATGATAAAATTGTTGGCGTTGCTCAAAAGGAAGATGGTGATTTTGAAGATGTTATCGGGTGGAGGATTACAGACGTTGTTAAACTTATTAGGGGACCTAAAGGAACACTTGTTCGATTACAAATTATTCCTTCTGGCAGTGAACTAAATGTTAAACCAAAAGAAATTTCTTTAGTCAGAGATAAAGTTAAGTTGGAAGATCAAGCGGCAAAAAGTAAGGTACTTGATATTATGAATGAGGGAAAAGCTTTTAAAATCGGAGTTATTGATATTCCTAAATTTTATAATGATTTTGAAGGTCAAAGAAATGGTGATGGGAATTATAAAAGCACGACTAAAGATGTTAGACTTATTTTAGATTCATTAAAAAATAAAAAAGTTGATGGTGTAATAATAGATTTACGAGAAGATGGCGGTGGATCACTTCAGGAAGCAATTGAACTGACAGGTTTATTTATTAAAGACGGGCCTGTTGTTCAGGTAAAAAGCTCTGATGGAAATATTGATGTTGATAAAGATCCTGATCCTGCTATTGTTTATGATGGTCCGTTAGCGGTTTTAGTAAACAGATTTAGTGCTTCGGCTTCAGAGATATTTACAGGTGCAATACAAGATTATGGAAGGGGTCTGATACTTGGTGAGCAAACTTACGGAAAAGGTACAGTGCAAAACATGATTGATCTAAATCGTTTGACTTCAAAAAAGGATAATAATTTCGGTCAAGTTAAACTTACCATTGCAAAATATTATAGAATTACTGGAGGCAGCACACAACATTTAGGTGTAATTCCTGATATAGAATTCCCAACTTATTTTGCTCCATCAGAATTTGGTGAAAGTTCTGAACCAAGTGCTTTGCCTTGGGATGAAATTAAAGCTTCAAACTTCAATCGATATTCCGATCTTTCCAAAATAATTCCCACGTTAAAGGAAAAACATTTAAATAGAATAGCAGACGATAATGATTTTAATTACCTGCTTGAAGATATTAATATCTATAAGGAGAACAAGGAAAAGACTTTTATCTCACTCAATGAAGATATAAGAAAAAAAGAAAAAGAGTTGGATGAGCAAAGAAAATTTGACAGAGAAAATAAAAGACATGGACTTCATGAAGTGGAATTATTGAATGACGAAGTTCCTAATCTCAGTAAGGATAAAAAAGATTATTTACTTGAAGAATCAGCTAAAATAATTTCTGATTTTATTATGCTAACAATTGGTTAAATATAAGGATATAATCCATTGACTGATTCAAGTAATTTGCTTTTAATTACTGGAAGAATTGTTTCATTAAAGGGTAAATCTAAATTTGTTTTACAAATATATACCATTGGATCATAGAGTTGCTGAGTACATTCAATAAATTCATTCATCAAATTTTCAGGAGTTTTATCTACAAGATCAATTGGAATTGATCTTAAAAGATCCAACTCTAAAAATTCAACTGGCTCATCAACGGTCCAGCTTATGGATAATTCATAAAGATATATTTTGTAAAGTCTTCTTTCATTATCAGGAATTAAGATAAAGCCTTTTCCTCTGTATTTATTAGTTTCTGTCGCAGGAGCTATTTCGACATCATCGTAAACAAACTGCCTGATTATCTCACCTTCATCTAATATATCTGTATTGACTTTAAGCGCCCATTTAACAAAGTCAATCAGCTTTTCCAACTGATAACTAATTTGATGAGCTTTTTCGAGCACAACTAATTGATCATTAATAAATGCCCCTCTAACTTCTTTCTCTAACCAATCTTTAGATTCCACATTTTCATCTAGAATATCAATAAACTTATTTTGAAATTGTTGTGAATATTCCAATGCAGGAAATAGTTTATATTTTCTAAGTTCCGATCGCCAGTCCTTAATTGTTCTTAAAAATGTATAATGATTAGTTTCCCAATCAGAACCGCAAGAAGTAATTTGTGATATGTCTAGATTCATTTTATATCGATTTCTAAATTTTATCCGAGTTAATCAATTATCGAACCAAATACTTTTATCAAGTATCTTTGAAGAATGAAGTAAATTTTAAAGTCAATAATTTTTTATTATTTGGAAGAAGATTGAAATTATGAGGGTTTTATTAAACGGAAAAAAATGCAGGTAATTTTTTCTATGTATGCTAATGCTATAAAAGCAAAAGAGAGGTAAAATTTTACGATTCCACCTCCCTTTTTTTACATCATGAATACAACTGGTTAAATTTCAAATTTAATACCTTGAGCCAAAGGAAGTGTGTCTCCATAATTAATCGTATTCGTCTGCCTTCTCATATAAGTTTTCCAGGCATCTGAACCTGATTCCCTGCCGCCGCCCGTTTCTTTTTCACCACCAAATGCACCACCAATTTCAGCGCCAGATGTTCCAATATTCACATTTGCTATGCCGCAATCAGAGCCTTCAGCAGATAAAAACATTTCTGCTTCTCTCATATTATTTGTAAAAATAGATGAAGATAATCCCTGCACAACTCCATTTTGAAGAGCGATGGCATTGCTAACATTACCAGAATATTTTATTAGATAAAGAATTGGAGCAAACGTTTCTTCCTGTACAATCTTGTAATGATTTTCTGCTTCAACTATCGCTGGAATTACGTATGATCCGGATTTATAATCATCTCCAGTCAATAAATCTCCACCATAGACAATTTTTCCGCCTTCTTCAACTGCAAGTTTGAGAGCATTAGTAAAATCTTTAACAGCATTTTTATCTATCAATGGACCTACATGGTTTTTAGCATCTAAAGGATTTCCTATCTTTAATCCTTTATAGGCTTTTACTAAAGTATCTTTAATTTTATCATAAATGGATTCATGAACAATTAATCTTCTTGTTGTAGTGCATCTTTGTCCTGCCGTACCAACAGCACCAAATACTACCGCTGGTAATGCAATTTTAAAATCAACATCAGGAGTAATTATGATTGCATTATTCCCTCCTAACTCCAAGATCGCCCTGCCAAATCTTTTTGCTATTACTTCGGCAGCATGTCTTCCTACACTTGTTGAACCTGTAACTGATATAAGTGGTATTCGATGATCATTAAGAATTTTTTCTCCAATTGTTGCTCCTTTTCCTATAACTAAAGAAAAAATTCCTTCCGGAAGATTATTTTCAATTAAGACTTCCTTAATAATATTTTGACATGCAATAGCTGATAAAGGAACTTTGGAAGATGGTTTCCAAACATTTACATCACCACAAACAGCAGCTAACATTGCATTCCAAGACCAAACTGCAACTGGAAAATTAAATGCTGAAATCGTACAGACAATTCCTAATGGATGATATTGATCGTACATACGATGCATCGGTCTTTCTGATTGCATTGTGAATCCATATAATTGCCTTGATTGTCCAACAGCAAAATCACATATGTCTATCATTTCCTGAACTTCACCTAATCCTTCTTGCAAGGATTTTCCCATTTCAAAAGAAACCAAAGTTCCTAACTCTTGCTTGTGAAGACGCAGTTTGTTTCCTATTTGTCGAACTATCTCTCCCCTCTTTGGAGCTGGGATTGTTCTCCAATATTTAAAAGCCTTATCTGCGGTTTTCATCACCTTTTCAAAATCACCTTCCGATGCTTGATAAACTGAAGCAATAAATTCTCCAGTTGCGGGTGAATATATTTTCAGTTCACCTTGATTATTTGTCTCATTCCATTTTGTTCCTGTTGAGGCACCGAAATTTTTTTCCTTTATACCTAACGCTTTTAAGAATTCCATAAGCTATCTCCTCTAAGTTTATTGTTTAATTTTATTCAATATTGATTTTAATGTAATATCTGTCATTTTATTTTCAATTTCTATTTGAACTTCAGAAAATAAATCTAGAAAATATAAATTTATTTTATCAGATGAAGTATTCCTTTTTGATATTGTGTTGTTAACATTAAGATAGAAAGCTTTTCTATCCTCAATCGCACAGTAAATTTCTTGCAGATGAATATTCTCCGGAGCTTTGCCTAAAGAAAATCCACCACGCATACCACTATCGCTCCTCACAATACCTGATTTACCAAGCTTTGATAATAACATCCTAATCTTTGATGCATTAATTCCAATATGTTTACCAATTTCTGAACTGTTTTTTGGTTTATCATTTTCTGAAAGATAGCAAAGTGCTTTAACTGAAGTTGAAAGTTTGGTGGATGCTGACATAATTTAATCTAATTGTTATACTTAGTGTAACAATTATAAGACAAAAATTTAAATTTTACAATTTTTACAAATTAATACTTAAAGGTTGATATTTACGGCTAAACAAGTTGAAAATCTTGCCAAAATATTCAAATAGTTTGAATTTGATGTATGAAATACAAATAATATCTGGAATAATTATTGTTTAATTTTTATATTACAATTAGAAAATAAATTTATATGAAAAAAGGTATAATACATACATTTAGTTCCACTCCTCTTCGAAGTTATTTCATTTCCAACTTCGAAAACGTATTCTAATTTCTACTCTTTTTAATTACCCTAATTAACTTTTTACTAAATCCAAATCACAAGGAGTGGATATGAATTTAATATTAACAGAAGATCAAAAAACAACGACAAAAATTAATCCTGCAATTACAGCTTCAGAAGTTCATGGTGTTTTATCAAAATATATGCTTGCCGATGGTTTTAATATTGTACTTGACCTTGAAAACAGTAAAGGTGTAACAATCATTGATGAAGTTACTGGTGATGAGTACCATGACTTTTTCACATTTTTCGCTTCCTCACCTATTGGATTAAACCATCCCTATCTAAACTCTGTAGAAGTAAGGCAAGTATTAGGAAAAGTAGCAGTTAACAAGCCCTCCAACTCAGATATTTATACTACTTATATGGCTGAGTTTGTAGAAACTTTTGCTAAAGTTGCAAAACCTGATTATATGAAACATTTATTTTTTGTTGCTGGTGGGGCACTTGCTGTAGAAAATGGTTTAAAAGTTGCATTTGATTGGAAGGTAAGAAAGAATTTTCTTAAAGGATATAAAGAAGAAAGAGGACATAAAGTAATTCACTTTAAAGAAGCTTTTCACGGAAGAAGCGGTTACACCATGTCACTTACAAATACTGATCCTACAAAGGTAAAATATTTTCCAAAGTTTGATTGGCCAAGAATTACAAATCCAAAAATTAAATTCCCCTTAGAAAATCATCTTGATGAAGTTATCAAACTTGAAGATAAAGCTTTAGCCGAGATAGATTTGGCAATCAAAAAAAATCTTGATGATATTGCAGCTATTATCATCGAACCAATCCAGGCTGAAGGCGGAGATAATTTTTTCCGTAAAGAGTTTTTTATCAAGCTAAGAGAGATCGCGGATAAAAATGAAATCTTATTAATGTTTGATGAAGTACAAACAGGATTTGGATTAACAGGAAAATTCTGGGCATCTGATTATTATGTTAAACCTGATATAATTGCATTTGGTAAAAAAGCTCAGGTTTGCGGGATAATGGTTTCAGACAGAATTGATGATATTAATGATAATGTTTTCAAAGTTTCAAGTCGTATTAATTCTACCTGGGGAGCTGATCTTACAGATATGGTTAGATCAAAATTTATACTTGATGTAATTAAGAACGAAAATCTTGTTGATAATGCTAAA
Source organism: Ignavibacteriales bacterium (assembly GCA_037444745.1). Lineage (GTDB taxonomy): Bacteria > Bacteroidota > Ignavibacteria > Ignavibacteriales > Ignavibacteriaceae > IGN3. The sequence goes on from JBBILT010000008.1 coordinate 109,980, forward strand.
AAAGTTGGTGAACATCTTAAATTTCAACTAACAAAAATTCAGGATGAATATCCATCTCTAATAAATAACGTTCGCGGTTTAGGTCTAATGTGCTCATTCGATTTACCAACTGCGGAATTGAGAAATAATTTTAGAGAAACTGGCTACAAAGAAAAACTTATGATTTTAGGCTGCGGTGAAAAATCAATTCGTTTTAGACCGCCATTAAACATCACAGAAAATGAAATTGATAAGGGCTTGAATATTATCAGAAAAGTTCTGAAATTAATGTTGTCCAATAACTAAAATATACATTAACTACTTGCACGGTACGGCTCCAATGTTGGAGCCGTAACTGTTTTAAACTATTTTTAAGTATGAAACTTTACATTGTAAGCACACCTATTGGAAATCTTAAAGATATTACACTGCGTGCGATAGAAGCGCTTAAAGAAGTTGATTTTATTTTATGTGAAGATACTCGCACATCTGGTAATCTTTTAAATCATTTAGAAATAAAAAAAGAACTTATTTCTTTAAATGCTTTTAATGAAAAAAATAAGATTGAATTTATTGTAAACAGAATTCTGTCCAATCAAACTGCTGCTTTAATTTCAGATGCTGGTACGCCGTTAATTTCCGATCCTGGAGTTAGGCTTGTTTCAGCTTGCATTGAAAATAATATAGAAATAATTCCAATCCCCGGTGCTTCTGCTTTGATTGCGGCTTTAAGTATGAGCGGTTTACCAACCGATGCTTTTGTGTTTGAGGGATTTCTTCCTCAGAAAAAAGGAAGACAAACAAAATTAAAGGAGTTAGCAATCGAACCAAGGACAATTGTACTTTATGAATCGATGTACAGAATTGAAAAGTTATTAAATGAATTAAGTGAGTATCTGCCAGAAAGATTTGTTGTGGTTTGTCGGGAGATCACAAAAAAGTTTGAAGAAACGTGGCGCGGTTTTCCAAAAGATTTAGTTGAATCATTTCCAGAAAAAATATCTAAAGGTGAATTTGTAGTTGTGATAGCTCCAAAGGATTGGAAAATTAAATCTCTCTGATTTATTCTTCATTTTCATAATCAACTATTGAATGAACATCATACGATTTTAACTTATCTCGTCCATTTAAAAATGATAACTCAACTATAAAGGAAACCTGAACAATTTCACCACCAAGCTTTTCAATCAATTGGCAAACAGCGTTCATTGTTCCGCCGGTTGCAAGTAAATCATCGTGAACTAAAATTTTATCACCAGGTTGGATTGCATCTTTATGAATTTCAAGTTTATCTTCGCCATACTCCAGTGAATATGATATTGATACTTTTTCCGCAGGAAGTTTCCCGGGTTTACGCACGGGAATAAAACCGCAATTAAGTTTGTGAGAAAGCAGAGAACCAAAAATAAATCCACGCGATTCAATTCCAACAACTTTAGTTATCTGTTTACCTTTTGTGAACTCTAAAAGTTCACTGAGTGTGAAATCAAATGCTTCAGGATTTTTTAATAAAGTTGTAATATCACGAAACATAATTCCCTGTTTTGGAAAATCTTTTACATTTCTGATATGAGATTTTAAATTCATTTATTTATCCTTATTAAGAAAAGAATTAATTCCATTTTTAAAATCATCTGTAGATCGGCTGATTACATTTAAGTTTATGCAATAGTTAACAGCTTCTCTTACAGAAAGATTTGAAATGCTATGAATCATTTGTTTAGTTAATCTGATACTTTCTTTAGAGTTCTTATTTAATCTTTCAGCAAGACTTAATGATTCGCCTAACACATCTTCAACAAGATAATTTACAAAGCCAATTTCATAAGCTCGTTTGCCGGAAATGTTTTCACCTTCTAATAACAATTGTTTAGCCAATCCTTCTCCAACTTTTTTAATTAAAAATATAGAAACGATTGCTGGAATAAATCCAATTTTTACTTCGCTGTAACCCAACTTACTTTTTTCCGGATGAGCAATGATGAAATCACACACAGAAGCAAGTCCACATCCCCCTGCGACTGCCCTTCCATTAACTGCTGCGATAGTAGGCTTTGAGAATTCATAAATCATTAAAAATAATTCGGCAATGGATTTTGAATCCTTATAATTTTCAATCGAAGAATTTTTGGATATTTGTTGAAGATACTCTAAGTCGGCACCAGCACAAAATACATTACCAGCACCTGTTATAATTAATGCTTTTACTGAATCATCCTTTTCAATCTCAACTAGTTTACTTTTAAATTGCTCAATCAAAAATGGATGAAGTGCATTTCGCTTTTCAGGTCGATTTAAAGTTATGATTGCTGTATTATTTATAATTTCTGATTTGATCATTTTTCATTAAAGATATTTTGTTATCAAATAAATCTGCAAATAAACTGAAATGAAAGCCAATAAAACTCCTGCAATAACTTGTGAAATTGTATGACATTTTAATTCAATTCTTGACCAACCAACAAGTAAAACAATTGGTAACATTACTAATCCAATCCAGCAAAAGCTAAAAATAATTGCTGCAAACGGACCAGCAGCACCCATTGCATGCGCGCTGATCTTCCAGAATTTATTTATAATAATTGTAATAAATGTGTTTGAAATATAACAAAACCAAAATGCGATTGAAATAATATTTAAATCAAATTTTATCATTATGATCAAACCAATAAAATAAAAAACAATTGCAATAAGAAATGGAATTGTCCTTTCCTCTTTGATTGATGCATCCTGATCAGCAAGCTTACCTTTTTTTCTGAGTATTAAAAAAAGAACGATGGGTGTCATGAGTCCAAATACAAGAGCTATTAAAATTGTTGCAGCCTGTTTACTTGATTCGGATTCTAATTGGAATGCAAATATTGAATAAATGATTATTGTGAATGATGGCGGGACAAAAATGGTAGATACAATTCTTGCGAATTTATGTGAAGAGAATAAATTCAAAACCGTATGATCATTATTTTAGTCCATCAAAAAGATAATTCAGTCTTTTTAAGTTCATCCAAATATCTTAACAATAACTCACGAACGGGATTATGTTCTAGATGCTGCATTAATTCATTTCTGATTTTGGATGCGTGGTGCATTCCCTTTAAGTAGCCTGAATAAAATTTTCTATGTTCAATAACCGCTCTTCGCTCACCTTTAATGCCAATAGCTAAATCCAGGTGACGCAAACAAGTTTTAATTTTCATTTCATCATCAATCTTGGTGTGGATATACCCTTTTTCTAAAATTTCTTTTGCTTCAAGAAATATCCAGGGATTTCCAATTGCACCACGAGCAATCATAACAGCATCAGCATTTGTTTCATTAAAAGCTTGTTTAACATCGCTTGCATCAAGCACATTCCCATTCAATGCAATTGGCATTGAAACAGCTTCTTTAACTTTGGGGATCCAGCTCCAATCAGCATCACCTTTATGTCCCATTACACGAGTACGGCAATGAACGGTTAAAGCACTTACTCCAATGTCTTCAAGCCGTTTTGCAACTTCAACAATCTGGATAGAATTATTATCCCAGCCAATTCGAGTTTTAACAGTTACAGGTAGAGAAACGGAATCAACAACAGCTTTAACAAGTTTTACTAAATATGGAATATCTTTTAACAAAGCAGAGCCTGCTCCGCAGCCAACAACATTTTTAACCCAGCATCCAGCATTTATATCAATCATATCGGGATTTTCTACTTCAGCAATTCTTGCAGCTCCAACCATTGATTCAATACTGCTGCCATATATCTGAATTCCAACCGGACGCTCTTCTTCAATGATTTTTAATTTATTGTGTGTCTTTTCATTTGAACGGATTAATCCTTCGGAGTTTACAAATTCAGTGTAAACAACATCTGCGCCAAGCTCTCTACAAACCAAACGAAAGGATATGTCTGTTACATCTTCCATTGGTGCAAGTAAAATCGCTTTATCTATTTCAACTTTTCCTACTTTGAACATTTTATCTTAAAAATTTTCTAATTTAACATAATCTTTTTTGGTAAATAAAAAATAATTAATAAAATTATTATGAATGTAAATGCTGCTCCAGTTAAAAAAGGAAACGGATAACCCAAATATTCAAATGCAAATCCACCCCACAGTGGACCTAAAACTCTTGCGAATGATGAAAGTGATTGATTTATTCCAAGTGTTATTCCTTGCTCTGCATCTGAAGTTACCTCCGAAATCAAACTGAGAACAGTCGGTTGAAATGTCCCAGTTCCACACGATAAAACAATGGATACAATTGCCAATCCTAAAAAAGTTCCAGCATACGGAATCATTGCAAGTGCAATCATAATCAAAAATGAACCAATGATTAATATCATTTTCTTAGTCATCATTTTGCTTATCCTACCAATCAAACCACCTTGCACGATTGCAGAAATTAATCCAACAATTCCGAAAATATATCCGTTCTGCATATCTGTAAAACCGTAGACTTTTAATCCAAGTAATGCAAAGGTGCCATAGATGTTTGCGAATGAAAATGTTAGTATGAAAAACAAAAGAATTAGAATCGCTAAATCAGGTTTTTGCAAAATCTTTTTCATTGCAGCAAAATCAAATAACTTTCGTCTTTGAGATTGAATAGATGAGCCCCCTGTTTCCGCTTTTTGCTTTAGTGATTCTGGTAAATAAAATATTGTAAGAATAAAAGCGATTAGAGAAAATCCTGCAGCAGCATAGCCTGCAACTGCATAACCATAACTTGATAACAATCCGCCAATAAGTGGACCGAAAACAAAGCCTAATCCAAATGCTGCACCAATTAAACCCATTCCTTTAGAACGATTTTCGCGAGTTGTTATATCGGCTATGTATGCTTGAGCTACACCAATACTGCTTCCGCCAATTCCTGCAATTACCCTTGATACTAAAAGTAAAATGTATGAATGCGTGAAAGAAAATACTATGTAGCCCATTGCATTCAAGAAAAGGCAAACTACAATTACTGGTTTTCTTCCATACTTATCAGATAATTTCCCAAGTATTGGATTAAATAAAAATTGTACGAAGGAGTAAATAGCAATTGCAATTCCAATTGCAGCTTCATCGATATTAAGTATTTTTACTGAAAATGATGGAAGAATAGGTATGAGAATTCCAAAACCAAGTAAATCAATAAAAACTGTTAAAAATATTAGTACTAGCGCCGATCTATTTTTCAAACCTAATCTCTTTGCTCTCTTAATTTAGAATTTTTTGTGTATTTATTAATTATAAATCTTGTATCATCAAATGATTGATTCATTTTTATTATTTGTGATTTTGATAAACTCAATGTTGTATCAGAAATATTTGTTGATGGCATTATCACATATTCTTTTCCATTTGATGTATTACCTTTAAACACCCAGGTTGGCAAATACTTAACTTCACTTAATTCAATTTTATTTTTCGAAAAATCTTTTTTGATAGTCAGAGTTAAAATCATCCCAGAATATTTATACCGATCTTGCTGATTTGAAAAGAAATTACCCATTGAGTAAGCAACAAATCCTGAATCAAGTTTTGCATTATTAGTTTTATAAAAATTAACAGACTGCAAAACATGCGGATGTCCACCAATAATTATATCAGCACCAAGTTCAATGGTTTTTTTTATAACATCTTTTTGAAATTGAACCGGTTCGCGTTTATATTCTTCACCAAAATGAAAATGAACCAAAACTAATTCTGCTCCATTTGTTTTTGCAGATTGAATATCTTTTCCAATTAAATTGTAATCAATCAAGTTGATTAAATAATTTTTCCCTTTAGGAATTGGATTTCCATTCGTTCCATAAGAATATGCAAGTATGGCTATCTTAATTCCTTTAATATCAAAAATACGGATTGAATCTCTATCTTGTTGTGATGTGTACGTTCCAACGTATTTAAGGTTCCTTTTATTGATCTCATTAATGGTTTTAAGAATTCCTTTTTCACTTCTATCTAACGAATGATTATTCGCTGTTACAAGCAAATCAAATCCAACATCTTTTAATGCTGTTATGTAAGAAGCAGGAGTATTAAAAAACGGATAACCCGTATATCCGCCACTTTCTTTTCCTGCAGCTACAGTTTCTAAATTACCAAAAGTAAAATCTGAAGACTCTAAATATTTTTTTACGTTTCTGTAAACAGGATTAAAATCAAAACTATCTTTTTCTACTTGTGCATATTCAAACTGTGGAATATGACACATTAAATCACCAACAACGGAAATAGTAATTGTAACAGTGCTATCGGAATTGATAATCCTGTTACTATTATCAAACTTAAATGTTGATGGAACATTAAAGATGAATACAGAAATAATTGATAATGTGATTATTGCAATTTTCATATAATACAAAATAAGGCTGGGCTATTTCTAACCCAGCCTTGTTAAGTTTTTGCTACAGAATGCTTTTATGCTTTTGGAGCTTTTCTTGCAGCTTTAACGTTTTGAACGTCATTTCGGACTTCCTGACATAATTTTCTGAGATCGCTCAAGCCTTTGCGTACGCGTGTGCCTGCAGCAGCTTGCTCTTTCACATAAAATTTTTGGAAATCACCTTCCAAACTTTGAACGAATTGAACGAGTTGATTGAATTTTTCCATGAGAACCTCCTAAGTGTTTGTGAATGAATTAATTAATGTTTTCCAGTACTATTTCTGCAATATCTTTTACAGCTACTTCCTCTGTTTTTTCGTAATGTTTTACTCCGTCTGTCATCATCGTCATACAGAACGGACAGGCTGATGCAATTGTATCAGCATTTGTACTTAATGCTTCTTTGGCGCGTTCTTCGTTTATTCTTCCGCCTTCTTCATCTTCTAAGAACATTCTTCCACCGCCAGCACCACAACAAAAACCTTTGCTCTTATTTCGTTCCATCTCAACTAAATCCAAACCCGCAACTTTATTTAGTGAATTTCTTGGTGAATCATAAACGTCATTGTACCTTCCAAGGTAACAGGAATCGTGATAAGTTACTTTATATTTTTCAGATTCTTTTTTCAGATGGATTTTTCCTTCAACTAATAATTCCTCTATAAATTGTGTATGATGTTTAACTTCAAAGTTACCGCCGAATTGCGGGTACTCATTCTTTAATGAATTAAAACAATGCGGGCAAGCAGTTACGATTTTTTTAACACCATAATTATTTAATGTCTCAACATTTTCCTGCATCATCATCTGGGCAAGGTACTCGTTCCCAAGTCTTCTTGCTGTATCGCCATTACATTTTTCTTCAGTACCAAGGATTCTAAAATTTACTCCAGCTTTTTGCATTATTGCTGCAAAAGCTTTTGAAACTTTTTTGTATCTGTCATCAAATGAACCTGCGCAGCCAACCCAGAATAATATCTCTCCATTTTTATCTTCTGCCAATGTTTTTATATTCATTCCCTCAGCCCAATTCGCTCTGTCTGCTGGATTAAAAGCCCAAGGAGAAAAATTAGTTTCCAAACTTTTAAACACTGGATTAAGTCCTACAGGAAATTCTGATTCTGTTAAAACAAGATTTCTTCTCATATCAACAATGGAATCAACATGTTCAATCATTACAGGGCATTCCTGAACACATGCCATACAAGTTGTACATTGCCAAAGAACTGAATCAGTTATGTAATTATGAACAAGAGTTTTTTCAAATAATTCACCTTCCGTTTTCCCTTCAACAAGTAAAGGAGCTTTATCTAAAGTTCGTTTTCTGATATTAACAATAATATCCCTTGGCGATAATGATTTTCCAACAGTATTTGCAGGACATACAGATGTGCATCGTCCGCATTCTGTGCATGAATATCCATCTAAAATCTGTTTCCAAGAAAACTGATCAATATCTGTCACACCAAATGTATCCGCGCTTTCATCATCAAGATTAAGTTTCTTAATTGTATTTCTAACAGGATCCAAATTTGCAAAGAACACATTCGGAATAGAACTTAAAACGTGAAGATGCTTGGAATATGGTAAATAATTTAAGAAACCAAAAATCAATAAAATGTGCATCCACCAAAAGAACTCATAAAGAAAAACAGTTGTTGATGTTTGTCCAGAAAATAAAACTCCACTTATAAAAGCAGATACAGGTCTCAACTCTGATTCGTGATAAGCCATTCCATTATTTGCATAACCTGTCGCATTTTGCCCGTACATTGCAACAACAATAAACATTATCAGCAAAAGAATAAAAGTTGCATCAAGTTTGCCGTGTTTATCAACAATTAATCTTGGTACTTTTTGTATGAATCTTCTGTAAAGTGAAAATATAATTGAGAGTATCACCAACAGACCAAATAAATCCTGAACCAAAGTTATTGCTGAATAAACCGGACCAAGAAACGAAAGAGAAAATCCTGAATAAAAACCCTGAAGCATCGTTTCTAATACCGCAAAAATGAAAAGAACAAATCCCCAAAAAATTAAAAGATGTAATGTTCCTGCTATCGGATCACGTAAAAGTTTAGTTTGTGCAAATGCAATTTTCCAAACACGTTTTAATCTTTTTGAAATATTATCAAATCTATCATCCGTCTTTTTAGCAACTTTGAGATACTTAATTAAATTATTTACACTGTAAGCAAAAAATCCAAAAGCAGCAAAAAAAACAATGATAAAAATAATGTTCTTTAAATCCATGTAAGATCATTTAATAAAGCAAGTTAATAAACAACAAATCCAATTAAATCTATAAGAACTAATTGTCACACTGAGCGAAGTCGAAGTGTGACCTTATCAGTTTTTAATAACTGTCATCCTTCGTCGGAGTTTATCCCGGTATATCGGGACCCAGGTTGACGAAAGGAAATAACTTAATAAAACACTTTATGAATAAACTTTTCTGTTTTTGATAAAACCAAATCAAACTTTTTATTACTTCCCTCAAACGGATGAACAATATCAAACGTATGACCACAAGCTGCGAGTTTTTCAAATTCAGTTATAGATTTATCACTCCAATTATAAATAAGTTCACCTTCAGCAATAGGAACTGTTAAATCCTCGGTACCGTGAAGAATCAATAAAGGTTTATCTAAATCCTTAACTGCTTTTTCAATACTTAATGAACCATCTTTGTTTACCTCAACATCTTCCAAGGCTTCTACATTCATTCGCATCATTTGATTTGTTCTTGAGTTTAAAAACTCAACAAATCCTTGTTTTTTCCATACTATCTTTTGTCTATTAGTGTATCTGTCAAATTTATCAACAGATGCCCAAACAACATAAGCATTAACCTTATCAATCAAACTGCTTAAAAGCGCAACTCCGCCGCCACGACTATGCCCAATCAAACAAATCTTACCAAAAACATTTTCTTCAAAAAATCCATTTTTATAAGCATTGACAATTTGAACAAGTTCTGAAACTTCGAGTGATACTGTGTTTTCCGCAAATTTATCTAATCGATTAAAATCAATTCCTTCATCATCAACTCCGTTATGCGAAAAATTAAACGAAAGAACAAAAAAACCTTTGTCTGAAAAATGCCTTGCACTGTATGGAAAGAAACCCCAATCTTTAAATCCTTTAAAACCGTGAACAAAAATCAAACATGGTGAAAATTTTATATTCTTAAATCCAAATGTTGAGATGTTAAGAAAATCTCCCTCATTCGTTTTTAGCCTAAATTCTTTGTTCATCAGTTAGAAATATAGCAATAATGGATGAAAAGTCAATATTTTTTAAAAATTTACACTAATTTAATATTTTTCTATTTGTCTGAATAACATTAAAAAACAGTACATTTTAAGGTTAATTCTGTCAACAGTTAATAGATTTTTTGATATTAACGTTTTTAAAGTCCTGAGTTAGATAAAAATATGAATGAAAGATCGTCCTAAAATAATTAGCTTTTATCCGATAGAATTAATTAATACTCCCATAAAAGAATATTTTCAGTTGAGGATAATCGGGTTTAGTAAGTTTAATTAAAAAACTTTTAATTTTTACAACTAAATGGTTATTTTTTATAAGTGATATAATCTTAAATTATTTTTATAATGAACAATATAAAAAAACATCTTCTAGTAATTCCTTCTATAGACATTAAGAACGGAAAAACCGTTAGGGTAGTTCAGGGAATTCCAGAATTAGATTGTAAAGAATACGGAAATGATCCTGTTGAGATGGCAATGATTTGGCGGGCTGAGAATGCAAAGATGCTGCACGTTGTTGATTTTGATGGAGCTTTTGATCATTCAAGAATGAATTATGAAATAATAAAAAACATTTGCAGTTCAGTTATCATTCCAATTGAATTTGCAGGTGGAATAAGAAGCATTGATGATGCAGAAGCTGTATTCGATCTTGGTGTTTATAGAATTGCTATCAACACAATGGCTTTGGAAAATCGGACTGAATTTATAAAACTCTTTCAGAAATTTGGTCCAACAAAAATTGTTATTTCAATTGATGTTCTTAACGGAGAGTTAGTCACTCGTGGAAGACAAAGAAAAATTGGATTAAATTATTTATCTTTCACAAAAGAAATGGCAGAGATTGGAATTGACAGATGTATTGTTACTGATGTAAGTCGAAACGGAGTTATGAAAGGACCAAACATTTTATTATCAAAAGAAATTGCCGAGCATAGTAAAATAAAAGTAACACATTCCGGCGGCTTAAGAAATAAAGATGAATTGCTGGATTTACAACTATTAATTCCTATCGGAGTTGATTCTGTTATTATCGGAAGAGCATTTTATGAGAATAGGTTTCCTTGCCAAAAACTTTGGCGCGTTGCTGAATCAGGATTGTTTAATTAGAGGTTTTTATGCCAGATAGTAAAGTTGTCCATAGTAGTTTCTGGGTTAACTTTTTTAATCCTCCAACGGAAAAGACAGACTTGAAAAAGTCTTTACATTCAATCCCGTTGTTCGAAGATTTAACTAAAAGTGATTTAACTTCATTAATTAAAATAATACATAACCGAACTTATGTTGCAGGTGAATTTATTTTTTATAGAGATGATCCAGGAATTGGACTTTATATTATTCGTGAAGGTGATGTAGAAATCCAAAGAGAAAATAATTCTAATGAAAAAAAAGTTCTTGCAGTTTTTTCTAAGGGAGATTTTTTTGGTGAATTAGCATTAGTGGATGGCGAAAAAAGATCTGCTTCTGCAATAGCAAAATCACAATGTAAATTAGCTGTAATCTTTAAGCCCGACCTGGATGAGTTTATAGAAAAATATCCTAAAAAAGGGATTAAGATTTTAACTGGAATTTCTAGTATGATAGCTTTAAGATTAAGAAAACTAAATGAAGATTATTTTAATCTTCAATATAATTTACCAAACGAGAAAGGTAAATAAAATGCAGCCCACAATAAAAAAAGTTCTTGTACCAATTGATTTTTCTGATTATTCCAAAAGCGCACTTAAGTATGCTGTAAATTTTGCTAAATCTTTCAGTGCAGAAATCGTTTTAATTTATGTTGTTGAACCGGTTATTTATCCACCTGACTTTAGTATGGGACAAATTGCTATGCCATCCATGAACTCTGAGTGGGATGAAAGAGCAAAAGAAGAATTACAAAAACTTGCAAAAAGTGAAATACCTGGTGAGTCGATTGTTAAAACTATAATCAAAACTGGAAAACCATTTGTTGAGATTATCGAAACGGCAAAGGAAGAAAATATTGATTTGATTATTATTGCTACGCACGGACACAGCGGAGTTGAACATATTTTATTCGGAAGTACTGCAGAAAAAGTTGTTAGAAAAGCTCCCTGTCCTGTTCTAACTTTACGAGAACCGATAAAGGGTTTTGATTATAAAGTTGGAATTAAAATAGAGTAGGATTATTAATCTAATTTTTTCGTTCAGTTACAAAATCGGCTAAAGCTTTCAATGCGAGTTTCGTTTGGGAATCAGGAAAAATCTTTAAAGAGTTTTTTGCAAGTTCGGAGTATTTAGTTGCAACTTTAAGTGCGTAGTCTATTCCATTGTTATCTTTAACAAACTGAATGACTTCTTTTACTTTTGTTTTATCATTACCATTCTTTAAAACTTTTTTAATACTTTCGGCATCACTTTTTGAAACATTGTTAAGTGAATAAATAAGCGGCAGTGTAATTTTCTTTTCTTTGATATCACCGCCTACAGGTTTACCGATTAGATTTGTTGTTCCCTCATAATCAAGTATATCATCACGTATTTGAAAAGACATTCCAAGTGCGTGTCCAAAATTTTTCATCGCTTCAATATAATCTTTATTATCAGTTCCACTCATAGCCCCAATAGAGCAGCAAGTTTCTAATAATGATGCTGTCTTATCTGAAATAACTTTAAAATAAGTTTCTTCATCAATATCTAATTTTCTTGTTTTTCGAATTTGTAATAATTCACCTTCAGACATTCTTTTAACAGCGTTGGTTATCACTCCTAAAAAATCGTAATCTTTTCCTTCAACAGCAATCATCAATCCTCTTGATAACAAATAATCTCCCATTAACACTGCAACTTTATTTTTGAAAAGCGCATTGATCGACCACATTCCCCTTCTCTTATCTGCATTATCAACTACATCATCATGTATTAAAGTTGCCGTATGAAGAAGTTCAACTAAAACAGCACCTCGATATGATCTTTCAGTAACTCCACCTGATAATTTTGCGGATAGAAGAACGAGCAGCGGACGAATTTTTTTCCCTTTTTGTCTGATAATATATCTGGCAATAAGATCAACGATAGTAACTTTTGAACGCATAGATTCTTTAAAGATTTCTTCAAATCTATTAAGTTCAGATTGAATTGGTTTGCTTATTTCTTTTAAGTTATGGTTAATCACGATTTCTTTTGTGATAGTTTAGAAATTAATATACTTATTTCATATAAGACTACCAATGGAACTGCAAGTATAATCTGCGATACGGGATCCGTACCCGGTGTTAAAAATGCTGCAGCTATCATGATTGCAACAATAGCGTGTTTTCTATATTTCTTCATTAAAGTTGGTTTTAGAATACCAAGCTTTGAAAGGAAAAAAGAAATCATTGGCAGTTCGAACACTAAACCTGCACCAAGCATAACACTGATAATAATGGACATGTATTCTTCAATTGAAAATGCGTTTTTAATGGATTGTGAACCAAATTGAGCAGCGAATTTTAAAGTTAAAGGCAGCATTACAAAATAGGCAAATGCAATTCCTATTAAAAAACAAATTGATGAGAATGCAACAATCCAAAATATGTATCTTCGTTCGCGTTTACGCAACGCCGGAGAAATGAATCGCCAGAACTGATAGAAAATGTTTGGAATGCTTATTACTATTCCAACCATAATTGCAATTTGCATATAAAGAAAGAGTTGACCGAATGGTCTAAGGTTTTGCAGAATGGCGCCCGCATCTTTTGCCGGTTTCAATAGAACAACATCAACAAGAAAATCAACAAAAATCCAGGCTAGAATTGTACCAAGGACAATACCAATTAATGAATATATAATTCGCCATCGCAGTTCTTCTAAGTGTTCGAGGAATGTCATCTCTTTTTCAGAATCGATTGCCTCATTATCTTTAGCATTTATTATTTCTTCTGCCACAGTTATTTCTTGTTACTTCATTTCTGCAAATAATGGAAATGCAGCAGTAAACTTTTTAACTTCTGCTTGTAGATCTTTTAATGTTTTTTCATTTTCAAAATTAGATACTGCTTTATCAATTATACCTGCAATCGTTTCCATTTCCTTTTCTTTCATCCCTCGAGTTGTTAAAGCAGGTGTACCGATCCTAATTCCACTAGTTACAAAGGGACTACGCTTGTCAAACGGAACCATATTTTTATTTACAGTTATTCCTGCCTGCTCCAACGCAATTTCTGCTTGCTTGCCAGTAATATTTTTATTTGATAAATCAATTAACATTAAATGATTATCTGTTCCACCAGAAACAATGTTAAAACCATAATCAACTAATTTTGCAGATAAAGCTTTAGCATTTTTAGTAATTTGAATAGTATAATTTTTAAATGAATCAGTAAGAGCTTCGCCAAACGCCACAGCTTTTGCCATTATAATGTGCATCAATGGTCCACCCTGGATACCTGGCATAACCATACTATCCATAAGTTCGGACATCATTTTAACTCTATCCCCTTTGGGATTTGTTAATCCCCAAGGATTTTCTTTGTCTTTACCGATAAGAATTATTCCACCACGCGGACCGCGTAATGTTTTATGTGTTGTTGATGTAACAATATCACAGTAGTTAAGCGGATTATTGAGTAAACCTTTTGCTATTAATCCAGCAGGATGCGCCATATCGCACATTAAAAAAGCTCCAACAGAATCAGCTATTTCTCTAAACTTTTTATAATCCCAATCTCTTGAATAAGCGCTAGCACCGGCAATGATTAATTTTGGCTGCTCTTTTTTGGCAAGATCAGCAATATTATTATAATCTAGTAAACCTGATTCCTCGTTTAACTCATATCCTACTGCTTGATATAATTTTCCTGAAAAGTTAACTGGTGAACCGTGTGTTAAGTGACCACCGTGTGCAAGACTAAGTCCTAAAAACTTATCGCCTGGTTTCAAATATGTCATAAGGACAGCCATATTAGCTTGAGAGCCGCTGTGTGGTTGAACGTTTACATATTCTGCACCAAATAATTTTTTTAATCTATCACGGGCAATATTTTCTGCTTGATCCACAAACTCGCAGCCGCCGTAATATCTTTTGCCTGGATATCCTTCTGCATATTTATTTGTTAACACAGAACCTGCCGCTTCTAAAACAGCAGGACTTACAAAATTTTCTGATGCAATTAATTCTAATTTGTTTGTTTGTCTTCCAATCTCAGATTGCAAAACATTATAAATTTCTGCATCTTTTTTTAGAAATGATTCCATATTTACCGTTTAATTTGATGAATGATGGTGCCAAAATTAGAAAAGGTTTCCTGAAATCTCAAGAAACCTTTTTATATAAATAGTTAATAAATTTTTAAGATTACCAATAATTCAAGCTTATTTATCAGATCTTAAAAACCAGAGTTCTCCAAAGCTTATTCCAAGATAAAGTTTAATAAAATCTTCTTTCAATAAATTATTTTCTTTTGATCCTCTCATTGCGTATTGCAGACCTAAATCAATAGTATTCTCAGTTCCAATTGGAAATGAAAGACCGCCAAAAACTGAAAATTGATTTATGCCTTTACCATAAAATTTGTATTGAGTTTCTTCATAACTTAAACCGCCACGCCAAACCGTTTGTTCAATGAGTTTCATCCCCATAGTTCTTCTGGGAGTAAATTCAAATGCTAAACTTATTTTTTGTGCGTCTCGCAAATTATTGTCCTTTAATCCGTTAAACTCAAATTTACTCCAGGGTTGGTAAGCATAATCAACACTTAGGTGGTAAGTATCATTAATTACAAAACTAACCCCGCTATTTATCCTAAGTGGAATTTTCAATTTTGCAGAAGAAACTGCTATCGTGTCTATAAGAACAGATGATGTTGAAGTTAATAGTGTATCTGAGTTTAAGTTAGATATATAATTAACCGACAAGCCCAACCTTATGTCCGAGAAAGAATGTAGATTTAATTTATCAGCTAAATTCGGTGAAATTAATCCCAGTGTTGTTCCAAAGCCAGTGGAGCGATGATTATTTTCGTAAGTGGTATTGATGTTTGTACTATTATCCACAAACTCAATTTTTGAAAAATATCTTTGGTTTCCAAAGTAGTAATCAAGTGTTGCACCAGCAGCAATTTCAAATGGTAAAACTACTGATGAACCTAAGAACAATTTTGAAATTCCGCCTTTGCCTTCATAAAAAACATCATAAGAAGGAACAACTGCTTCATCTGGAGAAACATAACTTCCCTTAGATTGATAACTAATTCTGGTATATGGTACAAGTCCGGCTACAACTCCAACTCCATATGCTCGACTTACAGGAAAACCAAATGTTAGTCCTTTAAATTCAGTTTCACTAGTAAAATTACCTCTGTTATTATCAGAAATATTTATTCCTTTATATCCCAAACTAAATTCAATTCTGGTTTGATTTAAAGAAAACCAACTTGCAGGATTCGTTATAACTAGATGATCAGGATCTAATTGTGTTACTCCAAGATCTCCTATTCCCATCATTTTAGGTGAATAACCATATTCCAGATCACCAATTCCATAACGTGAATAAACAGAACTGTTTTGAGCATTGCTGAATGCTGTTAAAAGAAGTGAACTGAAAACAGCTATAAGAATAATTCTCATCAATTAATTACTTCTTTCTAGTATATACAATTTCTAATTTAGGACGTTTATTAATATCCGCAGCATTGCTTCCTTTGAAAACAAAAAGCTCAACTCCGATTAAATCAGTTGATGTTTTTATTAATAAACCTTGATTAACAATTCCATTATTAAGAGCACGCATAATATTCGTAATAGATCCCGTAAAAGTATTTCCACTTCTACTTAAAGCGGCTGGATAATTTGTATTTACCTCTTTAGTTGTGGAATCCTTTAGAGGATAAACTCTTAGGGCATTGGTAAAAGGCGAACCGGTTTTTGTCTTTAATGTATCAACTGTAAGAGTAAGAGTTGCTGAGTTTATCACAGAGTTTGCGGGGATGACAGATAGATCAAAAAACAATTTTGCCTGTGCAGATAAACTTGATTGAACCGCAAGATTTTCATTACCTGCAGATGGCAAATTACCAGTTACTATACTCATATCTGATGAAACAAATCCGGTTAAAGTATCAACATAAACACCCGGCTTTTGAACAACAATTTTTAAATGAGGGTCATTTGTTGCGGTAATATTATATGCTGTAAATCCAATAATTTTATTTGTATTAGTTGGACTAATAACTATTCCCTCGTTTTCAGCCAGACTTGTATCAGCATTATTTTGGAGCCAGGATTTTGCTAAAGATACATCTAAATGAAAAGAAAAAAGTGAATCATTTTTAATATTATGGTTAGTGCTTAAATTGGTATTATCATAAGACAAAAAAGCAAAGCTATCAGCAGTAAAAGTTGATGAATTCCAATATTCATTTACCTTATATACATCATAATCAAAGGCTGAATTTGAATCACCGAAGGAATAATCTTTAACCATTTCAACCCAGGAATCAAGAACATTAATTTTATTGGCTTTAAGATCATTCTTAAAAGAATCAGGAAGAGCAAAAACAAATTTTAGTAGGATATGTGAAGTAACATTTTCGGCTTTTCCTAAAAGAACTTCATTAGATGAACCAAGTGAATATACTTTTTTAAAGTAGTATGAACTTTGAGAAATTGAATCGATTGAAGAATCAAATTTTTTAACTTGAATATTATCTTGATTTAGAAAACCAGAACCTGCATCCGTAGGTGAATCATTACAACTTATTAAAAGTATTGTGCTTAAAGCAACGAACAAAGAATAAATTATTTTATTTTGCACTAAGGGTATCTCCGCAAGAATCTTTAATTATGTATTTACAAGCGTCCACTAAATTTTCGGCTACAAAGCTTGGAAAATTATTTCCCTTTTGCAAGATAGAAATACTCTCCGCTCCTTTACCTGTTTTAACAAGAATCGATTTAAGGCCAGCATTATATGCAGTTTGAATATCAACAACAGAATCACCAACTAAATATGATGATGACAAATCTATATCATTTTCTTTTGCCGATTCAAAAATCATTTTGGGTGATGGTTTTCGGCAAGTACATTCTTGTTCATCATTAAATTCAGGATGATATGGACAATAATAAAATGCGTCTATTTCTGCATTAAACTTGGATAATTTTTTATTTAATTCTTCGTTCACAGCAATAACATCACTATTAGAGATAAATCCTCTTGCTACACCTGATTGATTTGAGACTACGATAAGTTTAAAGTGATAATTATTTTTTAATAGTGAGAGAGATTCCGGCACTCCGGGAAAAATCACTAATTGTTTTGGATCACCTAAATAGCCTGGATCTTCATTCAATGTTCCATCGCGATCCAAAAATACTGCCTTATTTTTCATCAAACTATTCTGTTGAAAGGATAGTTTTATAAAGTTCGATATATCGTTTAGCAGATAAATCCCAGCTAAAATCAGTTTTCATTCCCGCTTTCATTATCTTCTGCCAGTTTTTTTTATCGTCAAATATTTTTATAGCACGCTTTATCTCTTTAATCATTTCTTCAACATCATACTTTTTAAAAATAAAACCGTTTCCTTCTTCAGTACTTTCATTAAATTTAATCACGGTATCAGCCAATCCTCCGGTTTCTCTAATAATTGGCACCGTTCCATAAACCAGACTGTACATTTGGTTTAATCCGCAAGGTTCATATTTAGAAGGCATAAGGAACATATCGGCACCAGCCTCAATTTGATGGGCAAGTTCATCATTAAAACCTAGATAGCAGGCAAACTTTTTAGGATTTTTTGCAGCCATCTTTTCAAAATAAGTATGATATTTGTTATCACCTGTTCCAAGTAAAATTATTTGGCAATTGAGTTTTAGCAAATCGCTAAATCCTTTTTGCACCAGATCAAAACCTTTAGAATCATAAAGTCTGGAAATTAATCCAATTATGGGAACGTTTTCGTCATATTGAAAACCAAATTTTTCAGCAAGTTCTTTTTTATTTTCAATTTTATTTTCGATATTCTTTAAGGAGTAATTGGTTGAAATCTGTTTATCTTTTTCAGGATTCCAAACTTTAGTATCTATTCCATTAACAATTCCGTACAAGGAATCCTTCCGTTTTGCCAAAACTTCTTTTAGTCCTTCACCATATTCTTCTTTAGTTCTTATTTCATTTGCATAAGTTTGACTGACTGTATTTATAACATCGGCAAAAACTAATCCGCTTTTCATAAAATTAACTTTACCATCATGCATAATTCCTTTTGATGAGCACTCAAGTTCTTTCGGTAAGCCTGTTTTTTTAAATGATGTTGGGGGAAATACACCTTGATAAGCAAGATTATGAATCGTAAATAATGTTCTAAACTGATCAAAGCTTTCTTGATCTTTATATATTGTTTTTAGGTAAGCAGGTATCAATCCGCATTGCCAATCGTTAAGATGTATAATGTCTGGAATCCACCCAAGTTTAATAATAAGTTCCATCACCGATCTGCTAAGTAGAATGAATCTTTCGTCATTATCAGGATAATCTTTTCCTGTTTTAGGATCAACATAAAGACCATTTCTACTTCCAAAATATTCCTGATTATCTAAGAAATAAATTTGGACTCTTACTCTTGGACCAGGTAAGAAACAAGATTTAAGTGAAAAGATAACATCCTTATCGCCAATTTTTATTTGCAGATCTTTTAAACGAACAATTTCATGTATTTTAAATTTTCTATCATCCACAGCACCATATTTAGGAATTACAATTCGAACTTCGTGTCCTAATTCTGAAAGCATTTGAGGAAGTGCGGAGGAAACATCTGCGAGACCACCAGTTTTAACAAATGGTACGATTTCAGAAGTTACAAATAATATTTTAAGTTTTTTTGCCGCCATTGTAGTTATTCTTTATAAAATGAGTATGCAAAATTACTAAAAAATGTACTCTTTCTCAAAAAATGACGCTATAATAATTAATTTATGAATCTTTCCTGACAACAACTACTTCTACTTTAACCCTGATATAAAAAACTTTATATTTGACATAAATCAAAACAAAGAATAGTAATGATGAAGAATAAATCTATTTTTTTACTTGCCTTATCTGTTTTAACATTCCTTTTTTATAATTGCGGAACTTCGACCGGCAGTCGATATCCCAAAAATGAAAAAGTAAAAACATACGACTCTCTCAACATTGTTTCTATTGATCAAAACAACATTCAGTTAAAAGAAGATTTTGACATTACACCTTTTAAAACAAAAATAGAAGTTCCTGAAAGAAAAAAAACAAATTATACAGATAAAAAAGAAATCTGGTATGATTACGGTTCCCCAATTTCTGATCAGCATCAAAAAATCTTAATTGGAACGGAAGACGGATTTAGAGTTACTGTTATAACTACCGATAATTTGGATGATGCTAATCAAATCAAATCTGAATTAATTTCTAAAACAGGAAACAATGAAGTATATGTGGATTTTGAACCTCCATTTTATAAAGTAAAAGCCGGTGATTTTAAAGATAATAAATCAGCCG
Source organism: Ignavibacteriales bacterium (assembly GCA_037444745.1). Lineage (GTDB taxonomy): Bacteria > Bacteroidota > Ignavibacteria > Ignavibacteriales > Ignavibacteriaceae > IGN3. The sequence goes on from JBBILT010000008.1 coordinate 130,074, forward strand.
AAGATCTTAGGTTTAAATTAAATCAGATAGGTTATAAAGAAGCCAAGGTTGTTAAAGAAACTATTAATATATTTAAATGATAAAACTATTTGTTAATGCTGCACAAATAGTAACTTGCAAAACCGATGGCGAAAACCAAAAGCGCGGAAGTGAGTTACAAAATCTTGAGGTTCTTTATGATCATTTTATTGCTTGTGAAAATGGAATTATAAAAGATATCCTTCCCAACAGTGATTTAAATAAATTTATTTCTTCAGAAAAAATTGATCTCGCCGGAAAAATTATTCTGCCCGGATTAGTCGAGTGCCATACGCATACTGCATTTGCAGGCTCTCGTGCAAATGAGTTTAAAGAAAAAATAGCCGGATTAAACTATGAAGAGATTGCTAAAAGAGGCGGCGGAATTATTTCAACTGTTAATGCTGTTCGCAACACTTCCCTGACCGATCTAGTAGAAATAATAAAACCAAGGATAAAAGAATTTATTGCTCAAGGAGTAACAACATTAGAAATAAAAAGCGGTTATGGTTTAGATTTTGAAAATGAGATTAAAATTTTACATGCAATAAAAATTATTAATGAAATATTTCCAATCGATATTGTTTCCACATTTCTTGGTGCACATTCATTTCCGCAGGAGTATAAAAATAATCATACAGGTTATATTGATCTGATTGTTGATGAAATGATCCCACATATTGCAAAAAATAATCTTGCAGAATTTTGTGATGGATTTTGTGAATCAACCGCTTTCAATTCATCAGAAATTGATCAACTATTCTCCAAAGCAAAATCTCATGGATTAAAATTAAAACTTCACACAGAACAGTTTAATAATATTGGCGGATTAGGTATAGCATTAAAGCACAAAGCTGTTAGTGTTGATCATCTTGAAGTTTTAAATGAAAATGATTATGCAAAATTAAGTAACACAGACACGGTTGCTGTTCTTCTTCCAGGTGTTTCATTTTTTCTTGATTATCAATTTGCTCCTGCAAGAAAACTTATAGAGAATAACGCAATAGTTGCACTATCCACTGATTACAATCCCGGTTCGTCACATATTCTTAATCTTCATTTAATAATGAGTCTGGCAGCTATTAAAATGGAAATGAAGATTGAGGAAATTATTAATGCTGTAACGATTAATGCAGCTAAAGCTGTTAGTCGTGAAAAAAGTGTGGGCAGTATTGAGATCGGTAAGAAAGCAGATTTTGCTGTCTTCAACACAAATGAATATGCTGATATAGTTTATAGTGTTGGGAGGAATTTAATTTCGCATACAATTAAAAATGGCGAAATAATTTTCCAGAGAAATGATTAAAATCTTTATTTAGTTTTGATATTAAAATCTGTAATGCTCCATCTTGGTTTTAATTTAATTGTATCTTGATAGTAATAAAACTCCTCTGAATTTCGATAAGGTGATTGCCATCCATAATCATAAGTACCACTGCTGTCTTTATCCACGTAATACCACAAAGCATAAGATCCAGGTTGAATTCTTTGAAATGAATAGTTAGAAGTTTTGTCAGGTTTAGTTATGTAAAAATTATTTTGGTTCTTTAAACCTTGCAGAACTAAAACAAGATTTTCTTTGGAAGTTATAACTTTACCGGAAAGTCCTGTGAATTCAATCCCGGAGATAGTTGAAAATTTATGAGTGTAAATCGAATCAATTTTATTTCCCGCAGCATCAATAACTTTTGATAAATCCAATTTAATTTCAAATTTTTTATCCGGCTTTAAATCACTTAATGGTTTCACAATCAGAGTGGCATCATCGGGGAAATAAATTTCAAAAGGTATTTTATTTTTTAAGGTATCTAAAAACAAAATAGCATTTTTAATTTGTTTATTCTGCAACGCATCATCAAAATAAAAAATAATGTTAGCATTAATAAAATCAATGGCCGTGTTTTGTTCAGGAATTTTCTTAAATAACTTTGGTGCAGTAGTGTCTGATTTATCGCTGATGATTAATTCACGCCAATCATTACTAAAAATATTGCCGCTAAGATCTTTTAACTTTTTTGCAAATAGATAGTATCGGTTTGATGGATTCAATTCATTCTTTTGAATCAAAATCATTTCATCTTTTTTTGTGTTACCTTTATAACAGTATTCAATATTAAGCGATGCATTTGAAGTTGAATCGTATATAAAATAATCTTGGGATTTATAATTCGACGAGTCGCATTCTTCACTAAGTGTAACTAATATATGATTACGATCAGTCATAACCGTACTTATTAATCGTGGACTTAAAGTATCTATCTTCTGAAGGAAAAAATTTAAACCGATAAAAGATGAATCATTTCCAATTAAAGAAATATCTTTAAATGGAATCCCAATCAAATCCTGATCAGCTTGAAATTTGAAATCACGCATCTGATCTTTAATCGCAAATACTCTGTAAACTGATTCTGCTAGACCATTCAGTTTGTAGCTCCCATTTTTACCAACCTGAGATATGTAATCTGGTTTTTTAGTGAGATACTTTGTTGTATCATAAGAATATTTATAAGCAAAGATAAAAGTACCTTCAATATCTTTCCCATAAACGATTCCATTAATTGTACGTTTATCAATTTTATTTCCGGTAGCAAAAGAAAAAGAATAGGAATTTGCCATCCGGTTTTTGTTGTTTACATCCACAACATCAGTACCGATTGTAACTACATAAGTTAGATTGTTTTTTAAACCGTTTGGAAAAACTATTTCAACTGATTTACCACTCCAACTTATTTCTGGTTGGTCTTCAATTGCAGGAGAAATAAATAGCGCCTCTTTGAATGAACGTTTATCAACATATTCAGAAAATTCTATTTCAATAAAATCTTTATCGTAGTTTATCGTTCCATTTTCAGGATAGGAGGAAATTATTTCAGGAGAAATTTTATCAACTTCACCTCCACCCGGTGGTAATTGATTTGCACAACTGATTAAGAATAAAAGCGAAGCTGAAAGGAAGGAACTAAGTAAAAATATTTTGGCGGCAATCATAGAACTATTCAATTTTTTTGATTTGTCATTTCGAAGTAGTCCTCGACCTGCCTGCCGGACAGGCAGGCTGAGAAATCTTTTACTCAAATAATAAACAGATTTCTCTCTTCGTTGGAAATGACATTCATCTCTCGATATAAGAATATCATAATATATATTTTTAATTAGTTGTTTTGTTCTTCTATCCATTTTCTATACTGTGTTACATTCTTTAAATGATCTGAATATGTTTTAGAAAACTTATGTCCGCCATTTCCATTGGCTACAAAATACAAATAATTATTCTTTTCCGGATAAAGTGCAGCCATAATTGCATCAGCGCCCGGATTATTAATTGGTCCTGGCGGTAAACCAGAATATTTATATGTGTTGTACGGCGATTCAATTTTTAAATCCTGATATGTTAATCTGCGCCAACCAGCCGGTAATAAGTATTGTATCGTTGGATCAGCTTGAAGTCGCATACCAATTTTTAATCTGTTATGATAAACACCTGAAATTGCTGGCATTTCTGAAACTAGATTTGTTTCGCCTTTTATGATTGAAGCAAGAGTTAAAACCTGATGAGTTGATAAACCAATTTCATTTGCTCTTTGTTTTAAAGTGTCATTAAAAAAATCTTTAAAACTATTGTAAAATATTTTTATCGCTTCTTCCGGAGCTGTTCGTTCATACATTTTATAAGTTTTAGAAAATAAATATCCTTCTAACGAAGGGACATCTGATCCTAATGATTTTATAAACTCTTTGTTTGTTGCAAGATTAACAAAAGTTGCCGAATCAATTTTAACATCTCTTCTTACTTTTGCACCAAGCCATTTAAGTGTTTGTCCATCATTAATTTTGATGGCTCTTAAATAATCTGCAGGACCATAAACTAATAAATCCAGCAAATCAAGATAACTCAGATCATTCGGAATGTAATATCTTGCAGCTTTAACTTTCCTTTCCGCTCCATAAAGAAATGCTGCAACTCTAAAATTAAATTTGCTCGGAATTATTGTTTGTTCGTAAAGTCTTTCCGTTACGCTGTTAAATGATTCACCGTCTTTAATTTCAAATGTAAAAGGTGCTGGTTTACCAAAATGATTGGAAGTAAAAAAAGTTATGTCCCCGATTATAACCAAAATAAAAAACACAGTAAGTACTATAACTAACTGCGCTTTGCTAAAAAGATTAGATGCTTTTACCTGCATTTACAAAGATGAAATTATAAAGATTTTATTGAGAGAATTTTCTTAATTACGGTTTGCAATATAAAGGAGTTGAATGGAAATAATTATACTAAAACATATTTATGCTGAGTAAACCTTTTCCATCCTTTTTTGTTTTTTGCTTCTACTGCCCAGTTTATACTTCCATCTTCATTGGGCCAATAAATCATTCGCGCAAAACCTACAGGCATCTGTGCTTCAAAAGCAATTGCATCCGGATGTACATCTTTGCCATCTGCAATTACACCTTCAGATCTTTTTCCATCTGAAGTGAATGACCAGAATGAAAGTTTATTATCCTTCACTCCATATACGGCAAACTCCTCATAAACTTTTGGACCAAACTCCCAACGTGCAATAAGATGAATATATTTACCACCAAGAATTTTTGTAAAAGTACGCGTGCAGGTAACTTTACCCATCGGTGATTCTGCACTTGCCTGCCAGTTACCTAATAGTGGTGTTAACACACCCAATTTACCTGCACTTTTTTTCCAGTTGATGTTTTTCGATTTCATTATGTGCTCTCGGAATTATTAAAGTTTGCAATATAAAATAGTTGGAGGAAACTTTTATTTACTTTTAATCTTTTAATGTGAATTAATAAACGCAGAATGAATTATGCTAAAGCAATAACACCGCTACTTAATTATCTTAAATTGAGAGCAAATAAGGTTGTTAAAATATTTTCTGCTACTAAAACCAGATAATTTTACCAGATTTAAAATCTAAGTGTTTGGCAAATACCGGTTCTGGATTTGAAAAGTTATTATTTGAAGGCTTGCCATTATTACCCACACCTTTTTGCAATATAAATTTTGATACGTTTTTTAACTTCAAGTTTTCATCTACAAATTTTGGTGAAATTGCCAAATTCCAACCTTTGACAGTCAAATCTTGTACACTTGTGTAAATAATACCGTTAATATCTTCACCCATAACTTGAGAATTATTAAACAACGCATTACAAAATGCACTTGAAAATTTGTAAATATTCGGTTGGTAAAGACCTTGAGCTCGGAAAAATGAATTTATAAATTCCCAATATTTCATTAGAGTGATATCATTTTTGAAATCTATTTTTTTTTCAAGTAAGGTCATTAGTCTAACATTTTCAAAATCTGGTATACAAGCGACATAAATCTCTTTTAAAAAAATCCATTGACTAATCGTAATAGAAAATGTATCTCCGATTTTTAAATCCTTCGACCAGTATGGTAAAAGTTCTGTCAATGTGGTTCCATAACTATCAGAACAACAGAATATTTGTTGTCCAGGTTTATTAGCACGTGAATATTTAAGAATGTACTTTTCTGGGTAAGATAAATCGCTAAAACTTTCAAAATAATCTTCTGTATTGTTATTTCTACTCCTATAACAAATACTTCCTTTTTTCAAAGGAACAAAGATAATTGGCATATTAAAACCATGAGTAAATAAATCATATAATTCATCATATGCTGTTTCAGAATTAAGGTTAATTTTAGATAAAATTTTTATTAATAGATTTAAATCTGATTCTTTCATACTTGTTGAATAATTTAACTAATCATAATGAAATAATATTTTTAATTTTGAGCTCGCTATTCTGTCTCCCCATCCATAAAAAAAGTAAAGGCGTGAATAAAAATAAAGTAAATCAAAATATAAGCATCGTAGCATCCGCAACTTAAGATTATAAAAAATAAACATCAAGATTTTTATTACTAAACCATCACCCACAATTGGCAGTTCTGAAAGCAAAGCAACCTCATCCCAACCCTTCTCCTTCGTAAGGAGAAGAACTTTAATCTCCCTCTCCTTTAGAAGGAGAGGGATTAAGGGTGAGGTAAAAAATGATTTTCGCTAAGTGCAGGAAGGGTTTGCAGTTCGTAACTAATAAACTTATTCAGCAAACATTTCTTTTAATGCATTGAGTACTTTCGCTTGAGTTGCTTTATTCAAGGTGTCAACTTTTTTAAATAATCTTACTTTATCAACCGTTCGTATTTGATCCAATACTATTTGTCCCTGTTTACCTTCAACTTTGCAAGGAATTCGAGTTGGATAATTACGAAGTTTAGAGGTAATTGGAGCAATAATAACAGTTGAGATGTTGAAGTTAATTTCATTTGGTGAAATGATAACACAAGGTCGGGTTTTCTTTATTTCACTTCCAATAGTTGGATCAAGATTTACAAAGTAAACACTGAAACGAGAATACATTTACCATTCCCATTCTTCTTTATCCCAACTTGTAGCTTTATATAGAGATTGTAGTTCCATCAAAACATCATCTTTATTCTTAGCTATTTTCTTAAAAGCGGAATCCCAATTTTCTCTGTTAGCAGAGACTGGTTTGATTATTATCTGACCGTTTCCAAGTTCAAGTACTACTTCTTCAGTTAATCCACTCTGGCTTATTAAAGATTTTGGGATCCTTATTCCCCGCGAGTTACCAATTTTTACCACTTTAGTTATCATATTAAACTTTCATTAAAATCGTGGGCACAATGTAATTACAATTGAAATTACAAACAAGATAGTTTTTAATTAATAATTAGATTAGTGGGTAGAGAAATGCGGTTAATAAATTCTAAAATCGTTAATCAATAATCTAACCTTCATTTCCTTATGCTTTACAAATTATACTCTATTCTCTTTGTCCTATGCGCTTTACATCTCCAAAAACTGCTTTTCACTCAGTGCAGGAAATGGTTTACACGACAATGTATCTCTCACTCCACTTTCATAAAGTGATTTACCTCTGAATGCAATCATCGCAGCATTATCACCACAGAATTGCAAATCTGGAATTACCACACTCTTTTTATATTTCTCCGCAAGTTTTGTTATTTCGGATTTTAAATGTGCATTAGCCGCAACCCCACCCACAACGGAAATAGATTTAACATCGTATAATTCTAAAGCACGTTTAACATTTCTTGTTAATGCTTTAATCTCAGCAAATTGAAATGAAGCCGCGATATCATTTTTATCCTGCACGGATAATTTTTCAACTCCGCCTTGCGATTGGACATAACGAAGCACAGATGTTTTTAATCCGCTGAAAGAGAAATTTAGTTTTTGTTTTAAATCTGAAACAGGAAAAATAATTTTATTTGCATCCCCACTACTTGCAGCAATTTGAATATTTGGTCCGCCGGGGTAACCTAATCCTAAAAGTTTTGCAACTTTATCAAACGCTTCACCAGCCGCATCATCAACAGTACTGCCAAGTTTATAAATTTCTGTAAAATTTTTAACAAACAGTAAAAGTGTATGCCCGCCTGAAACAACTAAACTTAAAAATGGGAACTGAGGTTTTTGCGGCATTAAAAATCCTGAAAAAATATGCCCTTCAATATGGTTAACTCCCATAAAAGATTTGTTTGAAGCTAATGCTAAACCTTTTGCGTAAGTTAATCCCACAAGCAAAGCACCAATTAAACCAGGACCAGCAGTTGCCGCGATTAAATCAATATCATTTAATTTCAGATTAGATTTTATTAGAGCAGCATTAACTAAAGGATTTATTATTTGCAGATGTGCGCGACTTGATAATTCAGGAACAACACCGCCGTAATTAGTATGAAAATCTTGTGAAGCAATTAAATTAGCAGTTAACTCTTTACCCTTTATCACTGCAACAGAAGTTTCATCACAAGAACTTTCAATTCCTAAAACATTCATCTTCTTCCAAATGTTAAAAAGCTTTTAACAATGTGTCCCGCCACAGAAGGATTTTCTTTTAATCTTCTAACAGAATATGCGTACCAATCTTTGCCAAACGGAACATAAATTCTAATTTTGTAACCATCACTATTTATTTTATCTCTTAAGTCTTCTCTTACACCAAGCAGCATTTGAAATTCAAATTTATTTTTTGGAATATTCTTTTCTTTGATACGTTTATATGCAGCATCAATTAAAGGTTTATCGTGAGTTGCAATTCCAACATAATTGCCGTCTTTAATGATTGCATCCAAAATTTTAAGATAGTTATCTCTAACAGCCTGACGATCTTTATAAGCAATTGATGCGGGTTCAACGTAAATTCCTTTACACAATCTGTAATTAGTGCCAATTTTATTTTGTATCACCACATCATCATAAGAGCGCTTCATATATGCCTGAATAACTATTCCCACATTTTTATACTGTTCGAAAATTCTTTTATATAGATTAATTGTTTTATCAATAAAGCTCGAGTCTTCCATATCAATGCGGACAAAGTTATTATATTCAGACGCATTTTTTACAAGCTCGAGAATTTGCTCGTAAGCAAACTGTTCATCAATCGCTAATCCCATTTGAGTTGGTTTGATAGATATGTTTGCCATCAATTTATTTTTATTTATAGCATCTAAAACTTCTAATGCTTGTTTTTTTGCTTGTATGGATTCTTCTTTGTTTGCAACAGATTCACCCAGTACATCCATCGTTGCATAGATCCCTTTGGCATTAAGTTTTTTTACGAAATTAACTGCTTCTTGAAGTGTTTCACCAGCGATATACTTTTTAGAAAAAAACCCCACAACTGATTTTGGCATCAATTGTACAAGACGAACTATAAGTAGATTAAAAGCGTTCACAACAAACTCCTGAATTTTTACTTTACAAATTTAGTGTATTTTCTTGATGGAATAAAAAAAGAAATGAGTGCTGAGAGAAATTTATATTCAAAAGATTATAGAATTTAATAAGGAAATTTGTTTAGTGTCATTTCGACCAAAGGGAGAAATCTGAATGATTTAATTTTACAGATTTCTCAGCCTGCCTGTCCGGTAGGCAGGTCGGAGACTCCTTCGAAATGATTTTTAAGCACTACATAATAATGCCCAAAGGTTGTGGCAATAGGTAAGATTACTTTAGTCCCAGCGTTAGCAGCAGCAAATTAAATTTCATTTTTAATTCTTCTTTAGTGGTATCATTTGAAAAAATAAAATCAGCTCGTTTCTTTTTTTCATCATCAGGAATTTGGTTTAATTCCCTTTTACAAAAATCTTTTTCTGTAATTCCCGAAGTTAATTTTCTTTTTAATCTTAAAATTCTCTCCGAAGTGATTAGCACAACATAATCAAACATTTCTTCCATATCAGCTTCGTAAATCAATGCTGCCTCGATGAACACAACATTATTACGGCTTAATAATTCTTTAATTGTTTTATTAATTGACTGAATAACTTTTGGATGAAGGATGGATTCTAATTTCTGAAGTTTAATTGGATCAGCAAAAACTTTTTTAGCGAGAAAACCTTTGTTCGGTTTACCATCTTTATATGATTCATTACCAAATTGCTTTATAACTAATAAACGGACTTTATCATCAGTATCTAAAATGTTTTTTGAAATATCATCAGCTCGTAAAACTGGGAATCCAACTTCTTCAGCAAAACTTGTAAATGTACTTTTACCTGAGCCAATATTTCCGGTTATTGCAATTTTCATAAGTCTTTTCTTAAATGATTATAAAATAAAAAAGTCACACTTCGACAAGCTCAGTGTGACATTAATAAAAACAACAATTTATAAATTATTTTGCGTAACCTATTTTTCTAACTTCACGGATTACAACAACTTTTATTTGACCGGGATAATCCATTTCCTCTTCAATCCGTTGGGCGATTTCCCTTGCTAATCTATCCGCCGCAGCATCATCAATTTTATCATGCTCAACAACAACTCTTATTTCTCTTCCCGCCTGAATAGCATAAGTTTTAGCAACACCTTCAAAAGATTTAGCTAGTGTTTCAAGATTTTCTAATCTTTTAACATAACTTTCTAACGGTTCCCTTCTTGCACCAGGTCTGGCACCACTTATCGCATCAGCAGATTGAACTAAAGCCGAAATTGGATGTTCCATTTCAATATCTTCATGATGCGATCCAACAGCATTTACAACTATTGGATGTTCTTTATATTTTTTTGTAAGATCATAACCAAGCAAAGCATGCGGACCTTCTACACTTTTATCGATTGTCTTTCCAACATCGTGAAGCAAGCCTGCTCTTTTAGCCATTACAGGATCTAAACCTAATTCAGCAGCCATGATTCCTGTTAAGTAAGCTACTTCAACACTATGCTGCAAAAGATTTTGTCCATAACTTGATCGATAACGCATCTTGCCAATATGTTTCACCAATTCTTGGTGCATATTGTGGAGGCCAAGTTGAAGAATAGTATTTTCACCTTCACGAAGCACTTCCTCTTCTAATTCCTGTGAAACTTTTTGTACAACTTCTTCGATTCTTGCAGGATGAATTCTTCCATCAGCTATTAATCTTTCTAAAGAGATTCTTGCAATCTCCCTTCTGAACTGATCAAAAGAAGATAAGATAACTGCTTCAGGAGTATCATCAACAATAACATCAACACCGGTTGCAGATTCAAAGGCACGTATGTTTCGGCCTTCTTTTCCGATAATCCTGCCTTTCATTTCATCATTTTGAATCTGAACGACGGAAACGGTAGTTTCAATTGTATAATCAGCGGCGGTTCTTTGAATGGCTTGCACAATTATTTTTTGTGCTTCTTTTTTACCATCTACTTTTGCTCTGTCATGTATTTCCTTGATGGATTGTGCGGCTTCCGTTTTAGCCTGATTAACCATGTTTTCAAGAAGCATTTTTTTTGCTTCATCAGATGTTAATCCTGAAATTTTTTCTAGTTTTGCATTTTGTTCTACATCAAGTTTTTTTATCTCAACAGATTTTTCATCAAGATTTATTTTAATATCCTGAAGCTGCTTTTCCAATTTTCTCAGTTCTTTTTCTTTTTGCAGAACTAAGTCGAACTTCTTTTCGCTGTTTTCTTCTCTTTGCTGGATTTGTTTTTCAAGACCTTGAAGCTTTTGTTTTTTCTGATTTACTTCGGTATCAAATTCAATTTTTTTCTTGTACCATTCATCTTTTACTTCAAGTAATTTTTCACGTTTTGTGTTGTTAGCTTCTTTTTTTGCATCTTGAATCAACTGCTCCGATTTTTCAGCCGCTGCAACAATACTTTTTTTACCCAAACGTGAATTGAACATCCAGCCAAGATAGAAAAACAAAACAATCAGAACCACGACCATAGGTATGATCACAACTAATTCCATAAGACCTCCATAGTGGTATTATATTAAAACCGACACTGCCGCGGCTAATAGGAAAAACCCTATTTTGCACGGTGGGAACGCGCTCGAACGCTTTTTACTTCCACTGCTGCTTTCGCAATTCCTGAATCCGATTTACCTTACGGCAATCAGATTTAGGATGAGGCCTGTAATACACGCCGAAGATCACACTCCCAATTAATTCAACTGTTAGTTTTTCATTAAGTAAACGGCAGTGCGGTAAAATTAAGATGGGTCGGACATTTCAGGTTCTTTTAGAAGAAGCTTTATTCTCTTTACTTTATCAGTCGCTTGTATTAGGAATTCCCGATTTTTATTTTTTTCTATGAAAAGATCATAGGCAATATTTAAACAAGCGATAATAGCAATAGTTTGAGCCGGTTGATCGGGCAATTCATCCTTTGTTTCCTCCATCACTTTATTAACATAAATTGCCAGCTCTTTAGCTATTTCTTCATTTTCTACTAGAAGAGAATATTCTTTATCAAAGATTTTTATTTTTAGCTTCTTTTTTTCAGTCATTGAAATATCTACACCATCAAACAATCAATTTATTTTATGAACGTAAATCTGTCATTCCGCAGACAGATGATAATCTATTTTCGAAATTATATCCTGTAACTTTAATTTTAAGTTTTCTTTCTCCTTGCTGTTAAAATTATTAAATATGTTCCCCTCTTTATCATCCTTAAAAACAATAAGTTCCTGTTCTAGTTCTATAATTTTTTTTTGAAGATAAGAATTTTCTTGTCTTATTTTAGTCACTTCGATTTCTAATTCTGATTTGTGATCTTCAATATCTTGAAGCTTATTGCTAAGATTTGCAATTTCTGCTTCGATAAAAGATAAGTCTTTAATAAGAGAATCGTATTTAGTTAAATCAACCAACTAATTTCCTCTCAATTGAGCATTAAACTCTTTGGTTACAAGTGATATTAAATTTTCAAAATCTTTTTGAACTTCATCCTCAGTTAAGGTTTTATTCTCATCATAAAATTCAAGTGTTAGCGCCAAGCTTTTTTTATCACTGCCCATTGATTCGTTTTCAAATACATCAAAGACATCAACATTTTTTAAAAGACTTGAACTTTTCTTTAAAATAAAGTTTTTAATATCAAGATATTGAATCGATTTATCGAATAAGAATGCAAAGTCCCTGATAATCTTAGGATATTTCAGAGGCTCCTTGTAGAGCTTGCTATCAAGTTGAATCGATCTGATCTTCGTTAAATCAAACTCAAAGCAATAAATATCTTGATTAATATCATATTTTTTTAGAACATCAAATTTTACTTTTCCGCCAGTTCCGATAACGATTTCTTTAAAGTTTTTCGTTAAGTGATAAGCGTAAATTTCATTTACAGTCGAATAATAGGAATCAATTAAAACATTGTCAAGAGAAATCTTCTTAATAAATGAATTTACGTATCCTTTTAAAAGATAGTAATCAGATTTCTTTTCTTCTCCATTCCAGGTTTTCTCCTGCTCGTTACCGCTAACTAAAAAAATCAAGCTCTGGTTTTCGGTAAAATCAGAAAAGTCATTAATTTCATTTTCATTATTTCTATTAAATGCATTTCCAATTTCAAATAACCTTAAATTTCTTACACCTTGTCTTAAATTCTTTGAGGCTGTTATCAGTGAGCCGGGTAACAGTGATGTACGCAAACATTCCATATCTGCACTTAAAGGATTGGAAATTAGTATAGGATTTCCGGTCAACTTTCCATCAGATAAAGATTGCAATGGATTGTTTATCATTTCAAAAAAACCTAATGATATGGCTGCTTGCCTTAACTTTTCATCAAACTCTGTTTCATCAACTTTTTTTTCTAAAGTAATATTTATTTTTGTTACAGTTGGAATATTATCATAACCATTAATTCTTGCTATCTCCTCAATCAAGTCAATCTCCCTATCAATATCTGGGCGATAAGTTGGAACAGAAACCAATAGTTTATCAACATCAATAACTTCTAATCCTAATCCTAATCTTGCAAGGATATTTTTTATTTTATCTGATAATATTTCGTATCCTAAAATTTTAGAAGTGCGGGAAAACCTCAATTCAATTTCTTTGGGATGAATTACTTTTGAATAAACGTCTATAGTACCTTTCGCAATTTTTCCATCAGCTAATTCTGAAACAAGTTGTGCAGCCCTTTCAGCGGCAAATTTTGTTATGTTCGGATCAGTTCCTCTTTCAAATCTGTAAGATGAATCTGAACTTAAGCCTAAAGCTTTAGAAGTTTTTCTTATACTCGATGGATTGAAGTAAGCACTTTCTATCAAAATGTTTTTTGTGGAAGAAGTAATTTCAGAATTTTCACCACCCATAACTCCGGCAACCGCTACTTCTTTTTTCCCATCACAGATCATCAAAGTATTTGTCGGTAATTTTCTTTCTTTGGAATCAAGAGTAGTAAATTGCGTTTCGTTTCTGGTGCTTTTTACAATAATTTTTTTATCATTCAATCGATCAAGATCAAATGCATGAAGCGGCTGCCCACATTCATGTAAAATAAAATTCGTTATATCAACAATATTGTTGATTGGTCTTAGTCCTATCTTTTCTAATTTATCTTTTAACCATTGCGGCGATTCTTTTATTTGAACATCTGTAACAACTTTAGCAATGTATCGGGGACAATTAATTTTATCTTCTACTTCTACCGCTGCTAAATTTTCAATCTTAATTTCGGATTCATTTAAAATGATTTTAGGAATTATTAAATCACGATCGAACAGTGCCGATAAATCTCTTGCAACGCCAATATGCGAAAGTGCGTCAGGTCTATTGGGCGTAACAGCTATTTCAAGAATTACATCATTTAAGTTAAGCGCCTCAGTAATAGGCTTTCCAACTTGTAAATTAGGATCGAGTACCATTATTCCGGAATGATCAACACTTAACAGTAATTCATCTTCCGCACAAATCATTCCATAAGATTCAACTCCACGTATCTTTGCTTTTTTAATTACAAAATCACCTTTGGGAATTAATGTTCCAATCGGAGCGAATACAACTTTTTGTCCGGCTTCAACATTGGATGCACCACAAATAACTTGTAATTCCTGATTGCCATCGAACACTTTGCAGACAGAAAGTTTATCGGCGTTTGCGTGTTTTACTTTTTCTTTTACAAACCCAACAATAAAATTTTTATAAATAGATTGCTGATCAATAACGTCTTCAACTTCCAAACCGGACATCGTTAATTTAGAAACAATATCGTTTGAGGATATTCCATTTAAATCAACATATTCTTTTATCCAATTAAGGGAAATTTTCATTTCTTATTATCCATCTTAAAACTGTTTTAAAAATCTCATATCATTATCAAAGAAAATTCTGATGTCAGTAATTCCATACTTTAGCAAAGCTATTCTTTCTATTCCCATTCCGAATGCATAACCAGTATATTTCTCAGAATCATAATTAACATATTTAAATACGTTAGGATCTACCATACCGCATCCAAGAATTTCTAACCAGCCTGAGTTTTTACAAATCTTACATCCTTTGCCGTGGCATAAGTAACAAGTTATATCCATCTCAGCGCTTGGCTCCGTGAATGGGAAAAAACTTGGTCTGAATCTGTACTTAAGGTCTGAGCCGTAAAATTGTTTTGCGAATGAAACCAACGTTCCCTTTAACTCAGCAAATGTAACATCAGTATCAACATAAATTCCATCCACCTGATGAAACATACAATAGCTGCGAGCACTTACAGCTTCATTTCTGTAGACCCGTCCTGGCATTATTGCGCGAACAGGTGGTGTTTGTTTTTCCATAATACGAATTTGAACTGGAGTTGTATGTGTGCGAAGAACAAAATCTTTACTCACAAAAAATGTGTCCTGCATATCGCGAGCAGGATGATCGGCTGGAAAATTTAAAGATTCAAAATTGTAATAATCAGATTCCAACTCGGGACCGCCAATGACAGAAAATCCCAATCCTTTGAAAATGGATTTAATTTCATCAAGGGTTTGTGTGAGAATGTGTTTGCTTCCAATAACGAAATCATTTCCTGGCAAGGTAAGATCAGCTTGATTTGCTTTACTAACATTTAACGAAGTAATTTTTTCTTTTACTTCGTCAAACTGTTTGGTTAACTGAGCACGAAGGATATTTAATTTTTTCCCGAGCTCTGGTTTCTCTTCCTTAGAAGATACTTTAAGTTTTTCAAATAGTTGTGAAACAAGTCCGTTTCTGCCGAAAAATTTTATTCTAACTTCTTCAACATCTTTTATCGAAGAAACAGATTTAATATCCTGAATAAAACTTTTTTCAATATCCTTAATGTTATCGTCAAGCATAGAAATACTTTAAATAAAAAATACCCTCACAGGATAAATGAATTCAACAAATCCAAAGAGGGTATTAAAATTAATTATTAGAAAATTTTACAACTTCAGAAAATGCTGTCGGATTTTCAGCAGCAAGACTTGCAAGAACTTTTCTATTAATATCAACACCTTTTTTATTAAGGGCATCTATTAGTCTGGAATAGGTTGTTCCATTAATTCTTGCAGCAGCATTAATCCTTATTATCCATAAAGATCTAAAGGATCTCTTTTTAAGTCTTCTATCTCTATAGGCGTGTCCTAATCCTTTATCGATAGCATTTTTAGCCGCAGTTAAAACGTTACCCTGGTTTCCCCAATAACCTTTAGCAAGTTTTAAATCGTTTTTTCTTCTTCTATGTGAAGCAACTTTATTTTTTGATCTTGGCATTTTTTATCCTTTTTACTTATTGAACCATTATCCTAACACGTTTTTGTTCAGAAACATCTACTAATGTTTTTTTTCTTAAACTTCTTTTTCTCTTAGTTGTTTTTGAAGTAAGAATGTGGCTTTTGTAAGCCTTTTTTCTTTTATACTTTCCTGACGCTGTTTTTTTAAAAGTTTTAGCAGCACCTCGATTACTTTTCATTTTTGGCATTAAATTATCCCTGCTTAATTGATTTTTTTCCTTTTTTAATTTGCGGTATTAATATGACGTTCATATTTCTACCTTCAAGTTTAATTGGTGATTCTACTTTCGAAATATCATCCAGTATATCAACAAATTTCTGTAACAATTCGGCACCCTGATCTGTGTATGCCATTTCTCTTCCTTTAAACATTATGCTAACTTTAACCTTATTACCTTCTTCCAAAAAATTAGCGGCGTGCTTTGATTTAAATTCAAAATCATGCACATCTGTATTAGGATGCATTCTAATTTCTTTAAGGATAGATACAGTTTGATTTTTCTTCTGAATTTTTTCTCGTTTCTGCTGTTCGTACTTGAATTTTCCTACATCAATGATTTTACAAACAGGCGGTTCAGCTTGAGGGGCTATTTCAACAAGATCCTGTCCCCTTTCTTCCGCAAGTTTTAATGCATCTCTTACAGTATACACACCTAATTGTGTTCCATCAATATCAATAACTCTAACTTTCGAAGCTCTGATTTCTTCGTTTACACGAACAGATTGTTTCTGAGCGATACCTAACCTCTTTAATTGTTATATATTAAAATTAAACTTTATTTTTAATTTCAGTTGCAATTTTATCAATAAATTCTGATAAAGCCAAAGAACCTTGATCACCTTCTTTATGCTTTCTAACAGAAACCGCACCCGACTCTTTTTCTTTTTCACCAACAATTAGCATATAGGGTACTTTTTGCATCTCCCAATCACGAATTTTATAACCTATTTTTTCATTTCTTACATCAACTTCATATCTGATTCCAGCTTTCCTTAGTTCAGCAGCAATTAAGTTTGCATATTCAATATAATTTTGAGAAACAGGAATAATCGCTGCTTGAGTAGGAGCTAACCATAATGGAAAAGCACCTGCGTAATGTTCAATAAGAATTCCAAAAAACCTTTCAATCGATCCAAGCAAAGCACGATGCACCATAAATGGTCTATGTTCTTTACCATCTTCACCAATGTAGTGAAGATCAAATCTTTCAGGCAGATTAAAATCGAATTGAATCGTGCTCAACTGCCACTCACGTCCAAGTGCATCCTTAATTTTTATATCTATCTTTGGTCCGTAAAAAGCACCGCCGCCTGCATCAACTTCGTAAGATAATCCTTCAAGTTCCAACGCCGTTTTTAGAGAATCTTCTGCTTTATGCCAAAGATCATCTTCACCAACAGCTTTTTCTGGTTTGGTGGAGAGATAATAATCCATCTCTGTAAAACCAAAAGCACCAAGAACATATTTAGCAAATCTTATAACTTCAATAATTTCTGATTCGATCTGATCGTGAGTACAGAAAATGTGTGCATCGTCTTGTGTAAACCCTCTAACACGAAGCAACCCATGAAGCACACCACTTTTTTCATAACGATAAACAGTTCCTAATTCAGCCCAGCGCAGTGGAAGATCACGATAACTTCTTAAATGAGTTTTGTATATCATTATATGAAAAGGACAATTCATCGGTTTGATGTAATAGTCCTGATCATCTACTTTCATACCCGCGTACATACTTTCCTTATAGAAGTCTAAATGTCCGCTTGTTTCCCACAACCAGCTCTTACCCATATGCGGCGAGTAAAGAAGTTCATATCCATTTTCCAGATGAGCCTTGCGCCAAAAATCTTCAACTTCAAATCTTATCCTTGCACCTTTTGGATGCCAATAAATAAGTCCTGCACCAGCTTCTTCATGAACACTAAATAAATCCATGGATTTACCAAGTTTACGATGATCTCTTTTCTTAGCTTCTTCAAGCATAAAAAGATAATCGTCTAACATTTTCTTTTTGGGAAAAGTTATGCCGTAAATTCTTTGAAGCTGCTTGTTCTTTTCATCACCGCGCCAGTAAGAGCCAGAAATATTAAGAAGTTTAACATATTTTATTTTACCAGGATTAGGAAGGTGTGGACCACGACAAAGATCAGTAAACGAACCTTCTTTGTAGATACTTATCTTTTCCTTCGTCTCATCCATTTCAGAAAGAAGTTCAACTTTATATTGATCACCTTTCTTCTTAAAAAACTCTATTGCCTGCTGCTGAGATAATTCATCCCTTTCAAATCTTGTATCAGATTTTGAAAGTTGAACCATTTTATCTTCAATAAGTTTTAAATGATCTTCTGTAAGTTGAGTATTGATATCAATATCATAATAAAACCCTGCATCTATCGCAGGACCAACACCAAACTTTGCTTCAGGAAAAATATCCTGTACAGCGTGCGCCATTAAGTGTGAAGACGAATGCCAGTAAACTTCTTTTCCTTCAATATCATCAAAGGTTAAAAACTTTACACTGCCATCTTCTGTAATTGCCCGATGCAAATCTTTAATTGATTCGTTAAACTTTACAGCAAGAACCTCATCAGCTAATCTGTCAGAAATAGATTGAGCAATTTGATAACCAGTAATACCGTTATCAAATTCTTTAACTGCTCCATCAGGAAATGTTATTTTTATTTTACTCATATATAACTTCTTATAAAAAAAATCGGAGTAAACTCCGATAAAAGATTCTTTTTGATCTGTGGGCTCTAAAGGAGTCGAACCTTTGACCTTCTGCACGTCAAGCAGACGCTCTAACCAACTGAGCTAAGAGCCCAATTCAATTAACAATTTATAATTAAAAATATACAATAAGAAAATTTTAAATGTTAATAAAGTTATTGTACCGAGAGCCGGAGTCGAACCGGCACGTCCCAATCGGGACACAGGATTTTAAGTCCTGTGCGTCTACCAATTCCGCCATCCCGGCATACCCATTAAATAAATCGATGGTAGATCGATTTATTGTAAATTCAGCGTGTAAAAATAGAGAAAATGATATTTTGTTGCAAGAATCAGTAAAAAGTTTTTATCAAATCATTTATACAACTTTATAAAAGTATTAACTTTAAATGAATCCAATTTATTCTCATAAACAAGAAAACACTTTTTTCTTTTTTCCTTAATAAGAATTGATTAACAATTATCAAATTAGTCTATTAACATTAAAAACACTTTCTGCAAAATTATAGATGATGGCACTAACT
The DNA here is from genome assembly GCA_037444745.1 of Ignavibacteriales bacterium. Taxonomy (GTDB): domain Bacteria; phylum Bacteroidota; class Ignavibacteria; order Ignavibacteriales; family Ignavibacteriaceae; genus IGN3. The sequence continues at coordinate 149,406 of JBBILT010000008.1, forward strand.
TTGTCAAAGCGATGCGATTTAATTTATTTTATATTTATTAATATTCATACTAATCAAAAATGAACATATCACATATAGAACACATCGGTATTGCAGTTAAAAATATTGATGCTGCAATTAAGTACTACGAAAACGTGCTTGGACTTAAATGTTACACGGTTGAAGAAGTTGCAGATCAAAAAGTTAAAACTGCTTTTTTTATGGTGGGAGAAACAAAAATTGAACTGCTGGAATCAACGTCTCCCGATGGACCAATTGGAAAATTTATTGAAAAGAAAGGTGAAGGAATTCATCATATTGCATTTGCAGTTGATAGTTTACAAAAATCACTTGATGAAGTAAAATCTAAAAACATAGTTCTGATTGATGAAAAAGGACGTAAAGGGGCAGAAGGATTAAACATTGCTTTCCTTCATCCAAAATCTACTTTTGGAGTGTTAACAGAACTTTGCGAGAAACCAGAATAGAATAAAATTTTCATTTCACACTGGGCTTTTCGAAGTGTGATTTACTTAAAAACAGTCAGTCTTCGAGAAGCCCAGACTGACAAGCGAATTCTCTTAGTTTTTTAAGAGTTAAAAATTAAAGGTAATTTTTATGGCAATTGAAGATAAAATTAAAGAGTTGATGGCGCTTCGTCAGCAGGCAAGACTTGGCGGTGGAGAAAAGCGCATCGCATCACAACATAAAAAAGGTAAACTTACTGCACGTGAAAGATTAGAGTTGCTTTTGGATGAAGGCAGCTTTGAAGAATTTGACATGTTTGTTTGTCATCGCAGCATTGATTTTGGATTAGACAAAGAAACATATTTAGCAGATGGTGTGGTTACTGGTTACGGCACTATTGATGGAAGATTGGTTTATGTTTTCTCTCAGGATTTTACTGTATTTGGTGGTTCACTTTCTGAAATGTATGCGGAAAAAATTTGCAAGGTAATGGATAAAGCAATGAAAGTCGGGGCACCAATTATCGGAATAAATGATAGTGGTGGTGCACGAATTCAGGAAGGTGTAAAAAGTCTTGGTGGATACGCGGATATTTTTCAGAAAAATATTTTAGCATCCGGAGTTATTCCACAAATCTCTGCAGTGTTTGGACCTTGTGCAGGCGGTGCAGTTTACTCCCCTGCCCTAACAGATTTTATAGTTATGAATAAAAGTGCTAGTTATATGTTCGTAACTGGTCCAAAAGTTGTAAAAACTGTAACCGGTGAAACTGTAACTGAAGATGAACTCGGTGGAGCTATGGTTCATGCTGCAAAATCAGGTGTTGCACATTTAGTATCTGATGATGAAGAAGAAGGAATATCCTTAATTAGAAAATTGCTCAGCTATCTTCCGCAAAATAATTTGGAAGATCCACCAATCCTTCCTTGCGATGATCCAATTGATAGATTGGAAGATATACTTAACTCAATAATTCCAGAAGCAACAAATAAACCTTATGATGTAAAAGATGTTATTTATGCCGTTGTGGATCAACATGAATTTTTAGAAATACAAAGACATTATGCTCCAAACATCGTTACCGGCTTTGCAAGATTTAACGGAATGCCTGTTGGTATTGTCGCTAATCAACCAAGTTATCTTGCCGGTGTGCTTGATATTAACTCATCACGCAAAGCTGCACGCTTTGTTAGATTCTGCGATGCTTTCAACATTCCAATTGTAACATTTGTAGATGTGCCGGGATTTTTACCCGGGACTGCTCAAGAATACGGCGGAATTATTATTCACGGCGCAAAACTTTTATTTGCATATGGAGAGGCTACAGTTCCCAAAGTAACTGTCATACTTCGTAAAGCTTACGGCGGAGCTTATGATGTTATGAGCTCAAAACATTTACGCGGTGATATCAATTATGCCTGGCCCGGTGCCGAGATTGCAGTAATGGGTCCAAAAGGTGCAATCGAAGTTCTTCATCAAAAAGAATTACAGTTGATCGCTGATCCTGAAGAAAGAATAAAATTTGTTAAACAACTTGAAGAAGATTACCGAATGAAATTTGCTACACCTTATGTTGCTGCAAAATATGGATATATCGATGATGTAATTGAACCAAGAAATACAAGGTTCAGAGTAATTCGTGCATTGCAATCACTTGCAACAAAGAAGGATATCAATCCACCTAAAAAACATTCTAATCTACCATTATAAAAAGGAGAAAAAATGTTTTTAGGATTAGTTCAACAAATTGTAAGAGATAGTACCACCACAAATACTATCTATAAAAATTCACAACTGTTTTTAAAGATTGATCCTTGGGGAATTGGGATGACAGTTATTGGATATGTAGTTGTGTTCCTGGCACTGCTACTACTTTACATTATCTTTTTTAATCTTGCAAAAATTCTACAGATAAATGTCAAACGACTTTTACGCAGAGAAGGAAAAGTTGTTGAAGTTAAAGAAGACTTAACTATCTCTGGTGAGGTTAATGCTGCCATCGCAACGGCATTACATCTATATTTTTCAGAAATGCATGATAAAGAAGACACAGTATTAACAATTAATAAAGTATCAAGGACCTACTCACCGTGGAGTTCTAAAATTTATGGATTAAGACAATTTTCAAGATAACAGAGAATAAAAGTTATGAAAAGTTATAAATTTACAATTCAAGGCAATAAATATGATGTTAACATCGTTAATGTTGAAGACAACATTGCTGAAGTTGAAGTAAACGGTGCTGCCTACAAAGTGGAATTAGAAAAAGTGATAGCACAAACTAAAACACCTAAACTTGTAAGGTCTACAGCAGTACCAACAACTGAATCAACTCCATCACAATTAAAAACTAGTGCACCGACTTCACCAAAAGGTGTTGGATTAATTAAATCACCTTTACCGGGAGTTATACTCGGTGTGCATGTAAAAGAAGGTGATTCTGTAAAAGTTGGTGCAAAACTAATCACACTTGAGGCAATGAAGATGGAGAATAATATTAATGCTGATAAAGAAGGTGTTATAAAATCTATCAAAGTCAGGCAAGGTGATTCAGTACTTGAGGGTGATGTACTAATCGAAATCGGAGCTTAGTTATGGGACAATTATTTGAATTTATGATTCACGGTTTTGATCAATTCTTTAGATACACTGCCTTTCCCTACTTTACAATTGGACATTTAGTAATGATAAGTGTTGCGTTTGGCTTCATTTATCTGGCAATCTCAAAAGATTATGAACCGCTTCTTTTAGTCCCAATTGGTTTTGGAATTCTGATAGGCAATATTCCATTTTTGGAAACTGCGCACCTACAGATTGGAATTTATGAACCTGGAAGTGTAATGAATTATTTATACTTTGGGGTTATGAAGGGAGTTTATCCGCCACTAATCTTCTTAGGCATTGGTGCGATGACCGACTTCTCCACACTGATATCAAATCCTAAATTAATATTACTAGGCGCAGCGGCACAACTTGGAATTTTTGGCGCATATATGATAGCATTGTTTCTAGGTTATCTACCCGAACAAGCAGCATCAATAGGGATTATTGGCGGTGCTGATGGACCAACTGCAATTTTTCTTTCTTCAAAACTTGCACCAGAACTTGTAGGTGCGATAGCAGTTTCAGCCTATTCTTATATGGCATTGGTTCCTGTAATACAACCGCCGATTATGAAGTTACTTACAACACACAAGGAAAGAAGAATTCGAATGAAACCACCTCGTGCTGTTTCAAAGACAGAGAAAATTCTCTTCCCAATTGTTGGATTGATTCTTACCACATTGATAACTCCTAGTGCAATGCCGTTACTTGGAATGCTTTTCTTTGGAAATATTCTTAAAGAAAGCGGTGTAACCAAACGCTTAGCAGATACCGCTAAGGGCTCAATGATTGATATTGTAACTATTCTAATCGGCTTAACAGTTGGTGCATCAACTCAGGCAACAACTTTCTTAACTACTAAATCTGTTGGAATCTTTGCCCTTGGTGCAGTTTCTTTTATGATTGCCACATTTGGTGGAGTAATGTTTGCAAAGTTTATGAATCTTTTTCTGAAAGAAGGAAATAAAATAAATCCATTAATTGGTAATGCAGGAGTTTCTGCTGTACCTGATAGCGCACGAGTATCTCAAATTGTGGGATTGCAGTATGATAAAACCAATCACCTGTTAATGCATGCAATGGCACCAAATGTAGCAGGAGTTATTGGAAGCGCTGTTGCGGCTGGTATACTGCTTAGTTTCTTTATGGGATGATAAAAGGAATAGAAGCATGGTTGCATGATTGCATGCATTCATTCAACCATGCAAAAAAACCTTTACTTCGATGAATGATCTTCGTTAAATCTTTTCAAACGATATTCTAGATCTTTAAACTGATCTCTTCGAACAAGAGATACACAAGCACGAATACCTTCCAATCTCTCACTTCCTGTTATAGCTAAAGAAATAGCACTGATGCCATAATATAAAAGTTCTTTAAGTAATTCTTCACCATTGTAACCGGGATAAGAGAAAGTAAAATAAAATCCATCTGCAATCGGTTCATCCTCATCTTTATCGTAAACAAGATTAAAACCATTATCAGTAAATAGTTTTTTCATAATCTTAGCTTTCTCACCATACTCTTTAACCTCTTCAACAAAATTCAGACTGCCATCATTTGCAGCTTTAAAGATTGCCGCAAGAGCGTACTGTGCAGAATGAGAAATGCCAGCACTCATTGAATAAATACTTCCATAAATCATCGAATGACCGAATAAATCTTTGGTATAATATTTTTTAAGATTAGGATAACTTCTATCATAAAGTTCATCAGAAATAATCATCATCCCAATTCTTTGTCCTGCATAGCTAAACGCTTTGGAACTGGAAATAGTTAGGATATAATTGTTAGTATATTTTGCAACTGTAGGTTGATAAGGAGGAACCCCTGGTTTTGACATATCACAACGAAAATCCATAGCAAAGTAAGCGAGATCTTCAATTGCAATTACATCGTATTTGTTACACATATCTCCAATAATCTTTAACTCTTTTTGATTGAAACATATCCATGAGGGATTATTTGGGTTTGAGTAAAGCATACAGGAAATATTTCCCTTGCTTAATATTGATTCAAGTTTATCTCTTAATTTATCACCACGGTAATTGTAAACATCAAATGATTCTATTTTTTGCCCCAGTACTTTTAATTGCTGTCTATGAACAGGAAAACCAGGATCAATTAAAAGCGAAGTATCTTTTTCAGGATTGCATCTATTTAATGTCATAAAGGCGGCAAAACTTCCCATCATTGATCCACCAGTGGGAATGCAGCCTTCGGGGCTTACATCAATATCCATAAATAGTTTAACAAAACGAGCTGTCTCAATTTTAAGAGGATGGATTCCATAAATATCCGGATAGATTGCGGCGACGCCTTTGCGTAATGCTTCTATCTCAGCATCGACACCAACTTTAGTTGGCGGTAAGCCAGGCACACCCATTTCCATACGAACAAATTGTTCACCGGTTGCCTTTTCTATTTCATCAATTAATTTCTTTATCTCACGTATAGATGCGCGTCCCGGACTATCGAGTTTACTATCTTTAACTTTTTGTGACACGATTTGAAAATCAATTGGGGTAGTTTTTGTAGCAGGAATCATGATAAACCCATAATGAAATTGATAAAAAATCTTTGTACAAAATTAAGTAGCATTGCTTGTGTAAACAAATTAAAAGATTTGAATTGGAAACCACTCTACTAAAAATTAATAATACTTTGAGGTCGCGTCGAAGGATCCTCATTGTAACTGGCTCAATTAATGGTTACTAAACTTCTAAGGATTTATAATCCTGAAGTTGAAATAATAATTTTTCAAGTAATAAAGTTCAGATTGATTCAAAATTTTATGTTATGTCTCAATATTTTAGTTATTTTGCTTTTTGAAATTGAAAAACATTTCAAATTAGACTAATGGATTGGCTTAATTTATGAGTAAATAAGTCGACTAATAATATCATACCAGGTATTTTACACTAAATTATAAAGGATAATATGCACAATACATTATTAAAAAAAATTAATGACAAATCAGCCGTAATTGGAATAATTGGACTTGGTTATGTAGGACTTCCATTAGCCTTGGAATATGCATTAAAGGGATTTAAAACAATTGGTTTTGATGTTGATGAGAGGAAAATTCCGCTTATCAATGCTGGCAAAAGTTATATTAAACATATTAACGTTGACAAAATTAAAAAAACGGTAAACAGCAAAATGTTTTCTGCAACATCAGATTTTACCAGATTGCCAGAGGCAGATGCAATAATTATTTGTGTTCCTACTCCGCTTAATGAGCATCGTGAACCCGATATGACCTACATAGAAAATTCAGGAAAGATTATAGCACAGTATTTAAGAAAAGGTCAGTTTGTATCACTTGAGTCATCTACGTATCCAGGTACAACAGAAGAAATTTTATTGCCAATGTTTGAAAATGCACCAATTACTCAGTCCGCAAAAGGAAAAATAAAAACATTTAAAGTTGGTGAAGATTTCTTTTTAGCATTTTCACCAGAACGTGAGGATCCAAATAATCCGAAATATTCAACAGCAACTATACCTAAAGTAGTTGGTGGAGTTACAGCAAATTGTCTTAAGATTGCACTAACTTTATACAATCAGGTTATCGTTAAAACTGTTCCCGTATCCTCCCCAAGAGCTGCTGAGGCTACAAAGCTGCTTGAAAACATTTACCGGTCAATTAACATAGCATTGGTTAACGAGCTAAAGATGGTTTTTGAAAGAATGAATATTGATATTTGGGAAGTTGTAAGTGCTGCCGCAACAAAACCATTTGGATTCCAACCATTTTATCCTGGACCTGGATTAGGCGGGCACTGCATACCCATAGATCCTTTTTATCTAACCTGGAAGGCACGGGAATTTGAAATCAGTACTAAGTTCATTGAGTTAGCTGGAGAGATAAATACATATATGCCTTATTATGTTATTGAAAAAGCTGGTGAGGTGTTAAACAAGTTTAAGAAATCATTAAACGGATCTAAAGTTCTTATACTGGGGGCATCCTACAAAAAAAATATTGATGATATGCGTGAATCACCTTCCTTAAAGCTGATAGAAATTTTAAGAGAGAAAGGTGCAATTGTAGATTACAATGATCCTTATATACCAAAGTTACCGAAGACACGTAAATATCAGTACGATATGGTTTCAGTTGAACTAAGCAAAAAAAATCTTGCTGAGTATGATTTAGTTTTATTAAGTACAGACCACAGCAATTACGATTATAAATCAATTACAGCAAATGCAAAGCTTATACTTGATACAAGAAACGCATTTGAAAAAGCGGGAATTAAATCTGAAAAGGTTTTTAAAGGATAAAAAATAGAACACGGATGACACAGATTTAACTAATTTAAACTAATTAAAACAAATTAAAGATTGAAATAAAATGAAAAACTTTGCAGTAACGGGTGTAGCAGGATATATCGCACCAAGACACTTACAAGCAATTAAAGATACAGGAAATAATCTTGTGGCTGCTATGGATCCGCATGATTCAGTAGGGATACTTGATCGTTATTTCTCTAATACGAGTTTTTTTACTGAGTTCGAAAGATTCGACCGGCATCTTGAAAAATTAAGGAGGACAAATTCTCAGGATAAAATAGATTATTTATCTATCTGTTCTCCAAATAATCTGCATGATGCACATATCCGAGTGGCATTACGAGTTGGAGCAGATGCAATCTGCGAGAAACCACTCGTACTTAATCCATGGAATCTTGATCAATTGCAGGAGATTGAAAGAGAAACTGGAAAGAAAGTTTATACAATTCTTCAACTGCGAGTTCACCCGGCACTTGTTGCAATAAAAGAAAAACTTTTAAAAAGTAAGCACACAAATACAAAACACAATGTTGTATTAACTTATGTCACTTCACGTGGTCCTTGGTACAATTTTTCCTGGAAAGGCAGGCAAGATATTTCAGGCGGTGTTGCAACAAATATTGGTATTCACTTTTTTGATCTGCTTATGTGGATGTTCGGAACTGTACAGAAAAACCACCTCTTTTTGAGTGAAGCAAATAAAGCTGCTGGATTTATTGAGCTTCAAAATGCTAATGTTCAATGGTACTTATCAATCGATGCGAAAGATCTTCCCGCAGAAGCGATTGAAAAGAAAAGATCTACTCACCGCTCCATTACAATTGATGGAAATGAATTAGAATTTACAGAAGGATTTACAGACCTTCATACAAAAATTTATGAAAATATAATTGATGGCAATGGATTTGGTATTGAAACAGCCAGACCTTCAATTGAAGCTGCTTATGATATTAGACATCTGCCAGTTACAAAAATTAAAGAACTCTTTCATCCTATGATATTATAAGATTAGCAAGCAGATGACACAGGGAAAGCGAACCAAGCAGATTATTTTACAACTGATAAATTGGAGATATTTAAATGGACAAAAATTTAAAATATTATGTTAATGAACACGCTGTTGTTGATGATAATGTCGAGATTGGTGAAGGAACAAAAGTATGGCACTTTTCTCATATACAAAGCGGAAGTAAGATAGGAAAGAAATGCGTATTCGGGCAAAATGTAAATGTTGGGAATAATGTTACCATCGGTGATTTTTGTAAAGTGCAAAACAACGTTTCTATTTATGAAGGGGTTACATTAGAGGATTACGTTTTCTGTGGTCCTTCAATGGTGTTTACAAATATCCTAGATCCGAAATGCAAATACCCGCAGGTGGGAGCACAGTATTATATCAAAACTCTTGTTAAGGAAGGTGCATCAATCGGAGCAAATGCAACAATTGTTTGTGGACATACTTTAGGCAGACACTGTATGATTGGAGCTGGCTCAGTAGTTACTAAAGATGTCCCGGATTATGCTTTAGTAATTGGCACTCCCGGAAGAGTTGTCGGATGGGTTTCAGAAGCAGGTAAAAGATTAAAATTTGGTGAAAATGGTAAAGCATTTTGTGCAAAGTCCGGTAAAAATTATTTTCTAAAAGATGGTATTGTTTTAAGTGATTAGCTGAAATGAAAATTTGAACCACATTGAATAATCAAATATTTACGAATTATAATAATTCAACTTTACTATCGTTCTGAAGTCTTTTTTCCGCTTGTTGAGATAAAAATAATCCTTAAACTCTTGTCCGTAATTACCCTCCATACAAAAATCTAATCATTTATTTCTACTACAAAATTATTGTCGAAATAGAATAAAACACTTAGCTTTACTATTGTGTTATCTCAAGAAAATATTTTATATCATTTCTATAAGATTAGGATATAATCATGACTAATGACATTGAAGAAATGCTTTTTAATGATACCATACTGCAGCATATTGTACAGGAGTTGAAACAATATAAGCTGTCACCAAAAGATTATATAAATATTGCAAATCAATTACTGGACGTGGCAATTAATAAACCAAGTCAGGATCAAATGACGCCTCCAGCAGTTATCTCTGATAAAATTATAAAATTACCTATACAATTCGAGGATATTGTAATCAGAGAATTTGATCATAAAAAAGATTCGGCAATATTAAATGAATGGACACAAAATAATTACGGAAAAGAATTTCTTTTTTCCAGGATTGATGATAAAGAAAATACTGTTGAAGATTTATTAAATGATAAACTCAATCTGTTTGGAATTATTGAATCAGCTGACAAAATTCCTATGGGAATACTTGGCTTTTTAAATTTCGATAAATTGAATAAGAAAGCAGAGCTTAGAAAGTTGATTGGGAATAATGATTTCCGTGGTAAAGGATACGGAAAAAAAGCAACTAAAGTATGGATTTCTTATGGTATAAATACACTTAAACTGAGAAAAATATATATCTATACATATGATACTAATCTTAGAAATATAAGAATAAACAGAGAAGTAGGATTTAATCTTGAAGGGATTTTTAAGGCTGAGAATATTAGTAATGGTGTATTACAAGATATTATCCGAATGGCTTTAATTGTTAAGTGATTAAGATTATTAATAATCGTTGAACAGCATTATTATCCACTCTATTAAATAAGAGAGACTTCTACGAAGAATATTTCTCATTGGTAAAACTCTTATTCAGTCTCTTCTAATTCAGAACTAACTTTCCAAAAACTTAAATAATTAATAAAAGATATTTATATTTGAATTATTAACAATAAATAATAAAGTGAAAATGAAGAAAACCTTATTCATCATAATGTTATTATGCATATCGTCTCAATTATCCCTTGCACAAGACGATATTCAGATTGGAAATCCAAATGGTACTGTAAGACAAGTGCAAGGCGGACTTTTTGATTATTCCGATCCATCGGGAATAAATATTAAAGTCCAACTTTGGGGATATGTTAAATATCCCGGTTTCTATATAATACCAGCCAGAAGCAATATAAATGAGCTGATTTCATTAGCAGGCGGTCCTACGGAGGATGCGTTGCTTAACGATGTAAGAGTGCTAAAAATTAAGGATGATTCCACTACGACACTGCTAAAATATAACTATAATGATTTGATGTGGTCAGAAAATCTAACTACCAAAATTACAATCGCAAGGCTGCAGGCTGGTGATGTTGTAGTTGTACCTGGAGAACCGAGATATTTTTTACGGCAGGATGTTTCTTTCTATTTATCCATTGTTACAGCACTTGCATCTTTAGCTGCGCTAATAATCAGTATTACAAAATAATCCGGGCAAATAAATGAACAATAACAATCATAATGAATTTAATTTAGATAACAGTGAAAGCAATACTTTAAAGGATTATTTAATACTAATCCGAAATAATATTGTACCTGTAATCATCATTATACTTGCAAGTCTTGCAGTCGCAATTATATACGCCATCTCAGCTAAAGATATTTACCAATCTCAAACAGCACTAAAATTAAGTAAACCAGGGGGCAGTATTTTGCAATCCCCTTTAGTGCCAGAATTTAGTGATTTTGGGAATGACAGATTTATAGCAAATGAAATTGAGATACTTAAAAGTTATAATCTAAGAGAACGGGTTGCTAAAGCGTTAGTAGACACGTTTATTAACACTAAATACAATAAAGATTTTAATCTACTATATAAAAAAGCGTTTAGTGGCAATTCTGAAGAACTGCTTACTGTACCCGATATTGCAGCAATAATGGAAAACACTGTTGGAGTGGAACAAAAACGAGGACTTGATATTATTGAGATATCTGCTGAGTCGCCTTCACCAAAAGAAGCAGCTCTAATCGCAAATATCTATTCGAAGGAATATAAAAACTATAATCTAGAAATTAATCGTGATCAGCTTACATTTGTAAAAGGATTCCTTGATAAACAACGGAAAGAGAAAAAAGATCAGTTAAACGAAGCGGAAGAAATTTTAAGATCTTATCAAGAAAAAGGCGGGATTATAGCACTGGATCAGCAGGCACAAACTCTGATACAGCAATTATCACAATTTGATGCGCAGAAAAGTGCTGCTAAAATAGAATTGATGGCATCAGATGAAGTGCTTAAGCAATATAAAGATGAATTGGCAAAACAAAATCCAAGACTTGCGGATTATCTTGAAAGTGCAACCTCTGAAACATATATAACCGCATTACAAAATGAGATATCCCAACTGCAGATAAACAAAGATCTTGCCCTGGCAAAGGTAGAGCCCGGTATTGATATAACTTCTAAGGTAAAGGAATACGATAAAAAGATTAAAGATTTAAAAATTAAACTTGATGAAAAAGTTAAAGTATTAAAAGCAGGAATATTAGCCAGCAGTCCGGAGGAAGTTAAAGGACTAAGCCAAAAAATAATTGAGGAAGAGATAAAAAACGGATCACTTAGAACTACACAAGGCGGGCTAGCAGAAATAGTTAATAAATATGAAGAACGATTTAACCGTTTACCCAAAACTTCTCTTGACTTAGCAAGATTTCAGAGAAATCGGGAATCATTAGAAAAGCTTTATACTTTAGTTGAAGAAAGATTTCAAGAGGCAGTAATTAATGAGCAATCACAACCAGGAAATGTATTGATAATAGATAATGCCAGAATGCCGGATAGGCCTGCAAAGCCAAACAGATTGCTTATAGTAATGGTTGGGTTAGTAATTGGATTTGGCTTAGCCTTTGGTTATGTGTTTATTAAAAATTATTTTGATAACACTGTCAAAACACCAGAGGATATACAAAAGCAAAACATTAATGTACTTGCATGGATACCGCAAGTTGAAGGCTTAGGATTAAATATTAAAAGTAAATTTGATTTTGTTGTATCAACAAGACCAGATTCAATACCTTCCGAGGCATTCCGTTCATTAAGAACAAGAGTTCAATTCTCCCGTCCTGATAAAGAATCATTAAAAACTATTTTAATTACTTCCGCTGCTCCCCAGGAAGGAAAAACTACGGTTGCGATAAATCTTGCGGGTAGTTTTGCTCTTTCGAATAAAAAAACATTAGTAGTCGACTGTGATTTAAGGAAACCAAGGCTGCATCAGATAATTGAGCGTGATAAAAAGCCAGGGTTGATTGATTATCTGGTAGGTGAATTCAAATTAGATCAAATTACATATTCTACTGTTATAGATAATCTTAGCATCATTACTTCAGGTACAATACCCACTAATCCTGCAGAAATGCTAGACTCTAAACAAATGGAAGATTTTCTCACAGAAGTCAGAGGTAAGTACGATTATGTAGTACTTGACTCTCCGCCGATTGTAGCCGTAACAGATGCAGAAATATTAGCCAAAAAAGTGGATGGATCTATTCTGGTTGTATCAGCCGATGTAACAGAGTTATCAATGATGGATAGAGCTGTACAGCTTTTAAAACACGATAACTCTCAATTGATAGGAACTGTGTTAAATAATTTTAGTACAAAACCAGGATATGGCAGTTATTATAAATACTATTATTACTACGCCTCAAAAAGTAAAGAACAAGGAACTTAAAATTTATAATCATAGGATTTTTTTTACGTTTATAGTTTCGATTTAAGGATTAAGTACATTAAATCATTTGATTTTTAATATTACTCATATTTGTTTGGAATTGTGAAATGGCAACTGCTGTAATAACCGGAGGATCAGGATTTTTGGGTTCGCATTTATGCGACAAGCTGATAAGTGAAAATATTTCTGTTATATGCATCGACAATCTTTTGACAGGAAGTCTTGACAACATTCAGCATTTATTTGGTAATCCTAAATTTCATTTTATCCGTCATGACATTACCAATTTTATACACGTACCAGGTAAAGTAGATTTTATTCTTCATTTTGCATCACCTGCAAGTCCATTAGATTACCATCAACTTCCGATTGAAACTCTTAAAGTCGGTTCACTGGGTACACACAAAGCACTTGGGCTTGCTAAAGAAAAGAACGCACGCTTCTTATTGGCATCCACCTCAGAGGTTTATGGCGATCCTTTGATGCATCCGCAAAAAGAAAACTACTGGGGAAACGTAAATCCAATTGGGCCCAGAGGAGTTTATGATGAAGCGAAACGATTTGCGGAAGCTATTACAATGGCTTATCAGCGGTATCATAAATTAAGTACCAGAATTGTTAGAATATTTAATACATTTGGTCCGCGTATGCGTTTACATGATGGAAGAGCAATTCCAGCGTTCTTTGCTCAGGCACTTAACAATGAACCAATAACTGTTTACGGAGATGGTACACAAACAAGAAGTTTTATTTATGTGGATGATGAGGTGGACGGAATTCTAAAGTTATTATTTTCTGATGAAAATGAGCCTGTTAATATTGGCAATCCTGAAGAAATAACTGTTAAACAGATTGCGGAAGAGATAATTGAAATAACAAATTCTAAAAGTAAAATCATTTATCAGGATTTACCTATAGATGATCCGAAAGTTCGGCAGCCTGATATAACCAAAGCAAAAGAAAAATTAGGATGGGAACCTAAAGTAGATCGTAAAGATGGGCTACATAAAACTTTGGAATATTTCAAAGCTAAATTATTTTGCAATAAGGAATAAAATATTATGAGCAGGATTTTTAATTTGACTATTCAAAATTATGTTTTGAAAAGTGTTTTTAAAAAATATAGGGTACTCTATTTTTATTAAATTAAATTCTGCATTCATGTAATTAATTGTTACTTGGAATAAGTAATAATTACTATACCTTTTATTGAACTAAGTTAAATAATAATACATATTTTGGTCTGATTATTGACTTAATATTGTAACAATTTAAATTTTTACCATTACTGAAATGTTTATAAAAAAAATAACTCTGCTGCCTCTACTTTTTTTATTATCCGTAATTATATCTGATAAATATTCTGTTTTAATTGCCCAGGAAGATACTGAACCAATAGTCTATTATCAGATGGAACCTCTAGATGACAGCCTGTTTATAAAAATTCAGATGGAAGTTTTCATTGATCCACCAGATCCTAAAGCCGAAATTGTTGTTGATTTAAGAGATGCTAATAATCAAACAATTTCTATTAAAGGAGCATTGTATCCATTTATTGCTTTAAAACACGAAACCCAAGCTAGAATAATAACTTATCCATTTAAACTTAATCTCGAAGAAACTATTAATTATGGAAGTGTTTTTACGCGTGTTATTGAAAAGTTACGGTTGAGCAAGTTATTAAATACACCGAGCGTTCTGCAAATATCTCCTACATTAGGTTACATAAATCCCTTCTTACAGGTTCAGGGAGGTGAGAGATTTGGATTTCCTTTAAAGGGTGATATTGGAGTATCGATCGGATTAGGCACCCCATACTCAGGAGTAATGGAAACTAACTTCATTGAAGCAAACTTTCACATATTGGGATTAAGAATTGGTATATTTCAAAATGCAGATGCTTTTGTTGAAATTAAAGATTTTCAGAATCACAACAATCTTTTTGTAACAACAGGATTTCAGGTTGCTTACGTAATTCCGTTTGGTAATTTTTTTGAATTCGGTTATTCTTCATCATCTGATAAATTTACAGAATCCCAAATACTTAAATACACAACACAAACTGTTAATAAAAATAACATAATACTTAATCCTGATGGAACAATTAAATATCAACCATTCCTCGTTCAAGGTAATTTTATAAATTGGGAATTACGTTACCCGGTTAAAGTAATGGGAGCCACACGCGGTAAATTTTATGTTGCAAGGTACTTGAATGAAACACATCTTGGATATTTTGGCAGAGAAATGACTCTAGGCGGCAGTGTATTCGATTTAAGAATGGATGTTATGACAGCGAGTAATGTTAGACAGCCGCAATTTGTTATGGATATATTGGTTCAGAAGATTTTCGATTCCTGGGCTTCAAGTGCGATCGCAATAGGACCAAGTTTAATTGTCGGAACTACAAAAAACGGATCTTTGGGCTTAACTTCTATTCTATTTAATCTACGATTAAAAGTTGGTACTTCGTTTTAATCATTTACAATTGATCACCCTCCTCCCGATTACTTTAGATAATTTCTTAACCTTCCATATCACTCAGGGGCAGGTCCAATCCTTTTAATATGAATAAAAATAATATTAGAAATCGAATGACATTAATAAAAATTTGACATTAAAAGAAAAGTGTAAAGAAATTATGACACACGGAATCATAAGGAAGGAAATCTGTTTGAACACGTTCCTACGTGTGAGCCTGCTCCGGATGAATCGGGATGGCTGATGTAACGCAGTCCGCCTGCCTGCCTAGACTCGGCGAGGCTGGCGGCGGACCTTCCTGCGAATGGAAGATGAGAAATGGGTAACGGTTTATACTTAATTGTTAATGTAGATCATAAATCCTTTTATGCGTGGCGAAGCCTCTTTACAAAATGATCTGAGACAACTCAACAAGTTGTCTTTATAGTAATGAAGAATGTAGATGTACTGTATAGTGCATTCCATCAGCCTCTTAGCGAAGCTGAGTGCCGCGGCCGGATTACCTGCGTGTGATATTGAACTCTCCACTGTCTTTTCCAGTCTAAATATCCTATAATAAAATAAATACTTTACTATATCTAATCTGATAAAATATACATAACTAGGAATAAGACTAATGTATTTTTTATAATTATTCATTATTTTTAATTAAACAAAATCAATTGACAAATGGTAAGAGAATCTAGAATAATTTATAAAGCGGAAGTTGAAATTAAGGAAAGTCAATTTTGGAAAGAGAAATCCTATGAAGAAAAACTTTCCGTAGTGCAATTTTTAAGAGAACAGTACGTACAAATATTTAATAAGCAGGATGATTATGCTGAAAGTCGAAAAAGACTTCGAAGAGTTTATCGAATTACTTAATACAAATAATATTAAATATATGATTGTCGGTGCTTATGCACTCGCTCTTTATGCCAAACCTAGAAATACCGGTGATATTGATGTTTTTATAGAACGTGGTGAAACAAATGCTTCTGAAATGATAAAAGTACTAAAGCAATTCGGTTTTGAGGCGTCGGGAATTATTAAAGATGATTTTCTTACCGAAGGAAGAATTATCCAACTCGGAGTAAGTCCTGTTAGAATTGATATAATGAACCACATCGATGGTGTATTGTTTGAAGACGCATACGGTAGTGTTGAAAAAGTGAGATTTGGAAGCACTATCGCCAACTTCATTTCCAGCAAAGATCTAATTAAAAATAAATTAAGCAGTAACCGCAAAAAAGATCAGGCAGATCTCGAGGAACTTCAATCCAATTTTTGATACTCCGGATACTTTAACATTGCTTGTGTCTGCCATTGAGAATTATTATGGAAGAGGTAAATCGACAACGTGGAGGGCATGATGGAGGATTTACAAGGAGTAATGGAATGCTGGAGTTTTGGAATTCTGGAATGTTGGATTAATGGAGAATTAGAATTACGTAGCGTACTCCGCCGCCCGCCTAGACTCGGCGAGGCTGGCGGCGGACCTTTGTGCGTGGCAAAGTCTCTTCGCGAAATGATCTAAGACAACTCAGTGAGTTGTCTTTACAGCAAAGACACTGCACTGCGGCGTCTTGGATGTGTAAAATCTGAACCCTCCCCTGCCCCTCCCTTTGGCTAATGGAGGGATTATTGAAAGCAACCTCGGAGGTTTCTGTCTTGTAACCTCAGAGGTTTCTTGTGTTTTGAATATCGAATATTAAACACCGAATGATGAATAATGATGTATGCAAAAATTTAGACGATTCACCGAATTGTCTTTACCGTATTATTTAAAAATACTGCGCGTGATTTGTACCCACCGCGGCGGACTTTGTGGATCCTCCCCCGATGAATCGAAATCAAACGTCATTTATCTCTAATCGTTTCACTTCAAAATATTTTTATACCCTTCAACCTGCCTCGTCCTGCGTCGGGCAAGTTCAGGACAAGCTCCATTCATAGGATGAGCGGATATAAGAATTCAGTAATGAATAAAATAGTTGA
Organism: Ignavibacteriales bacterium; assembly: GCA_037444745.1. Classification (GTDB taxonomy): domain Bacteria; phylum Bacteroidota; class Ignavibacteria; order Ignavibacteriales; family Ignavibacteriaceae; genus IGN3. Next base: position 166,795 of record JBBILT010000008.1, read on the forward strand.
TGGAAAATGTATAAAGGTGGACACCGCCGCTAGTTTAGAAGAGATTCTGCCCCCATGAATCTTCAACCATCTTCCATTTCCTATTAACAATCTTTCATTTCTCATCTCCTTTATATTTAACAGACATAATTGTAAATTTTATTTTTAATTAAATTTTATCATAAAACTTTACCTTGAAAAATATATCCGAATCAATTAAAAAATTTGTTTTCATTGGTTTATCATTATTTGCCTATAAATCTGTTTTAGTAATACTTGCTTATGCACTTAATGTGAAACAATATAATATATTTAATCGGGCATATTACACCGCTTCGATATTGATATTGTTCGGGTCATTAGGTTTTGATATAGCTCAAACAAGAATTCCGGTTAGAATGCGAATGCTATTTTTATTTGTTTCTGGCAATATTATCATAACTTATTTGATGCTTCATCTGTTCTCCCATCCGTTCAATAGTTATTATGAAATTATTCCGATAATCATTTACAGTGTTTTTATTTCTGTCGGCGGTATTCTGAATTTTAAATTATTATTCGATGGAAAGTATAAAAAGTACACCCTGATTCTTATTATCCTTACCGTAATGCATCTTATGATAATACCCGGAGTAATTTATTTCCATATAAGCATCTTTGTGCTTCTTTCGTTGTGCGGTATTTTATGGTTTTTTACTGCCTATTGGCTGTTCGATAAAAATATTTCAAACAATATCAGGATCAATGAATATTACTCGATTGGATTTTCTGCCTTTATTATTAACTCTGCAGTATCGCTTGGTTTAGTTGCTGATAAATTTATAGTAAATCATTTCTTCAATACTGCGATAGCAAATTCATATACTTTTGCATGGGGATTAACAGCACCAATTTTTTATATCGGTACTTTAGTCGAAAAATATTTATTCGCTGAAATAAATCCCGAGAAATCACAGATATTAAGAAAAGGATTCATTCTTTCTCTCACATTAGTTATCTGCTATTCAGCAGTAATATTATCAATTGTAAATTTTTATCCATCCCTGCTTCCAATATCTATTTCCAAAGAAATATTTCAGAATATTTTTCTTTTTATGATTACCGGTTATTCGGTGTATGTAATTCTTCACTTTCCGATTAACGCTTATCTGTTCAAAATTCTGGATGTTAAAAAACAAAAAAACATCTCGTTTTATTTTACTTTCATAATTTTGGTTTTCACTAATGTATTTTACTATATCATCAATTCATCAGCTTCTTTTACATATCAAATGCTTCTTATAGCAGTTTGGATTTATATATTTACATTACTGTTTGTTAAAGCTCTGATAATATTTAAAGGCAAATGGAATAATTCTGCAGACACAGATCAAATCATACCTGAAGAGATGAAGGAAATCCCCTGATGAAAATATTATCTGCTGAAAATCTTTTTGCACGGTTTATTATTCAATACTCTCTTCCCTTGCTTGTAATAGGAATTATAAGCCGTGCATTCCCTGTAACCGGTCCTGTTTATTTTATTGTACCCGTTCTTTTAATAATTAATATCTTACTGGCTTTTATTTTAATTCCACGAACCAATAAAACCTTAATTTATATTTCCATCATATTCGGTTTCCCTGTTTACTGTTTAATAACATCTATCTGGTCATTATATCCTATAATATCTTTACAAAGATCACTATACCTTCTGCTTATGTATGCAGGAATTTTCTCATCTGTCTTGCTTTATAAAAAGTTTTATCCGGATAAAGGAATTGGATTTTTAATGCCTGCTAACATTTTCATTTTGGTTTTATCTGCAATCTCTTTGATTTTAAATATTCCGGCAGATAGTTGGACAGGAGGCAACGGATTAGGTTTTATGGGATTTGCAGGGCATCAGAACACACTTGCAGCAGCACTGCTTTTTACACTACCGGGAATAATTGCACTGAGCATAGCGCATGGCGCAAAGGGCAAAGCGTCTCGCGTCTTACTCCGCCTTTGGCGGATCACGACTTACTCCGCCTTTGGCGGATTACTTTTAACTTTTAATTTTTTACTTTTATTTATCACCTATTCCCGTGCAGCAATTTTAGCCTTAGTAATCGGAACCATTTCTTATCTAATAATAACTAAATCAAAAAAAATATTAATAATCTTGTCTTCGGTTTTTATTATTCTATTAGTTTTATATTTTACCATTCCATTATTCCAAAACGCAGCTTATTCGTTTCTGAATAAAAACGGCGGCAATATTCTTGGCAGGAGAATGATACTTTGGGAACCCTCTGTAGAAGCGGCTAAACAGGGCGCTATTTGGGGGCTGGGGTATGGAGTAAGTGCACCGGATATTAAAACACCAATATTAACCGGCAGTTATTATGAAGATGGAAGATATATACGAGAAAAAGGAAATTCTGTCTTAGCAATGATTGAGGAAACCGGTTTAATTGGTTTGCTGCTCTTCCTTCTTCCGGTTTTTTACATCCTGTCAAAATTAATTATTAATAATTTTGAACCACTCACTACTTACAACTCAATACTCACAGCTGCTTTAGCAGCAATGCTGCTTCATTCACAGTTTGAAGCCTGGTGGGTTGGACCCGGAAGCGTTCAGTTGCCTCTTTACTTAATTGTTTTAATTACAAGTATCTTGAATAATAATTGATTTATTATTTTTATGAAGTTTTAATTACCGATGCAGCGCACTGCATTATATTTTACTCACCCAGCTTCAACCTCGGATATTATTAACTATTACTGAATGTATCGCAGTTCGCCGCGGCGAAGTGTCTTTTACACACAAAGGGATTTGTGTGGCTACTTAATTTCAGAGACGGCTCAGCGAGGCGTCTTTACGATATGATGCAGCTAATGTAAAGACGCCCCGGTGGGACGTCTGATTATTTTGATTTTTAAGTAGGAATCATCAAAACGTTTTACCACAGTCCGTTAGCTAACGGATACACAAATTTTCGTAGTGCACAAATCCTTTTGTACAAACACAATTTAACCACAGTGGCATAGAGGCGAAAGGTTGATTCAAAAGGAAATGTCACAAAGTGGTTGGTAACAGCCAAGGTGATTATATCTTAACTCACCCCTGCCCTCTCTTAGAAATAGAGGGAGTTATGTTTTCGTAGAGACGTAGCATGCTACGTCTTTACTGTATGTAGTTTTGAGACGACTCAGCGAGTCGTCTTTACGATATGATGCAGCTAATGTAAAGACGTCCCGGTGGGACGTCACTTTGATGCAACGGATCGATCGGGAGATCGATCCCTACGGAAGAGAAAATGTCACCAAATGGTTCGTGACAGCCGGGAAAACGGAAGAAGAAATGTCACCAAATGGTTGGTGACAACCCGGGGAAAATACACACACAAAGGGATTTGTGTGGCTACGTAAAAGCATAGAATTGCAACGGATCGATCGGGAGATCAATCCCTACGGAAAAGGAAATGTTAACGAGTGTTTGGTGAAAGCCGGAGCAAAGGAGAGAAATGTATTAAATTGGCTGGCACAGTTTTGACGTGCCAGCCGTTTTTTTATTCAGTTACCAGTGTATTTGAGTTGCTTATTATAGCATCATTGGCATCCACAGTTACAAGGGTAAAAAATACCTTTGCTGTATTGTATTTGCTGATGAGTAAGGAATCCTGATTGCTCAAGGTTAAGTTAAATGTTAATTCAGTATCAAGCTGAGTTGCCTGATTTGCTGATTTGAATAACATAAAACTATATGGTGTAACTGAGTCATTTACAGGATCAGTAAGGTAAACCAATGAATATAATCTACAGTTTGGTTCATCTGCTATGCTTATTCCTGCCAAAGTTCCAATCGGACCTATATTAACAGAGATATCCGATGCACTTACTGCAAGGTTGGATATTGCTGTACTGAATCCTGCATCAGGTAAAAGTTTTATTAAACCTGAAATGTTTCCCGGTTCAACAAATGAGTAATTCTGACGTAGAATATAATTATGACTTGTAAGTCCCGCAGGTGTTTGAGCATACCATAGAGTCTTTAAGTCAGTAATAGTATTAATTGTACTTGCAAGTTTTGCTGCAATAGCAAATTTAGCTCTGCGTGCAATTGATGCTTCATCACTAGCGGGATTAAAAGACGAAGGTTTCATTGCTACTATGTTTTTCCCATTTCTTTCCCGGAAAACTATATCTCCGAGAGCGCCTCGTACTCTTCCGAGTACTTGTTTATTTAATCGTGCCATATTTTTTTTCCTATACTTTATTTTTATAAATTATCTTGGAACATTGATTTAGAGCCGAGTGTTAATGTATTGTCATTTCTACCTTGCCTTTGCCGTCATAAATCCCTTTGGGCAGGCATAGGAAGAAGTTTAATCAACCAAAAAGATTACTCCTTCCGCTGGTCGGGGAAATGACAATCTTTATCCACTCCTTCCCTCTCTTTCAAAAAGGAGGGAGTTAAATGCAGGGGGCGCGCGGTGCTGATTGGAAAGGTGATCTTTTTCCTGCCAGCCGAATGGTGAAATGAAATTGACCGAACGTAAACGACTTAAGAACGACTTTAAGACGGTTTTAAGACGAATTAATAATAATCCGTTGCCGTTCTCCAACTGCTTTATTTCCGATCGTCTGGAAAGAATCTTAATTATTTCGTAATTTATCATTATGTTACTTGCCGTTTGAATGTTAAAGGATCAATTATTTTCTCTTACATAATCAAATACTTTAAAAAAAAGGATTTTTCCATAAATTTTTTTTAATGGATAGACGGCAAAACGGAAGTTTTTAAAGTATATGTATATGAGAATTATTGTGATTGAAAGTCAGACTTCGAAGGACACTCCAAAGGAGTCTTTTGGACAGCATGAAAGTATGGGGAAGGAAAAATGAAAAAGTTTTAATCAAGATAAAAGATTACCTGCCTCGCCTGAACACTTTGTTGCTTCTTGGCGGGCAATGCGGAAAGTATAAAGATTAAAAGGATGATAAAGGTGAGGAGGGGGAGTGAGTATTGAGTTTTAAGGTTTATAATTATTAACATTAAAAGGATTATTGATGAATATATTTCTTAATCCCGATGTTTTTATTCAGCCATCAGAACCGAGCGAACAGATTTCAATCCGGAAATCTGAAAAATCTTCTTCTGTGGAGGAAGTAAATGAAAGCGATGATGAAGTCTTTCCCCAGTTTGCGGGGGATGAAATTGCATCAATTGAAGAAACGACGGATGCACTGGAGGCGGAATTCAAGAAGGATAAAAATCTATCCGTAAAATTAATTAGTTATGCGGGGCGCAAAATACCAATGATAATGGGTGGCAAAAATGACGGCAGATTGATGCCGGAAGATGTGCTTGCAGAGGCAGTTGCACGGATATTAGAGGGGAAACGAAAGTGGAGAAAAAATAGAATCCCGAAAATTGAGCATCTGATAATGATGGTAATAGTGAGTTTAATAAGAATTGAAGCAGATAAAATATTGGATATAGAAAATCCTTTATATAATGAATTAGAAGCCGTAGAAAAAGAACAGAAAAAAAATAAAAACGGATATAAGAAAAGAAGAATTATTCCGCTTAACCAAACAAACAAAGAAGGCAAGCTAATTGAAGACACAATAATCGATACGGAATCATATAAATCTAACAATAAAACATTTGAAGATGAATTTGATTTTGAGGCAGTTAATGAGGAGGAATTGATTGATCAATTAGAAAAAGATTTAGAAGAAGATGAAACTGCTTTTTTTGTCTTACAGGAAATACTTGATGGAATTAAATCCAATATAGATATAGCAAAGAGACTGGGCATTGAGGTGAAAGATGTTGAAAATGCCCGGAAGCGAATAAATAGAAAAGCACTTAAGCTTAAGACTAAGTGAAATGATAAACTACCAGGAGGTTAAAACAGTTATGAACCAAAAAACACAAAATTTTCTTGATCTCTATTTTAAAGCGATCGATGAAAATATTGAGGAAGTGGTTGAAGAACTGAAAAGCACGGGAATTGATCCCGAAGAAACACAAATGAAAATACTGTACTTGATAAAAAAGAAAAAAGCTGAACTTAAAAAAGAGCGAGGCAAAAATCTAAAAGCAAGAATTGAAGAATTACTACAAAAAAGAATTGACTTGCCGATTGAAGCAGAAAGTGAAAAACGCCTGGCATTAGCGGCAAGAAATCTTACAGAATTGAGTGAAGATGATATCATAACTATTAAAAAAGATGCGTCCCTGCTGGATGAAATGGAAAAAATAATCGGTGGTAAAAAGGATGAAGCCGGAAGAACACGCAGCTAGATTAATTGATGAATACTGCATCAGCAGTCCAAAGGAGCTTAATGTTGAGGAGATTGCTTATGCAGAAAATTTATTTATAAAGGATGCGCCTTTAAATAATTTTCTTGGAATGATAAATTATAAAGAGAGTCATGGTATTATTACACTTAACTCAAATATTACAGACAAGGGGCAGAAAATTTTTACAATCACACATGAGATGGGGCACTTTTTTAATGAGCGGAATAAACCGGATTGGTTAAGAGGGTGCAAAATTGATGATCTAAGCAGCTTTAAGTCTGCTAAACGAAATGAAGACAATGCAAATATATTTGCGGCGGAATTGCTGATGCACAGACCGTGGTTTAATGATTTTACAAGCAAGCGGGATATTAATTTTGAGTTAATAAAAGAAGCGGCAGGTTATTTTAGTGTATCATTAAGTGCGGCGGCGATACGTTATATAAATATCGGAAAATATCCCGCGGCTGTTATATACAGCAAAGATGGTGTTGTAAAATGGAGTGCTTTTCACGATTACTTTCCTTTTAAAATTTTACCGAAGGGTTTTGCCGTACCAAAAGATAGTGCCGCTTTTGATTTTTTTAAAGGAGATACGATGCAAACGTGCAGCGATCTTGTGCCTGCCAAGGCATGGTTTGCAAAAGACTATAAGGTAAAGGTTAGTAATTATTTATATGAGCAGAATGTTGCTATGCCGAATTATAATGCGGTGCTGACGCTTTTGTGGCAGAGCGAGTTTGATTGATACTGGATGTAGCCGCAACGGATCGATTGGGAGATCGATCCCTACGGAAGAGGGAATGTCACCAGGTGGTTGGTGGCAGCCCGGGAAAAAAACACACACAAAGGGATTTGTGTGGCTACGCTAATTCAGAGACGACTCAGCGAGTCGTCTTTACGATATGATGCAGCTAATGTAAAGACGGCCCGGTGGGGCGTCTTCTCTTTGATGCAACGGATCGATCAGGAGATCGATCCCTACGAAAGAGGAAATGTCACTATGTGGTTGGTGACAGCCAAGGTGAAATGTCACGAAATGGTTCGTGACAGCCGGGATAAATGGTTCTTGACTGCTGAGATAAGTGGTTGGTGACAACCAGAGAACTAACCACCGCCTGCTTACACTTTCCTACTACCTACTTCCGATCTTATGCTTTCAACTTTTATGTTTTATCCTTAATTTTGTAAAGTAATTAAGGGGGAAAACTTTTCTTTTCCTCTCGTAATACATCAGTTAAATAACTATAAAAAATTGATTTATTTTTCAATTGTACACCGCCTACGCGCTACGCTTGCGAAGCTGGCTCGCAGGCAGGTTTTTAATCATTCATTCTAAATTGTTAAAATGTGCGGCATATTTGGTGTAATTAATACTAACGAAAAAATTGATGAAGGCAGAGTCCTTGCCGCAAGGGATATTCTTGCTCATCGCGGACCTGATGATGCTGGCGTTTACTTCTCCCCTGTTCATCCCAAGCTCAGTGTCACCCTGAGCGAAGTCGAAGGGCGAGGGACTAAGGACAACGGTCCATTCATTGCTTTAGCTCATCGCAGATTATCTATAATAGACCTCTCCCCCGCTGCGCATCAACCAATGGTAAGCAGCAAAGCGCTTAGCGCCGAGAGTATAGCAATAAGCCCACAGAGCTTGGAGCAAAGTGCAGAGCGCAGTCCCTTCGACTCCGCTCAGGGAGAAAAAGAGGCTACACCACGTTACGTTATCGTGTTTAATGGTGAAATTTACAACTACAAAAGCCTCATCCCCAACCCTTCTCCAAAGGAGAAGGGAGTTTTTAAATCTAATTCTGATACTGAGGTTATTCTAAATCTTTATGCAGAGTATGGATATGATTGTTTACAATATCTGCGCGGAATGTTTGCTTTTGCCATTTGGGATGATAAAGAAAAAACTCTTTTTGCCGCGCGCGACCGCTTTGGCATAAAACCATTCTATTATTTATACAATGAAGATCAATTCTTATTTTCATCTGAGCTTAAGGCTATTAAACACTACAAAGAGAATCTTACTATAAATTATGATGCTCTTGATGCGTTTTTAAGAACGGGCTCCGTTCCCGCTCCGCTTACAATTTATAAAGAAGTTAGTGCTTTATTACCGGGAAGTTATTTAGAAATTAGATCCTCCGACTCCGCTCAGTGTGACAAACTCAGGATGACAATCAGTAAGTATTGGGAGTTTGGGGAGATGATGGTTGATGGGAAATGGTTAATGGATGATGGGAAAAAAGTTTTAGATTCCCGCCTGTCTGTTCGCCTTGCTGAGGAGTCGAAGCTGACCGACAAGGCAGGCTTACACGGGAATGACAGTTCAAAAGAAAATGAAGGTCATACTTCGTCTCTCGTCTCCCCCGATGAATCGGGGCAAGCTGCTTCCCAGAGGGACAGGCGAGATGACAATTCGGCAATTTCAGTAAAGGCTAAGCACAGTATGACAGAGATGGATTCCCGCCTGTCTGACGACAAGTCAGGCTTACACGGGAATGACAGTTCAAAAGAAAATGAAGGTCATACTTCGTCTCTCGTCTCCGCTCGAGATGACGCGCTCAGTATGACGAAGAAGTATGATGAAGACGCAAAGAACAAATTTCCTAATGCCGTTACCCATGCACCCATGCATCCATTCATCCACACTTTACGCTACGATGATAATGCAAAAAAAGTGATACGAAATTCTTTGCTGGATACCATTGCTTCTCATCTCGTTTCCGATGTTGAAGTTGGCGCTTTTTTATCTGGTGGAATTGATTCTACTGCAATTGTTTCTCTAATGAGGCAATTGGGACAGGAGAAAATTAAAACTGTTTCTGTTATTTTTCCCGGTAATAAACTTGATGAATCCAAATACGCACTTCTGGCAGCTAAAACTTATAACACAGAACATATCGAAGTCCCCTTTTTTGAACAGAATCTGATTGATGACTTTGATAACATAATGGCTTCAATGGATCAGCCCACTATCGATGGTATTAATACTTACTTTGTTGCTAAAGCTGCTAAACTGGCGGGACTTAAAGTTGTTCTTTCTGGTTTAGGCGGGGATGAACTATTTGGCGGATATCCTTCTTTCAGAAATATTCCAAAGTATCAGAGAATAAAAAATCTTCCTTTTGCTAAAATGTTTATGAAAGCTGCCGCCCCACTTCTTAAAAACTATTTACCTGCAAAAGCAATTCATTATATGAAAAATCCATGTGAACCAAATGCAGAGTATAAACTTGTAAGAGGTCTTTTTACGGATGATGAGTTATCTAATCTAGGGTGGTCCTGTCATTCTGATCGCGTCACCCTGAGCGGAGTCGAAGGGTCTGTCATTTCGAGCGAAGCGAGAAATCTTAAACATTACACAGCCGAGGACTCTTTCTCCCAAATGGATGCTATGGCAGAAATGACAAGAGGCGCTATGCGCTCTGCGCTTAGCGCACTGCAATTCGTTTCTATGATGGAGAGCTGTTTTTATATGCGCAATCAGCTCCTGCGTGACAGCGATGTTTTTAGTATGGCTCATTCGATTGAATTGCGTGTGCCGTTTGTAGATCATCTTCTTTATGGAACTGTACTTCCCTATCTTGATGATGGTTATGATAAAAACTTTCCTAAAAAAATGTTAGTTGAAGCAGTT